>NZ_JBEOVB010000006.1:0-424611 GCF_040295245.1 Streptomyces sp. NPDC002884 | reverse complement strand
GCTGGCCGGCCAGCCGGCCAGCCGGCCGTGCCGCTAACGCAGCAGCAGTTGGAGGCCGCCCACCACGGTCGCCGCGATCACGAGCCGCTCGAAGAGCCGCTGGTTGATGCGGGGCACGGCCCACTTGCCGAGCAGCGCGCCGGGGACGACGAACGCGACGAGCGCCGCGTCCAGCAGGAGCGATGCGCCGTCGATGAGTCCGAGGCTCGCGCTGAACGGCACCTTCGAGACGTTGACGATCAGGAAGAAGAACGCGGAGGTGCCGAGGAAGCCGAGTTTGCGGAAGCCGGCCGAGAGCAGGTACAGCGACATCACCGGACCGCCGGCGTTGGCGACCATGGTGGTGAAGCCGCCGAGGACGCCGTAGGAGCGGGCCTTGACGCGGCCGGCCCGGGTGACCACGGCGTCGGGTTCGTCGCCCGCCTCTGCCGTGCGGCGCCGCCACATCGTGACGCCCGCCATCAGCAGCAGGATCGCGCCGATCGAGGTGCGCACCATCGCGTCGTCGGCCCACACCAGGAACACGGTCCCGAAGACCACACCGGCCGCGACCGCGGGGAACAGCCGCCACAGCGTGGGCCAGTGGGCGTGCCGCCGGTAGGTGAGGACGGCGAGGACGTCGCCGGCGATCAGGATCGGCAGCAGGACGCCCGTGGAGGCGCGGGCCGGCAGGATCGCCGCGAAGATCGCGAGACTGACCGTGTTGGCCCCGCTGACGGCCGTCTTGGAGAAGCCGACGAGCAGGGCCGCGAGGGCCAGCGCCACGAACTCCCAGCCGGTGATGTGCCACAAGTTCATCGTGTTCATGCGGAGACCGATGCTACGGCCACCTACCGGACGGCCGGAAAGCCGTCTCGACTGGTGGCCGTTCCCGCCCGGCGGCCTCTCCCCCGGTGGCCCCTGCCGACGGGCCGGTACGTCTCGGCGCCTCTCCGCTCAGCGCCTCGGCACTCAACGCCTCTGCGCTCAGCGCTTCTCCGCTCAGCGCCTCTCGACCAGTACCGCGCTGCCCTGTCCGACGCCCACGCACATCGTGGCCAGCCCGCGCTCCGCTCCCGTGCGGCGCATGCGGTGCAGGAGGGTGGTGAGGATGCGGGCGCCCGAGCAGCCGAGCGGGTGGCCGAGGGCGATCGCCCCGCCGCTGGGGTTGACCAGGCCGGGGTCGATGCCGAGCTGGTCGACGCAGGCGAGCGCCTGGGCGGCGAACGCCTCGTTGAACTCGGCCTCCTGGACGTCGTCGACGCTCCAGCCGACCCGGGCCAGCGCCTTGCGGGTGGCGGGCACCGGTCCGATGCCCATCACGTCGGGGTGGACCCCGGCGGAGGCGCCGGCGACATAGCGGCCCAGGGACTCCAGGCCCAGCTCGTCGAGCGCCTCCTCGCTGACGAGGAGCAGTCCGGCGGCGCCGTCGTTCATGGGCGAGGCGTTGCCCGCGGTGACCGTGCCGCCCTCGCGGAAGACGGGCTTCAGCTTCGCGAGCTTCTCCGGCGAGGTGTCCTCGCGGATGCCCTCGTCGGCGTCGACGACCACGCCGTCCGGGCGCCGTACCGGCAGGAGTTCGTCGTCGAAGTGGCCGTCCTTGCGGGCCAGCGCCGCCAGCCGGTGGCTGCGCAGGGCGAACCCGTCCTGGCGTTCGCGCGTGATGCCGTACCGCACGGCGACCTCCTCGGCGGTCTCCCCCATGGCGAGCAGGCCGTGCAGGTCCTTCATGGCGGGGTTGACCAGGCGCCAGCCGAGCCGGGTGTCGACGGTCTCGACGCGGTGCGGGAGTGCCTCGTCGGGGCGGGCCAGGACGAAGGGGGCTCGGCTCATCGACTCGGAGCCGCCGGCCAGCACGATGTCGGCCTCGCCCGCCGCGATCGTGCGGGCCGCGGTCGTGACGGCCTCGAGCCCGGAGGCGCACAGCCGGTTCACGGTGGCGCCGGGCACGGTCTCGGGGAGGCCTGCCAGCAGGGCGGCCATCCGGGCGACGTTGCGGTTGTCCTCGCCCGCCTGGTTGGCGGCGCCCCAGTAGACGTCGTCGATACGGGCCGGGTCGAGCGCGGGCACCTCGGCGACCAGGCCGCGGATGACGGTCGCGGCGAGATCGTCGGGCCGGACGGAGGACAGGGCTCCGCGCAGTCTGCCGACGGGGGTGCGGCGAGCGGCCGCGAAGTGGACGGGACGCACGTCAGGACTCCTTTATTAGCAGTGCTAGTTTTTCGACTGTAGACCCCGCTCCGACCCCCTGGGAAGATCCCCGGAAGCCTTCACCGGCCTTCACCGACGCAGCTGGAGGAGCGATGAACGAACACGTCCTCACCGGGACCCGCGGCACGGTCGCCGTGCGCGAGTGGTCCCCGCCCCGGCCCCGCCGGCTCGCCCTCCTGGTGCACGGCTACGGCGAGCACGCCGGCCGCTACGGAGAACTCGCCGATGTGCTGACCGGACACGGCGCGGCCGTCTTCGCCCCGGACCACATGGGCCACGGAAGGTCGGCGGGCGAGCGCGTGGTGATCGAGGACTTCGAGGACGTGGTCACCGATGTGCACGCCGTGGCGCGGCTCGCCCGGGCCGCCCACCCCGACCTCCCCCTGGTCGTGATCGGGCACTCCATGGGCGGCCTCATCGCGGCCCGGTACGCCCAGCGGTACGGCGACACGCTCGCCGCGCTCGTGCTGTCCGGCCCGGTGATCGGAGGCTGGGAACTGCCCGGGCGGCTGCTGGCGCACGAGGAGATCCCCGACCTCCCCGTCTCGCCCGCCGCCCTCTCCCGCGACCCCGCGGTGGGCGCGGCCTACGCGGCGGACGAGCTGGTCTGGCACGGACCGATGAAGCGGCCGACGCTGGAGGCGTTCGCACGGACCCTGCGGACCGTGGCCGAGGACGGCGACATCGGCCCGCTGCCCCTGCTGTGGCTGCACGGGGACCAGGACCGGCTGGTCCCGCTGCCCGGCAGCCGGACCGGCGTCGAGCGGCTGAGCGGCGGCACGCCGACGGAGCGGATCTACCCGGGAGCCCGTCACGAGGTCTTCAACGAGACGAACCGCGCCGAGGTGTTCGCGGACGTGACGCGCTTCCTGGACGGTGTGCCCGCTCGCTGAGACGGAACGGAGATGCGGCTGTTTGCGGTGGTGTGACCGGGGCACCCGCGCCTTCATGGAGTGGTTGCGCAGTGCCGCCTGTGTGGGCGAGGACCCCGAGTTGTTCTTCCCCGTGGGCACGAGCGGACCCGCCCTGCGTGACGTCGCGGCGGCCAAGCGCGTCTGCGCCCGCTGCACGGTGTGTGCCGAGTGCCTGTCCTACGCGTTCGCGATCGGACGGACCTCGGGCGTGTGGGGCGGGACCGGCGAGGAGGAACGCGCGGAACTGCTCCGTATCGCCAGAAACGACGCGACGACAAGGAGCACCGCATGACTGTCGTGAAGAGCCCCCTGCCCGAACCGGCCCGCCAGGTCACCTTCGACGCGTTGCAGACCACCCTCGTGGATCTCCTGGGCCTCTCCCTGATCGGGAAGCAGGCGCACTGGAACATCGTGGGGCCCCGGTTCCGCTCGATCCACCTCCAGCTCGACGAGGTGGTCGCGACGGCCCGTTCGTACTCCGACACGGTCGCGGAGCGCGCGGCGGCGCTGGGTCTGCCGCCCGACGGCCGCCCGGAGACGATCGCCTCGGCGTTCACCCTGCCGTCCCCGAAGGACGGCTGGCTGCGCGACGAGGACGTCGTCCAGCTCATCGCGGACACCCTCGGGGCGGCCATCGGACGGCTGCGGGAGCGGATCACGGCGACCGAGGAAGCGGATCCGGTCACCCAGGACCTGCTGATCGGCATCACCGCCGAGCTGGAGAAGCAGCGGTGGATGTTCGAGGCGGAGAACTGGCCGCGCGAGCACTGACCGGAGCGGGGGCCCCGTCATGACCGACGCGTTCGGATCCGATGCGGACGACGATCGGCCACGATCCGCTCTGGCCCCGAGGCCCCGCGCGGGCCGCCCGCGCCGCAGCCGCAGCCCACGCCTCAGCCGTCTCAGCCGGTGAGCCGGGAGAGCGCCGCCGACACCAGCGTGCGCACTCCCGGCACCAGCACGGACAGGTCCGGCGCGAACAACGGGCTGTGGTTCCCCGGCACCCCCTCGAACTTCTCCCGCAGCTCCTCCCCCGGCGCCGCCTCCCACACGGCCGCCGGGGTCGAGGTCACGTACCAGTAGTCGTACGGCACGCCCGCCGGGGCGAGCAGGGAGAAGTCCTCGCTGCCCAGCGCCTGTCCGAAGTCGAACACCGTGTGCTCGCCGAAGAGTTCACGGTGCACGGCGGCGATCTCCCCGTCCAGGGCGGCGTCGTTGACGGTGTTCGGGCACCCTGGGCGGACCGTGACCTCGGGCGGGACCGGGCAGCCCGCGGCGGCGCACTCCCCCTCGACGACCCGCCGGACCGCGGCGAGGACCCGCTCCCGCACCCGGACGTCCTGGGTGCGCAGGTTCAGCGCGAGCCGGGCCTCGGCGGGGATGATGTTGGAACTCGTCCCGGCGTGGAAACTCCCCACGGTCAGCACCACCGACTCCCTCGCCGCGACCTCGCGCGCGACCACGGTCTGGAGCCTGGTCACGATGTACGCGGCCGTCACCACCGGATCGACGGTCGACTCGGGCCGTGAACCGTGCCCGCCCACACCGTGCACGACGACGTCGACGTCGTCCGAGGCCGACAGCGTCAGGCCGGGCGTGTGCGGGTAGAACCCGGCGAGCCCGGGCGCCGCGTGCTGGCCGAACAGCACGTCCGGGCGCGGGAAACGGGCGTGGATCCCGTCGGCGACCATCGCCGCCGCGCCGCCCCCGGCCTCCTCCGCGGGCTGCCCGACCACGACGAGCGTCCCGGACCAGGCCTCACGGGCGCCGGCGAGCGCCTCGGCGGCCGCCGCCAGCCAGGTGACGTGCAGATCGTGACCGCAGGCATGCATCAGCCCGTCGACGGTCGAGGCGTACGGCAGCCCGGTCGCCTCGCGCACGGGCAGCGCGTCCATGTCACCGCGCAGCCACACCACGGGCCCGTCGCCGTTCGCGAGCACCCCGACGACGCCGGTGCGGGCCACCCCCTCCGTCACCTCGTACCCGGCCGCGCGCAGCCGCAGGGCCAGCTTCGCGGCGGTGCGGTGTTCCTGGAAGGACAGCTCGGGGTGGCGGTGCAAATCCTGGTAGAAGTCCGCCAGGCCGCCGGGTTCGAGTCCCGAGGTGATCTCGCGGGTCAGGCGGGCGACAACTGCCGGTTCGGTCATAGGTCGCAGCCTAGGAGAGCGGTCCCGCCGTCCGCAGCCGACGAGCGCGATCGGCCGGGCTTCACCGTCCGGAGCACCAAAGAGCCGGAGCGCCGGAGGCAGAGATCCGTGGTCGGTGATCTGTGGTCCGTGGTCCGTCAGAGGTCCAGCAGACGCGCGACGGTGCGCAGGACCCCGTTGTCGTTGTTGGAGGGCGCGAGATGGCGGGCCCGGCGGACGACCTCCGGGTGGGCGTTGGCCATGGCGAACGACCAGTCGGCGGCGTCCAGCATCTCCAGGTCGTTGAGGTAGTCGCCGAACACCATGGTCTGCGCGGGCGTGATGCCCAGCTCCCGCTGGAGGGCGCGCAGCGCGGCGCCCTTGTTGGCGGTGCGGTTCATGACGTCGACCCAGTGCTCACCGGAGACGACGACCTGATGGGTGCGGGCGAAGGGCGCGAGCGCCGGTGCGGTGGTCCGCTCGGCGGACCCGAAGTCGAAGAGGGCGACCTTGATGATGTCGTCGTCGACGGCGGTGACGTCCTCGACGACCCGGTGCCGCACGTAGTACCGGCCGACCTCGGCAAGGAAGGCCTCGTCGGCCCGCTCGACGTAGGCGGACCGCTTCCCGCAGACGACGGCGCCGACGTCGACGCCGTCGGCCGTGAGCCCCCGTACGGCGTCCATCACCCGCGCGACCACGCCCGGCGCCAGCGGATCGGAGCTCAGCTCCTCCCCGTCGCGCACCACATAGGTGCCGTTCTCCGCTATGAACACCATGCCGTCGGCGACCTCGGCGAACTCCGCGGCCAGGGTGGCGTACTGGCGCCCGCTCGCCGGGGTGAAGAGCACCCCGCGCTCCCGCAGCCGCGCCAGCGTCTCCCACAGGCCCTCGGGCACCTTCTTGTCGTCGTCGAGCAGCGTTCCGTCCATGTCGGTGACGACCAGCCGGATGTCGACGGGACCCGCCGGGGACGCGGACGAGGTCGGGCTGGGGGCGTGCGAGTAGGGCATGGCCTGCTTCCTGTACGGGATCACCGGATTTTCACCCTACCGGGGACAACGGTGATCATCCGGCGGCACAATGGCGGGCAGAGGCCCGGGACGCGGGCAGGACGTGAGAGGGAGCGGTCGGGTGAGCGGGTCGGCACGGCTGGACACCAGCGTGGCGCACAACGCGCGGGTCTGGAACTACTGGATCGGCGGCAAGGACAACTACGAGGTCGACCAGCGGGTCGGCGAGCATGTCGCCGGGATGTTCCCGCTCATCCGGGAGATCGCGCGCGCGGACCGCTGGTTCCTGGGACAGGCGGTGCGGTTCCTCACCGAGGAGCGCGGGGTGCGGCAGTTCCTCGACATCGGCACCGGACTGCCGACGGCCGACAACACCCACGAGATCGCGCAGCGCATCGCGCCCGAGTCGCGGATCGTGTACGTCGACAACGACCCCATCGTGCTGGCGCACGCCCGTACGCTGCTGACCGGCACCGCCGCCGGCGTCACCGACTACATCGACGCCGATGTGCACGACCCGGCCCAGATCCTCGAACGCGCGGCGGGCACCCTGGACTTCACCCGCCCGGTCGCGGTGATGATGCTCGGCATCCTGAACTTCGTCCTGGACTTCGAGGCGGCCCGGGACATCGTCCGCAAGGTCATGGCCGACGTCCCCTCCGGCAGCTTCCTGGTCCTGACGCACCCCACCCACGACAGCGAGGTGGGCGGCGAGGGCCAGATCCCGGCGATGAAGTTCTGGAACGAGAACGCCACCCCGCCGATCACCGCACGCGGCGGCGAGGAGATCTCCGCGTTCTTCGAGGACCTGGAACTGCTGGAGCCGGGCCTGGTGTCCTGCTCGCGCTGGCGCGGCGAGGCCGACTCCCTCGCGGTGGTGCCGCAGTACGGCGCGGTGGCCGTGAAACCCTGACGGACGTACGGCACGCACCGGACGTACCGACCGTGGAGGACGTATGACCACCCTTGCCGATCCCGTACCCGGTGGGCGTCCCGGAGAGGTCGAACGGGCCCACGCGCTCGGCGGCGAGCTGTCGGCGAGAGGCGTGCACGGGATCGTCCTGGGCTACGTCGACACGGCGGGCATCGGCCGGGTGAAGACGATCCCCACGGCCGGGCTGGCCTCGGCGGCGGCCTGGGGCGTCGGGATGTCGCCGGTGTTCGACACGTTCCTGGCGAACGACCACATCGTGGCGACCGACGTGCTGGGCTCCCCGGACGGCGACCTGCGCCTCTACCCGGACCTCGACCGGCTCGTGGCCCTGGCCGGGCAGCCCGGCTGGGCCTGGGCGCCGGTCGACCGCGTCACCCAGGACGGCGAACGGCACCCCGGCTGCTCCCGCACCTTTCTGCGCCGCGTCGTCGCGGACGCGGCCCACGAGCACGGTCTCGTCTTCAAGGCGGGCATCGAGATCGAGTGGTCCGTCGGCCTGGACTCGGCGCCCGTGGGCGAGTTCGTGCCGGCGGCCACGGGACCGGCGTACGGGGCGACCCGGCAGATCGAGCTGAGCGAGTACACCGCCGAGCTGCTGGCCGCCTGCGCGGCGCAGGGCGTGGACGTCGAACAGATCCATCCCGAGTACGCGCCCGGCCAGTTCGAGATCTCCGTGGGCGCGCTCGACCCGGTGGCGGCGGCCGACCGCAGCGTCCTCGTCCGCCAGACGATCCGCGCGCTGGCCCGGCGCCACGGCCTGCGGGTGTCCTTCTCCCCCGCCGTCGTGGCGGAAGGGGTCGGCAACGGCGGGCACGTCCATCTCTCCGCCTGGCGGGACGGCTTGAACCTGCACACGGGCGGAGTGCGGCGGCACGGCATGACGGCCGACGCCGAGGCGTTCGCGGCCGGAGTGCTGGCCCGGCTCCCGGCCCTCACGGCGGTGACCGCGCCCAGCCCGGCGAGCCGTCTGCGCCTCAAGCCGTCCCAGTGGGCCGGGGTGTTCACCGCCTGGGGCCTGGAGACCCGCGAGTGCGCGCTGCGCCTGGTGCGCGGTACGGCGGGCCGGCGGGCGGAGCAGGCGAATCTGGAGATCAAGCCGGTCGACCTGGCCGCCAACCCGTACCTCGCCCTCGGCTGCCTGATCGCCGCCGGGCTGGCCGGGCTCGCGTCGGGCGCCGCGCTGCCCGAGGAGACGACCGGGGACCCGGCCCTGCTCGGCGCCGGGGAGGCCGCCGCCCGGGGTGTGCGCCGGCTGCCGACCTCGCTAGCCGGGGCCCTCGCCGAGTTCCGCGCGGACGAGGTGCTGCGGACCGCGCTCGGCCCGGTCCTCGCCGACGCGGTGAGCGCCGTACGGCAGGGCGAGATCGACGCCGTCGACGGGCTCGACGACGAGCGGGTGGCCGCGGCCTACCGCTGGAAGTACTGAGATGACCGCCGGACCGGTCCACGAGGCGCTCGCCGAGCTGGAGCTGGTGGACCACCACTGTCACGGCGTCGTCGTCGACCTCCTGGACCGGCCGGGCTTCGAGGAGCTGCTCACCGAGGGCGACCGGTGGCCCGGCTTCTCGGCCTTCGACACGCCCGCCGGGGTCGCCGTACGCCGCCACTGCGCGCCGCTGCTCGACCTGGAGCGGCACGCCCCGGCCGACGTCTACCTGGCCCGGCGCGCCGAACTGGGCCCACGGGAGGTGAACCGGCGCTTCCTCGCCGCCGCCCGGACCGGCGTGTTCTGCGTCGACACCGGGTTCGCCCCGCACCGCATCACCACGCCCGCCGAGCTGGCCGGGCTGGCCGGAGCCGGCGGACGGGCCCTCGCCCGCGAGGTCGTCCGGCTGGAGTCCGTCGCGGAGGCCGTGGCCGGCCGGGGTGTCGAGGCCGACGGGTACGCCGACGCGTTCCGGGCGGCCGCCCTGGACGCGGTACGGCGGCCGGGGGTGGTGGCGGTCAAGTCGGTGGCCGCCTACCGGACCGGCTTCGACCTCGACCCGGCCCGGCCCCCGGACGCCGACGTCACCCGGGCCGCGCGGCGCTGGCTGGTGGGCGGCGGACGGCTGGCGGACCCGGTCCTGGTCCGGCACCTGCTGTGGACGGCCGTCGACCTGGGTCTCCCCCTCCAGCTGCACACCGGCTTCGGCGACAACGACATCCGGCTGCACCGGGTGGACCCGAGCCGTCTCACGGACTGGCTGCACCTGACGGCGGGCACCATCCCGGTGCTGCTCCTGCACTGCTGGCCCTACCAGCGGCAGGCCGCCTATCTGGCCGCGGTGTTCGAGCAGGTCTACCTGGATGTGGGGCTCACCCTGCATCATGTGGGTCCGCCACGAGCGCGGACGGTCCTGGAGGAGGCGCTGGAGATCACACCGTTCCGCAAACTGCTGTACAGCTCGGACGCCTATGGTGTGGCGGAGTTCTACGGGCTCGGCGCGCTGGCGTTCCGCAGGGGACTGGGGGATCTGCTCCAGGACCGGGTGGACGCCGACGAACTGGGCCTGCCCGACGCGCTGCGCCTGGCACGCTGGGCCGGAGCCGACAACGCCCGCCGGGTCTACCGGCTTCCCGACGGACACTGAAAGTATGATCAAGCAATGTCTGACTTGACCGAAACCACGCCGGGTTGGCTGACCTCCGACGAGCTCGAGATGGCACGCGCCCGTATGCCGATCCTGTACGTCGAGGCCGTGCCCGTGCGCGTCGACGACAGCGGCGAAGTCACCAGCGTCGGCCTGCTGCTGCGGATGGGGCCGGACGGCAACGTCAACCGGACCCTGGTCTCCGGCCGGGTCCTGCACCACGAGCGCGTCCGCGACGCCCTGCTGCGCCACCTGGAGAAGGACCTCGGCCCGGTGGCACTGCCCCGGGTACCGACCTCGCTCCAGCCGTTCACGGTGGCGGAGTACTTCCCCACGCAGGGCGTCACCCCGTACCACGACCCCCGTCAGCACGCGGTGTCGCTGGCCTACATCGTGCCGGTGACCGGCGACTGCCGTCCCCGCCAGGACGCGCTGGACCTGGTGTGGTTCAGCCCGCAGGAGGCCGCGTCGCTCGCGGTGCAGAGCGAGATGCCGGGCGGGCACGGGTTCCTGCTGCGGCAGGCCCTGGCCCACGTCGGCCTCTCGGCCTCCTGAGCGTGATACCCGCGCCGACCGGCCGTCGCGCCCTGGTCGGCGCCGCCCGCAGCCGTCCCTGCACACTCGTGGTGTGCAGGGGCTGCTGCTGCGGCGACGCCGGCAAACACCCCGGCTACGACCACGACTGGCAGCTGGAGCGGCTGCGGGCGGCCGCCGCCGACTCCGCCGGCGCCTTCGAGGTCCGTACGACGGACTGCCTCGGCCCCTGCGACCAGGCCAACGTGATCGTGGTCCAGCCCTCGGCCGACGGACGCCGGGCCGGCGGCCGGGCCACCTGGGTCGGCTTCGCCATGGACGACGACTGCACCGACGAGATCCTGACCTGGGCGACGGCCGGCGGCCCGGGAATCGCGGCACCACCGGCCACCCTGGAACTCCAGTTCATCAGCCCACAACGCGCAAAGCGCGTACGCAGCCGCAGCCGCAGCCGCAGATAACTCCCGCACACCCCAACCACCCTTGCATGCACGGCGGTTGCGCGGGCGCGCTGGGCGGCGGCACCCTGGCGGACGCGACCGCCCTGGCGGCCGGCTGCGTCACCCTCGTCCTGGTCTATCTCGGTCTCGCGAAGCTGACGAAGGTCGACGAGTTGCGGGGGCTGCCGGGGCTGCGGTGACCGCGGGGCCGCCCGCCTCGGCGAGCAGGCCGGCCAGGGTGGCGCGGGCGCGGGCCACCCGCGAGCGGACGGTGCCGACCGGGCAGTCGCTCACCTCGGCCGCCTCCGCGTAGGGCAGCCCCAGCAGCTGGGTCAGCACGAACGCCTCCCGCCGGTCCTCCGGCAGCGCGGCCAGCAGGTCCAGCAGGACGACACCGTCGTCGAAGCCGGGCAGGCCGCGCGGCTGGGCCAGTTCGACGGCCGTCTGCCAGTCGGCCAGGTCCGACAGGCGCGGCCGGACGGCGGCGGACCGGAAGCTGTCCATCACCGCCCGGCGCGCGATGGACAGCAGCCACGCCCGCGCCGAGGAACGTCCCTCGAACCGGTGCAGTCCGCTCAGCGCCCGCAGGAACGTGTCCTGGGCTAGATCGTCCGCCGCCTGCGGGTCGGCGCTCAGATGGGCCACGTACCGGACCACGTCGTGGTGCAGGGCGCGCACGAAGCCCTCGACGGCCGCCGCGTCACCGCCCCGCGCTGCGAGCGCCAGCGCGGTGGTCGACTCGTCGGCCGGTGCCGCCTTGCCGGTCCGCTTCGCGCGTCCCGATCCGTGCGGTGTCCGGTGCCTCTCGGCCTTGGCGGTGTCGTGGGGTCTGCGGTGCTTGCCGGCCTTGCCGTGCCCTGCGGTCATGGCGCCTCATCCTGGCAGCGGGCCCGCGGGGCGTCACTCGGGGTTGGGCGAATCCACAGGTAGTCCGGACGACTCACAGCAGAGACAGCAGAGACGGCAGAGACGGCACGGACGGCGCCGACAGCACCCGGCAGTACCAGCAGCGGGGGCTCGTCATCGGACGCCCCGGTGTCTCGCTGTGGGGGAAACGACGAAGGCCGCTTCCACGTTCTCGTGGAAACGACCTTCCGACCTGCGATGAAGCTGGTCGGGACGACAGGATTTGAACCTGCGACCCCTTGACCCCCAGTCAAGTGCGCTACCAAGCTGCGCCACGTCCCGTTGCCCGTCTGACCTGGGCTTTCCCCTGGCCGAACACGCATGGAAACCATACCGCACTCGGGTCGATGGTCGCGCACCCGTTTCCCGCGCCCCGGCCGCCGGGCACCGTCAGTCCCTCGAGGTCGCCCCCAGTTCCGGGTACGCGTCCAGCAGCCGCGTCGGGGCCGCCTGGCGCCACGAGTCGGCGAGGATGTCCCGCAGCTCGTCCTCGTCCTCCAGGGCGGCGAGGCGGGCCCGCACCCAGGCGAACTGGGCCTCGTGGCCGGCGATCCAGAACTTCCCGGGCTCGGCGAGCACCAGTTCGTCGCGCTCCTCCTTGGGGCAGCGCACGGCGAGGGAGGTCTCCTCCTCGGGCAGGGTGGCGAACATCTTCCCCGCGACCCGGAAGGTGGGCATGTTCCAGGAGATCTTCTCCGTGGTGTCCGGCAGGGACAGGGCGATACGGCGTACGTCTTCGGCGTCCGGCATGCTCCGCACCGTAGCCGCTGCCACTGACAGTCACCCCACGGCGACCTGCTTGTAGTACAGGGTGGTCGGGCGCAGGAGCCCGGCCGGGCTCGCCGCGTAGTCCGGGATCACCCCGGCCCTGGTCCACCCGGCGGTGCGGTAGAGGTGTTCGGCGGGGCTGTCGGTCTCGGTGTCCAGGTGCAGCAGGGTGACACCGGCCGCGACGGCGCTCTCCTCCGCGGCGGTCAGGAGAGTGCGGCCGAGCCCCTTCCCGCGGGCGTCCCGGTGGACGATCAGTTTGACGAGCTCGGCGCGGTGGCGGCTGTTGGGTTTGTCGGGGAAGGCCAGGCCGACGGTGCCGACGACGCTGTCCCCGTCCTGCGCCGTCCAGACCGCGAGCCGCCCGGCGGCCACGCCCTCCGCACGTTCCTCCCACCAGGCTTCGGCCGCCGCCCGGTCGAGCGGGGCGAGGAAGCCGAGCGAGGCGCCGTCGTGCACCGCGTCGATGAGCAGGTCGGCCAACTCGGCCGTGCGGGCGCGCAGTCGGGGGGCGTCGAGCCGGGTCACGGTCATGGCAGCACCACCGCGAGCACGTACCGCACGTCCGCGTCGCCCGCGCACCGGAACCGGGTCGGGCCCCACACCCGCAGGCGCAGGCAGTCCCCGGCGCCGAGCCGGTGCCCGGTGTCCTCGGCCGTCACCTCGAGAGCGCCCTCCAGCACCCAGATGTGCTGTTCCAGGCCCGCCACGGGCGGCCGGTCGTAGGCGATGTCGGCGCCCACGGCGAGCCGGCCCTCGACCAGTTCGCCGCGCAGCGCGGGGTGCGGCGGCGACACGGAGCGACGGACGAAGCCGGAGGCCCGGTCCTCCCACACCGGCTGCTCGTCGGCGCGCACCAGCGGCGCGGGCTCCGCCTCCACCTCGCTGAGCAGCCGGGACATGGTCCGCCCGTAGACGTGGCAGAGACGGTTGAGCAGCGCGGCGGTCGGACTGATCTCCGCCCGCTCGGCCCGCGAGAGGGTGGACCGGCTCACCCCGCAGCGGTCCGCCAACTCCCCCAGGGACCAGCCGCGTTCGGCCCGCAACTCGGCCAGCCGTCCGGCGATCCGCACATCGACGGGGTCCGGCGACCCGACCGTCTCCGTCCCGCCTGTCTCGTGTCTCATATCCGGGAATCTATCCCGTATATGAGACGGCGCTGTTACGGAAGGCTCACACCGGGGCGACCTCGCCGAGCGCCTCCAGCACCGGCCGGATCAGCGGATGGCCCTCCGCTCCCCGGCGGACGGCCGCGAAGACCCTCCGGGTCGGCGCCACCCCGTCGACCGGCCGTACGACCACGCCCGTGAGGTCCATGCCGCGCAGCGCCGAACGCGGGACGAGCGCCACCCCCGCGTCCGCCGAGGCCAGGGCGACGACCGCGCGGAAGTCGTCCGAGGAGTGCTCCAGACGGGGCTGGAAGCCGGCGGTCTCGCAGGCCAGGACGACCACGTCATGGCAGGGGTTGCCCGGGTAGGGACCGATCCACGGGTCCTTGGCCAGTTCGGCGAGCGGCACCTCGGGGGCGTCGGCGAGACGGTGACTGACCGGGACGACCGCGTCGAAGGGCTCGGCGTAGAGCGGGACGTGCGCGAGCCTCGGGTCGTCGGCGGCCGGGGCCCCGCGGTACTCGACGGCCACCGCGACATCGACCTGCCGGTCGAGCACCATCGGCAGGCTGGCGTCGCCCTCGGCGTCCTGGACGCGGATCCGGATCCCCGGGGCGGTACCGGCCAGCCGGGCCACCGCGGGCGCCACGACCAGGGCGATTCCTGTCGCGAAGGCGGCGACGGTGACCGTGCCGGCCGCGCCGGAGCTGTAGGCGGCCAGTTCCGCCTCGGCCCGCTCCAGCTGGGCGAGGACGGCGTTGGTGTGGGCGAGCAGGATCTCGCCGGCCGGCGTGAGCCGTACGCCCTTGGCGCCGCGCTCGACCAGCCGGTGGCCGGTCTCCTGCTCCAGGGCCGTCAGCTGCTGGGAGACGGCGGACGGGGTGAGGTACAGCGCGGCGGCAGCCGCGGTCACCGTGCGGTGGTCGGCCACCGCACGGAGGATGTGGAGCCGCCGCGCTTCGATCATGGATCGATTATCGCAATATGTCCGAGCCCTTCGGACCGCCTCCGGCCCTGACCGCCTCCGGCCCGGACCTCCAGCCGGCCCGGACCTCCAGCCGGCCCGGACCTCCAGCCGAGCCGGACCTCCAGCCAAGGGGGCTTCCTGCCCCACACGACCGCTTCAGGCGCCCGGACTGCTCCGGGCGCCGGACCGCTTCCGGCCCCGACCGGCTCCGGCTCAGGCGGCTTCCGGCCCCGACCGGCTCCGGCTCAGGCGGCTTCCGGCCCCGACCGGCTCCGGCTCAGGCGGCTTCCGGCTCAGGCGGCTTCCGGCTCAGGCGGCTTCCAGCTCGGCCCGCGCCGCGATGAAGGCGTCGACCGCGCGGTTGACGTCGTCCGTGGAGTGCGCGGCGGACAGCTGGACCCGGATGCGGGCCCGGTCCTGCGGGACGACCGGGTAGGAGAAGCCGATCACGTACACACCGCGCTCCAGCAGCAGTTCGGCCAGCCGGGCCGCCTTCGCCGCGTCGCCGATCATCACGGGCGCGATGGCGTGGTCGCCGGGCAGGATGTCGAAGCCCTCGTCCGTCATCCGGCGGCGGAACAGCGCGGTGTTCTCGGCGAGCCGCACCCGCAGGTCGTCGGCCGCCTCCAGCAGGTCGAGGACCTTCAGCGAGGCGGCGGCGATGACCGGGGCGAGGGTGTTGGAGAAGAGGTACGGGCGGGAGCGCTGGCGGAGCAGGGCGACGATCTCCGCCCGGGCGGCCACATAGCCGCCCGACGCGCCGCCCAGCGCCTTGCCCAGGGTGCCGGTGATGATGTCGACCCGGTCCATCACCCCGTGCAGCTCGGGCGTGCCGCGGCCGCCGGGGCCGACGAAGCCGACCGCGTGCGAGTCGTCGACCATGACCATGGCGTCGTAGCGCTCGGCGAGGTCGCAGATCTCGGCGAGGGGTGCCACATAGCCGTCCATGGAGAAGACGCCGTCGGTCACGACCAGTCGGCGCCGCGCGTCGGACGCGTCCTTCAACTGCCTTTCCAGGTCCGCCAGATCACGGTTGGCGTAGCGGAACCGGCGGGCCTTGGACAGCCGGATGCCGTCGATGATCGAGGCGTGGTTGAGAGCGTCGGAGATCACCGCGTCCTCGGGGCCGAGAAGCGTCTCGAAGACACCGCCGTTCGCGTCGAAGCAGGAGGAGTACAGGATCGTGTCCTCCTGGCCGAGGAAGGCCGAGAGCCGGGCCTCCAGCTCCTTGTGCACCTCCTGCGTCCCGCAGATGAAGCGGACCGAGGCCATGCCGTAGCCCCAGCGGTCGAGGGCCTCGTGGGCGGCGGCGACGACCTCGGGATGGTCGGCGAGGCCGAGGTAGTTGTTGGCGCAGAAGTTCAGGACCTCGCCGGGCCGGCCGCCCGAGGTCACGGCGACCGTCGCCGACTGCGGGCTGCCGATGACCCGCTCGGGCTTGTGCAGACCGGCGGCACGGATCTCGTCGAGGGTGGCGCGCAGATCGTCGCGCACGGAGTCGAACATGGAAGAAGCTCCTAAGGAATACGGACGGCTTACGCGGTCCAGTCGAGGATGACCTTGCCGCCGCGGCCGCTCTCCGCGTCGGCGAAGGCCGCCTCGAAGTCGCGGAAGCCGTACCGGCCGGTGATCACGGGGGCGAGGTCGAGGCCGCCCTCCAGCAGCACCGACATCGCGTACCAGGTCTCGAACATCTCGCGGCCGTAGATGCCCTTGATCGTGATCATCGAGGTGACGATCCGGGCCCAGTCGACGGGGAACTCCTCGGCGGGCAGCCCCAGCATCGCGATCCGGCCGCCGTGCGTCATGTTGGCGATCATGTCGCGCAGCGCCGCGGGCCGGCCGGACATCTCCAGGCCGATGTCGAAGCCCTCGCGCAGCCCCAGCTCACGCTGCCCGTCGGCGATCGACGCCTGCGACACGTTCAGCGCGAGGCTCGCACCGATCTTGCGGGCCAGCTCCAGCCGCTCCTCGCTGACGTCGGTGACGACGACGTTGCGGGCGCCCGCGTGCCGGGCGACGGCGGCGGCCATCAGTCCGATCGGTCCGGCGCCGGTGATCAGGACGTCCTCGCCGACGAGCGGGAAGGACAGCGCGGTGTGCACGGCGTTGCCGAACGGGTCGAAGATCGCCGCCACGTCGAGGTCCACCGGCACCCGGTGCACCCACACGTTGGACGCGGGCAGGGCGACGTACTCGGCGAAGGCGCCGTCGCGGCCGACGCCGAGCCCGACGGTGGCCCGGCACAGATGGCGGCGCCCGGCGAGACAGTTGCGGCACTTGCCGCAGACGAGGTGCCCCTCGCCGCTGACCCGGTCCCCCACCTGGATGTCGGCGACGTCACGGCCGGTGCCGACGACCTCGCCGACGAACTCGTGCCCGAGCACGAGCGGGGTGCGGATCGTCTGCCGCGCCCAGCCGTCCCAGGACCGGATGTGCAGATCGGTGCCGCAGATCCCGGTGCGCAGCACCCTGATCAGCACGTCGCCGGGCCCGACCGCCGGCTCGGGGACGTCCGCGAGCCACAGTCCGGGCTCCGCCTTCTCCTTGACCAGCGCCTTCACGCTACGGCTCCTGTGATGAGGCCCGGGCACGGGCAGCCCGAAGGGCCCCGCATCCGGGAAGACATGTGGATTCGCCCAGCAATCTGCCGCACTTCACCCGGCCCGGTCCATCGAGCTTTTCTTAAGCGCCGCCACAGCTCCGCTTCACACGGGTGGCCCCGCCCGCCCGGACCGGCTTCCCGCACACCACGGTGGGGCGTGCCACCCTGGACCGCAACCCTCGCAAGGCCGGCCGACTGACGTGGAGTCTTCGATGACCACAGCACGGGACCTGATGCTCGTCGCGATGGACGTGGCGCCCGTACGCCCCGTCGCGCAGGGCGAACTGTCGCTCGCCCTCGCGGGCGCCGAGGTGATCGATCTCGTCGGGACCGGAGCGGTCTCCCTCGACGGCGATCTCCTCGTGCCCGGCCCGGCGCCGGCACCGGACGACCGCCTTCTCGCCGAAGCCGCGGCGTCACTCGTGCGGGCGACGCCGTACGAGTCGGTCGAGGACTGGCTGTGGCGCCGCGGCAGCGGCCTGGCCGCCGCCTATTCCGCCCGTCTCGAGGCGGACGGGCTGGTCGGCCGGCCACGCCACGGCCGGCTCCCCTTCCGGTCCGCGGGGACGGAGCCGCTCGACTCACCGGCCCGTCGCCACGCCACCGGGCGCTGGGAGGCGGACGAGCCGGTCCTCGCCGCGCTGGCCGCCGCCGTGGGTCTGCGCGAGGAGCCCGCCGAGGGCTTCCCGGACCTCCCCGGCGACACGGTCGTGACGGTCCTGGCGGCGGTCGGCGACGCGACGGCGGAACTCGAGGCCGTACGGCAGCGGCGGTCCATCGAGGACGCGGCCTTCGACAACATCTGGCGGGCCCCCTGACCGGCCGGCCTCACGGCGCCGGGAACCCGCCGGCCTCCCGCCGCTGCAGCTGTCCGGCGAGTTCGGCGGCCGTCGACTTGATGGTCTCCAGTCCGGCCTTCCCCCAGGGCCGGGGCGTGAGGTCGGCGACGCACACGGTGCCCAGCACCATGCCGCTCGTGTCGATGAGCGGGGCGCCCAGGTAGGAGCGGATGCCGTACTCGTCGACGACCGGGTTGCCCGCGAAGCGCGGGTAGTCGCCCACGTCCTCCAGCACCAGCGCCTTGCGCCGCACGACGACATGGGGGCAGTAGCCGTAGTCGCGGGGCAGCCGGCGGCCCACCTCGGGCTTGCCGCCGCGCGCGGCCCGGCCGCCCTCCGGGGTGTGCAGCCCGGCGAAGAACTGCCGTTCCTCGTCGAGGAAGTTGACCATGGCGTACGGCGCTCCGGCCACCTCGGCCAGACGGTCCGCGAAGGCGTCCAGGGCGGGCTCCGGCTGTCCCCCGAGGCCGAGTCGGCGCAGCCTGCGGGCGCGGGCGGGAGCTTCCCTGTCCTCCGGCGTGAGCAGCAGACGACCGGCCGGGCGCGGCGGGTCGTAGCTCATGTCCGGCTTCCGTCGCTGTGGACGTACGTCATATGCGGCTCCGGGGCGTCGGTTGCGGGGATCACATGTGGGCGCCGCGGCTCGGCTGGGGTGCGGCCGGTGCGTGGGCGATGAGGTGTTTGACGAGGGTGAGCAGGGTCTGGACACCGGACGCGGAGATACGGGCGTCGCAGCGCACGACGGGGACGTCCGGGGCGAGGTCGATGGCGGCGCGCACCTCCTCGGGCTTGTAGCGGTGGGAGCCGTCGAACTCGTTGATGGCGATGATGAAGGCGAGTCCGCGTTCCTCGAAGAAGTCGACGGCCGCGAAGCACTCCTCCAGGCGGCGGGTGTCGGCCAGGATGACCGCGCCGAGGGCCCCCTCGGAGAGTTCGTCCCACATGAACCAGAACCGCTCCTGGCCGGGCGTGCCGAACAGGTAGAGGACGTGGCTCGGGTCGAGGGTGATGCGGCCGAAGTCCATGGCGACGGTCGTCTCGACCTTGTTCTCGATGCCGTCGAGGTTGTCGGTCGCGGCGCTGACCGTGGTGAGCAGCTCCTCGGTGCTGAGCGGTGCGATCTCGCTCACGGCGCCGACGAAGGTCGTCTTGCCGACCCCGAAACCGCCCGCGACCAGGATCTTCAGCGCCGTGGGAAAGGGGTCCGAGCCGCCGCCGTCAGGGGCGCCGTGCTCACGGTGCTCGTCGTACCGGTCGTACTCAGAGCTGTCGTCGTAGTCCATCGAGCACTGCCTCCAGAAGGGCCCGGTCGGTGGGGATGTGGTGGTACTCGGGGGGCTTGGTGGTCAGCGCCCCGCAGTCGAGGAGGTCCGACAGCAGCACCTTGGTGACCGCCGCCGGCAGCTTCAGATGGGCCGCGATCTCGGCCACCGAGACGGGTGCGCGGGTCAGATGGAGCGCGGTCGCGTGTTCGGGACCGAGGTAGCCGAGGGGGGTCGCCCCGGTGGCCATCACCTGCGACATGAGGTCGAGGGCGACGCTGGGCTTGGTCCGGCCGCCGCTGACCGTGAACGGGCGCACCAGCCGCCCGGCCGCGTCGTCGAGCCAGGGCCCGTCGCCGGCCGCCGCCACGCTCAAGGCCCCATCACCGACGGTTCGACGGCGTGCTGCCGGGGCGCGGTCATGAGATACGGCCGGACGCTCTTGACCAGCATCGACATCTCGTAGCCGAGCACGGCCGCGTCGGCCTCCCGGCCGGCGAGCACCGCGAGACACGCGCCCGAGCCGGCGGTGGTGACGAACAGCAGCGTCGAGTCGAGTTCGACGACGACCTGCCGCACGTCCCCGCCGTCGCCGAACCGGACGCCGGCGCTGCGGCCGAGGGAGTACAGGCCGGAGGCCAGGGCGGCCATGTGGTCGGCGCTGTCGGGGTCGAGGCCGTGGACCGACTTCACCAGCCCGTCGCAGGAGAGCAGCACCGCGCTCGTGGTGTGCGGTACGCGCTGCACGAGGCCGCTCATCAGCCAGTCGAGATCGGATACCTGGCCGGTCGGCGCATCGCTCGCCATGGTGGATCGACTCCTTGGGGTACGAAGGTCTGCGGGAGCGCCGGGGGCGGGGGTGGGGGTGACAGTGCTCATCCGGCTGGTGCGCTCCCGTCGTGCCGGGCGGTGGATCGGTCGGGACCGTGCAGGTCCAGCCCGTCCCGCGGGCCGTACGCCTCGGGCGGCGCGGCGGCGGGCGTGGGGCGCGCCTGCGGTATGCGGGACGGATGCGGTCGTACGTCGGCGTCGGCGGGGAGCGGCACCGGCCGGCCCTCTTCCGCACCCTCGCCCGGGGCGTCGCCGCCGACCGTGCCGTGGCCTGCGGGGCGCCGGCCGTGCTCCGGCTCCGGGTGGGCGGCCGGGCCGAGCAGGACGTCGAGGGGGGCGGAGGCGGGCGGCCGGAACGGCGCCGGGTCCAGGACGTCCGCCTCCAGGCTCTGCTGGGCCTCGGCCAGGCCGATGCCGCGCTGGAAGGCCGCCATCAGGCCGGGGTCGTGACCGGCGGGCTGCTCGGAGTCCTGGCGCGGGGCCGGGCCGCCGCGCAGCTGGGGCACGAGGTGCTCCTGGGCGCGGCGGCGGGGCAGTTGGGGCTTGCCCATGGTGCCGCGCACCGTGCCGACGCGCGGGGTGGGCGCGATGCCCGCGTGCTCCTCGACGACGGGCCGGTCGCCGCGCCGGATGCCGGGCACCGCCTCGCCCGGGTTGGGCCGTGCCGCGCGGGCGCCTCGGACGGGCAGGGGTGCGGGTGCGCCCGGCCCCTGCGGGACCGGCTCGGCGGGGGCGTGACCGAGGTGCGGGGCCGGCCCGGCCGCCCGCACGGGACCGGAGCCGCTCGGGTGACCCTGCGGGTCCGGGACGGCCTGGGGCACCCCGGAGCCGGGCGTGTCCTGCGTCGGGGACGAGGCCGGGGTCCGCCCCGGCTCCGAGCCGTCCCACGCCTGCGGCGACCCGGCCGGCGGACCGGCGGGCACGACGCCGTCCGCCACCCGCACCGGCACGAACGACCGCCCGGCA
This sequence comes from Streptomyces sp. NPDC002884, assembly GCF_040295245.1. NCBI lineage: Bacteria > Bacillati > Actinomycetota > Actinomycetes > Kitasatosporales > Streptomycetaceae > Streptomyces > Streptomyces sp. NPDC002884. The sequence continues at coordinate 403,634 of NZ_JBEOVB010000006.1, read as the reverse complement.
CCATCGGTACCCGACCGCGGGGACGATGCCGGGGAGCCGCCCGTGCCCTGCGCTTCCCGGGGGTGCGTGAGGCCCGCAGGCCGACCCGTTCCCGCGGTGTTCCGCGGGTGGTGCGGCTGTGCGGGACCGGGTGTCCGGGGGCTGCGGGACTGCGGGGCGGGGGGCAGGGGCGGCCGTACCGGGGCGGCCGGGGCGGGGGGTGCGGCGGGCGCGAGGGGCAGGCCGGCGCCGTCGGTGTCCGGGCCCTGCGACACCGCCCCGGGGAGGGCCGGCGCGGAGCCCAGCAGCGCCTGCGGCACGACGAGGACGGCCTGGACGCCGCCGTAGATGTTGCTCTGGAGACGGACCCGGATGCCGTGCCGTCGGGCGAGCTGGGAGACGACGAACAGGCCGATGCGGCCGTCGGCGAGCAGCCGGCCGACGTTGACCTGGTCGGGGTCGGCGAGCAGGGCGTTCATCCTGCTCTGCTCCTCGACGGGCATACCGAGGCCGCGGTCCTCGACCTCGACGGCGAGCCCGGAGGTGACGAGGTTGGCACGCAGCAGCACCTGGGTGTGCGGGGCGGAGAACACCGTGGCGTTCTCGACGAGTTCGGCGAGCAGGTGGATGACGTCGGCGACGGCGTGACCGCGCAGTTCGCCGTCGATGGGCGGGACGAGCTTGACCCGTGCGTACTGCTCGACCTCGGCGATGGCGGAGCGCAGCACCTCGGTCATGGAGACCGGGTTGCTCCACTGCCGCCGGGAGACGGCCCCGCCGAGGACGGCGAGGTTCTCGGCGTGCCGACGGATACGGGTGGCGAGGTGGTCGACGTGGAAGAGGCCCTTGAGGAGGTCGGGGTCCTCGATCGCGTTCTCCAGCTCGTCGAGGATCGAGATCTCGCGGTGCACCAGGGACTGAAGGCGCCGCGCGAGATTGACGAAGACCTCCAGCTTCTGTTCGCTGCCGGCCTGGCTGGACAGCTGCGCGGCCTGTACGACGGCGGTGACGGCCCCCTCGCGGGCCCGGGACAGGTCGGCGGCGAGCAGCTCGAAGTCGTCGGCGTCGCCGGGTGGGCCGCCGCGCGACGTGCGCCGGGGCGGGACCTCGCCGCGGCGCAGCGCCTCGATGACGGTCCGCAGGTCCGCCTCGCCGCGCGCGCTGGCGCGGCGCAGGGCCGCGACGCGGTCGCTGACGGAGCGGGCGGCGCGGTCCGCGGCCACGGCGGCGACCACGATGCCCACGCCGGTCACCGCGACGCCGCCGGCCAGGACCGCCCACAGGGTCGCGCCGGGCCGGACGCCGGAGGAGCGCACGGTGAACAGGACGACCGCGCAGGCGCTGAGGGCGACCGCGGTCGGCGGGAGCACGGCGAGCCGCAGCAACTGGGGCCGTATGTGTGTCTCGGCCGGCGCCGGTGCGGGGCGGGCGACCGGTCGCCCGTGCCGCCCGCCCTCACGGCGGTCGGCACGTGCGGCGGGTGCGCGGAGGTGAGACATCGGTGTCCTCGTACTGGTCCGTCGAGCCTGGTCGTCGGTCGGGAGAGCCGAAGAATTCGGCCCGCTGTCGCCCGACGGCCACTCACAGTAGTCGGCAACGTGTCAGGTGCGATGGGCAGTTGACAAAGTCACCCGGCGAGCGTCCCGCTCTGGTATGAGGCTTCGCACGACAGACCGATAAGCCCGCGCCACCCGGCAAGCAACACGGAAGGATGCCGATCAGACCTGGTCAGGAACGGTCCAGAAACGACCGTGCGGGCCGGGGAGCTTTTCGCTCCCCGGCCCGCACGGTCGAACATCTCCGGCCTCGGTCAGCCCGCCGGGACCGCCTCCGGTGCGTCGCCGCCCTCGACGACACCCCGACTTTCGTCACTCTCGGTATCGGCTTTGGCCTTGGTTGCCGTCGCGTTCAGGGGCTGCCATCCGGCGACCGGAGCGCGTGCGACCTCCCGCCACCACGGCTCGGCCGGGACGGTCTCGGCGCCGGGCTCGAAGGGCTCGCCGGGACGGGGCAGGGCGGCCCGCGCGCCGACGGCCCGGGCGGCGGCCAGGGTGCCCTCCCCCGGGTCGGTCCACGCGTGGGTGGCGAGGTTGAACGTGCCCCAGTGGATCGGCAGCATCACTCCGCCGGGACCGCCCTGGAGGTCCAGGTGGGCGCGCATGCCCTCCTCTGGGGTCATGTGGATGTCGGGCCAGAAGTCCGAGTAGGCCCCGATCTGGATCATCGTCGCGTCGAACGGCCCGTGATCGGCGCCGATGGCCTCGAAGCCGTCGAAGTAGCCGGTGTCGCCGCTGTGGTAGATCCGGTGCTCCTCGCCCGCGACCACCCAGGAGGCCCACAGGGTGTGCTGGGTGTTGCGCAGCCCTCGGCCGCAGAAGTGACGGGCCGGGGTGGCGGTCAGGGTGAGTCCGCCGACCTTCGTCGCCTCGTGCCAGTCCAGCTCGCGCAGCCGGTCGGCGGACACGCCCCAGTGTTCGAGGTGGGAGCCGACGCCGAGCGGCACCGCGAACAGGGTGTCCGTGTCCGCGAGCGCCTTGATCGTGGGCAGGTCCAGATGGTCGTAGTGGTCGTGGGAGATGACGACGACGTCGACCGGGCCCAGCGCGGCCAGCGGCAGCGGGACCGGGTGCAGCCTCTTGGGTCCCGCGAAGGCAAAGGGGGAACAGCGCTCGCCCCAGACGGGGTCGAACAGCACGCGCTGCCCGTCGATCTCCGCGAGCACGCTGGAGTGCCCCATCCAGGTCAGCCGCAGGCCCGTCGCCGGCGGCTTGGCGAGGTCGGCCAGGGTCGTGGGGTGCACCGGCACGGTGCCCGCGGGAGCACGGCGGGGGCGCTGGTCCCTGTCGAAGAAGACCTTGGCGAACTCGAGCATCGAGCCCGAGGGCCGGGTGCTCGCCACGCCGCCGGGGTTCTGGAAGACACCGTCCTTGAAGTGGGGCGATCTGCGGATGCGCGCCAGGCGCTCACCGCTCGGATCCGCGCCGAAGGCCGCGGGCTGTAGAGCGCGGAGCCCGGAGCTCAGGGAACGGAAACCGGACACGGTACCTCCAGGGAAGTCGCTGAGGCATTCCATTATGGTCGCCCGCTCCGACAACGCCGGGGTCACCCCGGTCATTCCGCCGCGAGCCTGTTTTGACACGACGTCCCCGCGTTCCGATACTGACCCACTGTTCAGTATCAGCCGTTTCGGCCGTTTCGGCCGTACCGGCCCGCCGGTCGAGGAGTCCGTATGACCGCCCCCTTCCTGTCGCTCACCTGGACCGACCACGTCACCGGCCGCCAGGGTCACCTGGTCGTCGACGGACTCGTGCGCGGCGTGTGCAGCGGCGGGCTGCGGATGCGGGCGGGCTGCACCCTGGAGGAGGTGACCGGGCTCGCCCGCGGCATGAGCCTCAAGGAGGCGCTGCACTACGACCCGGAAGCCCGCTACGTCCCCCTGGGCGGAGCCAAGGGCGGCATCGACTGTGATCCCCGGGACCCGGAGGCGTACGGACTGCTGGTGCGCTACCTGCGGGCGGTGCGGCCCTATGTGGAGAGCTGCTGGACCACCGGCGAGGACCTGGGGCTGACCCAGGACCTGGTCGACCGGGCGGCCGCCGAAGCGGGTCTGGTGTCGTCCGTGCAGGCGGTCTACCCGCTGCTGGACGACGAGTTCGCCGCCCGCGGGCGGCTCGCCGCCGCCTTCGCCGTCGAGGTGGACGGCATCGGCCTGGACGAGCTGGTCGGCGGCTGCGGGGTCGCCGAGTCCGTGCTCACCGCCCTCGACCGGGCCGGGGTGGCGTACGCCGGGACACGGGTCGCCCTCCAGGGGTTCGGCACCATGGGCGGGGCCACCGCGCGCTTCCTCACGCGCGCGGGGCTGACGGTCGTGGCCGTCGCCGACGTCAAGGGCACAATCGCCCACCCGGCCGGACTCGACGTGGAGGCGCTGCTCGCCGCGCGGGACTCCCACGGCACCGTGGACCGCTCCGTGTTGCGCCCCACCGATCTCGAGCTGCCGGGCGACGCCTGGCTCTCGGTGGAGGCGGAGGTGCTGGTGCCGGCCGCCGTGTCGTACGCGATCGGCGTCGAGGAGCAGGAGCGGATCCGCGCCCGGTGGATCGCCGAGGCGGCCAACATGCCCGTCCTGCCGGAGGCGGAGAAGCTGCTGCACGCGCGCGGGGTGAGCGTGCTGCCGGACGTCGTCGTCAACTCCGGGACGAACGCGTGGTGGTGGTGGACGCTGTTCGGCGACATCGGCGCGGACGCGGCGGAGGCCTTCGCGTACACGCGGCGCTCGATGCGCGCCCTGGTGGAACTGGTACTGGCCCGCGCCGAGGCGGACGGCACGACACCCCGGGCCGCCGCGCACACGATCGCCGAGCAGCGGCTGCCGGTGATCGCGGAACGCTTCGGGCGGTACCGGCCCGCTCGGTGAGCGTCCGTCGGGACGGACCGGTCCGGCGGCGCCCGCGCCGACGGATTAGGGTGACGGCGTGGTGAGGGTCCGGTTGAGTGTGGCCGAGCGGCGCGAGGAGCTGCTGCGGGCGGCCATCGAGCAGATCGAGGCGCGGGGCGTGGCGGCGGTCAGGATCGCCGACGTGGCCGCGGCCCTCGGTGTGAGCAACGCCCTGGTGCTCTACCACTTCTCGACGAAGGAGAAGCTCGTCGCCGACGCCTTCGCCTACGCGGCCGAGGGCGACCTGGCGCGGCTGCGCAAGCTGGTCGGCCGCCGCACCACGGCACTGCGCCGGCTGCGGTCGGCGGTGCGCTGGTACGCGCCCACGGGACAGGCCAAGGGCTGGCGGCTGTGGATCGAGGGCTGGGCGGTGTCGCTGCGCGAGCCCGCGCTGCGGGACGTCGCCCGGGATCTCGACAGGGAGTGGAAGGCGGCGCTCGCCGAAGTGATCGCGGAGGGGGTGGCCGCGGGCGAGTTCCGGTGCCCGGACCCGGCCGGCACGGCCCTGCGCCTGACGGCCCTGCTCGACGGACTCGCCGTACAGCTGACGTCCTACGCGGGAACGGTGTCCCGGGCCCGGGCCCAGGAGTGGGTCGACGAGGCGCTGGCCCGGGAACTCGGCCTGGGCCCCGAGACGTTGAGCGCCCAGGAGCCCTGAGGAACCGGCCGGCTCCCCGAACCCGAACCGGGTCCGGGTCCGGGTCCGAACCCGGATCCCACCATGTCGGCCGGCCTGCCCGCCTGCCGACCTGCCCGCCTCCGAGCCGGCCCGTCCGGTACCCACCCGGCCGGTGGCCCGCCCGGCCTCGCCCCGGCCCGAAACGCACCCCGGTCCGTGGGCAGCGCCGGGCGGTGGCCCGCCCCCGACCGAGGCCCATACCGACCCGAGGCCCACCCCGACCCGAGGCTCGACCCATGCTGACGGCTCGACCCATTCCGACGGCTCGACCCGCCGGTGGCCCGGTCCGGGTCGGGCACCGCCGAGGCGGGCACCCCGGTGTCCGCGGCCGACGGTGCCGGACCGGGTCTCGGCCGGACCCGCGGTCCGGGCCGGCGGCAGACCCGCGGTCCGGGCCGGTGCCAGACCCGCGGTCCGGGCCGGTGCCAGACCCGCGGTCCGGGCCGGCGGGCGGCTCAGTCCAGCTCGTACACCGCCGTCACGGTCGCCGTCGCGCGGATCTCGCCGGGCGCGACGGGCATACCGCCGAGGCCGGCCCCAGGGGTGTCCGCGGCCGGCTGCGCCGGGCGCGGGGAGCTGGAGGCGTCCTCGCTGAGCGAGACGAGACGGCCCAGGCGGCGGCCGCTGAGGCGGGCGTACTGCTCGGCCTTGGCGTGGGCGTCGGCGTGCGCGGCCTCCCGCGCGCCGGCCCGCAGCGGGGCGGGGTCGGCGACGTCGAAGGCCACGAAGCCGATCCGCCCGGCGTCACCGGCGGCATCGGTGACCGCCTGCACGACCGCGCCGACCCTCGTCACCTCACGCACCTTGACGGAGAAGGACTGCGCGGCCTGGTAGCCCGTCAGACGGGCGGTGCCGCCCGTGTGGTCGTAGACGGCATCGAGGGAGACGCTCTCCGTTCGGATGTCCCGGTCGGCGACGCCCTGGGCGCGGACGGCTGCCAGCAGCGCGACGGCCGCCCTGTTCTGCGCGTCCAGCGCGGACTGCGAGGTCTTGGCGGAGGCCTCGACACCGGCGCCGACGACCGCGAGGTCGGGCGGTGCGCTCGCGCTGCCCTCGCCGGTCACCGTGACGGTGGCGGGGCTGTCCGGGGCGAGCGGGCGGGCCGTCGCGGCGGGGTGAGCGGGCCGGGCGGGCAGCGCGGCCGCCGTGGGCGCGGCGAGTGCCGTGACGCCCAGGGCGAGCAGGGAGACGAGGGCCGCGGCGACGGGCGTACGGGGAAAGGGCGTACCGGGAGAGGGCATGCGGGACCGGTCCTTGGAGGTGTCGGGCGGTGCCAGGTGCGGGTGCGGTCATCCCAGCACCCGTGCCCGGCACCGCCCGGGCACCACTCCCGTGCGATCACCTCACTGGTGGAGCGGCCGAACGCGCGTCGTGCACGGCCGGCCGCGTCCCGCCCGCCCGGTGCCTCAGGCCACGGCCGCTATCCGCATCCTGATGTCGTCCGGCGACAGCGTGCCCTTGGCGGTCACGTGGTCGCCCGAGGACTCCCCGCGCAGCCGGCGTCCGATCCACGGCACCAGGTACTCGCGCGCCCAGTGGACGTCGTCGCGCCGCACGTCCAGGGTGCCGCGCGGCGGGAGCAGCGGCCACGGCTGCTCCGGGTCGGCCGGTACCTCGAGGCCGAGGGCCTGCCCACCGCGCAGCGCCACGCGCGTGTGCCCCTCCGGGGAGAGGTGGAGCCGGTCGCCGTCCCAGGCCCTGCGGTCCTGGATGGACTTCAGGGACCACAGGTCGAGCACCGGACAGCCGTAGCGGTCGGCCACGGCACGGACGTGCCCGTTGTAGGTGGCGATCTTGCCGCGCAGGTGCTTGAGCACGGGGATGCCACGGGTGTCGAAGCCGGTCGTCACCAGCACGGTGCCGGCTGCGGCGGTCAGGGCCGAGATCGCGCGCTCGAAACGCTCGGCGACCTCGTCCGGGTCGGTACCGGGACGGAGGATGTCGTTGCCGCCCGCGCAGAAGGAGACCAGGTCCGGGGCGAGTTCCACCGCCCTGGGGAGTTGGTCCTCCATGATCTGGTCGAGCAGCTTCCCGCGGACCGCGAGGTTGGTGTAGTTGAAGTCGCCCTCGGGGCGCCGGTCGGCGAGGAGTACCGCGAAGCGGTCCGCCCAGCCGACGAACGCCCCGTCGGGGCCTGGGTCGCCGACGCCCTCGGTGAAGCTGTCCCCCACCGCCACGTACGACCCGATCACTGATCTGTCGTCACTCTTCGAATCGTCTGCCACAGCAGTTCATCATTCACCTTCGAATGTGACCTACGCGATCGTAGGAAGGGGTTGACGTGCGGTGAGATAAGACACCCTTAAAGAGTTTGCCAATCAGGGAATAAGGGACCACGCCCGGAAGTCGTTGATCCGGAAATGGCTCCAGGTGGTCCGGAAGGCGAAGTGCCCGCCCGTGTAGGGCTCCGGGTCGGTGTGGTCGAAGACGAGCCGGCCGTTGTTCCACCAGCGGACGACCGACCCGTCGGAGACGATGCGGACGTGGTTCGGCTCGTTCGCGACGAGCAGCGGCTCGGTGTAGTCGTAGATCAGGGGACGCACCCCCGCCTCGCCGACGTAGCGGCGCAGCCGGGTCGTGGTGTTGGTGTTGGCGCCGTAGCCGACGTAATACGTCTTCAGGTAGTCGTATTCGGCGAGAGCGCCGCCGCGCGGGGTGGCGAAGAGATCCTCCGGGGAGCGGACGTCGACGGCGTTCCAGAAGTTGTTGAGGTCGGAGACGCGGTCGTTGACCCCGCCCGCGGAGACGGGCGTGGCGACGTACTCGAGGACGTACGGCCCTTCGAGCGGCCGCTTGAACCAGATCGTCGCCCCGGCGGGTACGTCGACCTCCAGGGTCCCGCGGGAGGCGGTGACCGTTCCGCCCTTCTCCAGTTCGACGGCCCACTGGCGCAGGCCGTGACGGAAGTCGTCGTGGGCGATCAGGCGGCGGTGCCGGGGGCGGGCGCTCGCGGTGGCCGCCGGGGCGAGGGCGGCCAGCGCGGCGCCGGCGGCGAGGGCTCCGAATGCCCTGCGGGTGGTCGTCATGTCGGTCGGCTCCTTCAGTGGGCGGGGGTGGTGAGGTGCGGCGCGGGGACCCGGCGGGTCTCGGTGCCGAGGTAGTAGTCGGTGTACGTGGACTGGAGGTAGCCGCGCACGGTCCAGCCGAGGCGGTACGCGGGGTTCTGCGCGAGCGTGTAGACGCGGGTGCCGGTCGGCGCGGTGGTGGTGTAGAGGCGCAGCGCGGTGTGGTCGGAGGTCTCGGCGAGGATCTCCTCGCGCCAGTCGCCGAGGAGGTCGCCGTAGAAGGGGGTGGCGTTGCGGGCCCCGGAGACGACGCCGGCCGGGTCGAAGACCGTGGCGCTGCTCTCGGTCGCCGGGTCCCACTTCTCGACGCGGGTGAAGTCGAGCAGTTCTGACGCCTTGTCACCGTCCCACCAGATACGGAAGTTGACGCTGGGGGTGGTGGTGGAGACCTTGCCGTCCTGGACGTTGAAGACGCCCGCGCCGGGCCGGGTCACGTCGGCGGTGGACGTCCAGTACTCGTAGCCGCGGTGGTCCGGGTCGATGTCCGCGGCGTTCCCGCGGCCGGTGTCGAGGTCGGCGTCGCTCACCGGGCTCGTCGGGTGCGAGCCGGTCACCAGCCGCTCGCCGGTGTCGGCGTCGTAGTAGTACCAGGGGAACGCGGAGACGACGCCCAGCTCGGACTGCTGGATGGCGAAGCCCTCCAGGCCGGGCCGGTCGGGGTCGAGGTCGGCGATGTCGAAGCGGTCGCCGTGGATGGCCCCGTCGACGACGTAGCGCAGCGTGCCGTCGCTGTTGACGACGTAGTTGCCGTCGGCGATCTCGTCCCTGCCGTCCCCGTCGACGTCGACGGTGCGGATCTGGTGGAAGCTGGTCGCGCCGGTCGTCGGGTCCACGACGTACTTCCAACGGCGGGTGAGGTCCGTGCCGTCGAAGTCCCAGGTCTGGAAGAGGACCCGGAACGCGCCGCGCTTGGCCCCGACCCGGGTGACCGACTTGGTGACCAGGCTGGGGTGTTCGCCGTCGAGGTAGGCGACGCCGAAGTGGCCGCCGGAGGGGCCGTCGGCCACGAAGTCGTCGGGGACGGGCTGCCGGGTCCGCTCGGTGCCGGTCGCCCCGTCGATGACCGACACGAACTGGTTCGCGGGCGAGTCGGCGGTGACCTGGGCGCCGTCGGCGAAGGTGGTCCCGGCGGCGGTGTGCGCCAGCACCTCGGCACGGCCGTCGGAGTCGAGGTCGTAGACGGTGACGTTGTCGTCGTTGCGGTAGCCGCCGATCGCCGTGGACCCGCTGATCGCGGCGGGCGCCGGGTCGTTGGCGCCGTTCCCGCCGACCTGGGTGTAGGAGCCGGGGCCGAGGTCGACGCGCCACAGGCGCTCGCCGGTGAGCGTGTACGCCTCCAGCAGGTCCGGCCGGTCGCGGGTCCCGGACAGCCGGCTGACGACGAGCTCGTAGCGTCCGTCGCCGTCGAGGTCACCCGGCCAGGCGTGCTGCACGGTGTAGCCGTCGGCGCCGGCCAGCGGGATCTCGGCGTAGCCGTCGGTGAGGAGCAGGGCTGCCGCACTCGGCTTCTGCACGTGCCCGTCGACGACGGCGCGGACGGTGTACGTCCCCGTCCCCCGGCTGTCGTCCTGGTAGGTCGTCGATTTCCTTATCGGCTCCCGGTTCAGGCGGCGGCCGTTCTTGTACACGTTGAAGGCGATGGCGTCGCCGTACCGCGCGTATTCGGTGCCGAGCAGCCGCCAGCTGAGGAAGGTCCCCTCTCCCGAGGGGGTGGCGACCAGGCCGCGGTCGAGGTTCTCGACGATCCGGCGCGGGGCCGCGGTGGCGTGCCCGGCGGGCGCGGAGACGAGCCCGGCCAGCAGGGCCGCGACGGTGACGGCGGCCGCGGTGGCGGCGCCCTTGATGACGATGCGTCGGTCGACGCCGGACACAGGACCTCCGAGGAGCGGTAGAAAGCGCTTGCTCACTGACGGGGATCACTGTGTCCCCACTCTGTCCCACCTGTCGACGGTGCACGAAGGGCTGCCACAAGAACGCAATGGAACGATCATGAACGCGCAAACTCCCCCACCGGCGCCGCCCGGACACGGCGAAGGCCGGACCCGGGGATCGGGGTCCGGCCTTCGGCCGCGTGTCAGGCGGGAGGTCGTCGAGGTCGGAGGGGGTCAGCCGACCGAGACGCCGTGCGAGCGGAGATAGGCGATCGGGTCCACGTCGGAGCCGTAGTCCGGCGTGGTGCGGATCTCGAAGTGCAGGTGCGGGCCGGTCACGTTGCCGGTCGCACCGGAGAGGCCGACCTGCTGGCCCCCGGTCACGGTCTGGCCGGCCGAGACGGAGAGCTGGGACAGGTGGGCGTACTGGGCGTAGTAGCCGTCGGCGAGCTTGATGACGACCTGGTTGCCGTACGCGCCGCCCCAGCCCGCGGAGACGACGGTGCCCGCGCCCACGGCCTTGAGGGAGGTGCCGGTCGGGACGACGAAGTCGGTGCCGGTGTGGTAGCCGCTCGACCACATGCTGCCGGCCGTGTGGTAGGCGGTGCCGACGGTGGCGCCCGCCACCGGCAGCGTGTAACCGCTGGACGTACCGGTGCCGCTCTCGGCGGCCTGGGTGACCGTCTTCGAGGAGGACGAACCGGACGAAGAGGACGACGACTTGGTTCCGGACGCCTTCGACTTCGAAGAGGAGGACGAAGAGGACGAGGAGGAACCGGACGACGAGCCGGTGCCGCCGGTCTCGGAGGTCGCGGCCTTCTTGCCGATGGAGAGCTTCAGCCCGGGGTGGATCAGCGACGGGTCGCCGCCGACGGCCTGCCGGTTGTCCTGGTACAGCTTCTGCCAGCCGCCGCTGACGTTCTGGTCGTCGGCGATCTTCGAGAGATAGTCGCCGGACCGCACCGTGTAGGTCTTCGCCGTCGTGGAGGTGACCGTCTTCTGCGCCACCGGCACGGACTGCACGGCCTTTTCCGGCACGGCCTGGGAAGCCGACTGGGCGACGGACTGCGCGGGGGCCGCGTGAGCGCCGGCGGCACCTATGAGCGGAAGGGCGAGCGCGGCGCCGCCGGTTCCGGCGACGGCGATGGAGCGAGTGAAGCGCTGGGTCTTCGGACGGCGGTGCTTACCCTTCGCGGGCATGGCGAATTCCTCTCCGGCGCCTGCGAGGTGAGCTGTCGGGTGCGGACTGGAGATGCCCGGCCGCGCCGAGGCGCGGCTTAACCCCGAAGCCTGTTCCGGAGACCGGAACAGGCGGTTGTGCCTGTGGGTCCCCCGCTCCTGCCATAGACGGGTGAGTGAGCGGACTCCGGGCGGTGGCAGGATTCGGCGTCCGTCCGGATTGGTGTGGAACGTAAGCGACCGGGACGCACAGGGACAAGCAGAGGTTGTGCGGTCAACGCCTTTCTCTTGATCCCCTGTGCGAATCCCCCGTCACACTCCGTGAGTCAGAGGGTGCTTTTACCGCCAAGCACCCTTGAAAAGCATGCGAATTACGTGAACATGACGGACGACGTACGGTCACGGATATGACGCTGCTCACGTGACAGCTCTCCAGGTTCCTTTATTCCAGAGCGAGTTGGAACGAAGGATCCAATTCGGACAGAAACCTCAGATGCGACGCAGTCGGATAACCGTCGCATCAAGGTCGCCCCGCAGTCCGGTGCGCAGCCCGTGGTGCAGCAGCACCGCCCCTCGGTGGACTTCGCCCGTTTCGCGGCATTCGTACGCCGCTGTCGGGTCGAGTCCACGCAGCCGCAGCGCCGGAACGGGCTCGCCGAACCGCTGCGCCTGGAGCCAGGCGAGGACGACGCTCTCGTCGCCGCGCACATACTGGACGGCGCTCAGGCCGCCCGTCGGGGGCCGCAGCCGGTAGAGGTCGCCCTGCTGCACGAGCGGCCGGATCTCCTTGTAGAGGTCCACCCACCGGCGCGCCTCGGCGAGCTCTTCCTCGCTCCACTCGGAGAGGTCCCCGCCGACGCCGAGCACACCGGCCATGGCACTGACGAACCGGAAGCGCAGCGAGCTGACCCGGCCGTTGAGCTGGGTGTTGGGACTGTCGGTGACCCAGGCCGCCATGACCCGGGCGGGGTGGATCTGGCTGAAGCCGTGCTGGATGTCGAGCCGGTCGAGCGGATCGGTGTTGTCGGAGGTCCACACCTGGTCGGTACGGCTCATGATCCCGAGGTCGATACGTCCGCCACCGCCGGAACAGGACTCGAAGGCGACCCCGGGGTGAGCCGCCCGCAGCCGGTCCAGGAGCGCGTACAGGGCCTGGACGTGGTCGACCCAGAGGCGCTGCGGATAGGGGTCCTCCGGCCAGCCGGCATCGGTGAAGCAGCGGTTGAAGTCCCACTTCACATAGTCGACGGGCGCGCTGGAGAGGAGCCCGTGGAGCTGCTCCCAGAGGTACTCCTGGACGTCCTCGCGCGCGAGGTTCAGTACGAGCTGATTGCGGAACTCCGTCCGCTTTCGTCCCGATTGGAACTGCACCCAGTCGGGGTGGGCCCGGTACAGCTCGCTGTCCGGGTTGACCATCTCGGGCTCGACCCAGATGCCGAACTGCATGCCGAGGCCGTGCACGTAGTCGGCGAGGGGCTTCAGCCCGCCGGGGAACCGGTCGGGGTTGGGCTGCCAGTCGCCGAGCCCGGCGTGGTCGCCGGTGCGCGCGCCGAACCAGCCGTCGTCGACGACGAAGAGCTCCACGCCCATCGCGGCGGCCCGCCGGGCGAGCGCGCCCTGCTGCTCCTCGGAGATGTCGAAGTAGGTGGCCTCCCAGGAGTTGAACAGCACCGGCCGGTCCTGTTCGGCGTCCGGGACGACGTACGCGCGCTGGTAGGCGTGCCAGGTGCGGCTCGCCCCGCCGAAGCCGGCGTCGCTCCACAGGCCGGCGAAGACGGGTGTGGTGAAGGACTCCCCCGCGGCCAGCCGCAGCAGACCCGAGTCGTCGTACCCGGCGCCCCCGGTGATCTGCACGCGCGCGTCCGGGAGTTGGGCGACGGCGATCCGCCAGGAACCCGACCAGCCGAGGGCGCAGCCGTAGACCTCGCCGCGCTCCTCGGTCGCGTCGGTGTCCAGGGCGACCCAGGGCAGGTGCTGGTGTCCGGTGTGGCCGCGGCGGCTGCCGATGACCTGCTCCCCGTAGGTGAGGGGGGACCGGGTGAGCCGGGACTCCGCGGCCCAGCGGCCGTGCAGCTGCGACAGCCGCCAGTCGTCGCGCTCGGGCAGGGTCCAGGTGGCGGAGTCGGCGCGCAGCAGCTCCAGCGGCAGCTCGCCGTCGTTGCGCAGGGTCGTCCAGCGCTCGACGACATCGCCCCGCATCCGGTAGTGCAGGGTGACGGTCAGCCCGGCGTCCCGGAACCGCAGCCGCAGTTCGTCGCCGTCGGACTCGAAGGCCTCGTAGGACCACTCGGTGCCGCGTCGCTCGTCGGTGCGCACGGACAGGGCGGGCCGGACGAAGCGGGGGCCGCCCTCGACCGGGTACTCCTCCCGGCCGTCGAGCGGGGACTCGAAGGACGCCCCGCGCTCCGACGGCGGCAGACCGGCGAGCGCCTCGGCGTCCGCGAGCGCGATGCCCGGGCCCCAGTGCAGGTGGACCAGCTCGTCGCCCTCGGTGAGATGGAGGGCGTAGCTGCTCGTCGGCCCGGAAAGGAGCCAGGTGCGGCCGTTGTCGGCGATCTCGGGCATCAAACCCCCACTAATTCGAACAGGTGCGATCAAGCACCAACATCATCGAATGCGGTCGGCCTGCCGGGCAACTTTCGGCGGACAACTCTTCACCTGGTCAGACGTCCGGAGTACCGCCCTGTGGACAACCCGTTGCCCGGGGAATCCATGTCGTATCGTCGGGGAGATGTCCCGTCGGCCACCACGAGCCGCGCCGACGGAGACCGACAGGGAGGGAGCCCCCGTGACGCAGCAGATCCCGTCGACCGAGCCCGAGCTGGCCGCTGTGCGCAACTTCCGGGATGTGGGCGGTCTGCCGACCGTCGACGGCCGGCGGGTGCGGCACGGCGTGCTGTTCCGCAGCGGCCATCTCGCGCACGCGACCGACGAGGACGCCGCGTTCCTCTCCGGCCTGGGCCTGCACACGGTCTTCGACTTCCGCAACGCCGCGGACCAGAAGCTGGAGGGCCCGGACGTCGAACTGCCGGGCGTGCGCAATGTGAACCTGCCGCTGTCGGACCCGGCGGACGGCTCCGAGTTCTGGAAGATGGTGCGCGACGGCGAGATCGACCAGCTGCGCGGGATCCTCGGCGACGGCAAGGCCGCCGGCCGGATGATCGCCTCCTACCGCTCGATCATCAAGGAGCGGACGGCCGAGCACGCCCAGGTGCTGCACTCGCTCGCCGAGGACAGCGTCCCGGCCCTGATGCACTGCGCGGCGGGCAAGGACCGCGCGGGCCTGTCCATCGCGGTGACGCTGCTGGCCCTGGGCGTGGAGCGCGAGGCGATCCTCGCCGACTACCTGGAGTCCAACGCCAAGCACCGCCGCTACCGGGTCCGCCGCAGCGCCACCTCCGCCGAGGCCTACTCCCCCGAGGTCATGGAACTGCTCGGCCCCCTCTTCGACGCGCGCGCGGAGTACCTCGCGGCGGCCCTGGAGACCATCGAGGAGACCTGGGGCGGCGTCGACGCCTACCTGGAGGAGGGTCTCGGGCTCTCCCCCGAGACCCGTGAGCGACTCCGGGACCGGCTGCTCGACTGACACCGCGTCGGACACCGCGCCCGGTACCGCGTCGGACACCGCGCCCGGTACCGCGGCGCGTACCGCGCCCCGGAGGCCGCGCCGGTCACCGGGGGCTCTACTGGTTGGCTCCCACCTCGAACAGCAGCCACAGGAACCCCGCGAAGACGTGTCCCACCGCGATGTAGATGATCAGCCGGATCCAGAGGGAGCGAGGGAACTTCTCCTCGATGTCCTTCATGGCGTTTCTCCGATGTCCGAAGGGGTCGGGCCCAGGCACAGCGTGGCCGTGGGGCTCTGCAGCAAGGTGTGGACGAAGAGCAGCTCGACCCCGTCGTCGTCCTGCGCCGCGATGCGGTGCGGGGTCAGCGAGTCGAAGTGCGCGCTGTCACCGGGCCCGAGCAGCTCGGTGGTGTCCCCGAGGCGCAGCCGCAGCCGCCCGCGCAGGACGTGCAGCCACTCCTCCCCGGGGTGCACGCGCACGACGTCCCCCTGGGAGCCGTACGGCACCTGGACGCGCAGGGCCTGCATCCCGCGCCCGGAGGCGCCAGCCTGCCAGTACGTCCAGCCACCCGCGCGGGTCGGCTCCATGCCGGCGGCGCGGACGACGGCGTCCCGGTCGGCGGACGTCTCGCCGAGCAGCTCCGAGACCGTCGTACCGTAGACACGGGCGAGCGCGAGCAGCATCGGCAGCGAGGGCTGGCGCTGCCCGGTCTCCAGGCGGGAGAGATGGGCCGGTGACAACCCGGCGGCGCGGGCCGCGGCCTCCAGGGTGAGGGCGGCCCGGCGGCGCAGGGCGCGCAGCTGGGGGGCGACGGCGGGAAGAGCCCCGGCTGGTTCCGCCGGGGCCTCCGACTCGGGCGGGCTCATGGATCCATTGGACGCCAAATTTGCCTCTGCGGCAAATTTCTTGCCTCAGAGGCAAAAGCGCTCGGCAGCCCGGACAGCTTTCCCGGCCGCGTCCGAACGGGGAGACCAAGACCGGCCCGCACGCGTCCGAGCCGCCGCTCTCCCGCGCCGTTCAGCGGTTGGCGACCGCCTGCTTCACCAGCGTCCTGCCGAAGTCCCACATCAGCCCGCCGCCGCTGTGCGCGTCGTCCATCACGGCGGTGAAGGCGTCGACGAACCGGTCCACCTCCCGCTCGCCGACGATCAACGGCGGGATCAGCTTGATCACCTCCAGGTGGTCACCGGAGACCTGGGTGAGGATCCGGTGCCGCTGGAGCAGCGGCACCACCACCATCTGCGCGAACAGTCCCTTGCGGGCCGCCTGGAGCATGGCCCACCGGCTGCGCAGCTTCAGCGACCTGGGCTTCCCGAACTCGATCCCGATCATCAGGCCCCGGCCGCGGACGTCGGCGAGCAGCTCGTACTTGTCGACCAGCGCCGCCAGCCGGGACCTGAGCAGGTCGCCCGTGACCCGCGCGCCGGCCACGATCCGGTCGTTCTCCAGGACGGACAGCACCGCGAGTCCGGCCGCCATGGCCTGCGCGTTGGACCCGAAGCTCGCCGAGTGCACGAGCACCCGGTCCATCGACGAGTAGACCTTCTTGAAGATCCAGTCCTTGCCGAGCGTGGCGCCGACCGGCACATAGCCCCCGGAGAGCGCCTTGGCCACGCACACCAGGTCCGGCTCGACGCCCTGCTCGTGCTGGTAGGCGTAGAAGTCGCCGGTCCGGCCGAGCCCCGTCTGCACCTCGTCCGCGATCAGCAGCGCCTTGTGCCGGTGCAGCAGCTCCTGCGCGGCGCGCAGATAGCCTGGCGGCGCCTCGTGCACCCCCTTGCCCTGGATCGGCTCGACGATCAGGGCGGCGACGTCTCCCTTCTTGAGCTCGCCGGCCAGTGCGGCAAGGTCGCCGAGCGGGACCGCCGTGTCGGCCAGCAGGGGCGCGAACCCGTCCCGGAACCCCGACTCGCCGTTCACCGACAGCGAGCCCGTGGTGAGCCCGTGGAAGGCGTGGTCGCAGTACAGGACCCTCGGCCTGCCGGTGGCGTACCGGGCGAACTTCAGGGCCGTCTCCACGGCCTCGGTGCCGCTGTTGCCGAAGAACACCCGGTCCAGGTGCGGGCTGTGGGCGAGCAGTTTCTCGGCCAGCAGCCCGGGCAGCGGCTGGCAGTCGAAGCGGGTCAGGTCGGCCAGCCCGGCGTCGAGGACGTCGTGCAGCGCCTTGCGGACGACGGGGTGGTGGCGGCCCAGCCCCATCACCCCGAACCCGGCAAGCATGTCCAGGTAGTCGTTCCCGTCCGCGTCCCAGAAGTACGCGCCCTCACCGCGCTCGTAGACCTTGTCGAAGCCGATGGTGTGCAGCATCCGCGGCAGTTGGTGGTTGAGGTATCTGCCGTGCAGCTCGTAGCGCTCGGCTCCGCGCTCGGCCAGGAGGGCGCCGAGGTCGAACTCCGTGGTCATTCAGCTTTCTCCTTGACTGGGCCGGTCGCCGCGGCGTCGGCGGACCTGGCGTCCCCGGCGGCCAGGCTCGCGCTGATCCGGCCGGCCACCTCGACGGGGGTGAGGCCGATGTCGGCGAGCACCTCGCCGCGTTTGGCGTGCGCGAGGAACTGCTCCGGGATCCCGAACCGCCGTACGGGCACGTCGACCTCGGCGTCGCCCAGGGCCAGCGCCACCGCCGATCCGACGCCGGCGGCCCGGCTGTTGTCCTCGACGACGGCCACCAGCCGGTGCTCGGCGGCGAGGCCGGGCAGGGCCGGGTCGACGGGCTTCACCCAACGGGGGTCGACGACCGTGCAGGCGACGCCCCGGGCCTCCAGCAGCTCGGCGGCCTGCAGACACACCGGCGCCATGACGCCGACGGCCACCAGGAGCACCTGCGCGCGGTCGCCGCGGTGCAGCACGTCCATGCCGCCCACCCGGCCGACGGCCGGCACCTCCGGTCCGACCGACTCCTTCGGGAAGCGGACCACGGTCGGCGCGTCGTCCACCGCGACCGCCTCCCGCAGCTGCGCGCGCAGCTGCTCGGCGTCACGGGGGGCCGCGATGCGCAGTCCCGGGACGACCTGGAGCACGGACATGTCCCACATGCCGTTGTGCGACGCCCCGTCCACGCCGGTGACGCCGGCCCGGTCCAGCACGAACGTGACCCCGCAGCGGTGCAGGGCCACGTCCATCAGCAGCTGGTCGAAGGCCCGGTTGAGGAAGGTGGCGTAGACGGCGACGACGGGATGCACGCCGCCGGTCGCGAGCCCCGCCGCGCTCACGGTCGCGTGCTGTTCGGCTATGCCGACGTCCCACACCCGGTCCGGGAAGCGTTCGGCGAACCCGCCGAGCCCCACCGGATGCAGCATCGCCGCGGTGATGGCCACCACGTCGTCGCGTTCCTCGCCGATCCGCACGATCTCTTCCCCGAAGACGGACGTCCAGGACGGCCCGCCGGCGGGCGCGAGCGGCACGCAGGTGAGGGGGTCCATCGCGCCGACGGTGTGGAAGTGGTCCTCCTCGTGCGCGAGGGCGGGCTCGTAGCCGCGGCCCTTCTCGGTCAGACAGTGCACCAGCACCGGCCCGTGGAAGCGCTTGGCCCGCCGCAGCGCGGACTCGACGGCCTTGATGTCGTGCCCGTCGATCGGGCCGACGTACTTCAGGCCGAGGTCCTCGAACATGCCCTGCGGCGCGAACGCGTCCTTGAAGCCCTTCTTCGCGCCGTGCAGCGACTCGTAGAGCGTGTGGCCGACGACCGGGGTGCGCAGCAGTACGTCCTTCCCCCAGGCCAGCACCTTCTCGTAGCCGTCGGTCGTGCGCAGGGTCGCCAGGTGGTTGGCGAGTCCGCCGATGGTCGGCGCGTACGAGCGCTCGTTGTCGTTGACGACGATGATCAGCGGCCGGTCCTTGGCGGCCGCGATGTTGTTCAGCGCCTCCCAGGCCATGCCGCCGGTGAGCGCGCCGTCGCCGATGACCGCGACCACGTGGCCCTTCTCGCCCTGCACCTGGCGGGCCTTGGCAAGGCCGTCGGCCCAGCCGAGGGCGGTGGAGGCGTGGCTGTTCTCGATGACGTCGTGCTCGGACTCCTCGCGGGAGGGGTAGCCGGACAGGCCGCCCTTGCCGCGCAGTTTGGAGAAGTCCTGACGCCCGGTCAGAAGCTTGTGCACATAGCTCTGGTGGCCGGTATCCCACAGGACGCGGTCGACCGGCGACTCGAAGACCCGGTGGAGCGCGACGGTCAGTTCGACCACGCCCAGGTTCGGCCCCAGGTGTCCACCGGTCCTGGCGACCGCGTGCACCAGGAACTCCCTGATCTCTTCGGACAGTTCGCCGAGTTCCGCCTCGGACAGCGCCTTCAGGTCGCGTGGTTGCCGGATGTTCTCCAGGATCGTCACGTCGGGCCCCCTTCGGTCCGTGCTGTTCAACTCACGGTGACGGCCGGCTCCCCCGCCGCGACGCCGTCCTGTTCCATCTGTTCGGCCAGCTTCATGGCCTCCTCGATGAGGGTCTCCACGATCTTCGACTCGGGGACGGTCTTGATGACCTCGCCCTTCACGAAGATCTGGCCCTTGCCGTTGCCGGAGGCGACACCGAGGTCGGCCTCGCGGGCCTCACCCGGACCGTTGACGACGCAGCCCATGACGGCGACACGCAACGGGACCTCCATGCCCGTGAGACCCGCCGTGACCTCTTCGGCCAGCTTGTAGACATCGACCTGGGCCCGCCCGCAGGACGGGCAGGAGACGATCTCCAGACCGCGCTGCCTGAGGTTGAGGGACTCCAGGATCTGGTTGCCGACCTTGACCTCCTCGACCGGCGGCGCCGACAGGGAGACCCTGATCGTGTCGCCGATGCCCTGGGCGAGGAGCGCGCCGAAGGCGACCGCCGACTTGATCGTGCCCTGGAAGGCGGGACCCGCCTCGGTGACACCGAGGTGCAGGGGATAGTCGCTCTGGGCGGCGAGCTGCCGGTACGCCTCGATCATGATCACCGGATCGTTGTGCTTGACCGAGATCTTGATGTCGTGGAAACCGTGCTCCTCGAACAGGGAGGCCTCCCAGAGCGCGGACTCCACGAGAGCCTCCGGGGTCGCCCTGCCGTACTTCTGGAGCAGACGGCGGTCCAGCGAACCGGCGTTGACCCCGATACGGATCGGGGTGCCGTGCTCCTTCGCCGCCTTGGCGATCTCCTTGACCTTGTCGTCGAACTGCTTGATGTTGCCCGGGTTCACCCGGACCGCCGCACAGCCCGCCTCGATCGCCGCGAAGACGTACTTCGGCTGGAAATGAATGTCCGCGATCACCGGGATCTGCGACTTCCGGGCGATCGTCGCCAGGGCGTCCGCGTCGTCCTGGGTGGGACAGGCCACCCGCACGATCTGGCAACCCGACGCCGTCAGCTCGGCGATCTGCTGAAGCGTGGCACCGATGTCGGACGTGCGGGTCGTCGTCATCGACTGCACCGACACCGGGGCCCCGCCCCCGACCGCCACCGGACCGACCTGGATCCGCCGCGACTCACGTCGCGACGCCACCGGCCGGACCGGCATCCCGGGGACGCCCAGGGAGACGGCGGTCATGCCGTCACTCCCGGTTTCCGTTGACGGTCTCACGCATGGCGCGCAGGGACTCCTTCAGCGAGCCCATGGTGGCGAGGACGGCGGTGGGCTCGTAGCCGCAGTGCGCCATGCAGTTGGCGCAGCGCGGGTCCTTGCCCCGGCCGTACTTGTCCCAGTCCGTCTCCTCGATCAGTTCGCGGTACGTCGGCACGTACCCGTCGCTCATCAGGTAGCAGGGCCGCTGCCAGCCGAAGAGCGAGTAGTTGGGGATCGCCCAGGCCGTGCACGGGAAGTCGGCCTTGCCCTCGAGGAAGTCGAGGAACAGCGGCGAGTGGTTGAGCCGCCAGCGGCGCCGGTTGCCGCCCGAGAAGGCCTTCTTGAACAGCTCCCGGGTCTGCTCCACACCCAGGAAGTGCTCCTGGTCGGGAGCCTTCTCGTAGGCGTAGGCGGGCGAGATCATCATCTCGTCGACCTTGAGGTCGTCGTTGAGGTAGTTGAGCACCTCGATGATGGTCTGCGGGGTGTCGGTGTTGAAGAAGGTCGAGTTGGTGGTCACCCGGAAGCCGCGCCGCTTGGCCTCCTTGATGGCCTCCACGGCCTCGTCGAACACACCCTCCTTGGCCACCGACTCGTCGTGCCGCTCCCGCAGCCCGTCGATGTGCACGGCGAAGGCGAAGTAGGGGGAGGGCGTGAACTTCTCGATCTTCTTGCGCAGCAGCATGGCGTTGGTGCAGAGGAAGACGTACTTCCTCTTCGCCACCAACTGCCGCACGATCTCGTCGATCTGAGGGTGCATCAGGGGCTCACCGCCCGCGATGGACACCATCGGCGCACCGGACTCCAGCACCGCGCCCACGGCCTGGGCGACCGGCATGCGCTGCTTGAGCACTCCCGCCGGATGCTGGATCTTGCCGCAGCCCTCGCACTTGAGGTTGCAGGCGAAGAGGGGTTCCAACTCGACGATGAGCGGGAACTTCTCCCGCTTGCGGAGCTTCTGTTCGACCAGGTATGTAGCGACCTTGATGGACTGGCGCAGCGGCATGGCCATGTGGCTCACCTCCGGGGGAGCAGAACATTACGGTGCCATTCGAAAAAAGCAGGCAGGACCGAGCGAAGGACGCGGAAGGCAGATATTCCCCCGCGTACCGTGCCGATCCGGACGA
Source organism: Streptomyces sp. NPDC002884 (assembly GCF_040295245.1). NCBI lineage: Bacteria > Bacillati > Actinomycetota > Actinomycetes > Kitasatosporales > Streptomycetaceae > Streptomyces > Streptomyces sp. NPDC002884. The sequence goes on along the minus strand of NZ_JBEOVB010000006.1, from coordinate 382,206 downwards.
GTTCATGTTCAGGAGCGTCCACGACCACCCGGACGGCCGCAACCGGGCGCGGCTCCGCACGCACGGCGCTCAGAAGCGTGGCCGCCGACTCCATGTCGAGGGCGATCGCGCCGGTCGCCAGCAGGTCGGCCCGCTCATGACCGCGAACGACGTGGTCGGACCCGGTGAGGGGGCCGGTGTGGACGGTGCGCCCGGGCAGGGTGCGCGCGAGCTCCTTGACGAGCAGTTCGGTGCCGACGCACGGGACACTGCCGCGCGGGTCGCGGGTCTCCTCGGCGACGACGAGGTCACCGGGGTGCATACCGGGGGCGAGGCCGGCGCAGAAGCCCGTGGCCAGTACGGCCGCCCCCTCGAACATCGGGTCGGCGAGGACGCGGGTGACGGAGCGCTCCGCCGCCTTCGGTCCCATGCCCGTACGCAGGACGGTGACCGGCCCGTCGGCTCCGCCGCGGTCGCCCATGCGCAGGGCGAGGTGCTCGATGCCGAGGGCGCAGGCGATCAGCAGCGGGGACGGGACGGACTGCGTGCTCATCAGCCCCCCTTGGCCTCGGTGGAAGCCGCGTGCGGGGCGGGCTGGTTGCTGAACGGCTCTCCGTGGACGTACCGGCCGAGCGCGGTCAGCGGGAAGACCTGCCGGTAGAGGTGGTAGTTGATCGAGAAGTCCCAGGGGAAGCCGGTGCCGGTGAAGTAGGGCTCGTCCCAGGAGCCGTCCTCCCGCTGGGTCTGCGCCAGCCAGGCGACGCCCCGCTCGACGGCCTTGGAGTCCTTCTCCCCGGCCGCCAGCAGCGCCATCAGCGCCCAGGCCGTCTGCGAGGCCGTCGAGGCGCCCCGGGCGCTCCAGCGGGCGGCGTCCTGGTAGGAGCGCAGGTCCTCGCCCCAGCCGCCGTCGTCGTTCTGGACCCGCTCCAGCCAGGCGACCGCCCGCCGGATCGCGGGATGCCGGGCGGGCAGGCCGGCCGCGGTGAGGGCGGGCACCACCGACCCCGTGCCGTAGACGTAGTTGACACCCCAGCGCCCGAACCACGAGCCGTCCGGCTCCTGTTCGGCCAGCAGCCACTCGATGCCGCGTCGGGTGCGCGGGTCGTGCGAGAGCCCCTCGACCGCCAGCATCTCGACGACGTGCGCGGTGACGTCGGCGGACGGCGGGTCGATGACCTCGCCGAAGTCGCAGAAGGGCATCCGGTTGGGGAACGGGCTGGTGTTGTCGACGTCGAAGGCGCCCCAGCCGCCGTTCTTCGACTGCATCCCGAGGTTCCAGCGCACCCCGCGCGCGATGGCCCGGTCCATCCGCTCCGGGTCGTGGTGCTTGACCCGGCGCAGCGCGAGAACGACCTCTGCGGTGTCGTCGATGTCGGGGTAGTTGTCGTTGTGGAACTCGAACGCCCAGCCGCCCGGCGGTAGTTGGGGCCTGCTCACCGACCAGTCGCCCGGCCGGACGACCTGTTCGCCGAGCATCCAGTCGGCGGCCTTGACCAGTTGCGGATGGTCGGCGGGGAGCCCCGCGTCGGCGAGCGCGATGGCCGCCAGACAGGTGTCCCACACCGGCGACTGACAGGCCTCGATCATCCGCGCGCCGTCCTCGCGCCACACGGCGTAACGGTCCAGCGACTCGAGTCCCGCCCGCATCACCGGGTGCTGGAGGTCGTAACCGAGCAGGTGCAGGGCGATCACCGAGTACACGGCCGGCGGCTGGATGCCGCCCCAGGCGCCGTCGTTCTCCTGCCGCTCGATGATCCAGCGGGCGGCGGAGTGCAGGGCCGCCCTGCGCAGCCTGCGCACCGCGACCGACCGGTAGCCGCGCACGACCTTGTCGAGCCGCTGGAAGAGTCCGTCCCAGCTGTTGACCGGAGCGAGGGGCTTGGCCGGATTGGGGTTCGCGGGGTCGGCGTGCAGCTCGTCGAGGGGGAAGGGCGCCGGACGCACCGGGCGCTTCGCCGACACGACGGTGAGCGGCACGATCGTCTGCCGTGCCCAGCAGCCGAAGTTGTAGATGCTCAGGGGGAACCATTTGGGGAAGAACAAGAGCTCCGGCGGAAGTTCGGGCAGGTCCTCCCACTTCCACCAGCCGAACAGGGCCAGCCAGATCCGGGTGAAGACCCGGGCGGAGGCGATGCCTCCCTGCTCGCGGATCCAGCCGGAGGCCCGGCGCATGTGGGGCGCCTCCGGGGCGTCGCCCGCCAGCCGCAGGGCGACGTACGCCTCGACGGTGGCGGAGAGGTCGGGCGGACCGCCGTAGAAGGTGGCCCACGTGCCGTCCTCGCGCTGCTCGCCGCGGACGAAGAGCGCGGCGGCCCGGGTCGTGGCCTCGTCGCGGATGCCCAGGAACTGACGGAGCAGCAGGTCCTCGGCGTCCATCGTGACGTTCGTCTCGAGGTCGCCCTTCCACCAGCCCTCGGCGTCCTGCTGGGCGAGCAGGAAGTCGGTGGCGCGTTGCATGGCGCTCGCGGCGGCTTCTTGTACCCCGGCCGCCACGGGGATGGTGATGTCGGTTTCGCTGGCCGCGGCAGCGCGGGGCGGCAGGGCCCCGGGACTTCCGTCGGTCGTCGCTGTCATGGCTTCCCCTTCGTGCAGTGTGCATGGCGTTGCGTCTGCTGTGGGTCCGCCGTCGGCCGGTGCTCTCTCCTCGCACACCGGCCGGCGACTACGCGAGGGCTATTCGACCGATAGGGATCATCTCTTTCGTACGACGACGAAGTCGGCGAGCGCCGTGAACCGGTCCCGCACCTGCTCGGGCATGTCCACTGCGTTCAGGGCGTCCAGGGCGACGGCGTGCTGACGGCGTGCCTCCCCGGCGGTCCAGTCACGGCCGCCCGCTTCCTCGATCAGGGCGGCGCGGGCCGCGAACTCCCCTTCCGAGAAGGTCTCGAAGTCACTGCTCTTGGCGTCGGCGGCGAGGATCTCCCCGAGCCGCTCGGAGGCGGAGCCGTCCGCCGCGAGCGCGGCCACCACCGGCAGGGACTTCTTGCGCTGGCGCAGGTCGCTCCAGGTCTGCTTGCCGGTGGCCTCCGGGTCGCCCCAGATGCCGAGCAGGTCGTCCACGGCCTGGAAGGCCAGGCCGAGGTGGTAGCCGTACTTCTCCAGGGCGTCGGCGGTGTGCCGGTCCGCCCCGCCGAGCACGGCGCCGATGGAACTGGCGCAGGCCAGCAGGGCGCCGGTCTTGTTGCCCTCCATCTCCAGGCACTCCTCGACGCTGACCCGGTCGCGGTGCTCGTAGGAGATGTCCTGGGCCTGGCCGTCGATGAGGGCGCGGGTGGCGACGGTCATACGGTGGGTCGCCCGGGCCGCCTCGGCCGTGCCGAGTTCGAGGAGGATCTCGCCCGCGAGGGCGAACAGGGCGTCGCCGACCAGGATGGCCTGGGCGGGGCCGTGCACCTTCCAGACGGTGTCCCGGTGCCTGCGCTGCTCGTCGCCGTCCATCAGGTCGTCGTGCAGGAGCGAGAAGTTGTGGACCAGTTCGACGGCGACCGCGCCGGGCACGCCGACCTCGGGAGCCGCCCCGGTGACCTCGGCGGAGAGCACGGCGAGGGCGGGACGCACGGCCTTGCCGCCGTCGCCGTCGGTCGGGTTGCCCTGGGCGTCGATCCAGCCGAAGTGGTAGGCGGCGACCGTGTCCATGGGCGGTGCCAGACGGTCGACGGCCGCCCGCAGCACCGGGGTGGCCAGGGTGCGGCCGCGCTCCAGGAGCGCGGTCACGTCCACCGCGGTCCTCCGAGCGGCCGGCGTGGCCGGGGGCACTGTGGGCACTGTTTCTCCTCTTGTTGCGGTGCCGGAGAGGGTGCGGGGGTGTGCCGAGCCGGGCTGATCGAGCATCAGGCCGCCTCCTCGAACTCGAAGAGGCGGCGGGGGCGGGGCCGGCCCAGGGTGCGCAGCGCGGCGTCCGCCGCGCTCACACCGCTGCGGACCGCACTCTCCATGGTCGCGGGCCACCCTGTGGCGGTCCACGCTCCGGCCAGGTACAGGCCGGGGGTTCTGGTGCGGGCGCCGGGCCGAAGGCGCCCGACGCCGGGGGTGGGGGCGAACGTCGCCGTGCGCTCCCGGGTCACGAAGAAGTCCCTCACCTCGGCGCCGCGCGTGCCCGGCAGCAGCCGCTGGAGTTCGGGGAGATAGCGCTCGCGCAGCGCGGCGACAGGTGCGTCGATCTCGTTCTGCGCGGCGGACTGGGACAGGGCGAGGTACTGGCCCTCGCGCAGCCCGGAGGCGGCGGTGCGGTCGAAGACCCACTGCACGGGCGTGCCGAGCGCCGCGAAGAAGGGCTTGTCGAGCACCTTGCGGTCGTAGACGACGTGCACGTTGAGGATGGGCGCGGTGCCGATCTCCAGCAGCCGCCCGGCGTCGTCGAGCGCCCCGTCGGGGAGCAGGTCGTACGCCTCGCGCTGCGGGACGGCGAGGACGACCGTGTCCGCGCGCAGCGTCTCGCCGGGAACCTGGACGTTCCACGTCCCGTTCCCGTCAGGAGAGAGGGAGGTGACGCGTGTACGGACCTCGGTACGCACGCCCGCGGAGTCGAGCGCCTTGCGGGCCAGCCGGTCGTGCAGTTCGCCCAGCGGGACATGCGCCCAGCCGATGTCGGCGGCGCCCGGGTCGGACAGCAGGCCGGTCTTGAACACCATCGCGGCGAGCCCCAGCGAGCAGTCGCCCGCGACCGCGTTGAGGGTGGCGACCCCGACCAGGTCCCAGAGGGCCTCGACGGCGCGTGCCGACTGACCGTGCGCGGTCAGCCAGCTGCCGAAGTCGGTTGCGTCCAGGCGCGGATCGGCGAGGTCGAGCCCCTTGAGCGCGAGCGCGGCACGGCCCACCCCGGCGCGTTCGGCGAGCGAGAGATGCGGATACGTGGCGAGGCTGCGTCCCAGATGCAGGGGCACGGGCAGCGCGTCGCGCCGCAGTCTGCCGAGCCGCCGTCCCTCGGGCCGGGCCACATCGACGACGGGCACGTCGAGACGATCCTGCAAGGGCGCCAGCGCGCTGCCCTCGATGCGTTCGAGGAACCAGCGGTAGGCGGTGCAGCAGCGCAGGTACACGTGCTGTCCGTTGTCCACGGTCAGTTCGCCGCGCTGGAAGGAGAAGGCCAGGCCGCCGAGCCGGGGCCGGCCTTCGAGCAGGGTGACGCGTACGCCCGCGTCGGCGAGCGCGAGCGCGGCGGTCACCCCGGCGAGCCCTCCCCCGACGACGACGGCGGTGCGCCCCGAAGGGCCGGACGCTTCCGAGGCGTCCGCGAGTTGCTCGTCGTTCATCCTGCGCCCTCCCGTGCGGACCGGCCATGGTGTTTGAACTCTGCACCGCTGGCCGTCGCAGTCAGGGACGCCGCGCCGCACCGGAGGGTTGCGTGCCGCTTTTCGCCGGTGGAATCACCTTGGCCCACTTTGTCACCGATCGCATCCATCAGGGGTGCCTCCTGACGGTCCGCCGGGACACATGCCGGGCGTCCAGACCCGACAGCCCGCGTACGGCCACATAGGCCTTCTCCCGTCCGGGCAGCGAGACCCGGCCGCGCAGCACGGCCTCGGGGTCGCGCTCGATGCGGTCCAGGAGGCGGCGGTAGATGCCCGCCATGGCGGCGACACAGGCGCCGCTGCGCCGGTCGAGCAGGGGAAGCAGCCGGTAGCCCTCGGCGAAGAGGGCGCGGGCCCGCCGCACCTCGAAGTGCACGAGGCCCGCGAAGTCGGAGCCCTCCGGCGGCTTCGGTCCGTCGAACCCGGCCGAGCAGCCGAACTTCGCGAGGTCGTCGGCGGGCAGATAGGTGCGGCCGCCCTCGGCGTCCTCGCGGACGTCCCGGAGGATGTTGGTGAGCTGGAGCGCGAGCCCGAGCGTGTCGGCGTACTCCGGCGCGCGCTCGGCGCCGCGCGCCCCCGGTTCGGTGCCGAACACGCCGAGGGAGAGCCGCCCGATGGCGCCCGCCACACAGCGGCAGTACGCCTTCAGGTCGTCCCAGGTCTCGTAGGTCTCGCCGCGCACGTCCATCAGCACGCCGTCGATCAGCTCGTCCAGGCCGCGCAGCGGGACGGGGAAGGCCCGCGCCGTGTGCGCGAGGGCGACCGCGACGGGGTCGGTGTCGTCCTCCTCGACCTCGCCCGCGCGGACCCGGCCGAGCAGTGCCCGGGTCTCCTCGAGCCTGGCGGTCTTGACCTCGCCGTCCAGCGCGCCGTCGCCGATGTCGTCGACGCGGCGCGAGAAGGCGTACAGCGCCGACATCGCGCGGCGCTTGGACGTGGGCAGCAGCCGGATGCCGTACGCGAAGTTACGGGCCTGCTGTCCGGTGACGGTCTCGCAGTAGCTGTAGGCGGCGAGTACCGGCGCGGACACGTGCGGTGACGACTCCACGGCCCGGATCACCCCTCTCCTCGCAGGGTCACGCCCACCTCGCGCAGCAACCGGAGCCTGCCGGGCTTGGGCGGGCCGGGAAGTACGTCGTACCCGGCGGCGGCGATCGCCTTGATCGCCGCTCTTCCCCCCGCCACGAATCCCGCGAGCAGCAGCCTCAGCCTGCCGTGAACGCCACCCACCAGGGGGGCGCCTTCATTCAGCAGATCGCCGGCGCGTTCGGCTTCGTACGCGACCAGCGCGCGCACCGACGCGCCCGCGGTTCTCGTGGCCAGATCCGATTCCTTGACGTGAAAGCGCTGCATGTCCGCGGCGGGCAGATAGACACGGTCGCGGCCGAGGTCCTCGGCCACGTCCTGGAGATGCTCGACGATCTGCAGCGCGGTGCAGATCGCGTCGGAGCGGCGGATCCGCTCGGGGGTGGCGGCGCCGGTGACGGCGAGGACCAGCCGGCCCACGGGATTGGCGGACAGCTCGCAATAGGCGAGGAGGTCGTCGTAGGTCTCGTAGCGCGTGACGAGCTGGTCCTGACGGTTGGCGGCGATCAGGCCGAGGAAGGGCTCGGGGCCGAGCGAGCGGCGCCGGACGGTCGGCTGGAGGCGGCGCAGGAGGGGGTGGCGGGGCGTGTCGTCGAAGACCCGGCGCAGATCGGCCTCGAAGGCGTCCAGCAGCACGAGGCGGTCCTCGGCGGCGGTGGCCGACACGCCGAGCAGCCGGGCGTCCGCACCGCCCGGGGCGAGGTCGCCGTCACCGATGTCGTCGACGAGCCGGGCGAAGCCGTACACGGCCATCAGGTCGTCGCGCCAGGCCCGGGGCAGGAAGAAGGGCGCCACCGGGAAGTTCTCGTCCGCGGCCTTGTCCAGCGTGCCGCGCTCCGGGTCGCCGACACGTGGCGCGGCGGGTGCCGTCATCGTCGACCGCCCGGGGCGGGGACGGCACGGCTTGCCTCGATCTGGGGAGTTTCCGTGTCCATCGCCGTCACATCTCCCGTTCTACACTGCTGACCTAATACACACTATTTCGGACACGCCGCCCAGCCGCCCGCGCGGCGGCCCCGACGGCGGGTACTGAGCGTTTTCGCCCCACTTGGCGCGATTCGGGGGCCGGTCCAGCTTACGTTGTACAACGCGGCACGGTTCGCGGGGGTGTCCGGGACATCACAACAACACACCGATTGGCGTCAAGATTCCTAGGCCGAGCCGGAGTTGACGTTTCCTTTGCAGACGCAGGGCCCCGCCGGACAGTTCCGGCGGGGCCCTGGCCGAATCGCGCTACTTGCCCGAGAACTTCTCGTACTCGCGCATGACCTCTTCGGTCGGGCCGTCCAGCCGCAGTTCGCCGCGTTCGAGCCACAGCACGCGGTCGCAGGTGTCCCTGATCGACTTGTTGCTGTGGCTCACCAGGAACACCGTGCCGGCGTGCTCGCGCAGCTCCCGGATGCGTTCCTCGGAGCGTCCCCGGAACTTCGCGTCGCCGGTGGCCAGGGCCTCGTCGATCATCAGGACGTCGTGGTCCTTGGCGGCGGCGATGGAGAAGCGCAGCCGGGCCTGCATGCCGGAGGAGTAGGTGCGCATCGGCAGGGTGATGAAGTCGCCCTTCTCGTTGATGCCGGAGAAGTCGACGATCTCCTGGTAGCGCTCCTTGATCTGCTCGCGGGACATGCCCATGGCGAGCCCGCCGAGGGTGACGTTGCGCTCGCCGGTGAGGTCGTTCATCAGGGCCGCGTTGACGCCGAGCAGCGAGGGCTGGCCGTCGGTGTAGACCTTGCCGCTCTCCGGCGGCAGCAGACCGGCGATGGCGCGCAGCAGCGTCGACTTGCCGGAGCCGTTGGAGCCGATCAGGCCGACGGCCTCGCCGCGGTGGGCGACGAAGGAGACACCGCGCACGGCGTGCACCTTGCGCACCCCGCGTTCCGTGTCGGCGGAACCGCGCCTGACGATGCGGCTGAGCGCCGCGGTGGCACCGCCCTTGCCGGACTTGGCGCCGTTGACGCGGTAGACGATGTGGACCTCGTCGGCGATGACGGTCGGGATCCGTTGTCCCGGAAGCGGCTCAACCACGGCCGTACCTCTCCTCCGCCTGCCAGAAGTACACGAAGCCGCCGATGGCGACGAGGACGGCCCAGCCGCCCGCGACCGCCCAGACGTGCGCCGGGAGGTTCTCGGCGCTGTACTCCTCGATGAGCGCGAAACGCATCAGGTCCATGTAGATGGCGGCCGGGTTCCACTGCAGGATGTTGGCCACCCACTGCGGCTTGTCCGCGAGGAAGACGGGGATGGAGAACATCACGCCGGACGCGTACATCCACGTCCGCATCACGAACGGCATCAGCTGCGCCAGGTCCGGGGTCTTCGCGCCGGCCCGGGCGAAGATCAGCGCCAGACCGGAGTTGAAGCAGAACTGCAGGACGAGCACCGGGACGATCAGCGCCCAGGAGGCGTCCGGGTAGCTGCCGAAGCCGATCACGACCACGAAGAGCACCAGCATCGAGTACAGCAGTTGCTGGAGCTGCTGGAGGGCGAACGAGATCGGCAGCGAGGCGCGCGGGAAGTGCAGGGCGCGGACCAGGCCGAGGTTGCCCGAGATGGCCCGTACGCCGGTCATCACCGAGCTCTGCGTGAAGGTGAACACGAAGACGCCCGTGACGAGGAAGGGGATGTACACCTCCTTCGACATCCCCCGGCCGGCGTCGAGCAGCAGGCCGAAGATCATGAAGTACACGGCCGCGTTCAGCAGCGGCGTGGCCACCTGCCACAGCTGGCCGAGCTTGGCCTGGCTGTACTGGGAGGCCAGTTTCGCCCGGGAGAACGCCATGATGAAGTGCCGGCGCCCCCAGAGCTGCCGGACGTACTCCCGCAGCGCAGGCCGGGCGCCGCTCACGGCCAGCCCGTACTTGGCGGCCAGTTGTGCCGCCGTGAGGCCCTCGTCGGGCGACGGAGGCGCAGTCACCACGACTCCGACGTCATGCGTTGTCTCACTCACAGGTAGGAAACTTTCGTCTTCGGGATGCGCAGCCTTGACGAGGCCGGCATGAGCCGGGGGGCCCGCGGTACGGCCCGGGGTGCCCTCAGGGACGAGCTTGTCAGATCACCGGGGGCCGGCCCAGTCGGGTCAGCCGCCACACCGTACGCCACTTGATGGGCCTACGAGGTCCGCACGGAGTGCTCCAGCCTTCCCGGAAACCGCCGAACCACGCCTTGAGCGCGGACCCCGAGGGGCGGCGCGCCAGGGTGAGCAGCAGCCAGACCCCGAGATAGACGGGGACCAGCGGAGCGGGAAGGTTGCGCCGGGCCAGCCAGACCCGGTTGCGGGCGACCATGCGGTGGTACACCGCGTGCCGCGAGGGCGCGGTCGTCGGGTGGTACAGCACCATGTCGGACCGGTAGTCGATCATCCAGCCCGCGTCGAGGGCCCGCCATGCCAGGTCGGTCTCCTCGTGGGCGTAGAAGAACTCGTCCGGGAGTCCGCCCACCTCCGCGAAGACCTTCGTGCGCACGGCGTTGGCGCCCCCGAGGAACGTGGTGACCCGGGAGGAGCGCATCGGGTCGGAGGCGCGCAGCCGGGGTACGTGACGGCGCTGGGTGACACCGGTCTCCGGGTCGGCGATCCGGAAGCTGACGATGCCCAGTTCCGGATCCGCCTCGAAGGCCCGGCGGCACAGCTCGGCCGTGTCGTGGTGGGCCAGGAGGCCGTCGTCGTCCAGGAACAGCAGGACGTCGACGTCACGGCCGCTGGGGCCGAAGGCCTCGATGCCGACGTTGCGGCCGCCGGGTATGCCGAGGTTCTCGGGCAGCTCGACCGTCCTGACACCCTCGGGGACGTCCGGGACGGGTGAGCCGTTGCCCACCACGACCACCTCGACCCGGTCGCCGTCCTGCTTGGCGATCGAGTCGAGCAGCGCTCTCAGCTCGTCGGGGCGGTTGCCCATGGTGATGACGACCGCGCCGACCTTCCCGGGCGCGCTCACTTCAGCCTGCTCGACGCGAGGATGGACACCAGGTGCAGCACGGTCTGCAGCAGCGCGACACCGGCCAGCACGGCGACGCCGAGCCGGGAGAAGAAGAGGTCGCCGCGCACCTGGTCGACGACCGCCAGGACCAGGATCAGCAGGGACGCCTCGATGCCGAGGATCAGCCGGTGGAACTGGAGCGCCGAGGCGGCCCGGCGGGCCAGCGCCATGCCGGAGGAGCGCGGCTCGGACGCCGATTCCTTGACCGGCGGCAGACCGCCCTGGTGGCGGGCGACGCCGACGAGGTCGGTCTCGGCCTTGATCAGGATGGCGCCGAGCGCGGCCAGCGTGCCGAGGAAGGCCCAGAGCCAGTCGATCCGCCCGGTCCCCCACGGGTCGGCGGCGCGCAGGCCGAACCCGACCAGCACCGCGGCGTCGGTGAGATACGCCCCGACCCGGTCCAGGTAGACCCCGCCGAGCGAGTACTGCTTCTTCCAGCGGGCGATCTCGCCGTCGACGCAGTCCAGCAGCAGGTACATCTGGACGCACACCACGCCGAGCACGGCACCCGTGATCCCCGGCACCAGCAGGGCCGGCGCCGAGAGCACCCCGAAGACGGTCATCAGGTACGTGAGCTGGTTGGGCGTGACCCTGGTGTTGACCAGGTAGCGGTCGACCCGCAGGGACACCTCACGCATGTAGAGGCGTCCCATCCAGTGCTCACCGCTGCGCCGGTCCTTCACCCCCGGAGGGTGGACGACCGGTCTGAGTTCAGCTACCGATGGCCTTGACATAGTCGGCGTAGATGTCCTTGATCTGTTCGGTCTTGAGGTCGAGGTGTTCGAGGATCGTGTAGCGGCCGGGCCGGGTCTCGGGAGCGAACTGCACGGCACGGACGAACTCGTCCACCGTGAAGCCGATCTCCTCGGGCAGGACCGGAAGTCCGTGCCGGCGCAGCACCTGCGCCATGTACGCCGACTCCTCGTGGGCTCCCCGCAGGTACATCGCGAAGGTCGCGCCGAGTCCGCACTGCTCGCCGTGGGCGGCCGCCCGCTTGGGGAAGAGCAGGTCGAAGGCGTGGTTGATCTCGTGGCACGCGCCGGAGGACGGGCGGGAGTCGCCCGACACCGACATCGCGATGCCGCTGAGCACCAGCGCCTCGGCCAGTACCTGGAGGAAGGCGGTGTCCCCGATGCCGCCCGGGTGGCGCAGCACCGCCTCGCCGGCCTGCCGGGCGATGGCGGCGGCGAGGCCGTCGATCTTCTCGCCCTTGATCCGGTGGGCGAGCTCCCAGTCCGCGATGGCGGAGATGTTGGAGACGGCGTCACCGATGCCGGCCCGCACATAGCGGACCGGGGCCTCGCGGATGACGTCCAGGTCGATCACGACGGCGATCGGGTTCGGCACACCGTAGGAGCCGCGCCCCGCGTCGTTGTCGAGGGTGGCGACCGGCGAGCACAGACCGTCGTGCGCCAGGTTCGTGGGTACGGCGACCAGCGCGAGACCCACCCGTGCCGCGGCGAACTTGGCGCAGTCGATGATCTTGCCGCCGCCCAGCCCGACGACCGCGTCGAAGTGGCCGGCCTTTATGTCGGTGGCCAGCTGGACGGCGTCGTCGAGGGTGCCGCCGCCGACCTCGTACCAGGTGGCGCCGGGCAGGGCCGGGGTGAGGCGCTCGCGCAACCGGGCGCCCGAGCCGCCGCTGACGGCGATCGCGAGCTTGCCCGAGTGCGAGATGCGCTCGTCGGCGAGAACCCCGACCAGGTCGTCGAGGGCACCCGGGCGGATGTCGACGACGACCGGTGAGGGGATCAGCCGGGTCAGTACTGGCACGCGATCTCCCGTCCACGGGCGAGATCGTCGTGGTTGTCGATCTCGACCCACTTGATGTCGCCGATCGGCGCCACGTCGATACGGAAGCCCCGGTTCACCAGCTCCTGGTACCCGTGCTCGTAGAACTGCTGCGGGTCGGTCTCCCACACGGCCTTGAGCGCGTCGGCCAGCTCGGGGGCCGCGTCGCCCTCGATGAGGGTGACGCCGATGTACTCACCGGTGGCCTCGGCCGGGTCCATCAGCTTGGTGATCTTCGTCATGCCCTTCTCGGGGTCGACGACGACCTTCATCTCCTCGTCCGCGAGGGACTTCACCGTGTCAAGGGCGAGGATGATCCTCCGGCCCTCGCCGCGGGCGGCGAGCAGCGTCTTCTCGACGGAGACGGGGTGGACGGTGTCGCCGTTGGCGAGGATCACGCCGTCCTTGAGGGCGTCACGGCCGCACCACAGGGAGTAGGCGTTGTTCCACTCCTCGGCCTTGTCGTTGTCGATGAGGGTGAGCTTGAGGCCGTACTTCGCCTCCAGCGCCGCCTTGCGCTCGTACACGGCCTCCTTGCGGTAGCCGACGATGACCGCGACCTCGGTCAGACCGATCTCGGCGAAGTTGCCGAGCGTCAGGTCCAGCACCGTGGGCTCGCCCTCTATGCCCGCGGGCCCCACCGGCACCAGCGCCTTGGGCAGGCTGTCGGTGTAGGGGCGCAGACGCCGTCCGGCGCCGGCCGCCAGCACGAGGCCGATCATGCGGGTTCTCCTTCATCGTGTACGGACGGGGCGCCTGCCCGGTGGGCGGCGACCCAGAAGCGGATGCTCTCGGCGAGCACCACGACGGCGACGACCACGGCGAGGACCGTGAGCGCGACCGTGAACTGCGAGCCGGTGAGCAGCACGGCCAGCAGGGCGACGAGCAGCGTGCGCCCGTCCTGCCCCCCGATGGCGCGCACCAGCCAGGCCGGCGGCGCTCCGGCGTTGCCGCGGATGCGGTACACCGTGTCGTAGTGATGGTAGGCGACGGCGGCGACCAGCCCGAAAGCCGCGGGAAGCGCTCCGTCCACATCGACCCGGGCCGCGAGGATGAGGACCGTGCCGTACTCGCCCGCCCGGAACAAGGGGGGGATCAGCCAGTCGAGGGCGCCCTTGAGGGGGTGGTCGACGGCCTCGGCGGACAGCAGGACATAGGCGCCGGCCATCAGAACGACCCACCAGCTCGCTCCCCACAGCCAGGCCCCGAGGGTGACCATGACGGCGCCGACGGCGGCGCTGAGGGGGGCGGTGACGCGGGGCGCGGCCGGAAGGAAGCGGGCCAGTGCCTGCGCCGCCGGCCCGTTGTCCGCCAGGTCGGCCAGCGCCTGCGCCGCCCGGTCCGTGCGCCTGGCCTTGCGGGTCAGCGAGCGCAGGACCCGGCCGGCCGTGGTGTAGGTCGCCGCGAACGCGCAGCCGACGAGCAGCGCGTAGAAGGTGATGCGGGGGGTGGTGACAGCGGTGAGAACGGCGATCATGGCCCATCGTTCGCCGATGGGCAGGACTATCATCCGCCGCACCCAGACCGTCCAGCCGACGCTGTCGAGCTTGTCGGAGAGGGCGGCGGTGGGGCTGGTGTTGGCGGTGGCGTCGTGGTTCGCCTCGTTGAAGGAGAAGTCCACGACGTGCCGGCAGGTCTGCAGGACCATCGCGCCCAGCGCGAGGGCCCAGACGTCGTCACCGCCCCGGGCGGCGCCCAGTGCGAGACCCGCGTAGTAGGCGTACTCCTTGGCCCGGTCGAAGGTGGCGTCGAGCCAGGCGCCGAGCGTGGAGTACTGCAGGGAGTAGCGGGCGAGCTGACCGTCGGTGCAGTCCAGGACGAAGGAGGCGATCAGCAGGACGCCGGCCGCGACGAACCCGCCCCGGGTGCCGGTGGCCGCGCAGGCCGCCGCGATCAGCGCGGTGATCAGCGAGGCGGTGGTGACCTGGTTGGGGGTGAGGCCGCGGCGGGCGCACCAGCGGGCGATGTAACGCGAGTACGGGCTGATGCAGTACGTGGTGAAGAAGCCGTCGCGGGCCTTCACGGCCGACTTCAGACGGACCGCCTCGTCGTCGACGGCGGCGACGGCCTGCCGTGCCTCGTTGCGGGCCTGCGGGTCGGCGGGGACCTCCGCGACCAGACTGCCCAGCTCGGGGCGGTGCACGTCGACGCCGTCGGCGTCGAGGGCCGCGACGACCCGGTCGGCGAGGCTGTCGACGCTGTCGACGTTCCCCACACCCGACTTCGCTCGTGCGGGGGCGCCGCCGTGCGCGGTGCCGGCGCTCGCCGAGTTCTCCCGGGCCATCGCGCGGGTCAGGGCCTGGCGGCCGGCCGGTTGCGCGGTCACCGCGCCCGGGACCGCGCCGAGCGGGAAGCGGGGGTCGGTGAGGCCGAGGCGCAGCGCGTGCTCGTGACCCACGAAGCGGGCGTCCACGACGGCGACGCGCTGGTCACCGGGGACGGCGGCGAGGAGGGCCTCGGCGTCACCGGCGTCGGAGGCGGTCCGGACGTCGAAGCCGAGGGACCGCAGATCGCCCTCGATCGACGATCCGGGAACCGGCGAGCCGGTGAGGATGGCGGTCGACAACCGAACTCACTCCCTGGGTCCGGCGCGTTCACGCCGGTCATGTACACGATGGAGGCGCCCCTTGGCTGCACCGGCTGCTTCACCAGTGGCTGCGCCAGGCGGGCGGCATGTCGGCAGAGGCTATCGGATGCCGGGAACGCCGTGTTCACCGCCCGTTCAGGCACGATCGACGCGGTCCGGCAGCACGGCTCGACGCGGCTTGAACCGGCCTTTGCCGAGATCATCATCGGTGATCGGCGGCCCGGGCCACAAACCGTGCCCCCAAGAGCCGACATCCGGGACATTGTCCACCGCGCCGGGGCGGAACAGGGCGCATGCGGCACGGATCCCCGCCGGGCGCGGCCTGCCGGACCGACGGCCGCACCGCTGTCGAGCAGGAGTGAGGATGCCCTGACCTGCGATTCGTTTCCGCAGGTCAGGGCACATGACAACGGTGTTCAGTGCCGCGTTGCCGGATACCCCCCACCCGTAGTTCACTGTGATCGCGGGGCAGAACGCGACGGCCCACGACGGACCACAGAAGGGCTGCTTCCATGGGGGCTGGGCACGACCACGGCCATACGCACACGCACGGACCGACCACCGGTACGGCCGCGGCGGCGTACCGGGGCCGGCTGCGCGTCGCACTGTCGATCACGCTCGCCGTCATGGTCGTCGAGATCGTCGGCGGGGTGCTCGCGGACTCCCTCGCGCTGGTCGCGGACGCCGCGCACATGGCGACGGACGCGCTGGGCCTGGGCATGGCGCTGCTCGCCATCCACTTCGCCAACCGGCCGCCGAGCGCGAACCGCACCTTCGGACTGGCCCGGGCCGAGATCCTGGCCGCCCTCGCCAACTGTCTGCTGCTGCTCGGGGTGGGCGGTTACGTCCTGTACGAGGCGGTCCAGCGGTTCTTCACTCCCGCCGCCACCGAGGGCGGCCTGATGATCTGGTTCGGCGCGTTCGGTCTGGTCGCGAACATGATCTCGATGTCGCTGCTGATGCGCGGCCAGTCGGAGAGCCTGAACGTGCGCGGGGCGTTCCTGGAGGTGGCGGCGGACGCGCTGGGATCGGTGGCGGCGCTGATCTCGGCGGTGGTGATCCTGACCACCGGCTGGCAGCCCGCCGACCCGATCGCCTCGCTCGTCATCGGCCTGATGATCGTGCCGCGCACCGTGAAGCTGCTGCGCGAGACGCTCGACGTGCTGCTGGAGTCGGCCCCCAAGGACGTCGACATGGCGGAGGTGCGGGCCCACGTACTGGCCCTGGACGGGGTGCAGGACGTCCACGATCTGCACGCGTGGACCATCACCTCCGGGATGCCGGTGCTGTCGGCGCACGTGGTGGTGCGCTCGGACGTGCTGAACGCGATCGGCCACGAGAAGATGCTGCACGAGCTCCAGGGCTGCCTCGGCGACCACTTCGACGTGGAGCACTGCACCTTCCAGCTGGAGCCGAGCGGGCACGCGGAGCACGAGGCGCGACTCTGTCACTGAGCGGTCGGATCGCCCGGCGCCGGGCGATCCGCACAGACGTTCCGGACGGTTCCCCGCGCACGGCGCCGGGCAAGATCAGCTACCGGGTCCCCTGCCGCGCGGGACATGCGCGCTTTCGCGTGAAGTGCCGGGAGTGCCGGACGCGTACGGCAGACTGGGGACGCGAGGACCGATGCTAAGGATGGGTATGCCGATCACACCTGCCACCGCGACACACACGTCGTCGAACGGCACCGCGGACGCGATCTTGCTGGAGCTGGTCGACGAGAACGGCGTCACGATCGGCACCGCGGAGAAGCTGGCCGCCCATCAGCCGCCGGGGCAGCTGCACCGCGCGTTCTCCGTGTTCCTCTTCGACGAGCGGGGCCGGCTGCTGCTCCAGCAGCGGGCGCTCGGCAAGTACCACTCCCCCGGTGTGTGGTCCAACACCTGCTGCGGTCACCCCTACCCCGGTGAGGCGCCGTTCGCGGCGGCCGCGCGACGCACCTTCGAGGAGCTCGGGGTCTCCCCCACGCTGCTCGCCGAGGCCGGCACGGTCCGCTACAACCACCCGGACCCGGAGTCGGGTCTGGTGGAGCAGGAGTACAACCACCTGTTCGTCGGGCTGGTGCAGTCCCCGCTGCGGCCGGACCCGGAGGAGGTCGGCGACACGGCCTTCGTGACGCCCGCCGAGCTGGCGGAGCGGCACGCCGGGGACAGGTTCTCCTCCTGGTTCATGACCGTGCTGGACGCGGCGCGCCCGGCGGTCAGAGAGCTGACGGGGCCGTCGGCCGGCTGGTGACCCTCAGAGCACCCGCACGGGCTTGAGCGGCAGGGCGGCCCAGATCACCTTGCCGCCGCCCGCCGTGTGCTCGACGTCGCAGACCCCGCCCGCCTCCCTGGTGATCTCCCGCACCAGAAGGAGTCCCCGGCCGCCCGTGCGGCCGTGGTCGGCCTCCAGGGCGGTCGGGCGGTAGGGGTGGTTGTCCTCCACCGACACCCGCACCCACTCGGCCCCGACGGCCACCTCCACGGCGAGCACCGGCGACAGCACGGCGGCGTGCCGGACGGCGTTGGTCACCAGCTCGGAGACGATCAGCAGGAGTCCCTGGGCCAGATCGTCGGAGACCGGCACCCCCTGGCGGTACAGCAGGTCCCGCACGGCGTGCCGCGCCTGCGGGACCGAGGCGTCCACGGCGGACGCGGTGAACCGCCAGACGCCTTCGTAGGGCAGCGGCCGGGGCTCGGCTTCCGCCGAGGATGCGGAGGGTTCGCCCGAGGCGCCCTCCGGGCGTGGGTCCGGCCCGCACCCCTGATCGTCCATCGTCCGGTCGCCACCCTCGCGCTCGATTGTCACCACACGTGAAGTGTTGGTACCGCGACACTGCCCTCCGGATGACTGAACAGAAGTCAGCAGTTATCGAACGTTTCCGACCGGCCCCGGATGACGAAGTCGACCGCAGGACCGCTTCTGTCGTATCCGCGCCGACTTCGCGCACTCTTCGGGTTGTACGGGTTCGGCGGCGCCGCTCCTCCCCTTTGGCCGCCTTTGGCGCCCTTTGCTTTGCTCTGGTTCGCTCTGTTTCCCTTTGCCGCCGGTGTCGTGCCTCTCACACCGGCCGCTGCGATCATGGCAACGGGCTGGTGGTTAGCATCCGGAGCATGGAGCCCGATCTGCTGCACGGCGTCACCGACGCGGTCGCCACCGTCGTCCTGCACCACCCGGCGAAGCGCAACGCCATGACGGCCGCGATGTGGGCGGCGCTGCCCCCGCTGCTCGACACCCTGGCCGCCGACCCGGCGGTGCGGGCACTGGTGCTGACCGGGGCGGGCGGCACCTTCTGCGCGGGGGCCGACATCTCCACGCTCCAGGGGTCGTCGGAGGAGGCCCAGGAGCTGGCGGTGCGTGCCGAGGAGGCCTTGGCGGCCTTCCCGAAGCCGACCCTGGCGGCGATCCGGGGACACTGCGTCGGCGGCGGCGCCCAGCTCGCCGTGGCGTGCGATCTGCGGTTCGCCGAGGAGGGCGCGCAGTTCGGGGTGACGCCGGCCAAGCTCGGGATCGTCTACGCGTCCACCGCCACCCGGCGCCTGGTGTCCCTGGTGGGCCCGGCCGCCGCCAAGTACCTCCTGTTCTCGGGCGAGTTGATCGACACCGAGCGGGCGCTGCGCACGGGTCTGGTCGACGAGGTGCTGCCCGTCGACGGACTCGAGGAACGCGTCGCGGAGTTCACCCGCGTGCTGGTGTCCCGCTCGCAGCTGACGCAGGCCGCCGCGAAGGAGTTCGCGAACGGCCGCGGGGACCGGGACGCCCACTGGAGCGCGCAGGCGCGCGGCAGCGGCGACACCGCGGAGGGCGTCGCCGCGTTCCTGGAACGCCGCGAGCCGCGCTTCACCTGGACTACGTCAGGATGAAGCGGCTGCGGGCCCGCAGCTTCTCCACGAGGTGGGCGGGTGCCTTGTGCGGGGCGCCCGCGTCGTAGGGCGGCTGCGGGTCGTACTCCGTGCCCAGCTGGACGGCCCGGGCGTGGTCGTCGCCCGCGATCCGGCCGAGCAGGGCGAGTCCCATGTCGATGCCGGACGAGACGCCGGCCGCGGTGACGTACTTGCCGTCGAAGACGACGCGTTCGCCGGTCGGCTCGACGCCGAACACCTCGAGCTGCGGCAGGGCCAGCCAGTGGGAGGTGGCCCGGCGGCCTTCGAGGAGACCCGCGGCGGCGAGCAGCA
The DNA here is from genome assembly GCF_040295245.1 of Streptomyces sp. NPDC002884. Taxonomy (NCBI): domain Bacteria; kingdom Bacillati; phylum Actinomycetota; class Actinomycetes; order Kitasatosporales; family Streptomycetaceae; genus Streptomyces; species Streptomyces sp. NPDC002884. The sequence continues at coordinate 363,344 of NZ_JBEOVB010000006.1, read as the reverse complement.
GGGAGCCGGAGCACACGGACGTCGTCCAGGTGCTCGTGGCGTCGGCGGTCCGGAGCCAGTCGAGCAGGGGCGCGTGGTCCATCAGCGCGCTCTGGCCGGGTCCCCCGGAGACGATCACCACGTCGGGGGCGGGGACTTCGGACAGCGCCCGGTCGGCGGTGACGGCTAGGAATCCGCTCTCCGTGCGGACGGGCCCCCTCCCCTCGGCCACGAAGACGATCTCCGCGCCCGGGGCACGGGAGAGCATCTCGTACGGGCCCACGACGTCGAGGGCGGTGAAGCGGTCGTACACGACGACGGCGATCTGCATGGGTTCCTCTCGCTGGGCCGGCAGGGCTTCAGTGGGCGGGCGCGGGACGGAACCGGCGGCGGTACTCCGCCGGGGGTGTCCCGAGCGCCTTGACGAAGGCGCGCCGCATGGCCTCGGGGGTGCCGTAGCCGCTGGCGCGGGAGATCTCCTCGACGCCGTCGGCCGTGTCCTCCAACAGACGGCGGGCGTGTTCCAGGCGGACCCGGTCGACGTAGCGGCCGGGTGTCATGCCGGTCTCGTCGCGGAAGGCGCGGGCGAAGTGCCGCGGGGAGAGCAGGGCGCGGGCGGCGAGCGACTCGACGCTCAGGTCGGCGGCGGGATGCTCGGTGATCCAGTGCTGGACCTCCCGCAGGGGCGCGCGCTCGGCCGTCTGGGCGGCGAGCTGCGCGCTGAACTGGGCCTGGTTGCCGGGTCTGCGCAGAAAGACGACCAGGTGACGGGCGATCGTCAGCGCCGCGTCGCGGCCGAGGTCCTCCTCGACCAGGGCGAGGGCCAGGTCGATGCCGGCGGTGACACCGGCCGAGGTGTGGACGTGCCCGTCCCGGACGTAGATCGGGTCGGGGTCCACCCGCACCGCCGGGTGGTCGCGGGCGAGACGGTCGCAGTACGCCCAGTGGGTCGTCGCCCGGCGGCCGTCCAGCAGACCGGCGGCGGCGAGCAGGGTCGCGCCGGTGCAGACCGAGACGAGGCGCTCCGCGCGCGGGGCGTGGACGCGCAGCCAGTCCGTCAGCGGTGCGATGCCCGGGCGGCGGGTGCCCCGGCCGCCGGGGACGAGCAGCGTGTGCGGGTCGCACGCGCGCGTGAGGGCCTCGTCCGGTACCAGGGTCAGCCCGCTGGAGGTGCGCACGGATGCGCCGTCCAGGGAGGCCGTACGGATCCGGTAGGTGCCCGGGGTGTGCTGCTCGGCGCCCGCGAAGACCTCCAGCGGGCCGGTCACGTCGAGGCTCTGGACGCCGTCGAAGAGCACGAGGAGAACGGTTCGGGCGGTTCGCTGGGCCATGGGGCGATTCTTCGCGAGCGGGGCACAGGGCGGCAATGACGGGTTCCCCACCTTTCCTGCCGTCCTCCTGCCAGGACTCGTGGGCATGAACCGACGATCTCGAGGTACCGGTAAGTCCTCGGCCGGAGCGGCCGGGCCACGAAAGGGGAAGCTCGTGTTCCGTGCGATCGCAGACGTACTCCGGCAGATCGGTGGCGCCGTCGCCACCGTGGTGACGCTGCCCTTCCGGGCGCTGGCCCGGCTCTTCGGCGGAGCCTCGGGTTCCGCCAGGAGCCGCAGGGCCTGACGACCGCGCCCTGATCCCCGAGTGCCTGATCCCCGAGTGTCGGTGTCACCTGCCACAATTGCCGCGCAACCTCAGTGGAGAAGGCGGTACGGGATCGTGACGACACCCGGGTCCATCGAAGTAGGGTCCATCGAAGGCAGGATCGCCGAGGAACTCGGCGTACGGCAGCGGCAGGTGAAGGCTGCCGTGGAGCTGCTCGACGGCGGCTCGACGGTGCCTTTCATCGCCCGCTACCGCAAGGAAGCGACCGAGATGCTCGACGATGCGCAGCTGCGCACGCTCGAGGAGCGGCTGCGCTACCTGCGGGAGCTGGAGGAGCGGCGGTCGGCGATCCTGGAGTCGGTGGGCGAGCAGGGCAAGCTCACCGACGCGCTCAGGGCGCAGATCCTCGGCGCCGAGACCAAGGCGCGGCTGGAGGACATCTACCTCCCGTACAAGCCCAAGCGGCGCACCAAGGCGCAGATCGCGCGCGAGGCGGGTCTCGAACCGCTCGCCGACGGGCTGCTCGGCGACCCGACGGTCGATCCGCTCGCGGCGGCCGCCGCGTTCGTCGACGCCGACAAGGGCGTCGCCGATCCGCAGGCCGCGCTGGACGGCGCGCGGGCGATCCTCACCGAGCGGTTCTCGGAGGACGCCGACCTGATCGGCGCGCTGCGCGAGCGCATGTGGGGGCGCGGGCGGCTGGCCGCCAAGGTGCGCGACGGCAAGGAGGAGGCGGGCGCGAAGTTCGCCGACTACTTCGACTTCGCCGAGCCGTTCACCGCGCTGCCCTCGCACCGCGTCCTGGCGATGCTGCGCGGCGAGAAGGAGGAGGTCCTCGACCTCGTCCTGGAGCCGGAGGAGCCCTCCGAGCAGCCCGGTCCCTCGTCGTACGAGGGGATGGTGGCGGGCCGGTTCGACATCGCCGACCGCGGCCGGCCGGGCGACAAGTGGCTGACGGACACCGTCCGCTGGGCCTGGCGCACCCGCATCCTCGTCCACCTCGGCATCGATCTGCGGCTGCGGCTGCGCACGGCCGCCGAGGACGAGGCGGTCGACGTGTTCGCCGCGAACCTCCGTGACCTGCTGCTCGCCGCCCCGGCCGGCACGCGCGCGACGCTGGGCCTGGACCCCGGCTTCCGTACGGGCGTGAAGGTCGCCGTCGTCGACGCGACCGGCAAGGTCGTCGCCACGGACGTGATCTACCCGCACGTCCCGGCGAACAAGTGGGACGAGGCGATCGCCAAGCTCGCACGGCTGGCGAAGGAGCACACGGTCGACCTGGTCGCCATCGGCAACGGCACGGCGTCCCGCGAGACCGACAAGCTCGCCGGTGAACTGATCACCAGGCACCCGGAACTGAAGCTCACCAAGGTGATGGTGTCCGAGGCGGGCGCCTCCGTGTACTCGGCCTCCGCCTTCGCCTCCCAGGAGCTGCCCGACATGGACGTGTCGCTGCGCGGCGCCGTGTCGATCGCGCGCCGGCTCCAGGATCCGCTCGCCGAGCTGGTGAAGATCGACCCGAAGTCGATCGGCGTCGGCCAGTACCAGCACGACCTGTCCGAGGTGAAGCTGTCGCGTTCGCTGGACGCGGTGGTGGAGGACTGTGTGAACGGCGTGGGCGTGGACGTCAACACTGCCTCGGCGCGGCTCCTCTCACGGGTGTCGGGCATCTCCACCGGACTCGCCGAGAACATCGTGGCGCACCGGGACGCCAACGGGCCCTTCACCTCCCGTTCCGAGCTGAAGAAGGTGGCCCGGCTCGGCCCGAAGGCGTACGAGCAGTGCGCGGGCTTCCTGCGCATCCGCGGCGGCAGCGACCCGCTGGACTCCTCCAGCGTCCACCCGGAGGCGTACCCGGTGGTGCGGCGCATGGTGAAGACCTCCGGCCAGGAGGTGGCGTCCCTCATCGGCAACACGGGTGTTCTGCGCTCGCTGCGGCCGACGGAGTTCGTGGACGAGACGTTCGGTCTGCCGACCGTCACGGACATCCTCAAGGAGCTGGAGAAGCCCGGGCGCGACCCGCGGCCCGCCTTCAAGACGGCCACCTTCAAGGAGGGCGTGGAGAAGATCTCCGACCTGTCCTCCGGGATGGTCCTGGAAGGGGTCGTGACGAATGTGGCGGCCTTCGGGGCGTTCATCGACATCGGTGTCCACCAGGACGGTCTGGCGCACGTGTCCGCGCTGTCGAAGACGTTCGTCAAGGACCCCAGGGACGTCGTCAAGCCCGGTGACATCGTCAAGGTGAAGGTCCTCGACATCGACATCCCGCGCAAGCGGATCTCGCTGACGCTCCGGCTGGACGACGAGGCGGCCCCGCAGGGCGGTCAGGGTCAGCCCTCCGGCGGGGGCCGACCCCAGCGGGGCGGCGGGCGCCCGCCGCAGCAGCGGCAGCAGGGCGGCCAGCGCGGCGGAGGCGCCGGCGGAGGCGGAGGCGGTTCGCGCCAGGCTCCCCCTCCGGGCAACAGCGCGATGGCCGACGCACTGCGCCGAGCGGGCCTCGTCGACCCCAAGAAGGGCAAGCGCTGACAGGGACGCACGACGCCGGGGCCCGGCCCGCCGGGCCCCGGCAGCCCTCGTGGGACGGGAACCCGCGCCGGGTGTCCTAGCGCTCGGTCACCTTGCCGTCCGCGACCTCCAGGCGACGCGTGACATGGACGGCGTCCAGCATGCGCCGGTCGTGGGTGACCAGGAGCAGCGTGCCCTCGTAGGCGTCGAGGGCCGACTCCAGCTGCTCGATGGCCGGGAGGTCGAGGTGGTTCGTCGGCTCGTCGAGGACGAGGAGGTTGACGCCCCGCCCCTGGAGCAGCGCGAGGGCGGCGCGGGTGCGCTCGCCCGGTGACAGGGTGGCCGCCGAACGCGTGACATGGTCCGACTTCAGGCCGAACTTGGCCAGCAGGGTGCGCACCTCGGCCGGTTCGGTGTCGGGCACGGCCACGCGGAACGCGTCCAGCAGCGACTCGGAGCCGTAGAACAGCTGCCGTGCCTGGTCGACCTCGCCGACCAGGACGCCCGAGCCCAGGGCGGCCTGTCCGGCGTCCAGCGGGACCCGGCCCAGGAGCGCGCCGAGGAGGGTCGACTTGCCCGCGCCGTTCGCGCCGGTGACCGCGACCCGGTCGGCCCAGTCGATCTGCAGGGACACCGGTCCGAAGCGGAAGTCACCGCGCCGCACCTCGGCCTCGCGCAGGGTCGCGACCACCGCGCCGGAGCGCGGCGCGGAAGCGATCTCCATGCGCAGCTCCCACTCCTTGCGCGGCTCCTCGACGGTCTCCAGGCGCTCGATCATGCGCTGGGTCTGCCGGGCCTTCGCGGCCTGCTTCTCGCTGGCCTCGCTGCGGAACTTGCGGCCGATCTTGTCGTTGTCGTTGCTCGCCTTGCGGCGCGCGTTCTTCACGCCCTTGTCCATCCAGGAGCGCTGCGTCTGCGCGCGGTCCTGGAGGGCCGCCTTCTTGTCGGCGTACTCCTCGAAGTCCTCACGGGCGTGCCGGCGGGACACGTCCCGCTCCTCCAGGTAGGCGTCGTAGCCGCCGCCGTAGAGGTTGATCTGCTGCTGGGCGAGGTCGAGTTCGAGGACCTTGGTGACCGTGCGGGTGAGGAACTCGCGGTCGTGACTGACGACGACGGTCCCGGCGCGCAGCCCCTTCACGAAGCGTTCCAGGCGCTCCAGGCCGTCGAGGTCCAGGTCGTTGGTCGGCTCGTCGAGGAGGAAGACGTCGTAGCGCGAGAGGAGGAGGGAGGCGAGACCCGCGCGGGCGGCCTGGCCGCCGGACAGGGAGGTCATCGGCTGGTCGAGGCCGACTCCGAGACCGAGCGAGTCGGTGACCTCCGCGGCCCGCTCGTCGAGGTCGGCGCCGCCGAGGTCGAGCCAGCGCTCGAGACTCGTCGCATAGGCGTCGTCGGCGCCGGGCAACCCGTCGACCAGGGCCTGGGTGGCCTCGTCCATGGTGCGCTGGGCCTCGTCGACGCCGGTGCGGCGGGCGAGGAACTCCCGCACGCTCTCGCCGGGGCGGCGCTCCGGTTCCTGGGGCAGATGGCCGACGGTCGCGGTCGGCGGGGAGAGCCTGAGCTCGCCCTGCTCGGGCGCGGTGAGCCCGGCGAGCAGCTTCAGCAGGGTGGACTTGCCCGCGCCGTTGGCGCCGACCAGCCCGATCACGTCCCCGGGGGCGACGACGAGGTCGAGCCCGGAGAAGAGGGAGCGGTCGCCGTGGCCGGCGGCGAGGTTCTTGGCGACGAGGGTGGCAGTCATCAGGTCGTAGATCCTAGTGGCCGTTCCGGGGTGCGGTCGCGCCGGTCTCCTCCGCGATCTCGCTGTCCGGCGGTGCGGTCGGCTAACGTCCGGGCGTGGACACTCGGTGGAACGGCGATGTGGTCGTGGTCGGCGGCGGGGTCATCGGGCTGGCGACGGCCGTCGAGCTCGCCGAGCGCGGCCTGCGGGTCCGGGTCTGGACGCGCGATCCGGTCGAGCGGACCACCTCGGCCGTGGCCGGCGCGCTGTGGTGGCCGTACCACATCGAGCCGGTGGAGTCGGCGCGGGCGTGGGCGCTGCGCTCGCTGGAGATCTACGAGCGGCTCGCCGAGCGGCCCGGGGAGACAGGCGTGCGCCTGGTCGACGGGATACTGGGCGAGACGGACCTGGACGAGGTCGAGGACTGGGCGGCGGGCCGGCTGGCCGGACTGCGCCGGACGACGACGCGTGAGTACGGCGCCGGCACCGGCGTCCGGGCGCGGCTGCCACTGATCGACATGTCGACCTACCTGCCCTGGCTCCGGCAGCGGCTGCTGCGCGCGGGCGGCACGGTCGAGGAGCGCACGGTGAGCGACCTGGCGGAGGCCGAGGCGCCGGTGGTTGTCAACTGCACGGGGCTGGACGCCGGGCGGCTGGCGGCGGACCCGTCGGTGCGGCCGGTGCGCGGACAGCTCGTCGTCGTGGAGAACCCCGGCGTCGACACCTGGCTCGTCTCCACCGGCCCGGACGGCGAGATCGCCTATCTGTTCCCGCACGGCGGGCGGCTGCTGCTGGGCGGTACGGCGCAGGACGACGTGTGGTCGCTGGAGCCGGACCCGGAGGTGGCCGAGGCGATCGTGCGGCGCTGCGCGGCCCTGCGGCCCGAGGTGGCCGGGGCGCGGGTCCTGGAGCACCGGGTCGGGCTGCGGCCGGTCCGGGGCACGGTACGGCTGGAGCGGGCGCGGCTGCCGGACGGGCGGACGGTGGTGCACCACTACGGGCACGGCGGGGCGGGCGTGACGGTGGCGTGGGGCTGCGCGGAGGAGGCGGCCGGTCTGGTGCTCCCGGCCGCCTCCTGACCTCGCTCGCGGTGTTGCGGGACGGGTGTTACGGGACGGGTGTTACGGGACGCGGTACGGGCGGTGCGGTGTCCGTACGCCGTCCGGGGACCGTGCGTCGGGGGTGGCCGCCGCCGCTGCGGACGTGGCCCGGGCGAAGGCGTCCGCGCCTCCGACGAAGGGGACCCGGGCCGAGGTGCGGGACAGGTCCAGGGTGAGGGTGGGGGTGTCGGCGGGCGGGTCGATGAGGTCCCTGTCGGTGCCCGCGACGATCAGCGCGAGCCGGTGACCGGCCGGGACGACATGGTCGGTGGCCGCCAGGTCGAGGGTGAGGGTGTAGGCCCTGCCCGGGGTGAGCGGGACGCCCTTGCCCGGGTCCGCGTAGGTGCCGAGGTCGGCCCAGCCACGGCTGACGACCGTCCGGCCGACGTCCGCGGTCCTGGCGACGGTCTCCCTGAAGCAGGCGCTGTCGCCCGCGGTGCTCTCGCCCCAGCAGGTGCGGTCGGTGAGCGTGCTGATGCCCTCGCCGCTCGCCCCGTAGTCACGGATGGTGTCGGGGCCGACGTCGACGAGGACGGCGGTCAGGTGGGCCGTCGCCGTGGTGGGCGTGGCGGTGACGGTGACCTGGGAGGAGCCGGACAGGCGCAGGTCCCGGGTGAGGGCTCCGGTGACGAATCCGGCCTTGTCGGGGGTCGGGGTGTCGATCTGCGCGGCCCACTCGGTCTCGCTCAGCCTCGGGTCGTCGGTGAAGGCGGCGGTGCCTGTCCCCCTGCGCAGTCCGAGGGTGCCGACGCCGGGCTCGACGCCGGAGGAGGGGCGCAGGGTGGCGGTCCGGGTGCCGGGCGGCGGCCAGACGGTGGAGGTGACCCACTGGTCGGGGTGGCGTTCGATGTCGGCCACGGGTTCGCGGTCGATGCCGTTGTCGTAGCCGAGGAGTTCGTGGTCGAACCAGCGGTGCAGGGTGTCCACCCAGGCGGCGCGGCGGAAGTCGAAGGGGTCTACGTGGCCGGTCTGGGAGAGCCAGATCTTGCGCTCGACCCCGTTCTTCGCGAGGGCGTCCCACCACTGGCCGAGGTGCTTGGTGCGGACGTTGAGGTCCTGGAGTCCGTGGATCAGGAAGACGCTCGCCTTCACCTTGCGCGCGTCCGCGACGTAGTCGCGCTCGGTCCACAGCGATGTCAGGTCGCCGGTGCGCGGGGCCCCGTCGACGAGCTTCTGCTGGACGGCGGCGCACTCGGCGCGGGCATCGGGGCTGTCGACGTAGTCGGAGAGCCAGTCGGGTCCGGAGTCGTAGAGGGGGGCGCCCTGGGCGAAGTAGTAGTCGTACCAGGAGGAGATGGCGGCGATCGGGACGATGGTCTTGAGGCCCTTCACGCCGGTGGCGGCCACGCCGTTGGCTATGGTGCCGTCCCAGCTCTTGCCGATCATGCCGGTTCTGCCGTTGGTCCAGTTCGCCTCGGCGGTCGTGGTGCCGGTACGGGTGGTGTACCCCCTGGCGCGGCCGTTCAGCCAGTCGACGACGGCCTTGGCGGACTGGATGTCGGAGCGTCCTCCGACGTCCACGCAGCCGTCGGAGCGGTTGGTGCCGGCCAGGTCGACGCCGACGAAGGCGTAGCCGCGCGGCACGAAGTAGTTGTCGTAGAAGAGCGGCATCCGGACGACGTTTCCGGCCGCGTCGTACGTCTTGCGCTGGCTCTCGTTGCCGCGTCCGCAGCACGAGTAGTAGGGGCTGGCGTCCATGATGACGGGCACCTTGCGGCCCTGTGCGGCGGGTTCGCGGGGGCGGACGATGTCGACGGCGACGCGGTCCTTCTTTCCGTCGCCGTCGCCGTCGAGTCCGGTGTCCACCCAGACGGCCTCGCGGATGGCGTTCTCGTACGAGTGGACGGGCCGGCTCTCGCGCGGGGCGCCGTGGGCCGCGGCCGGGGTGAGGAAGGCGGCCACCAGAAGGGTGATGGTGGCGGTCGCGAGCGGTCTCCAGATCGTGAAGCGCATGCGTGTCGGCATGCGCGGGACGGTACCCGGGTCAACTCCCGTACAGAAGAGGGCAGCTGTGGGTCCGCTGTGGCCGGAACACGCCCCTGGGAATGGGCCGGCCGTGACGGCCGAATGGCGATCGTGTGACAGGGGCGGCGGTGGGCAGGCCCTGGGACACAGGGAGTCAATAGGCTCCGAACAGACAGCGTGACTCTACGACTTGGAGCTTTCGTGCACCGCAGAATCATCGCGCCGGGCGCACTCGCTGCCGCGTCCGTGTTGCTGGCGATCCCGGCATCGGCCGCGAGCGCCTCCCCCGGCGCCCCGGGCATCGGCGACCCCTATTACCCGGCGTACGGCAACGGCGGATACGACGTCTCCCACTACGACCTGCGGCTGAAGTACCAGCCGGCCACGGACGAGCTGGAGGGGACGGCGACGATCCTGGCGAAGACCACGCAGGACCTCTCGCGGTTCGACCTGGACTTCCTGCTGGACGTGAGCGAGGTGCGGGTCAACGGCGCCGTGGCGGCGTTCACGACCTCGGGCGAGCACGAGCTGGAGATCACGCCGAAGACGCCGCTGGCGAAGGGCGCGACGGTCACGGTCGTGGTGCGGTACAGCGGGATCCCGTCGTCGGAACAGGCGTACGGCTTCACCAGTTGGCACCGCACCGCGGACGGCGGGGTCGGCGCCAACGAGCCCGAGGCGGCCTGGTGGTGGTTCCCCAGCAACGACCACCCGCTCGACAAGGCCACCTACGACGTGTCGGTGCTGGTCCCCGACGGCTCGCAGGCCATCTCCAACGGCACGCTCCAGTCGACGAGTTCACGGCTGGGCTGGACCCGCTACAACTGGCGTTCCAACAAGCCCCAGGCCACCTATCTGGCCACCCTCGCCGTCGGGAAGTTCGACATCACCACGGGGACGACCGAGAGCGGCATCCCGGTCGTCAACGCCTACAGCAAGGACCTGGGCGACAACGCCGGCGCGGCGCGGGCGAGCGTCGAGCGGACCGGGGAGATCGCCGACTGGCTCAGCGGGTACTTCGGGCCGTACCCGTTCAACGCGCTCGGCGGGTACGTGCCGAACACGAACACCGGATACGCGCTGGAGACGCAGACCCGGCCCTTCTACAGCCCCCGGCAGTTCGCGAACGGCTCCAACGTCTCCGTGGTGGTGCACGAGTTGGCCCACCAGTGGTACGGCGACCACGTGTCCGTGGCGGGGTGGAAGGACATCTGGCTGAACGAGGGCTTCGCCCGGTACGCGCAGTGGCTGTGGTCCGAACACGAGGGCGAGGGCACCGCGCAGGAGCTCGCGGACTACGTGTACGCCGCGCACCCGGCCGACGACGCGTTCTGGACGGTGAAGCCCGGCGACCCGGGCGCGGCGAACCAGTTCGACATCGCCGTCTACGACCGGGGCGCGCTGGCGGTCCAGGCGCTGCGCAACGAGATCGGCGACGAGGCCTTCTTCGCCGTACTCAAGGGCTGGCCGCAGAAACACGCGTACGGCAACGCGAGCGTCGTGGACTTCCAGAAGTACGCCGAGCAGGTCTCCGGCAAACAACTGGGCGCCCTGTTCGACTCCTGGCTGTTCCAGCCGGCGAAGCCGGCCGCACCCACGGCGCGCACGGCGTCGATCGCGAAGGCGTCGGCCGCTCCCGTGCAGCCGAAGTCCTGGAAGAAGATCGCGGCGACGAACGACGTGCACGAGCACTGAGCCCGGTGTCCCGGCCCTCGTCGGGGTGATCGGACTGACCGGACTCACCGCTGCGAGGAACAGGCGGGGATGACCGCCCCCGGTGCCCGGTCCGGGTTACCGGGGGATCGCCGCAGCCCGGGCCAGGAGTGCGTCGCGCGACAGGGCGGCGCTCTCCGTGGCCGGCACCGTGCAGGCGTACGCCCCGGCCAGCGCGCCGTACTCGGCGCACCGGTGCGGTGGCTCGCCGCCCAGACGGCCGAAGAGGAAGGCGGACGCGAAGGCGTCCCCCGCGCCGTTGGAGTCGACCACCGGACCGGGCGGGACGGCGGCCGGGACGTGGGTCAGCTCGCCGTCGCTGAGCAGGTACGCGCCCTTGGCGCCTGCCGTGGCGACGACCACCTCGGCACGGCCCCGCTCGGCGATGCGGCGCACGGTGGTCTCCGGGTCGGTCAGGGCCGTCACGGAGACGAAGACGACGTCCGCCTCGTAGGCGAACGCCTCGTGGTAGGGATTCTCACCGTCCCAGTTGTGCAGGTCCGTGGAGATGCCGACGCCCGCCTCGCGCAGTACGGGCAGGGCCTCGGCGCAGGGGTGGGTGATGGACACGTGCGCGTGGCGGCTCGCGGCGGCCAGGGTCCGCAGGGTGTCCTCGGGGAAGCGGTCGTCGGGGCGCCCGCGGCTGTTGTCGTACAGCGACAGCCGCCGCCCGTCCGGGCCGACCAGGTTGACCGCCCGCTTGGTCCCGGCGGGCTGCGGGACGGCGGTGAGGGCGATGCCCTTGTCCCGGTGCAGGGCGCGGACCAGGTCTCCCTCGGGGTCGTCGCCCAGGAAGTCGAGATGGTGGGTGCGCAGCCCGAGGGCGGTGAGGCCCAGGGCGACGAAGTCGCCGGTCTGTCCGGCGCGGGCGCGGATCCCGCTGTCGATCATGTAGCTGTCGGCGTACGGGAGCGGCAGCTCCGGTACGTACACGATCGTGTCCACGCCCGCCCCGCCCAGGACCAGGACGTCGATGCCGTCGGCGTGCCCGACGTTCTCGGTGCCCGTGCTCCCGGTGCTCGTGTTCTCGGTGCCCGTGTTCTCGCTGGTCTCGTCGTCGGCGCGCATGTGCGCTACCCCTCCCCGTGGTCGTACACCGTCACCGCGACGCCCCGCTCGACCAGCCGCCCGGTGACGAGCGGTTCGACGCGGGACCACTTGCCGCCGGCCAGGCCGCAGCCTATCCGGGGCATGTGCACCGACGCGCCGAGTTCGATCGCGTGGTCGGCCAGGCGGGCCAGCGCCGTGTCGATGGCCGGGTAGCGCACGGGGACGCCCTTGCTGCCCGTGCGCATGCCGCGCTGGCCGATCATGTTGGCGACCCAGAGGTCGGGCCTGATCCGGACGAGCTGGAGCGCGCCCAGGCCGAAGTCGTTCGCGGCGCGCTCCCGGTGCCAGGCGCGGTAGGCGGCCTCCGGTTCCGGCCAGCGGCGGGACAGCGCCAGGACGAAGCCCTTCCCCCATCCCCCGAGGTCGTTGCAGACATGGGCGATCACCTTGACGCCCTTCACCGACGGGGCGGTGGCGTCACCCCGGACATAAGTGATCTCCGACATGACGCCACCGTAGGCGATGCCACTGACAGTGGCTCAGACCTGCTGCCTCGCCTGCTGCTTCGTGGGCCGGGACAGCTCCGTCGGACGAAGACCCTCTGGTGCGCCCGGGCGGGGTGGGCCCGGGTGGCCGTACGGTCGTGGCCGGCGGCTCCCGGGTCGGGGCACAGACCGAGGGAACACCTTTCCAGAGGCGCCGGCGATCATGCGGTGGTCCAGGTCACAGCGCGTCGCTTCTCACACGGTGGCCGCCGGGGGCCGACCGGTTTCACCGCACCGGTGTGACAGCGATACTGCTGCACATGACGATCGAGACCGAGGAGCCGGCCCTCACGGTCGACGAGCTGGCCGCCCGGGCGGGCGTCACGGTACGGACGGTGCGCTTCTACGGCACCAAGGGACTGCTGCCGCCGCCGGTCATCGGTCCGCGCCGGGTGGGGCACTACGGCCAGGGGCATCTCGCGCGCCTGGCGCTGATCGAGGAGCTGCGGCGGCAGGGCCTCACGCTGGCGGCGATCGAACGCTATCTGGACCGGCTGCCGCCCGGCCTCGACGCGCACGACCTCGCCGTGCACCGGGCCGTGGTGGCCTCGTGGGCGCCGGACGCCGTGGAGACGATGGAGCGGGAGGAGCTCCAGCGGCGGGCCGGGCGGGCGCTCAGCGAGGAGGACGTGGACCGGCTCGCCGCGATGGGCGTGCTGGGCGCCGGTGCCGGTGACCCGGCCGGCGAGGACGGGTACCGCGTCGACGCGGGGCTGCTGCGGCTGGGGGTGCGGCTCCTCGACGTGCCGCTGTCACCGGAGGCGATCCTCGCGGCCCGGACCGTCCTCCTCGACCACGCGCGCGCCGCGGCCCACGAGCTGTCGCGGCTGCTGCGCGAGGAGGTGCCGGCGCGCGACGCGCAGGCGGTGAGGTCGCTGTCGGCGCACATGCAGCCCCTGGTCGTCCAGGCGCTGCTGACGGCCTTCCAGCGGTCGCTGACGGAGGAGCTGAGGGAGTGGCTCGGGGAGCCGCCCGCGGACGGCTCCCCGTGAAGGCGCGGCGGCTCAGCGCCCGTCGGTGAAGGTCTCCCCCCGCTCCGCCTTCTCCACCAGCAGCGCCGGCGGGGTGAAGCGGTCGCCGTAGCGCTCGGCGAGCTCACGCGCGCGTGCCACGAATGCGGGGAGCCCGTGGCCCGCCTCGGGGCCGCCCTCGTAGCCGTTGATGTACTGCAGGACCCCGCCGGTCCAGCCGGGGAAGCCGATACCGAAGAGGGAGCCGATGTTGGCGTCCGCGACGGACGTCAGGACACCCTCTTCGAGGAGCTTGACGGTGTCGAGGGCCTCGGCGAAGAGCATGCGTTCCTGCATGTCCCGGAAGGGGATCTCGGCGCCCGCGCGCGTGAAGTGCTCGCGCAGGCCCGGCCACAGCCCGGCCCGCCCGCCGTCCTCGCCGTACTCGTAGAAGCCGGCTCCCCCGCTGCGGCCGGTGCGGCCGAACTCGTCGACCATGCGGTCGATGACGGCCTCGGCGGGGTGGCCGGGCCAGACACCGCCCGCTTCCTCCACGGCCCGCCTGGATTCGTTGCGGATCTTGCGCGGGAGGGTGAGCGTGAGTTCGTCCATGAGGGACAGGACCTTGGCCGGGTAGCCCGCCTGGGCCGCCGCCTGCTCCACGGACGCGGGCTCGATGCCCTCGCCGACCATGGCGACGCCCTCGTTGATGAAGTGCCCGATCACCCGTGAGGTGAAGAAGCCGCGCGAGTCGTTGACGACGATCGGCGTCTTCTTGATCTGCCGGACCAGGTCGAAGGCGCGCGCGAGCGCTTCGTCGCCGGTGCGCTCGCCCTTGATGATCTCGACGAGCGGCATCTTGTCCACGGGCGAGAAGAAGTGCAGCCCGACGAAGTCGTCCTGGCGCTCGACGCCTTCGGCGAGGGCGGTGATCGGCAGGGTGGAGGTGTTGGAGCACAGCAGGGCGTCGGCGTCGACGACCTGCTCGATCTCCTGGAACACCTTGTGCTTGAGGGAGGTGTCCTCGAAGACGGCCTCGATCACCGCGTCGCAGCCGGCCAGGTCCTGGGGGTCGGCGGTGGGCGTGATGCGGGCGAGCAGCGCGTCCGCCTTCTCCTGGGTCGTACGGCCCCGGGAGACGGCCTTGGCGCACAGCTTCTCGGAGTAGGCCCTGCCCTTGAGGGCGGCCTCCAGGGAGACGTCCTTCAGGACGACGTCGATGCCCGCGCGGGCGCACGAGTAGGCGATGCCCGCGCCCATCATCCCGGCGCCCAGTACGGCCACCTTGCGGACCTGGCGGGGTGCGACGCCCTGGGGGCGGCTGACGCCGGCGTTGACGGCCTGGAGGTCGAAGAAGAACGCCTGGATCATGTTCTTCGACGTCTGTCCGGCGGCCAGTTCGACGAAGTAGCGGGCCTCGATGACCTGCGCGGTCTCGAAGTCGACCTGGGCGCCCTCGACGGCAGCGGCGAGGATGTTGCGCGGGGCCGGGTAGGGGGCGCCGTTGGTCTCCTTGCGCAGGCTGGCCGGGAACGCGGGCAGGTTGGCGGCGAACCGGGGGTTCGACGGGGTGCCGCCCGGGATGCGGTAGCCCGGCCTGTCCCAGGGCTGCTGCGACTCGGGGTTCGCGTCGATGAAGGCGCGGGCCTTGGCGAGCAGTTCGTCGGGCGAGGCGGCGACCTCGTCGACCAGGCCGTTCTCCAGGGCTCGCCGCGGGCTGTACTGGGTGCCCTTGAGCAGGACCTTGAGGAGGGCGTCGGTGATGCCCAGCAGCCGGACCGTGCGCACGACACCGCCGCCGCCGGGGAGCAGGCCGAGGGTGACCTCGGGGCAGCCGATCTTCGAGCCGGGCGCGTCCAGGGCGACGCGGTGGTGGCAGGCGAGGGCGAGCTCGTAGCCGCCGCCGAGGGCCGCGCCGTTCAGGGCGGCGACGACCGGCTTGCCGAGGGTCTCGATACGGCGGAGGTTGCGCTTGATCTCCAGTCCGCCGTCCAGCAGCTCCTGGGCCGTCCCGGGCGTGACGCGGATGAGGTCGCGCAGGTCGCCGCCGGCGAAGAACGTCTTCTTCGCGGAGGTGAGGATGATGCCCCGGATGGAGTCCTTCTCGGCCTCCAGACGGTCGGTGACCGCGGCGAGGGAGGCGCGGAAGGCCGCGTTCATGGTGTTCGCGGACTGGTCGGGGTCGTCGAGGACGAGGGTGACGAGGCCGGTGCGGTCCTGTTCCCAGCGGATGGTGGTGCTCTGTGTCATGACGGGGTCTCCGTTGAAGTCTGTGGGTTCCGCTGGGGTGGTCAGACGCGCTCGACGATGGTGGCGATGCCCATACCGCCGCCGACGCAGAGGGTGGCGAGGCCGTAGCGCTTGTCCTGGCGCTCCAGTTCGTCGACGAGCGAGCCGAGGATCATCGCGCCGGTGGCGCCGAGCGGGTGGCCGAGGGCGATGGCGCCGCCGTTGACGTTGACCTTGTCCAGCGACAGGCCCATGTCCTTGACGAAGCGCAGGACGACCGCCGCGAAGGCCTCGTTGATCTCGACGAGGTCGATGTCGTCGATGGTCAGGCCGGCCTTGGCGAGGGCCTTTCGGGTGGCGGGCGCGGGGCCGGTGAGCATGATCGTCGGCTCGGAGCCGGAGACCGCCGCGGAGACGATCCGCGCGCGCGGGGTGAGTCCGTGGCGCTCGCCGACCTCCCTGGAGCCGATCGCGACCAGGGAGGCGCCGTCGACGATGCCGGAGGAGTTGCCCGCGTGGTGGACGTGGTCGATCTTCTCCACCCAGTGGTACTTCTGGAGCGCCACCGCGTCGAAGCCGCCCAGCTCGCCGATGTCGGCGAAGGACGGCTTGAGCTTGCCGAGCGAGTCCGCGGTGGTGCCGGGTCGCGGGTGTTCGTCGTGGTCGAGGACGACGAGGCCGCTGCGGTCCTTCACCGGCACCACGGAGCGGTCGAAGCGGCCCTCCTTCCAGGCCGTCGCCGCCCGCTCCTGCGAGAGGGCCGCGTACTCGTCGACGTCGCGGCGGGAGAAGCCCTCGATGGTGGCGATGAGGTCGGCGCCGATGCCCTGCGGCACGAAGTTGACGGTCAGGTTGGTCATCGGGTCGTTGAACCAGGCGCCGCCGTCCGAGGCCATCGGCACCCGGGACATCGATTCCACCCCGCCCGCCAGGACGAGGTCCTCCCAGCCCGAACGGACCTTCATGGCGGCCAGGTTGACGGCCTCCAGGCCCGAGGCGCAGAAGCGGTTCTCCTGCACGCCCGCCACGGTGTCCGGCAGCCCGGCCGCGATCGCCGCGATGCGCGCGATGTCGGAGCCCTGGTCGCCCACGGGGCCGACGACGCCGAGCACGATGTCGTCGATGGCGGCCGGGTCGAGGCCGGGGAAGCGGCTGCGGAGCTCGTGGATGAGGCCGACGACGAGATCGATGGGCTTCGTGCCGTGCAGGGCGCCGTTCGCCTTGCCGCGCCCGCGCGGGGTGCGGATCGCGTCGTACACGTACGCTTCGGTGCTCACTGGTAAGCCTTTCGGGAGGGTGGGCGGGTCGTGCGGGGCGGGGTCAGTCGCCCTGGTGCGGGAAGTCCTTCACAGGGGTCGTCGCCGTGGTCTTCGCGGAGGGCGTCGCGGTGGTCGTCGCCGGGGCCCTCGCGTCCGCCGCCGCCTCCGTCTCCGCCAGGGGAGGGATTCCCGCCGCGGTCTCGGCGGGCGTGTTCACGAGGTCTGTCGCGAGTCCCGGCACGTCCCAGTCACGGGCCACCCCGTGGGTGTCGGCGCCGGGTCGCGCGGGCCCGGTGCGGACGGTCGTGGGCGTCGCGGAGAAACGGGGCGCGGGGGCCGGCTGGGTGATGCCCCCGTGCTCGGTGAAGGTGCCGCGGGCCGCGAGATGCGGGTGGCGCGGGGCCTCACGCAGCGACAGCACGGGCGCCACGCACGCGTCGGAACCGTCGAAGACGGCCGTCCACTCGTCCCGGGTGCGGGACCTGAAGCGGGCGGCGACGGCCTCGCGCAGCTCTCCCCAGCGCGTCCAGTCCTTGCGCGCCTCGCGGAGGTCCTCGACGCCGAGGAGGTCCACGAAAGCGTCGTAGAACTGCGGCTCCAGGGCGCCGACGGCCATGTACCCGCCGTCGGCGGTCTCGTAGGTGCCGTAGTACGGGCAGCCACCGTCGAGCAGGTTGGCGCCCCGTCGGTCCTGCCAGCCGCCGGCCGAGAGCATGCCGTGGATCATCGCGGAGAGGTGCGCGGTGCCGTCGACGATGGCCGCGTCGACGACCTGGCCGGTGCCGCTCACACGCGCGTGGTGCAGGGCGGCGAGGACGCCGACGACCAGGTAGAGGGAGCCTCCCGCGTAGTCCCCCAGCAGGTTGGCCGGGACGGGCGGCGGCCGGTCCGGGGCGCCGATCATGCCGAGCGCGCCGGTGACGGCGATGTAGGACACGTCGTGACCTGCGCGGTCGGCGAGCGGGCCGTCCTGGCCCCAGCCGGTCATCCGGCCGTAGACCAGACGGGGGTTGCGGGCGTGGCAGTCCCCGGGGCCGACGCCGAGGCGCTCGGCGACACCCGGCCGGTTGCCCTCGATGAGCACGTCGGCGCGGGCGGCGAGGTCGAGCACGCGCGCGGGGCCGTCCGGCGCCTTGAGGTCGACGATCACCGAGCGCTTGTTGCGGTTGGTGATGTCGTGGGCGGGGTCGATGGCCAGGGCGGAGCCGCCCGGGCGGTCCACGCGGACGACGTCGGCGCCCAGGTCGGCCAGCAGCATGCCGGCGAAGGGGCCGGGGCCGATCCCGGCGAGTTCCACCACGCGCACGCCCGCCAGCGGGCCGTGCCCGGCCGTCCGTCCCGTTGTCATCCAGCCCCCTTGCTGTGACACAACCGATGTAACACCAGTGATGCTAAGAACGTGTTCCAGTGGGCACAAGAGGTGGGCGAGCAAGCGCTTAGACACTTTAGGGGCACCTGCCGTCGGCCTCCGCACCGCTCACGCTAGCCTCAGCCACCGACAGCGGCGCGGGCTGCGGGACGACGAAGGGATGTCATGAGCAGGCTGAAAAGGGCGGACCGCCCGTACGACATCGTGCTCTTCGGGGCCACCGGCTTCGTGGGCGCGCTCACCGCGGAGTACCTGGCCGCCCACGCGCCCGCCGATCTGCGCTGGGCGATCGCCGGCCGGAGCGAGCGGAAGCTGGAACGGCTGCGCGAGCGGCTCGGCGGCGACGTCGGTGTGCTGCGGGCCGACGTCTCGGACCCGGCGTCCCTGCGTGCCCTCGCGGAGCACGCGCGCGTGGTGGCCACGACGGTGGGGCCGTACGTGTCGTACGGCGAGGAACTCGTGGCGGCCTGCGCGGACACCGGCGCCGACTACCTCGACCTCACCGGTGAGCCGGAGTTCGTGGACCTGATGTACGTCCGGCACGACGCACGCGCGCGTGAGACGGGTGCGCGACTGCTCCATGCGTGCGGCTTCGACTCCGTCCCGCACGACCTGGGCGCGTACTTCACCGTCCGACAGCTTCCGGAGGGCATGCCCCTGACCGTGGACGGCTTCGTGAGCGTCGACGCCACCTTCTCGGGCGGCACCCTCGCCTCCGCGCTGGGCCAGTTCGCGCGCGGCCGGCACGTGCTGGCCGCCGCACGGGAGCGCGGCCGGCACGAACCACGGCTGATGGGCCGTCGGGCCGCCGCGCCGGTGGGCGCGCCCCGGTTCGCCCCCGAGGTCGGCGCCTGGGCGCTGCCGCTGCCGACCATCGACCCGCAGATCGTGCTGCGGTCGGCGAGGGCCTTGCCGCGCTACGGGCCCGACTTCCGCTACCGGCACTACGCGGCCGTACGACGGCTGCCCGTCGCCCTGGGCGGGGTCGCGGCGGTCGGCACGCTCGCCGCGGCGGCCCAGCTGCCGCCCGCACGGCGCTGGCTGTCGGACCGGCTCAAGCCCGGAGAGGGGCCCAGCGCGCAGAAGCGGGCGCGCAGCTGGTTCTCGGTGCGGTTCGTCGGCGAGGGCGGCGGGCGGCGGGTGTGCACCGAGGTGTCCGGCGGCGACCCCGGCTACGACGAGACGGCGAAGATGTTCGCCGAGGCGGCGCTGGCCCTGGCCTGCGACGACCTCCCGCCGACCGCGGGGCAGGTGACGACGGCGGTGGCGATGGGCGACGCACTGACCGGGCGGTTGACCCGGGCGGGTGTCCGGTTCCGCGTCGCGGCGCGCCGCTGACCGTGCCGGTGCCGTGTCCGCGGCCTCAGACCGGCCACTGCACCAGCGTGTAGATCATGCCGGCGATCCAGCCGACACCCGCCAGGACGGCGATGATCAGCGCGGCGTTCACGGCACGCTCGACGGGCCGGTTCGGGTCGGCGAGGGGTTTCGGGGCACGGTGCGTGGTCATGGACCCAGCCTGCCGAGCGGAGAAGGACCGCACATCCGTACGGGTACTCAGACGAGGTACTCAGCAGGCTTGCCCGGGCGGCCCGTTCGTACGTCCGCGCGGGCTCCGCCCTCGCTCGCACCCCGATTGGGGACTTGTCGCGCCGCTCCCCCGGTGGCGCATGGACGCGTCGGCCGCAAAGTGCCAACCAGCACTTCAATGAAACGATTGAAGTGCCTGATCGGCACGAAAGGGGAGCAGCATGAAGTTCGTTCTCGAAGTCACCGTGGACGAGGGCGCGTTGGCCCAGGACCCGGTGGGTGAGCTGGGCCGCATCCTGCGCTACTGGGGCGGCAACCTGAAGCACTACGCCCTGGAGGCCGGGGACGGGTCGGCGGTCTACGACTCCGCCTACCGGGAGGTCGGTCAGTGGCGGGTGGTCGCCTCCTGAAGGGCCCGCCGGCACAGCGCGTCCGCCCTCCGGGTCGTCTCCGGGAGACGGAACCGCGGGGTGAGCGCGAGGGTGTGGGCGCAGGCGTCGTCCAGGGTGACGCGGTGGCCGACGGACACGAAGACCGGTTTCACACCCGCCCGGGTGCGTAGCGCACGCCCCACCTCGTCCTCGCCCGCCAGCAGCGGGGACGCCGATCCGCGCGGGGCGTCGGGGTCGTCGTACGTGAAGGTGAACGGGTTCTTGGCGACGCCGATCGTGGGCAGTCCGGTGAGGACGCCCAGGTGGCTGGCGAGACCGAAGCGGCGCGGGTGGGCCAGGCCGTAGCCGTCGCAGACGACCAGGCCGGGCGGCCGGGGCAGGGCGTCCAGGGCGGCGAGCACGGTGGGGATCTCGCGGAAGGCCAGCAGCCCGGGCACGTACGGGAAGGAGATCCGCCCGACGGCGGTGGCCTCGGCGACGACCTCCAGGCCCGCCGCGTCCAGCACGACGGCCGCCGCCGCGACGACGTCCCGCTCGTCGTCGTAGGCGACGTCGACGCCCGTCACGTACCCCGTCCCGGGCGGCGGCCCGGACTCGTCGAGCACCACCCGGGCCCGCAGTTCGTCCTGGACGGCGCGGGCCGCTTCCTCGGTCGCGGGCCAGCCCGCCGGAATGTCTACGGTCGTCATCGTGGGGACGAGCGTACGGCTGCCGGGCGCGGGCCCGCGACGGTGTTCCGGCGCGGACGCGTCAGCTCTCGTGGTCCCGGGAGCGCGTGCCGGACCGCCGGCCGGCCCGCTCGCCGGCCGTCCCGCTCGCCGTACGCCGTGTCCCGGGGGACGTCGCCCACGTCGCCGCTCCTGTCGCGTTCGCGCCCAGCGGTGCCCCGAAGGCGCTCAGCTCTCCAGGCGTGCCACGCGCCCCTGTTCGCCGGCGGCCCAGCAGCCGAGGTCGGGGGTGCAGTCCACGGTGTCGTACGAGCCCGTGTCGAGGGTGCGCCAGGTGCGGCCGGCGTCGGTGGTCAGGTCGGTGCCGGTGGGCCCGACGGCGAGGGCGGCGGAGCGGCTGTGCGGGAGCCAGGCGACCCCGGAGCGGTAGGCCGGCGGCGGCGTGGCGGCCGGCCGCCAGGTGCGGCCCGCGTCGCCGGTCGTCGCGGCCGCCCGCGCGGAGGGCTGGTCGGCGCGGTAGTCGCCGCCGACGGCGAGGCCGTGGGTACGGTCGCGGAAGGCGACGGCGAAGACCCCGCGCGCGGGGTCGCCCGCGGGGATCGGGGTGTCGGCGGCCGTCCACGTCAGCCCCCGGTCGGAGGAGTGCAGCACCCGCGCGCGGGCGGCTCCGCCGGTGGCCAGCCAGACGTCCTTCGTCCCGGCGGCGACCAGGCACTGGCCACTGGCCGCGAAGCCCGCCTCGCCGTCCAGGGCGGCCGGCATGCCCTCGTTCGGCAGCACCTGCCAGGAGCGGCCGCCGTCGCCGGTCGACAGGATGCGGAATCTGCCGTCCACCGGGTCGCTCATGGCGAGGCCGTGGCGGCGGTCGAAGAAGGTCATGCAGTCGTAGAAGGCGTGGGCGTCGGTGTTGCGGAAGGACTCCGTCCAGGTCGTTCCGCCGTCCTCGGTGCGGTAGACGCGCGACGCCTCGCCCTCGCCGATCGCGAGCACCACGGCGCGGCGCGCGTCGAACGCCTCGATGTCCCGGAACTGGAGGCCGGCGGCGCCGGGCGGCGAGACGTCCCGCCAGCTGTCGCCGCCGTCGGTGGTGCGCAGGACGGTGCCCTGGGTGCCGGACACCCAGGCGGTGCGCCGGTCGACCGCCGCGAGGCCCCGGAACCGTACGGCGGCCGCGCCGGTGTCCTTGAGGTCCCAGTGCGGCGCCGCGGACCCCCGGGTGTGCTCCGGGTCGAGCGGTGTGTGCGCCCGGGCGGGCAGGGCGGTCAGGAGGGCCAGAGCCGCCCCGAGGGCCGCCGCCACCACCCGTCCGCTCCCGAATGCTGTCCGAACCGTGCGTCGCGTCTTCCCCAAGCGCCTCATGGCGGGCGAAGCTAGCCCACGGCTTTCGGTGACGTCCAGAGGCCCGCGATCACCTCGACCGTCCCAGCAGACACGGGAGGAGAGGTGAGTCACTCGCGTGCATGAAAGGCGGTGACCGAGGTCACTAGGAATGGGTGTGCACGGATCGGCCGCTTCCGGCGTCTCTTCCAGTGTCCGGACGCACCGCCCGGAAGATTCGTCCCGCCGTCACGAGGGAGCAAGGCGTTGTCCACCACCGTCATCGAGCAGCCCGTAGAGGCGCGTCTGGTCGCCGCCGCGCCTCGGATGCAGACCATCCCCGCCACCTTGTCCTACGACCGGCAGGACCCCTTCGCCGTCCGCATGACCTTCCCGGCCCCGGCCACCCTGGAGGGCGTCGAGGTCTGCTGGACCTTCGCCCGTGACCTGCTCGCCGCGGGCCTGCACGACGCCGAGGGCCACGGCGACGTCCGTGTGCGGCCCTACGGGTACGGCCGCACCGTGCTGGAGTTCCACGCGCCCGAGGGCACCGCCGTCGTGCACGTCCACACGGAGGAGATCCGCGACTTCCTGCGGGCCACGAGCGAGCTGGTGCCCACCGGCACGGAGTACCGGCAGCTCGACCTCGACCACGACCTGGCGGAGCTGATGCGGGACGCCTGTTAATCCGTTGACAGCCCTTGCGGGCCTTCCTACCGTGTAGAACGGTTCTGTTGCCGCCGATAGGAGAAGGACGTTGCTCGTCTGAGGTCATGAGACACCGCGCCACGCCTCTGGAGTGTGTGCGCCGCGTGCGACCTCGGCCTTCGAGCCGTCCCTGCGGAGCAGGACTTCCTGCATGTCTCCGCGCTCCCCCGCTGCCGCGGTGGTCGCCGCTTTCCGGTGTCTCGACACGTGTCGCCCCTGACCGCACACGCCACCACGAGGCCCGCTTTGACTCACTCCATCACCTGTACCTCCCTCGCCTTCTCCTGGCCGGACGGCACCGCCGTCTTCGACGGACTCGACGTCGCCTTCGGCCCCGGCCGGACCGGACTCGTCGGCGTCAACGGCTCCGGCAAATCGACCCTGCTGAAGCTGATCGCCGGGGAACTCGCCCCCGCCGACGGCACGGTGCGCCTCGCCGGCGAGGTCGGACACCTCCCGCAGCACGTCACCCTCGACACCACGCTGAAGATCGACGCGGCACTCGGCATCGCCGCACAGCGGGCCGCGCTGCACGCCATCGAGGCCGGTGACGCGTCCGAGCGGCACTTCGAGACCGTCGGCGACGACTGGGACGTCGAGGAGCGCGCGCTGGCCACCCTCGGCGAGCTGGGGCTCGGCCACATCGACCTCGACCGCACCATCGGCGAGGTGTCGGGCGGCGAGTCGGTCCTGCTGCGGCTGGCCGCGCTGCTGCTGCGCCGGCCGGACGTCCTGCTGCTCGACGAACCGACCAACAACCTCGACCTGTACGCCCGGCGGCGGCTGTACGCGGCCGTCACGTCCTGGCCGGGCGTCCTGGTCGTGGTCAGCCACGACCGGGAGCTGCTCGACCTCGTCGACCAGATCGCCGACCTGCGCGCCGGGGAGGTCACCTGGTACGGCGGCAACTTCTCCGCGTACGAGGCGGCCCTGGCCACCGAGCAGGAGGCCGCCGAGCGCATGGTGCGCGTCGCGGAGGCCGACCTGAAGAAACAGAAACGCGAACTGGTCGACGCCCAGGTCAAGCTCGCCCGCCGCAAGCGGTACGGGCAGAAGATGTGGGACAGCAAGCGCGAGCCGAAGATCGTCATGGGGGCGCGCAAACGCGCGGCGCAGGAGTCGGCGGGCAAGCACCGGATCATGCACGAGGAGAAGCTCGCCGGGGCCAGGGACCGGCTCGACGACGCGGTGGAGGCCGTACGCGACGACGACGAGATCCGCGTCGACCTGCCGTACACGGCCGTACCGCCGGGGCGGGAGGTCCTGCTCCTCCGGGACCTCCGGCTCGCGTACGGCGCGCGCGTGGACGGCGGTCTCGACCTGCGCGGTCCCGAGCGGGTCGCGCTGGTGGGACGCAACGGCGCGGGCAAGACGACGCTGCTGCGCACCATCGCCGGGGAGCTGGCGCCCGAGGCGGGGGAGGCGCACGCGTACGTGCCGCTGCGTTTCCTGCCCCAGCGCCTCGACATCCTCGACGGCGACCTCACGGTCGCCGAGAACGTGGCCCGGTTCGCGCCCGGCGCCACCAACAACCGGGTCCGGGCCCGGCTGGCCCGCTTCCTGTTCCGGGGCGCCCGCGCCGACCAGAAGGCGGCGACCCTGTCCGGCGGGGAGCGCTTCCGGGCGAGCCTGGCGGCGCTGATGCTCGCCGAGCCGGCGCCCCAGCTGCTCATCCTGGACGAGCCGACCAACAACCTCGACATGGCGAGCGTGCGCCAGCTCACCACCGCCCTGGAGTCCTACGAGGGCGCGCTGATCGTGGCCGGCCACGACCTGCCGTTCCTGAAGTCCATCGGCATCACCCGGTGGCTGCTGCTGGACGGGGAGCTGCGGGAGACGACGGAGGCGGAGGTGGCGGACCCGGCCTGACGCCGCCGGCGGTCGCTCGGTCCCAGGAGGGGCACATGGTCTCAGGAGGGGCACATTGTTACTGCGGGGTTTTGTCCTGGTGGCCCCGCCCTGCATGATGGCTGACCGGCGCCGCGTCCGAGGCGCCGGTTGTGCCACCCGATTCGGAGACCTGGACGTGCCCAGCAAGAAGGCCCTCATCCGCCGCCCCAGCCCGCGCCTCGCCGAAGGCCTGGTGACGCACGTCGAGCGGGAGAAGGTCGACGTGGAGCTCGCCCTGGAGCAGTGGGAGGCGTACGCCGAGGCCCTGCGGGCGCACGGCTGGGAGACCGTCGAGGTCGACCCGGCCGACGACTGCCCGGACTCCGTGTTCGTCGAGGACACGGTGGTGATGTACAAGAACGTCGCCCTGATCGCGCGCTCCGGCGCCGAGTCGCGGCGCGACGAGACCCTCGGCGTCGAGGAGGCCGTGGCCCGTCTGGGCTGCTCGGTGAACTGGGTCTGGGAGCCGGGCACGCTGGACGGCGGTGACGTGCTCAAGGTCGGCGACACGATCTACGTCGGCCGGGGCGGCCGCACCGACGCGGCCGGGGTGCAGCAGGTGCGCGCCGCCTTCGAACCGCTGGGGGCGCGGGTGGTGGCCGTACCGGTGAGCAAGGTGCTGCACCTGAAGTCGGCGGTCACGGCCCTGCCCGACGGCACGGTGATCGGCCACATCCCCAAGGTGGACCGGCCGTCGCTGTTCCCGCGCTTCCTGTCGGTGCCCGAGGAGGCCGGTTCGCACGTGGTGCTGCTCGGCGGTCCGCACGTGCTCATCTCGGCCGCCGCGCCGAAGACGGCGGACCTGCTCGCCGATCTCGGTCACGAGCCCGTCGTCGTCGACATCGGCGAGTTCGAGAAACTCGAAGGATGTGTGACATGCCTCTCGGTGCGTCTGCGTGATCTGTACGCCTGAGCGGGTGATCGAATCACCCATTCGGCCCTGGGACCTGCGGCTCCCGGGGCTGTTTGACATGCCCCGAATCACCTGGCGCAACCCGGCTGATCAGCGATCTTTACGTTGTTCTTAACCTACGGTTTCGTAACCTACGGATACGTAGCCTACGATCCCGTAAGTTCCGGCCTCGCTCGCCGGAGTGTTCCACTCCGCTTCACGTCCCCCTGGAGTTCTCGTGACGATCACCTCCCCTCACCTCGGTAGCCCCGCCGTCTGGACCGACGCCAAGCTGCTGCACGCGCTGGAGGAAGTGGTCGAGACGGAACTCAACCGGCATCTGAAGGTCACCAAGGACTGGATGCCCCACGAGTACGTGCCGTGGAGCGACGGCCGCAACTTCCCCGGCTTCTTCGAGGACGGCCAGGCCTGGGACAAGGAGCAGTCCAAGGTCACCGAGATCGGCCGGATCGCGCTCGTCGTGAACCTGCTCACCGAGGACAACCTCCCCAGCTACCACCACGAGATCGCCTCGCTCTTCGGCCGCGACGGCGCCTGGGGCACCTGGGTGCACCGCTGGACGGCCGAGGAGGGCCGGCACGGCATCGTGATGCGCGACTACCTGCTCGCCTCGCGCGCGGTGGACCCGGACAAGCTCGAAGCCTTCCGCATGCAGCACATGAGCGAGGGCTTCGAGTCGGACAACCGGCACTCGATGCTCCACTCGGTCGCCTACGTCGCCTTCCAGGAGCTGGCCACCCGCGTCTCGCACCGCAACACCGGTCACCAGTCCGGGGACCCGGTCTGCGACCGCATGCTGGCGCGCATCGCGACCGACGAGAACCTGCACATGGTCTTCTACCGCAACCTGTTGAAGGCCGCCTTCGAGCTCGCCCCCGACCTCACCATGCAGGCCGTCCGCGACGTCCTCGTCAACTTCCGCATGCCCGGTCACGGTATGCCCGGCTTCGAGCGGTTCGCCGCGCAGATGGCGATCGGCGAGGTCTACAACCTGCGCATCCACCACGACGACGTCATCCAGCCCGTGCTGCGCTTCCTGAAGGTCATGGAGATCGACGGCCTCGGCCCCGAGGGACAGAAGGCGCAGGAGGAGATCGGCCTGTACATGGGCGGTCTGGACAGCGAGGCGTCCAAGTTCGACGAGAAGCTGGCGACGCGCAAGGCCCGGATGGCGGCGCGGGCGGCCGGCTGACCCGCCCCCGCCTCTCGCTTCGACGGCTCGCACAGGGAACCGAATTCCCGGTGCGGGCCGTTCGCGACCTGCGGCATCATGCCGCCATGGGTGACAGAGAAACGGTCCAGCAGGCGGTCGGCTTCCTGCTCGGCCTGACCGCCGAGGACACCGCCGACCGGATCCGGGCGCGGATCGGTCTGCCCCCTGCCGCCACCGGGAACGCGGCCGCGATCCGGCGCAGGCTGGACCGTGCGTGGACCTGGCCCGCCGCGCCCGCCTCGGTGGTGCTGTGGGTCCTGGAGCAGGACGACCCCGCGCTGAACGCCGTCGTGTGGCGCTTCGTCGGCAACGACCTCGGCCTGCGCCGGGCCCTCGCCCGCGGGGTGCCGTTCGGTCCCGGGCGCACGAAGCCCCTGAAGGTGCGCTCCGGCCACGAGCGGCAGGAACCCGACATCCCCGAGAGCTACGTCCGGCACGGCCTCGTCGGTGCCCTGCGCAAGGCGCACTCCATGCCCGCCGCCCGCGCCGCCGCGTCCATGGTGCTGACCCGGGGCGACTGGGAGACGGTCGGCGCTGCCCACGACGAGCTTCCGCTGCCCGGTTACGCGCGCTGGGCGCTGTCGGTGCGCCCGGACTGCCCGCCCGCGCTGCGCGCCGGGTTCGGCTCGCACCCCAAGTTCACGCACCGGCTGCGGCAGGCGGGCGTCCTCGACGGCCCGGCCGAGTACGCGACGGCCCACGGTCCGGCCCTCAAGGTCCTGGAGGTGCTGTCCCTGGGCCATCTCCTGTTCCCGGCCCGGGTCCGCGAGGCCGAGGACGCCCTGCGCCCGCTCGTGCGGGACCACTTGGGCGGGCGCGAGGAGGCCTGGGCGGTGCTGGCGCAGCTCATCGACACGTTCCACGGGACGACGCCGGAGCTCGTCGTGACGGCGGGCGCCATCGCCTGACGCCGCGGAGGCGCCGGGGGCGCGAGGGGCGGGCGTTCCGAGGGGGGCGGGGCGGCTGGATTCGAACCAGCGTGATCCGGTTCTGGAGACCGGTGCGGCTGCCCCTGCGCTACGACCCCGCCCTTGCCCGAGAGCGTAATGCCTTGGCCCGATGTCAGTGGGGCCTGCTACCAATGAGGCACTGGGGAAAGCGCGGCAAAGAGGGCACGGGGGCACGACATGGCGTACGGGGAGGGCGGGCGGCGGCGTCCGGCGGTGGTCGACCTGGCCGACCGCAGGGCGCTGGAGGCATACCTGCCGGCATCGCCCGAAACGGTCGCCGAGGCACGCCGGTTGAAAGAAGCCGCGCTGCTGGACTTCGGGCTGACCGAGTCGGCGGTGGCGTCCTGGCTGTACACCAAGTGCCATCACCAGATCCCGACGACGGCGGTGGACACGGCGGCCGTGGTCGCCTCCGGCGACGGCACCTGTCTGCTGCTGTACAACCCGGACTTCTTCGTCGGACTGGGCCTGGACGGCGTCAAGTTCGTCCTGTTCCACGAGGCCCGGCACCTCGTGCACCGGCATCTGCTCGCCGAGCCGGAGCTGCGCGAGGATCCGGTGTTCGAGCTGGCCGCCGAGGTGTCCATCAACCATGTGGCACTGGTGCGGCTGGGCCGCGAGGAACTGCCCCTGCTGAACGGCCGCCCCACCGGGGTCGACCCACGCCGGGTCCACGACCTGTACGTCGAGGACCTGACGGCACACGGGCTGGAGCCGGTGCCGTACGAGACGTTCACCCGGACCGACACCCGCGTGTACGGCGAGCTGAAGCGCATGCGCCACCCGCCCGTGCCCGAAGAACGGCTGTGCGTGCACCTGACCGCCGGCGCGGTCCCCGCCGACCAGGAGACCGTCGACGCGGTGACGTCCTCCGCCCTGCTCAACTCCCTGCTGGCGGCCCGGCGCGGGCACGCGGGCGCCGAGCGCGAACTGCTCGACCTGATGGGCCGCACGGAGGGCGACTCGGCGCGGGCCGCCCGACTGTGGGGCAGGCTGGGCGCCGGCATGCTGCGCGGCGAGACCACCCGCACGCGCACGGTCGACTGGTGGCAGCGCTGGCTGGTCGACGTGCTCGGCTCCAAGCTGCGGGACGGCGAGCGGCTCGTCTACCCCAAGAAGCGGGGCGCCCTGCTCGCCGCGCTCGGCCAGGATCCGGTGCTGGCGCGGCGCGGCCCGGTCCGCGACAAGGTCCTGGTGATCGCCTACGACACCTCGGGGTCGATGCCGCAGCACGTCGTCCACTGGCTCACCGAGCTGGTCGGCCGGATCGACGGCGTCGAGGCCCACTGGCTGTCCTTCGACACCGTGGTGATGCCCTTCAGCCCCGGTGAGCGGGTGTACGGGGGCGGCGGCACGAGCTTCCAGGCCGTCGCCGACCACGTGGAGGGACGCACGGAGGTGAACGGGCGCCGCTTCGACGAGCGTCCGGACGCGGTCGTCGTCCTCACCGACGGCTACGCGCCGCCGATCACCCCGGCCGAGCCGGACCGCTGGATCTGGCTGATCACCGAGGGCGGCCACGAGTGGCCCGAGACGCACACACCCGCGATGCTCTGCCATCGCGTCACCACAGGATCGAGGTGAAGGACCGGATGGACGCCATGAGCACACGGACCGAGCCCACGCACGACACCGGCGACCGGCCGGCCGCCGGCGAGGTCTCCCGCCTCGAAGGATTCATCGACGCGATGATCGACCTCGGGCAGACCGGCCAGGTCTTCGGCGAGCACGGCATCGGCAAGACGGCAACGTTCTTCTCGCACATCGCCCGCGCCCACCCGGGCACCGAGCTGGTGTACGTGCCGGCGGCGAACCTCACCCCGGACGACCTGCTCGTCAACGCGCCGGTACGCGATCCGCGCTCCGGTGAACTGGTGCTGCGCCAGCTGGTGATGAGCCAGTTGCAGCCGGGCCGGCCGTTCGTGCTGCTCATCGACGACTCGTTGCAGGCGGGCGACACCATCCAGTCGCAGCTGATGCAGATCGCCTGCGACTGGACGCTCGGCGAGCACGACCTGCGCGCCCTGGGCTGCGTCGGCGTCTTCCTCACGGACAACGAGTCGCAGGCGGAGACGTCGGCCCGGCGCAGCGACCTCGCCCTGCTGGACCGGATGGTCACGATGCGGATCTCGGCGAACGACACGTCCTGGCGCCGGCACCTCGCGGTCAAGTACCGCCCGTGGGACCTGCGTCCGGTGTTCGCCGTTTGGGCCTCGCTCTCCCCCGCCCTGCGCGAGCTGCTGTCACCGCGCACGCTCGACCACGTCCTGGCCAACGCCCGTGAGGGGTTCCCGCTGCGCTGGGGCCTGCCGTTGATCGACGGCGAGCGGCTGCGACTCACCGAGCCGGGTCCGGACGGCCGGCCCGGCCAGAACCGCACGGCCGAGATCCTCGACCGGCTCGCGCAGGCACTCGGCGTGGCCAACCCGGCCACCGTTCCCGACCCCGTACGGCAGGTGGTGCGGGCGGCCCTGCGCAACCGCTGGACGGTGCTGCTCCAGGGGCCGCCCGGGTGCGGCAAGACGGAACTGGTGCGGGAGACGGTGCGTGCCGGGCTGGGGCGGGACGCCCTGTACTTCTCGCTGCCGGTGACCAACGTCGAGGACCTCTGCGCGCCCGTGCCGTCGCCCGACGGCACGCTGGACAACCTCCTCGCGGCGAAGTTCACCGGACCCGAGCCCAAGGCGATCGTGTGGGACGAGTACAACCGGCCCAAGGACAAGGCCGCGTTCGCCAAGCTGATGGAGATCACCCAGGAGTGGTCGCTCGCGGGGAAGCGGATCGAGAACCTGCGGGCCCAGATAGCCGTACAGAATCCGCCGTACCACCTGGGCCGCAAGCTGCTGGTGTCCCGCAACAACATCGCGCAGGCGACCCGGTTCACGGCTTCCCTGGAGGTGGCGCCGCAGGACATCCCCGCCAACGAGTGGCTGCTGGCGCGGTACGGGGCGGACGCCGAGACGGTACTGGAGTGGTGGAAGCACGACATCGACGAGGAGGGCCGCGCCTGGATCACCAAACGCACCCTGGAGCGGCTGATCAAGCTGCACCGGCACGGGCTGCCGCTGGAGATGGCGACCGTCTACCTCGGCGACGGCGAGTACGCGCCGGTGCCGCTGACCGCGCTGATCGACCGTCTGAAGGGCCGCCCCGTGACAGGCCTGCGGGAGCTGGCCCGGGACGCGGACGCGTGGGAGGCCCGGCTGCGCCGCGCCGCCGCCCGCTCCGACGAGGGCGGCGACGACAGCGACGTCGTCCACCAGATCCTCGCCAACGCGGAGCTGTCCCAACTGCGCAGGCATCACGCCGTGGTGGCCCGTCTGGTCGCCCATCTGCCGGCCAAGCTGCGGGCCACGTACCTGGTGGGGGCGTCCGAACAGCAGCAGAAGTTCTGGACGGGGGTGTTCACCGGGATGCGGCGCTGAGCGCAAGGGGGCGGGAGGGGACGGGCGTCAGTCCTGCGCGGGCGACTCCGCGCGGGGCTCCCCGGGGGTCTCCGCCGGTGCCTCCGGCGCCGGGGTGCGGTGCACGCTGCGTACGGCCGCCACATCGGGCGGGACGACCGGGGCCGGGACATCGGCGCTGAGGGCCGCCAGCCGGCGTTTGACGGTGGCGGCCACGCCCTGGCCCAGGACGAAGCGGGTGGCGGTGGCCGCGCGGGGCGCGTGGTCGAGGAGGCGGTGGGCCTCGCGGCTGCGCAGCCCCGTGTGGCGCAGGACGAGGTGGGCGAGGCGGTGCTCGCCGGCCGCCAGCGTCCGCCCGATGCTCTCGGCCGCCGCCAGGTCCAGCCGGTTGTCCGCCGCGCCGAGCACGGCCGCCGCCCGGACCCGGCCGAGGTCCAGCAGGGTGACGCCGGCGATGGTGGCCGCGCCGACCAGACGGGCGGCGGCGGAGGGTCCGATGCCGTTGCTGGCCACCGACAGCCGGGTGAGCCGTCCGTACGGCGCCCGCTCCAGGGCGTCGACGAGCCGGAGCGCGCCCGCGTCCCCCAACCGGGCGGCGGACACGTACAGTTCGTCGATCGCTCCGGCGGCGACCACCTCCGCGAGCGCCTGCGCACCCGCCTCCTCCAGCGTGTTGCCGCCGACGAACAGCCGCTCGACGCGCCGTCCGTTGCCCGCGGCGGCCAGCAGCGCGTCGGCCAGTACGGCGACGCCCGCCGCGTCGAGCCCGGTCTGCACCAGGTCGAGCGTGCGCAACGTCCGGGCGGACTCGACGAGTTCGGCCGCCGCCCGGCCGCCGCCACGGCCCAGCGGGTTGCGCTTGAGCCACACCCCCCTGACCACCTGGGGCGAGGCGCGCAGCTGGTCGGCGATACGGCAGGCGCCGCCCGCGGTGATGCCGTTGCACCCGAGGTAGAGCGTCTCGACCGGCGCATCCGTACCGGCCACGGTGGCGGCGCCGTCGTCCCCGAGGGCGTCGGTGCCGAGGAGCAGATGCCGTACGGGCGAGGGCCCGTCGGCCAGGGCCTCTGCGACGAGGGCCGCGCCCTCGGCCCCCAGTCCCTGCTTGCACAGGTCGAGCCGCCCGTCGGGCAGCGCGGTGCCCGCCGCGAAGTCCAGCCGCTCCCCCGCCGGGCGGCCGGCCCGCAGCCAGTCGAGCAGCGGGGCGAGTTCGGCGAGGGGCCGGGGCACCACGTGAGGCACTCCGGCGAAGCCGGCCGGCCCCGGGCCCGCCGTGTTCTCCTCGCTCACCACTGCGCCTCCCGGTAGTCCTTGAGGAACACGCCCGACACCGGCCGGCCCGCCTCGCCGCGCACGATCGGGTCGTACACGCGGGCCGCGCCGTCCACGATGTCCAGCGGGGTACGGAAACCGGCGCCCGCCATCCGGGCCTTCTTCGGCGCCGGGTTCTCGTCGGTGATCCAGCCGGTGTCCACGGCGCACATGTGCACACCCTGCTCGGCGAGCGCGGCCGCGCTGGTGCGGGTGAGCATGTTGAGCGCGGCCTTGGCCATGTTGGTGTGCGGATGCCCGGGCATCTTGTTGCGGACCGCGAACCGGCCTTCGACGGCCGTCACGTTGACCACGTACCGGCGCGGATGCGGGGACGCCAGCAACAGCGGCAGCAGCCGGTCGCACAGCAGCGCGGGCGCGAGGGCGTTGACGAGCTGGGTCTCCAGGACCTCGGCCGGGTCGAGCGCGCCCAGCCGGGCCGACCAGGAGTTCTCCGGGGAGGGATCGGGCAGCAGTCCGGCCTCGTCGGCCTCCCGCAGGGCGGCGGGCAGCGCGGAGACCGAGCCGCCGAGGCCCTCCAGCATCCGCATCGGGGTGAACCCGGGCGCCCGGCGTGTCCCCTCGGGCAGCGCGTCGTGCTCCGCGGCGGCCAGCAGGGCGTAGGACTCCGGCGGGCGACGCACGGTCTGCGCCGCGTTGTTGACGAGGATGTCGAGCGGTGCGCCCTCGCTGCGCAGTTCCTCGCACAGGCCCAGCACCTGGCGCGGGTCGCGCAGGTCGACGGCGACGACGGTGAGCCGGTCCAGCCACCGCGCGCTGCCGGGCTCGGCACGGAAACGGCGGACGGTGTCGTGCGGGAAACGCGAGGTGACGACGGTCTCCGCGCCGTCCCGCAACATCATCAGCGCCAGCTGGAAGCCGATCTTCACCCGGCCGCCGGTGAGCAGGACGCGGCGCCCGCTCAGGTCGGTGCTCAGCGAGCGGCGGGCCGCGTTGTCGGCTGCGCAGGCCGGGCAGAGCCGGTGGTAGAAGGTGTCGACCTCTCGATAGGCCGACTTGCAGACGTAGCAGGTGCGCGGCCGGTGGAAACGCCCGCCGTGCCCGGCGTCCAGCAGGGGCGCGTCCTCGCGCCGGTCCAGGGCGCCGGTCGCGGTCGCGGCCATCGCCGCCGCGTCGGCGGCCGCCACCTCGGCGCCCCGCTCCTTGCGCCGCCGCAGTCGTCCGTCACGTGCGAAGGACGCGGCGACCTGCTCGGCCCGCAGCCGTACGGGATCGTCGACGGGCAGCGCGCGCAGCCTGCCCACGACGTCGTGGAAGGCGGCCAGCTCCGCCTCGGTGACCGGCGGGTGGCCGAACGCCGCCCCTGCACTGTCCTCGCCCACCGTCGCCGCCCCGCCCCGTCCCCGCGTCCTGCTCGCCGTACCGTGGTCCCGACCGGATTCGAACCGGCGTATCCACCCTGAGAAGGTGGCGAGTCTGCCTCTGCTCTACGGGACCGCGCACGTATCCGGACGACCGGATTCGAACCGGCGTGATGCGCCTGAGCAAGGCGCTGCGCCTGCCTCTGCGCTACGTCCGGACACGCTCCCGGATCCTAACCGCACCCCCGCGACGCGGTCACTCGGATTCGGGGTCGCCGCGACTGCGCGGTTCAGTGCGCCGTGCGCCGGAGGTTCAGGCGCTCCTTCTCGGACATGCCGCCCCAGACGCCGAAGCGCTCATCGTTGGCCAGGGCGTACTCGAGGCAGGCGGTACGCATCTCGCACATGCCGCAGATGCGCTTCGCCTCCCGCACCGAGCTGCCGGGTTCGGGGAAGAAGAACTCGGCCCCGGTCTGTGCGCACAGCGCCTCCCGCTGCCAGCCGAGGTCGGGTGTCGGAATCGTGTCGGTATACATGGCCAGGATCGTGCCCGGCGGCGAAAAACGTTCGATCAACGCCGGATATACGCGGCGCCCGAAGGCCCCCGGCCGCCCGATGATGCTCCTGCCGGGTACCGCCGCGCACGGCGGCGCGCGGTGCGCCCGGCACACTCCCGAAAAGCGCCGGAGCGCACGCACGGCAACCTTGTGCGGCCGTCGGTGATCGCCTGTGCCCTTCCGCGGCCGGGCGGTGAGGTCGCGCCGGTGGCCGTGCTCCGGCAGCGTTTGTCGGTGGGCGGTGCGAGACTCGGCAGTGCACAGGACGGGACCCCTTCGAGGAGGGCAACGATGCTCACCACCCGTTTCGTCAACGGCGCTCCGAACTGGATCGATGTCGGCACGTCCGACATCGACGGCGCCACCTCCTTCTACGGCGCTCTCTTCGACTGGCGGTTCCGGTCGGCGGGACCCGACGCCGGCGGCTACGGCTTCTTCCAGCTGGACGGGAGGACCGTGGCGGGCGGCATGCAGACCGCGCCCGGGCAGGGCCCGCCGTCGTGGACGGTCTACTTCCGCACGACGGACGCGCAGGCGACGGCGCAGGCCGCCGAGCAGAAGCACGGCAGGGTCCTCCTCGCGCCGATGGACGTGATGGGCCAGGGCACGATGGCCGTCCTCTCCGACCAGGCGGGCGTGCCGTTCGGCCTCTGGCAGCCGGGACAGACCGTGGGCGTGGACGTGGCGAACGAACCCGGCGCGCTGTGCTGGGTCGAGCTGTACACGCCGGACATCGCCGCGGCGGCCGCCTTCTACAACGCGACGCTCGGCCTGGAGACCTCGGCCGCCCCCTTCCCCGGCGGCACGTACACCTGCCTCAACCCGGCCGGCGCCGGGGAGGAGGCGATGTTCGGCGGGATCGTGCCGCTGGCCGACGACCCCACGGAGGCCGGGACCGGCGCGTACTGGCTGCCGTACTTCGAGGTCGCGGACGCGGACTCGGTCGTGGCCGAGGCGGAGAAACTGGGCGGCACGGTGCGGATGCCCGCCACGGACGTCGAGGGCGTCGGCCGTATCGCCAAGCTCGCCGACCCCTACGGGGCACGCTTCGCCGTGATCAAGAGCGTGCCCCAGGAGATGTGAGGCGGTGGGCGAGCACGGGGACGGACGGGGCGGGGCCGGGGCGATCCGGGCGGCGGCCCCGCTCAGGCCGAAGCGCGGCGCACCAGAGTGGTGGGCAGGACCACCCCGCCCGATTCCTCGTCGGCGACGCGTCGGTCGAGGCGGCGCAGCAGGAGGCGGGCCATGATCCGGCCCATCTCCTCGATGTCCTGACGGACCGTCGTCAGTGGCGGGTCGCTCTGTTCGGCGACGGGCAGCATGTCGTCGAAGCCGACCACGGCGACGTCCTCGGGCACCCGCCGCCCGTGCTCGCGCAGGACGCGCAGGGCGCCCGAGGCGGCGAGGTCGTTGGCCGCGAACACGGCGTCCAGGTCGGGGCAGTGGTCGAGGAGTTCCCGCATGGCCCGCTCGGCGCCGCCGGGGGTGAAGTCGCTCTCGACGACGAGCCGCGGGTCGCTGTCGCCCATGACCTCCCGGTATCCGTCGAGCCGGTCCGCCGCAGAGGTCTGGTCGAGGGGTCCGGTGATGTGCGCGATGCGGGTGCGGCCGAGCCCGGTCAGCAGGCGTACGGCCTCACGGGCGCCGCCCCGGTTGTCGCTGTCGACGTAGACCACGTCCCGTGTGCCGTCGCTCCAGCCGGGACGGCCGCCGAAGACGGTCGGGACGCCGGCCCCCTGGATCAGGCCGGGGAGCGGGTCGTCGAGGTGCAACGAGAAGACCAGGGCCCCGTCGACATGGCCGCCGGCGAGGTAGCGGGCGACGCGGGCGTGGTCGTCGCGGCCCTCGGTGAGCAGCAGCACCAACTGGTTGTCGTGGGCCGTCAGTTCCTTGCTGATGCCGCGGAGCTGGAGTGCGAAGAACGGGTCGGCGAAGACCCGGGTCTCCGGTTCGGCGATGACCACGGCGACGGCGTCGTGCCGCTTCGTCACCAGGCTGCGCGCCGCCTGGTTGGGGACGTAGCCGAGTTCCTCCACCGCCCGCCTGACCCGTTCGACGAGCGGCTCGCGGACGCCGTCACCGCCGTTGACGACTCGCGACACGGTCGCCCGGGAGACCCCGGCCCGCGCGGCCACGGCCTCCAGCGTGGGGCGCGACGCTGTCTCGGTCACTTCGGGGCTCCTCCTGGCCGGCTGCGGCTCAGGATAACTCCGGAGGACGGCCGGGGTGAGAGCGCTCTCCGACCTGGTCCCTCAGTGCTCGTGCGTGGCGCCGGTCCCGTCCGGCTCCTGAGGCTCGTGCGACGCGTGCGGCTCATGCGGTTCGTATCCCGGGATGGTGCCGTCGGGCTTCTTCACCAGGAACAGTCCGACCATCCCCATGTCGGAGTGGCTCTGCACATGGCAGTGGTACATCCACGCGCCGGCGCCCACCCCCTCCCCCGCGACCACCTGGAAGCCGAAGGAGTCGGCCGGGCCCACGATCTTGTTGTCGACGACCTGACTCGGGTCGTCGGGGCCGGTCAGCAGGCCGGTGCGGTTGTCGGCCCAGCGATGACCGTGCATGTGGAAGGTGTGGTAGTACTCGCCGTGCGTGATCATCACGAACTCGACCCGATCGCCCACCGTCGCCTCGAAGTCGCGGCCCTGGTGACCCGAGTGGGCGGGCCTGTTGTTGATGGTCATGTCGTTGAAGACGATCGTGTGGGTGGCGTCGGGCAGGATGTCGCCCTTGCGCCGGACGATCACCGGTCCGTACAGGCCCTTGCGGATGCCTCCGGTGCCGTGTTCCGTTCCGACCACGTGGTCGTGGTAGTGCCAGTAGCCCGCGCTGCCCGCACGCCAGGTGCCGTCGGCGCGGCGACCGGGGGCGTGGGTGCGCCAGGTGTAGGTGCGCGTGCCGCCCGGCTCGATGTCGCTCCTGTTCAACTTCGTCCCGTCGCTGGAGACTTCGTAGTCCAGGCCGTGGACGTGCAGGCTCGCGGCCACGTCCAGGGTGTTCTCCACCTCGATGTGGACGGTGTCGCCCTCGTTGAGTTCGATCAGCGGCCCCGGGACGGTCGCCTTCCCCTTCTCGAAGCCGTAGCCGAGTTGTCCGTCGGCGAGCTTCTCCGCGTACAGCTTGAGGTGTCTGACCGCTCCCCCCGCCGGCGCGGTCTTCGCCGGTCCGTCGGCGCTCACCGCCCTCGGACCGAAAGACAACGATGTCGCGGCAGCGGCGCCGCCCAGTAGCACCCGGCGGTTGAACCCGCGTCTGTCCATGCCGAACTCCCCACCCTGGTACGGGACTTGCGACGACGAAGAAGGTGAGCCTGTGATGAACCTGTGAGACGGTACCGGTCGTTCCGCAGTTTCTCCACACCCAGGACAAAGTTCATGCCATTGCGGTCATAGCTATTGGCGAGTCGTGCAAATGGG
Organism: Streptomyces sp. NPDC002884; assembly: GCF_040295245.1. Lineage (NCBI taxonomy): Bacteria > Bacillati > Actinomycetota > Actinomycetes > Kitasatosporales > Streptomycetaceae > Streptomyces > Streptomyces sp. NPDC002884. The sequence continues at coordinate 325,773 of NZ_JBEOVB010000006.1, read as the reverse complement.
GTCTAGCTTCCTTGGCGCTGTCGCTGTGACCGAGGAGGTGCCCATGCACTTACGAGGGTTGAGTAAGAAAAGACGAGTCCGGGTGACCGCTGTGGCGTGCGCAACGCTCGTCGCCGGCCTGCTGTCCGCGCCCGCCGCGGACGCGCGCCCGGCCCCGGAGCCACCCCTGACAACGATGTCCATCAAGTCGCCGCCGGGCGGCGCCAATGTACGGGTGCTGATCTTCCACGGATCGGCCGCGGCCGGGGACGAGTCGCCGGTCGTCAACGCCGGCATCGAGGCCATCGAGCGGATCGGCCTGTCCGGGCCGGTGGACCAGCGCTTCGAGGTCGAGGCCACGGACGACGCCTCCGTCTTCACCAGCGAGACGAGGCTGGGAGGTTACAACGCCGTCGTGTTCCTGACCGGGGGCGGTGACGTCCTCGACCCGGAGCAGGAGGCGGGCCTGGAGGCCTACATGGAGGCCGGCGGCGGATTCGTCGGCGTCCATGACGCGGCCCGAGCGGAGCCGTACTCGAGCTGGTTCACCGGCCTGATCGGCGCCCGTCCCGCCGCGACGAGCCCGACATCCGTACAACGGGCCACCGTCGAGGTCGGCGACCGGCGGCATCCGGCCACCGCAGCCCTGCCGCTCGAGTGGAAACGCCCGGACCAGTGGCCGAACTGGGTGAAGAACCCGTCCGGCGAGGTGCACACCGTCGCCCGGGTGCGCGAGTCGACGTACCAGCCGGGTGCGAGCGCCAACGGCGCCGACCATCCGGTGAGTTGGTGCCGCGACTACGACGGCGGCCGTTCCTTCTACACCGGCATGGGCGGCACGGTCTCGTCGTACGACGAGACCGATTTCCGCAAGCATCTGCGCGGCGCCCTGCTCTGGACGTCCCGGCTGGTGCAGGCCGACTGCAAGGCGACCATCACCGGGAACTACAAGGCCGAGCGGCTGACCCCGGCCAACCAACCGGGCCAGAACGACCAGATCGGCGAACCGCACGGTCTGGTCACCGCGCCCGACGGCCGGGTTCTCTACATCGGGCGGGGCGGCGCCGACTCCTCCCGGCCGGTGATCACCGACTGGAACAACCCGGACGTGGGCAAGGGCAAGGGCCAGATCCACGTCTACAACCCGGCGACCAAGAAAGTGACTCTCGCAGGGGAGTTGACGGTCTTCGGCAACAAGGGCGGGGGCGACGAACTCGTCAAGGTCGAGGAAGGTCTTCTCGGTATCGAGCTCGACCCGCGCTTCGAGCAGAACGGCTGGGTGTACCTGCACTACACGCCGCACTCGGGCGTCGACCGGGTCACCCGGACGGCCGAGCGGCGGGTCTCCCGCTTCACGCTCGACCCCGCCACGAACCGGCTCGACCTCGGCAGCGAGAAAGTGCTGCTCAAGTGGCCGGTGCAGGTCCACAGTTGCTGTCACGCCGGAGGCGGGCTGGCCTGGGACTCGAAGGGCAACCTGTACATCGCCACCGGCGACAACAACTCCAGCGGTTTCAGCGGCGGTTACTCCGGCAACAACCCGCAGCCGAACTTCAAGGGCGTCTCCTTCGCCGACGCACGCCGCACCGCCGGAAACACCCACAACCTCAACGGCAAGATCCTGCGCATCCATCCCGAGCCGGACGGAACGTACACGCTTCCGGCGGGGAACCTGTTCACGGGCCGGGAGGCCGACGAGGGCGGCGGCAAGACCCGCGGCGAGATCTATGTGATGGGCGTCCGCAACCCCGCGCGCATCTTCGTCGACCGGACCACCGACATCCTGTACGCGGGCTGGGTCGGCCCGGACGCCGGCGAGCCGTCGACGACCTGGGGTCCGGCGAAGTACGACACGTTCGCCGTCATCACCCAGGCGGGCAACCGGGGTTGGCCGTACTGCATGGGCAACAAGCAGCCCTACCGGGACCGCAACCTGCCGGATCCGTCGCAGCCGCTCGGCTGGTACGACTGCGACCACCCGAAGAACGAGTCGCCGAACAACGACGGCCTGGTCAACCTGCCGCCGGTCACCGGCAACAACATCTGGTACTCGCCCCAGGGCGGCGCACCCGACTACCCGCGCGATGCGAACGGTGTCCCCTCCTACCGGCAGGACCAGGCGACCTACCGGCTCCCGTGGCTCAAGGGCGGCGGCCAGGCGGCGATGAACGGGCCGGTCTACCGCTACGACGCCGCCGGCGCGAGCACGGTCAGGTGGCCCGCGTACTGGGACGGCAAGTGGTTCGTCGGCGACTTCTACGACGCCGATCAGCCACGCAACGCGGTGGTCATGGACCCGAGAACCCAAGGGTCCGGCGGTCTGCCCGTCCACTCGGAGTCGCTGAAGAAGATCGTGCCCGTCGGCAACGACGGCATCAAGAACCTCATGGACTGGAAGTTCGGCCCGGACGGCGCCCTGTACGTCCTCGACTACGGCCGCGGCTTCTTCACCTCGGACGCCAAGTCGGCGCTGTGGAAGGTCACTTACCAGGGCGGCGGCCCGACACCGGCCGCCGACCGGCTGGCGAGGGGGACTCAGTGATACGGCGAACACGGCAACGAAGAATCCGGACGGCACTGCTGGCCGCCGTGCTGATGGTGCTCGGGCTCCAGGCGGCGCCCACCGCGGCGCGGTCCGCACCGGCGGCCGCCGCCGCCCAGGTGCTCACCTGGACCGCCGGCGACGACATCACGGCGTACGGTTCGGCGCCGACGACGGCGGTGGCGGGCCGGGCGACGATCGTCTTCGAGAACAGTGCGGCGACCGGCAACACCATGGGTATGCCGCACACGTTGACGTTCGCGACCAGCGACCCCGAGTTCAACGACGACGTCACGCTGAACATCCTGGCCAACCCGAACGACGACACGGGAGGCCGGCACACCGCCGAGGTCACGCTGACCCCGGGCCGCTACTTCTACCACTGCACGATCCCCGGCCACGGCCAGATGCAGGGCATCCTCGTGGTGACCGAGGGCGGCGGCGAGGACACGACACCGCCCGAGACGGCGGCGCGGGTCACCGGCACGCAGAACGCGCAGGGCGAGTACGTCGGCTCGGCGAGTGTCGCGATCGGGGCGACCGACGACGGCGGGTCGGGGGTCGACGCGATCCAGTACGCCGTCGGCGCTGCGGGCGACTGGATCCCGTACACCGCACCGGTCGTCGTCGACCAGGTCGGCAGCCACCGGATCCGCTACCGGGCGTTCGACAAGGCCGGCAACGTCTCCGCGGAGAAGACCGCCGCGTTCACGGTCGTCGCCCCGCCCTCCGACGACACGGCACCCCCGGACACCTCGGGGACGGTGAGCGGCGAGCGGAATCCCGACGGCACGTACATCGACATGGCGACCGTCACCGTGTCGGCCTCCGACACCGGATCCGGGGTCAACACCGTCGAGTACGCCGTCGGCTCCGGGGCCTGGCAGCCGTACACCGCGCCCGTGATGGTGCACCAGGTCGGCACCCACACCGTGCGGTACCGGGCCACCGACCGGGCGGGCAACGTGTCCGCCGAGATGAGCGTCGTGTTCACCGTGGTCGCGGCGACCCCGCAGGACACCACACCACCGGTGACCGGCGTGAGCGTCGAGGGCACGAAGAACTCCGGCGGGGCCTATGTGGGCAACGCCCGGGTGACCGTGAGCGCGACGGACGAGCACGGGTCGGGTGTCGACCGGGTCGAGTACTCACTCGACGGTGGCCCGTACATCGCCTACACCGTCCCGGTGGTGGTCGACCGGGCAGGCCCGCACACCCTCGCCTACCGCGCCACCGACAAGGCGGGCAACACCTCCACCTCACGCACGGTGACCTTCACCGTGGTGTCGAGCCAGGTTCCGGCCCCCAACTGCCCCGAGTACGACGAGCGGTTGACGGTGATCGTCGGCACGGTCGACTCGGGGGTGCCGAACCGGCTGACCGACAAGCGGTGCCGGATCAACGAGTTGATCGAGGACGAGAGGGAGTGGACGTCCCACGCGCTGTTCCTCAAGCACGTCACGGCCGTCCTCGACGAACTGTTCGGCGCGGGGGTCGTGGACGGGCGCGAGTACGACGCCGTCCAGGAGGCCGCCCGCGAGTCCGGGATCGGCAGGCCCGGCCAGACCGAGGGCTACCGCACGATCCTCGACGGCAGCGCGGCCTCGTTCGCCAAGTGGCAGCAGGTGGGCGGCGGATCGTTCGCGCAGAACCCCGACGGGTCCATCACCAGCGGGACCACCCGGCAGGGCCTGGGCATGCTGTGGTTCCCCGAGCGCAAGTACGGCGACTTCTCGCTGAAGCTCCAGTGGCGTGACGACGCCCCGGGCACGGGCAACGCCAACTCCGGTGTGTTCGTGCGCTTCCCGTGGGTCCACGACCACGCGGAGGAGTCGCGACCGGAGTGGGTCGCCATCAAGTACGGGCACGAGGTGCAGGTACTGGACCGGCCGGACGGGGACATGTACAAGACCGGTTCCGTGTACGGCTTCGACCGGGTGGGACTCGCCGGCGCCGGCGTCACCCAGAAGGGGACCTGGAACGACTACGAGATCAGGGTGGTCGACCAGCGCTACTCGGTCTACCGCAACGGTGTGCTGATCAACGAGTTCGACAACACCGGCGGCCAGGAGTTCTCCCCGCCGCGCGCGGACGACCCGGGCACGGACGGACGGCGTTTCGCCTCCGGATACCTCGGGCTCCAGGTGCACGGCACGACGGACGTCGTCTCGTACCGGGACATCCGCATCAAGGAACTCTGAGAGGAGTGGTCTAGGACGCCCCGGGTCCGCCCGGGGCGTCCTCGTGCCGGGCCCGGCTCGGCTGCACCCGCTTCGGCTCCCCCGGCATCTTCGGGTACTCCGGCGGATACGGCAGGTCGCCCAGGCCGTGGTCGTGTTCGTCGCGGCGGGCGAGTTCGAGAAGGGGCTCCAGGGAGAACGCGTGGTCGTCCATGTCGGCGTGCACATCGCCGAGTTCGGCGAAGCGGGCCGGCATGGTCGCGAGGTCGAAGTCGCCCGGGTGGGCGTCGTCCACCTCCTCCCAGCGCAACGGCGCCGAGACGGGCGCGTGCGGGCGGGGCCGTACGGAGTAGGCGGAGGCGATGGTGCGGTCGCGGGCGGTCTGGTTGTAGTCGAGGAAGATGCGCTCGCCCCGCTCCTCCTTCCACCACTTGATCGTCACCCGCTCCGGCAGCCGCCGTTCCATCTCCCGGCCGACGGCGATGGCGGCGCGCCGGACCTGGGTGAAGGTCCAGCGGGGTTCGATCGGCACGAAGACGTGCAGACCACGGCCGCCGGAGGTCTTGGGCCACCCGCGCAGACCGCCGAACTCCTGCAGTACGGCACGTAGTTCATGGGCGGCGTGGACCGCGTCGTCGTAGTCGGTGCCGGGCTGCGGGTCGAGGTCGATGCGCAGTTCGTCGGGGCGGTCGACGTCGTCGCGGCGCACGGGCCAGGGGTGGAAGGTGAGGGTGCCGTACTGGGCGGCCCACAGGACGGCGGCCTCCTCGGTCGGGCACATCTCGTCGGCGCTGCGTCCGCTGGGGAAGGTGATGTGGGCGGTCGGGATCCAGTCGGGCATGTTCTTCGGCGCCCGCTTCTGGAAGAAGGACTCCCCGGTGACGCCGTCCGGGTAGCGCTCCAGTGTGGTGGGGCGGTTGCGCAGGGCGCGCAGGATGCCGGGCGCGACCGCCTGGTAGTAGCGGGCCAGGTCCAGCTTGGTGAAGCCGCGCTCCGGGAAGAAGACCTTGTCGGGGCTGGACAGCCGTACCGTCCGGCCGGCCACTTCCAGTTCCACCGCATCGCCCATGCGAGCCACGGTAGACACACCTCCGACAGCTCGCATCAGCTCACGGCCCGCTCGCACACCGGGCGGCCCCCGGGATCCTCGCGCAGAATCGGAGCATGGATCTGCCGGTGATGCCGCCCGTGAAGCCGATGCTCGCCAAGTCGGTGGCGGCGATCCCGCCGGACATGCAGTACGAGGCGAAGTGGGACGGTTTCCGGGCGATCGTGTTCCGCGACGGTGCCGAGATCGAACTGGGCAGCCGCACCGGAAAGCCGTTGACCAGGTATTTTCCGGAGCTGGTGGAGGCGTTGCGGGAGCGGGTGCCGCAGCGGTGTGTGCTCGACGGGGAGATCGTGATCGCCCGGGAGGGGCGGCTCGACTTCGACGCCCTCACGGAGCGCATCCACCCGGCCGACTCCCGGGTGCGCACACTCGCCGAACGGACCCCGGCGTCGTTCGTCGCCTTCGACCTGCTGGCGCTCGCCGACCGGTCGCTTCTGGACGTGCCGCTGAGCGACCGGCGCGAGCTGCTCACCGAGGCGCTCGCCGGGGTGACGGCGCCCGTGCACGTGGCGCCGGCGACGACCGACGCGGAGGTGGCGCGGCGGTGGTTCGAGGAGTACGAGGGCGCGGGCCTGGACGGGGTGATCGCCAAGCCGCTCAGCCTGCTCTACCGCCAGGACGAGCGCGCCATGTTCAAGATCAAGCACGAGCGCACCGCGGACGTCGTCGTCGCCGGATACCGCTTCCACAAGAGCGGACCGGTGGTCGGCTCACTGCTGCTGGGCCTGTACGACGACCGGGGCGTCCTCCAGCACGTCGGCGTGTCGGCCGCCTTCGCCATGAAACGCCGGGCGGAGCTGGTCGAGGAGCTGGAGCCGCTGCGCATGGAGGACGCGGCGGGCCACCCGTGGGCGGCCTGGTCGCAGGAGGCCGCGCACGAGACGGCACGGCTGCCCGGGGCTCCGAGCCGCTGGTCGGGCAAGAAGGATCTGTCCTGGGTGCCATTGATGCCCGAGCGGGTGGTCGAGGTGGCGTACGACCACATGGAGAACGGGGCGCGCTTCCGGCACACCGCCCGCTTCCGCCGCTGGCGCCCCGACCGCACCCCGGAGAGCTGCACGTACGCGCAACTGGAGGAACCGGTGCGCTACGACCTGTCGGAGATCCTCGGGGCGCCGCCCGCAACGTGATCCACAAGCGGTTGCGCAATGACGGCTGAGATCCACAAGCGGTTGCGCAACGGCCGCCGAGATCCACAGCAGAGGTCGCGCAGAGAACCGGATCCACAAGCGGTTGCAGACCGGTTTCAGGCGCAACCCGATTCACAACCGGTTTCGCGCTCGCCTTCGCTTCGCAAGCGGTTCCCCGCTCGCCTTCGCTTCGCAAGCGGTTCCCCGCTCGCCTCTGCTTCGCAACCGGTTTCCTGTGCGCCTTTGCTTCGCAAGCGGTTTCCCGCTGACCTCTGCTTCACAAGCGGTTTCCCGCTCACCCCGTCCGCCCCGTTCACCCCGTACGCCCCCGCTCACCCCTGATCCGTAACCGGTTTCACGGCGTCATCAGGACCTTCACCGCGCCGTCCTGCTTGCGCTGGAACATCTCGTAGGCGTGCGGGGCGTCCGACAGCGGTACGCGGTGGGTGGCGAAGTCGTCGACGCCGAGCGGGTCCTCATCGGTGAGGTACGGGAGGATGTCGTCGATCCAGCGGCGCACGTTGGCCTGCCCCATGCGGATCTGGAGCTGCTTGTCGAACATGGTGAGCATCGGCAGCGGGTCGGCCATGCCACCGTAGACGCCGACGAGGGAGAGGGTGCCGCCACGGCGCACCAGCTCGATGGCGGTGTGCAGGGCGGCGAGCCGGTCGATGCTGAAGCGTTCCGCGAGCGGGCCGCTCAGTTTCCGCGGCAGCATGGCGGAGGCGTTCTGGATCATGCGGGCGGCGGCGCTGCCGTGCGCCTCGGTGCCGACGGCGTCGATGACGGCGTCCGGGCCGCGGCCGTCGGTCTCGTCGCGGATCGCGGCGACGAGTTCCTTCTCGCTGTCGAAGCTGCGCAGGTCGTACGTCTCCACGCCCCGCGCCCTGGCCCGGCGCAGTCGGTCGCCGACCAGGTCCACGCCGAACACCCGGCTCGCGCCGCGCACCTGGGCGACGCGGCAGGCCATGTCGCCGATGGGCCCGAGCCCGAGCACCGCGACGGTGCCGCCCTCGGGAATGTCGGCGTAGGCGACCGCCTGCCAGGCGGTGGGCAGGACGTCGGAGAGGTACACGAACCGGTCGTCGGGCGGTCCCTGGGGCACCTTGACGGGGCCGAACTGGGCCTGCGGTACCCGCAGATACTCGGCCTGGGCGCCGGGCACCGCCCCGTACAGGCGGGTGTAGCCGAACAGGGCCGCGCCCATGCCCTCGGCGGTGACCTGGGTCGTCTCGCACTGGGTGGGCAGCGAGTTCAGGCACATCCAGCAGTTGCCGCAGGCGATCTGGAAGGGCACCACGACCCGGTCGCCGGCCTTGAGGTCGGGCACCGCGGCGCCGACCTCCTCGACGATGCCCATGGGCTCGTGGCCGAGGATGTCGCCCGGGGTCATGAACGGGGTGAGCACCTCGTACAGGTGCAGGTCGGAGCCGCACAGGCCGCTGGACGTGATGCGGATGACGGCATCCGTCGGTTCCTGGATCGTCGGGTCGGGCACCGTGTCCACGCGTATGTCCCGCTTGCCCTGCCAGGTCACTGCCTTCATCGCGCCGCGCTCCCTCCGCCGACCGGCCCGTCCCGGCTGGTCCGGGGGTACCGGCTGCCGCCCGGGTACCCGACCGCCCGACCCCGAACCGCGACCCCGAACCGCGACGCCCACCGCTCGTGGCCCACCGCCGTCACAGTCCCCACGATCCCCACAGCTCGTACAAGCCCCACCACCCCGACGACCCGCACAGCCCCACCGCCCCACAGCCCCTCGACCCCTATGACCCCACCGCCCCACAACCCCTCGACCTCTATGACCCCACAGCCCGCACAGCCCGCACAGCCCGCACAGCCCGCACAGCCCGCACAGCCCGCAGCCACGCATAGCCACTCTCGAACGGATGAGCGCACAATCGAGACACGAAACGGGGGTGGCCATGACAGGCACGAGTGGTTCCGGACGTCCGCGGGATCCAGGACGTCCGAGACGCCCGGCGCGCGCGATGCGTGCCGGACCCAACGCGGTGGCCGCGGCGCTGCTGGCCGCCGTACTGGTGATCGTCCTCGCGGCGGGCTGCACGACGACCCGCGAGCCGTCGAGGAACGACGACGGCCGGAGCGCGTCGCAGGCGCCGAGCCCGAGCGGCAGCACCAGCCCTGCGGCCGCCGTCGGCTCCGTGCTCGCCGTGAAGATCGACAACGCTCCCGGCGCCCGGCCGCAGACCGGGCTCGACTCCGCGGACGTCGTCTACGTCGAGCAGGTCGAGGGCGGACTGAGCCGGCTGATGGCCGTGTACGCGACCGAGGTGCCGAAGGCCGTCGGTCCCGTGCGCAGCGCCCGCGAGTCCGATCTGGAGCTGCTGGGCCAGTTCGAGCGGCCGGTGCTGGCGTTCTCCGGGGCGCAGGGCAAGCTGCTGCCGCTGATCGACCGGGCGCCGCTGGAAGCCGTCACGCCCGAGGACGCGGCCGGTGACGGGGCCTACTACCGGGGCGCCGACCGGGCCGCGCCGCACAACCTCTATCTGCGCCCGAGTCGCCTCTTGCCCTCCGCGCCGGGCTCCGCGGCGCTGACCACCGGGTTCCGTTACGGTGCCGCGCCCTCCGGCGGGACGGCGCAGCCCTCGCTCACCGTGCGCTATCCGGCGGCCCGCTTCGCCTTCACCTGGTCCGCGAGCCGGGCGCGCTGGCTGGTCTCGACGGACGGCTCGCCGACGGTGACGACCGACGGTCGGCGGGTGGCCCCGGCCACGGTGGTCGTGCAGTACGTGAAGGTGCGCGCCTCGGGCTTCCACGACTTCCTCGGCAACAACACGCCGTACACCGAGTCGGTCGGCTCGGGAAGGGCGCAGGTGCTGCGCGACGGACGTCGCTACGACGTGAACTGGAAGCGGGCGACGGCGACGGACGGCACGGACTTCACCACCGACGACGGCGCCCCGGTCGCCTTCGCCGAGGGCCAGGTGTGGGTGGTGTTCGCGCAGACACCCTGAAGTCGCGCAGACACCCTGAGGTCCCGCGGGCGCCCAGCGGCCGTGCGGCCCCATCAGCCACCCTGCCGATCAGGCTTCCTGTGGCCGTGCGGCACATCAGGCACCCTGAAGTCGCGCAGGCACCCTGAGGTCGCGCGGGCGCCCTGGGGTCGTGCGGCCCGATCGCGGGCAGGCGTTGCGCCCTGTTCAGGACGGCGCGACCAGGGGCTCCCCCGCGTTGCGCAGCCCCTCCGCCGCGTCGGACACGCGCTGGATGAGCTCCAGGAACAGGGTCTGTTCCGCGGCCGAGAGCGGAGACAGGAAGACCTGGTTCATCCGGGCCGTGCGCACGGTCAGCCTGCGGTGGGTGCGCAGTCCCTCGTCGGTGAGTCCCAGCAGGAAGCGGCGCCCGTCCTGCGGGTCGCGGACCTTGTCGAGGAGCTCCCGGCGGATGAGCCGGCTGATCACCTCGGCGATGGTGGAGCGGTCGAGCCCCACCCGCTCCCCCACCGTGCGCTGATCGAGGCCCGGCTCGGCGACGAGCGCGTTGAGGACCGCGAACTGCGGCGAGGTGATCTCCTCGGAGACCATCGTGTTCCACAGCAGGTAGTGGGCCTGCTGGAGCCGCCGGGCCAGGTGCCCGGGGTGGCTGGTGAGATCCACCGCGGCCATGTGCGCTCCTCAGCGTGTGATTTCGTCGGTGCACTGAACGATACCGCGTGATACTGGCCGAGTCTCGTGCCTGAGTGACCCTTGCCAGACCTCCGGCCTGGGGTCTTGACTGCTCCACTCCGCAGTGGCAGCGTGTGGGAAACCTCGGAGAAATAATCAGTGCCCTGATTAATTGACGGCCGGGGGCGCGCGGAAGAGATGGGGCTTCACGGATGGACAAGGTGGTCGCCACGGCCCTGGAGGCGGTGGCCGACGTGCCGGACGGCGCGTCTGTGGCAGTGGGCGGATTCGGACTGAGCGGCGTGCCGAACGTCCTCATCCAGGCTCTGTACGAGCGGGGCGTCGCCGGACTGTCGGTCGTCTCCAACAACTGCGGCGCGATGGAGTCGGGCCTCGCGGTGCTGCTCGCCGCCGGGCGGATCGCCCGGGTGACCGGTTCCTACATCGGCGCGAACAAGGAGTTCGCCCGCCAGTACCTGTCCGGTGAGCTCGAGGTCGAGATGATCCCGCAGGGCACGCTGGCCGAGCGGCTGCGGGCCGGCGGCGCCGGGATCCCCGCCTTCTACACCCCCGCGGGCGTGGGCACCCAGGTCGCCGACGGCGGACTGCCGTGGCGTTACGACGGCGAGGGCGGCGTCGCCCTGGCCTCGCCGCCGAAGGAGGTCCGGGAGTTCGACGGCGCGGAGTTCGTGCTGGAGCACGGTATCCGCACCGACTTCGCGCTGGTCAGGGCGGCGAAGGGCGACCGGCACGGGAACCTGGTGTTCAACAGGTCGGCCCGCAACTTCAACCCGCTGTCCGCGATGGCAGGACGGATCACGATCGCCGAGGTCGAGGAGCTCGTCGAGCCCGGTGAGATCGACCCGGACGCGGTCCATCTGCCGGGCATCTTCGTGCAGCGCGTGCTCGCGCTGACCCCGGAGCAGGCGGCGGACAAGAGGATCGAGCAGCGGACGGTCTCCGCGCCCGCGGTCGAGGGAACGGTGAGCGAGTGATGGCCTGGACACGTGAGGAGATGGCCGCCCGCGCCGCGCGCGAGCTGCGGGACGGCCAGTACGTCAATCTCGGCATCGGACTGCCGACCCTCATCCCCAACTACCTCCCGGCGGACGTCGAGGTGGTGCTGGAGAGCGAGAACGGCATCCTGGGCACCGGCCCCTATCCCACCGAGGACGCCGTCGACCCGGACCTGATCAACGCCGGCAAGGAGACCGTGACGGTCCTGCCGGGCGCGTCCTTCTTCGACTCGGCGCTGTCCTTCGGCATGATCCGCGGCGGGCACATCGACGTCGCCGTGCTGGGCGCGATGCAGGTGTCCGAGCGCGGCGACCTGGCGAACTGGGCGATCCCCGGCAAGCTGATCACCGGGATCGGCGGGGCGATGGACCTGGTGCACGGCGCCCGTACGGTCATCGTCGTCATGACCCACACCGCCAAGGACGGCAGCCCCAAGATCCTCACGGACTGCGCGTTGCCGCTGACCGGGAAGGCCTGCGTGAACCGGATCATCACCGACCTGGGTGTCCTCGACGTCACCGAGGAGGGTCTGGTGCTGGTGGAGACCGCGCCGGGCGTCACCGCCGAGGAGATCGTGTCGAAGACGGCGGCCACGGTCCGTCTCGCCGAGGAGGTCCGGTCATGAGCAACGGTTCCAGGGCCGTGTACATCGTCGACGCGGTCCGCACCCCGATCGGGCGCTACAACGGCGCTCTGGCCTCGGTGCGCCCGGACGACCTCGCCGCGCACGCCATCCGTGAACTTCTCGCCCGTACACCCGCGTTGGACCCCTCCCGCATCGAGGACGTGTACTTCGGCAACGCCAACGGGGCCGGCGAGGAGAACCGCAACGTCGGCCGCATGGGCGCGCTGCTCGCGGGTCTGCCCACCTCCGTGCCGGGGGTCACCGTCAACCGGCTGTGCGCCTCCGGTCTCGAGGCCGTGATCCAGGCGGCCCGCGCGATCGCGGTGGGCGACGCCTCCATCGCCGTCGCCGGCGGTGTGGAGTCGATGACCCGCGCGCCGTACGTGCTGCCGAAGTCGGACCGGGCGTTCCCCGCCGGGCACAACGAGCTGTACTCGACGACGCTGGGCTGGCGGATGGTCAATCCGCGGATGGACCCGCAGTGGACGATCCCGCTGGGCGAGTCGGCCGAGCTGATCGCCGACAAGCACAAGATCGGCCGCGCGCAGCAGGACGAGTTCGCCCTCGCCAGCCACCGCAAGGCCGCCGCGGCCCAGGAGGCGGGCCTGTTCGACGCCGAGCTCGCGCCGGTGTCGATCCCGCGCCGCAAGGGCGACCCGGTGGTGTTCGGCGCCGACGAGTGCGTACGGGCGGACGCCTCGCTGGAGGCGATGGCGAAGCTCAGGCCCTCGTTCCGGACCGAGGAGGGGACCGTGACCGCGGGCAACGCCTCGCCGCTGAACGACGGCGCCGCGGCGCTGCTGCTGGTGGACGAGGAGGGGCTGGCGGCGACCGGACGTGAGCCGCTCGCCCGGGTCGGTGCCACCGGGGTGTCCGCGATCGACCCCCGGTACTTCGGGCTCGCCCCCGTCGAGGCCGTCAACCGCGCGCTCGCCAAGGCGGGCAAGGGATTCGCCGATCTGTCGGTGCTCGAACTCAACGAGGCCTTCGCGGCCCAGGTGCTCGGCTGTGTGGCCGAGTGGCCCGAGTTCGACCCGGCGGTCCTCAACCCGCAGGGCGGCGCGATCGCCCTCGGTCACCCGCTCGGCGCCTCCGGTGCCCGGCTCGCGGGCACGGTCGCCCATCAGCTCGCCCGTCGGGGCGGCGGCGTCGGGGTCGCCACCCTCTGCATCGGCGTGGGCCAGGGCCTCGCCCTCGTCCTCGAACGTTAAGAACCCAGGAACTCCCATGACTCTCACGCAAGCCGACATCGACCAGGAGATCGCGGCCGAGCACGCCGCGTACGAGAAGCGGCTCGCCGACGGCGCGCCCGTCGAGCACCAGCCGCGCCGCGACTACGCGCCGTACCGCTCCTCCGTCCTGCGCCATCCGAAGCAGCCGCCGGTCGCCATCGACATCGCCAAGGACCCGGAGCTGGTGGAGCTGGCGTCCCCCGCCTTCGGCGAACGGGACATCACCGAGATCGACAACGACCTCACCCGGCAGCACAACGGCGAGCCGATCGGTGAGCGGATCACGGTTTCCGGCCGGTTGCTGGACCGCGACGGGCGTCCGGTCCGCGGTCAGCTGGTCGAGATCTGGCAGGCCAACTCGGCGGGCCGCTACGCCCACCAGCGCGAGCAGCACGACGCCCCGCTGGACCCGAACTTCACGGGTGTCGGCCGCACGCTGTCGGACGACAACGGTTTCTACCGCTTCACCACCGTGCAGCCGGGCCCCTACCCGTGGCGTCAGCACGTCAACGCCTGGCGGCCGGCCCACATCCACTTCTCGCTCTTCGGCACGGCGTTCACCCAGCGGCTGGTGACGCAGATGTACTTCCCTAGCGACCCGCTGTTCCCCTACGACCCGATCATCCAATCGGTGACGGACGACGCGGCCCGGCAACGGCTGGTCGCCACCTACGACCACAGCCTGTCGGTGCCGGAGTTCTCGATGGGCTACCACTGGGACATCGTGCTCGACGGGCCGCACGCCACCTGGATCGAAGAAGGACGCTGACCTGCCATGACGAAGATCGACACGAGCCGTCCGGAGACCGTGCTCCCCACTCCGTCGCACACGGTCGGCCCGTTCTACGGCCACGCCCTGCCGTTCCCCGGCGGCGGTGACATCGCCCCGCTCGGCCACCCGGACGCCATCGCCCTGCAGGGCTATGTGTACGACGGGGAGGGCAACCCGTTGCCGGACGCGTTCGTGGAGCTGTGGGGCGCCGACCCCGAGGGCAACCTGCCGCAGGTGGACGGCTCGATGCGGCGCGACCCGTCGAGCGGCGGTTTCCTCGGCCGCAACGGCGTGGAGTTCACCGGCTGGGGCCGTGTCCAGACGGATGCCAACGGCCACTGGTCCGCGCGGACGCTGCGGCCGGGCGCACGCGGGCACAGCGCCCCGTACCTGAGTGTCTGTGTGTTCGCCCGCGGGCTGCTCGTGCACCTGTTCACCCGGATCTATCTGCCGGACGACGAGGCCGCGCTGACCGCCGACCCGCTGCTGGCACGGGTGGACCCGGCGCGGCGCGACACCCTCATCGCCACGCGGGGCGAGCTGGGGACCTACCGTTTCGACATCCGCCTTCAGGGCGAAGGCGAGACGGTCTTCCTGGAGTTCCAGTGACAACTGCTCACCACGACGCCGGTCTGCTCGCCCCCGGGTGGACCGGCTCCCCCGCCGCGGCCACGACCGGAGACGGCGCCTATCTGCGGGCGCTGCTCGACGCCGAGGCCGCGCTGACCCGCGCCCAGGAGGCGCTGGGGCTGGCCCCGCGGGGCGCCGGAGCGGCGGTCACCTCGGCCGCCGCCGACGGCGGGTTCGACGTGCGCTCGCTCGCCGAACGGGCGCGCGCCGGCGGGAACCCGGTGATCCCGCTGGTAGCCGATCTGACGAAGGCGGTCGGCGAGGAGTACGGCCCGTACGTCCACCGGGGCGCGACCAGCCAGGACATCATGGACACGGCGACGATGCTGGTCGCGGTCCGCACGCTCGATCTCCTGCTCGCCGACCTCGACCGTGTCCAGCGGGCGCTGGCCCGGCTGGCCGCCGAGCACCGCGACACGCCGATGCCGGGCCGGACGCTCACCCAGCACGCCGTGCCGACGACCTTCGGGCTGAAGGCGGCCGGCTGGCGGTCGCTGGTGCTGGACGCGCGGGACCGGGTGACGGCGGTCCGGGACTCGCTGCCCGCCCAACTCGGCGGCGCGGCCGGGACGCTGGCGGCCTTCACGGCGTACGGCGCCCCCGACGCGACCGCTCTGCCGGACGCCTTCGCCGGTGAACTCGGCCTGCGGGCACCGCTGTTGCCGTGGCACACCCTGCGGACGCCGATCGCCGACCTGGCCGGCTGTCTGGCCCTCGCGGCGGGCGCGCTGGGGAAGGTCGCGACGGATGTCCTGACCCTCGCCCGCACCGAGATCGCCGAGGTGGCGGAGGGCAGCGGCGGCGGTTCCTCGGCCATGCCGCACAAGGCCAATCCGGTGCGGTCCACGCTGATCGCGGCCGCCGCCCGGCGCGCCCCGCAGCTCGCGGCCACGCTGTACGGGTCCCTGGCGGCGGAGGACGAGCGGCCGGCCGGGGCGTGGCACGCCGAGTGGGAGCCGCTCAGGGAGCTGCTGCGGCTGACCGGCGGAGCCGCCCGGGACGCGGCCGAGCTGACGGAGGGGCTCCGGGTGGACGCGGACGCGATGCGGGCGCACCTCGGCCTCACCCACGGGCTGATCGTCTCCGAGCGGCTGTCCGCCGCGCTGTCGGCCGTGCTCGGCCGGGCCCGCGCCAAGGAACTGCTCACCGAACTCGCCCGGCGCACCTACGCCGAGGACCGTCCGCTGGCCGAACTCCTGGCCATGGAGCCCGACCTGAAGGACGTCGACCTCGGCGACCTCACCGACCCCGCCCGCTACACCGGCTCCGCCGGGAGCCTCACCGACCGTGCGCTGGAGCGACGTTGACCGAGAAGCTGCTCAACCACCGTGCCGAGGGCCCGACTTCCGCTCCCCCGCTGCTGCTCGGGCCCTCGCTGGGCACCTCGTACGCCCTGTGGGACAAGGTCGCGCCGGAGCTGTCCGCCACGCACCGGGTGGTCCGCTGGGACCTGCCGGGGCACGGGGGTTCGGCGGCAGGCCTGATCGGTGCCGGGGCCACCGTGGCCGACCTCGCCGACCTGGTGCTGGCGCTGGCCGACTCGCTCGGCCTGGAGCGGTTCGCGTACGCGGGGGTGTCCCTGGGAGGCGCGGTGGGTCTGCAGCTGGCGCTGCACCACCCGGAGCGGGTGTCGTCGCTGGCGGTCATCTGTGCGTCGGCCCACTTCAACGGGTCCAAGCCGTGGGAGGAGCGGGCCGCGCTGGTGCGCCGGGAGGGACTGGCGGGGCTCGCCGAGGGCGCGAACGCCCGTTGGTTCACGCCCGGGTTCACCGTGCCGGGGCTGGTGGCCGACCACCGCGACGCCGACCCTGAAGCCTACGCGGCGTGCTGTGACGCGCTGGGCGCGTTCGATCTGCGCGAGCGGCTGCCGGAGATCGCCGTACGGACGCTGCTGATCGCCGGACGCCAGGATCCGGCGACGCCGCCGGCGCATCTGCGGGAGATCGCGGACGCGGTGCCCGGCGCCGCGCTGGTCGAACTCCCGGGCGCCTCGCACCTCGCGCCCGCCGAGTGCCCCGAGGCCGTGCTGACCGTGCTGCGCACCCATCTCGACGGCGAGGCCAAGCGGGGCATGGAGGTGCGCCGGGAGGTGCTCGGGGACGCGCATGTGGACCGGGCGCAGGCCCGGCAGAACGCGTTCACCGCGCGCTACCAGGACTTCATCTCCCGCTATGCCTGGGGCGAGATCTGGACCGACCCGACACTGAGCCGCCGCGAGCGCAGCATGATCACGCTGACCGCGCTGGTGGCGCACGGCCACTACGACGAGCTGGCCATGCATGTGCGGGCGGCCCGGCGCAACGGGCTCACGCCCGAGGAGATCGGCGCCGTCCTGCTCCAGACGGCCGTCTACTGCGGGGTCCCGGCGGCGAACTCGGCGTTCGCGACGGCCCAGCGGGTGCTGGCGGAGGAGGACGGGACCGGCTGAGACGCGGCGCGGGCGCACGAGGCGACCTACGAGACCCTTCAAGGTCCTTCGAGGTCCTTCGAGGTCCTTCGAGAGGTCCATCGGGGTGCTGACCGTCCCGCGCCCGGCGGCCGCCGCGGGTCCGGGCGCGGCTCAGCAGTTCGCCCGGCTCACGCGGCTCACGCTGCTCGCGCTGCTCACGCGGGAGCCGCCGGGTGTCTGACGGCGGGACGCCCTTCACGAGCGGCGACGGGCCGTCGAGGGGGCCGCGGGAGGCCGCCGGTGTCACCTCCACCGGCGGCCTCCCGCGGCTACCGCCGGGTCTGTCCGGGTACCAGGCCCACCTGCGGCGCGCCCATCCCCCGCAGTGCCTGCTGGGCCTGGTCCACCAGGCCGTCCGCTCCGCAGGAACGTGCCAGTGACAGGCCCCGGCCGAGTTCGGACACCGAGCGGGAGAGGATGCCGTACTCGACGCGGGCGGCCGCGTGTTCGTACAGACAGGGCGAGGACTCCAGGAAGGTGACCGCCTGCTGGGCCAGCCGGACCGCGCGCTGGCCGGTCTCCAGGGCGGCGGCGCAGCGCAGGGCCTCCCCGATCGCGGTGTCGGTGCCGAAGCGCTCGGCCTGACGGCGTGCCTCGGAGACGAGCCGGTTCGCCCGGGCCGGATCCTCGGTGGCCAGCGCCCGGGCGAGTTCGACGGCCCAGGGGACCATCACCGGGTTGAGGTGGCCGCGCACGGCGGCCGCCTTCTCGGCCGCCTCCAGCTCGTTGATGCCGTCCTTGACCCGGCCGACGGCCAGCAGCAGCCGGCCGCGCACCGAGCGGGGGTCGGGCAGCACGATCGTCGACGGGTACGGCGGGGCGAAACCGTACTGTTCGGCGGTCTCCCAGGCCTCGGCGACATGGCCGCGGGCCAGCAGGGTGTCGACGAGGTTGCAGGTCGCCGACCAGTACAGGGGCAGGCCGCGGCCGACGCGTTCGGCGACCCGCAGGGATTCCCTGAGGGACTCCTCCGCCTCCTTCAGACGGCCCCGGCGGCGCAGGCCCAGTCCGAGATAGGCGTGGGCCAGGGCGAGGTGGCCGCCGCTCCAGCCGGCGGACGTGTAGGCGCGCAGGGCTTCGTTGAAGAGGGCGTCGGCACGGTCGAGCCGGTCGGTGTAGGCGTAGGAGCTGGCCAGCATCATCAGCAGTTCGATGCCCCACTCCTGGTCGGTCCAGCCGAGCCCGGGGCCGAGGCCGCCGTTGACGAGGGCGCGGTCGCAGAACTCGGCGACCTCCTCGGCGTTCTCGCCGTGGGTCATGGCGTCGAAGCCGCGCAGGATGAGCAGGGCGCGCTCGGCGTTGTCCCGGCCGGTGCAGGTCGCGGCGAGCTCGGCGAGTCTCTCGGAGCGGCGCGGTGTGGTCGTCTCCCCGGCGTGCACGCCCTCCCACATGAACTGCACCGCCTGGAGCCGCAGCCGCGCAGGTCCGGGAGCGTGCCGGGCGGCCTCCGCCTCGACGGTGCGGACGGCCTCCTCCAGCTGGTCGTTGTGCAGGAGGGCCTGGGAGAGGCGGTAGACGGCGTCGACGCGCTCGGTGCCGTCCAGACCCGGCATGGCGAGTGCGGTGCGCAGGTGGTCGATGGTCCTGGCGGGGGCGGTGAGAAGCGTGGCGCAGCCCAGTTCGTAGAGCACGTGCGCGTGGACCTCGAGGGCGGGCGGTTCGTCCAGGGCCCGTTCGAGACAGCGGCGGGCCGCGTCGGGGGCGCCGACCGCGAGGTGCTCGCGGGCGGCCTCGCGCAGCTGCTCGACGAGTTCCTCGTCCCCCTCCGCGTGCACCTGGAGCAGGTGCCGGGAGGCGGCGGCGAGGCCCATGCCGGCCTCGGTGACGACCTGGGCGGCGATGCCGTGCATCGCGGTGCGCAGGCCCCCGGGGATGGAGTCGTAGACGGCGGAGGCGATCAGCGGGTGGACGAACTCCAGGTCGCCGTCGCCCGCGGGGACGGCTCCGGGGACGGGTTCGGTGAGGATGCGGGCGTTGCGCAGCAGCTCGGCGCAGCGCGCCGCGTCGTCCCGGCCGAGTCCGGCGAGCAGGGCCGCCTGGTCGACGGAGATGTCCGCGCCGAGGATCGCGGCGGCCATGGCGAACTTGGTGGCGTCGACGCCCAGTTTCTCCAGGCGGTCGACGAGGCCGCCGCCGCGGGCGGCGCGGTTCAGCGCGCGCAGTTCGCCCGCCGAGGACTCGCTGGCCTCGAGTTCGCTGTCGCGGACCTTGGCGAGGAGTTCGACGGTCTCGTAGGGGTTGCCGTCGGTGACGGCCCACACCTCGCGGCAGAACGCGGCGTCGGCGTGCGGGCCGAGGGTGGCCCGGGTGAGGCCGGCGACCGCGGGCGGCGTCAGGGCGCTGAGGCTGGTGACGGCGGGGCCCGCGGCCAGGCCGATGGCCTCGAGGTGGCGGGCGGCGTCGCCCCGGACCTCGCCGGGCCTGCGGGCCACGACGACCAGGACGGAGAGTTCGTCGAGGCGTTCGACGAAGGCGACGAGCCAGCGCAGGGTCTCCTGGTCGGCCCAGTGCGCGTCGTCGATCAGCAGGACGAGCGGGTAGTCGCGCCTGGCCAGTCTGGTGACCGCGGCGACGAGGCCGTCGCACACGCCCTGCGGGTCGGCGTGGCCCTCGCCGGGTTCCAATATGCCGAGGGCGGGGCCGGCGATGTCGTACCAGTCGCCGAGGTACTCGCGGGCCTCCTCCGGGTGCAGGGACAGCAGTGTGGGCTGAAGCAGCTGCCGTACGACGTTGAAGGGGACGGACCGCAGTGTCTCGCCGCCGCGGGCCGACCAGACCGCGCAGCCGCGGCTCTCGGCGATACGGCGTGTCTCGGCCAACAACGCGGTCTTGCCGAAGCCCGCCTCGCCCCGGAGCACCAGCAGGTGACCCGACGACGACCGGTCGGCGCAGAGTGTCTCCACCGCCTCCGCGATGGCGGCGACTTCCCGCTCGCGCTCCCACAGGAAAGCCGAGGCGGCCGCCGCCGGCCTGACCTCCGTCATCCCGCCACCTCCCCAAGTCGCCCGAACGACGTACCGACGTCGAGCGTAGCCTTCCTCGGGCCCGCGCGGAGGGCGGTCCGGGCAGGTCCCGCCTTCACGGGTGACACGCGACGGTCCGGGACCCCCCGGCGGGCCTGCGGAAGTCGTCCCCTGACGTCAACGGCGAGTGACGGGCACCGAATTGACGTCTAATTCACGCCAGCCGGGCCACGGGAGCCCGCAACGGATTCCAAGAGAGTGCCCTCCCTCTCATCCGGCTTTCACCGACGCCTCATACGGTGGGGGCATGACGCAGGTGACTCCTCCCGGGTGGTATCCCGATCCGGGGCAGACAAGTGACGGTCCCGCCACCGAACGCTGGTGGGACGGCAAGGCATGGACGGACCAGACCCGCGCCGCGGGTTCGGCCGCCGTATGGGGTCCGCCGGCGCAGACCCCGGCGGACGGGTCGTACCCGGCGTATCCCGGATATCCGGGGTATCCCGCGGCGCCGGCGAACACGGGCCGACGGCGCGGGCTGCGGACGGGTATAGCCGTCGCCGCGGCCGTGGCGGTCCTCGCCAGCATCGGGGTCGGCGTGTACGCGCTGGCCAAGGACGACGGCTCCGGCGGCAGCGGCACGGCCCAGGGACCGGGCGGTCAGGGCGGGCCCGGCGGCACGGGCGGCCAGGACGGCAGCGGCGGCCAGGGCGGGCCCTTCGGCGACTCCGGCGGTTCGGGGGGCTCCGGCGGTTCCGGTGGCTCGGGGGGTTCGGGCGGGGCCTCTCCCTCGCCCGGGGAGTCCGAGGCGCCGAAGATCAAGAGCGGTTCGGTGACCGACGCCCTCAACGGGATCAGCCTTCCCATCCCGGACGGCTGGACCGGCCAGGAGCTGAGCGTGGGCGCGCAGCTGACCTCCGACTCCTCCTACAAGTGCCCCGGCGACACGTCCAAGACCTGCACCAAGGGGGGCGTGTACTCGGCGCCCGTCGAGGTGCTGGAGACCAAGGGCGAGACCGCAGAGGCGGTCGCGAAGGCGGACATCTCGGCCAACGCCGAGGAGTCCTACGGCGGCACGACGTACGGCGCGATCACCTCGCACCAGGTGCTCGCCTCCAAGGCGGTGACGGTGGCCGGGCAGAAGGGCTATCTGGTGCGCTGGAAGGCGGTCACGAGCAAGGGCGCGGACGGCTATGTCGAGTCGCTGGCGTTCCCGGCGCCCGCGGACACCAAGCGCCTGGTGGTGCTCCGCTTCGGTGTCGACGCCGACCAGAGCGTGTCGGTCATCGACACGATCACCAAGGGCATCAAGGTGTCGACGGGCGGCGGCAGCGGACAGGACGTCTGACACGGTCGGCCGGGTGGGGCACCCCTCCGCTCAAGGGGGCCCCACCCGGCCGGGTGGTGCGCGCCGCCCCCGTCCCCACGGTGCGGCGCGAGACAGGTCACCGTCCAGTCATCCCGTGGACGGCGGCCTGAGCCATGTGCTGATCTCTGTGTCGGTCTGCGTGCCGGTCCCTAGGTGAGGCCGAGCGCCGGCAGCACGGCGGCCTCCACGAAGCGGACCAGGTACTCCTGGTCGGCGTACTCCCCGTCGACGACGGGACGGGCGCGGATCACGCCGAACATCTGCGCCGGGACGTACTCCAGCGCCGGGTGGTCGTGGGCGATCTCGCCGCGTTCCACCCCGCGCCGCAGGATCTCCCGCAGCGCCTCGATCTCGGGGGTGACGATCGCCTCCCGCAAGGCCAGCGCGAGGTCCTGGTCTCCGGTGACGGCGTGGCCGAGCGCCTGCAGCAGCTTGGTGTCGTTCGTCGACCAGCGGCCGGTGGCCCGCGCGGCCTCGCGCAGGTCCTCGGCGAGCGAGCCGGTGTCGATGCCGGTGAGCCGCGCCTCACGACGCGAGCGCAGGGCGGCCACGACGAACTGGGGCTTGGTCTTCCACTGCCGGTAGAGCGTGGACTTGCTGCACCGGGTGCTGGCGGCGATGCCCTCCATGGTGACGGCTTCGTAACCGCATTCACGGACCTGGTCGAGGACGGCGTCGAAGAACTCCTGCTCACGCTCGGGCGTGAGCTTGGAGCGGCTCGTGGCGGCGACCGACTCGGGCCCGTCCGCTGCCTGCGACATCATCTGCCGTTCCCCTCGCTTCTCTTCCGTTCCTTCGGCCTGTCTCGAGGCCGTCGCGCGATTCTCGTCCAGTGTGGCGCACACCATCGATACGCCAGTGTACCGGTACGCCGGCGTATCGGTACACTGACGTATCGGTACGACACAGTATCGATGGTGTATGCACGAGTCACGAGCACGTCAGCACCACCACACGCACCACCGTCAGTGAAGGGGCCGGGGGATGAATGCCCGCACCGAGCCTGGGGAAGCGGAGCCGGTCACACCGGCGCGGCCGCCCATAGTCCGAGAGCTCCTGCTGGTCGCAGGGCTCTTCCTCGTCTACAAGCTCGGCCGGCAGCTGGCCGCCGGCCACACCGGCGAGGCCTTCCGCAACGCACACGACGTGTGGCACGTCGAACGTCTGCTCCGGCTGCCGCGGGAAGGCTCCGTGCAGGCCCTGCTGCTGCACGGCGACACCCTGGTCAAGGCCGCGAACACCTACTACGCGACCGTGCACTTCCCCGCCACCCTGGCTTTCCTGGTCTGGCTGTACCTGCGGCGCCCGGCCCACTACGTGTGGGCCCGCCGGGTGCTGGCCGCGGTCACCGCCGCCGCCCTGGTGCTGCACCTCGCCCTGCCGCTCGCCCCGCCGCGGATGCTCGCGGCGACGGGACTCGTCGACACCGCGCGCGTCTACGGGCCGTCGGTGTACGGCCCGCCGCGGACGGACCATCTGTCGAACCAGTTCGCGGCGATGCCCTCGCTGCACTTCGGCTGGGCCCTGATGGTCGCGATCGGCCTCGTCGTCGCCACCCGGTCGCGGTGGCGGTGGCTGTGGCTGCTGCATCCGCTGCTGACCCTGCTGGTGATCGTGGGCACCGCGAACCACTACTGGCTCGACGCGATCGCGGCGGGCGCGCTGCTCGGCCTCGCGCTCGCGCTGATCCACGCCCCCCGGCGCGGGGCGGCGACGGCCGGACGCGGTGCGCCCGCCACCGTCCCGGCCGAGCAGCCGGTCCTCGTGGGAGCGGGCCGATGAACGCCACCCTGGTCGCCGTCGTCCTGTCCCTCTTCTCGGCCGTCGCCTACGCGGCCGCCGCCGTCGCCCAGGAGCGGCTGGCCTCCCGGCACCCCGGCTCGGGTCTGCTGCGCCTGCTCGGCAACGGTGCCTGGTGGTGGTCGGTGGGGCTCAACGCCGCCGCCGCGCTGCTGCACGTGGTCGCCCTCAAGTACGGACCGCTCACCGTGGTGCAGCCGCTCGGCGCGCTCACCCTGGTCGCGGCGGTGCCGATGGGCGCGCGGGTCGCCGGACGTCAGGTCAGCGCCGCCGAGTGGCGGGGCACCGCCTTCACCCTGGCCGGCCTGGCCGCGATCCTGGTCACCGCGTCGGGTCCGGCTCCCGAGGACGTCCTGAGCCTGCCGGAGGCGGTCGGGGTGGCGGGAGCGACCGCGACGCTCATCGGACTGCTGGCGCGGCGCGGCGCCAGGCCGGGACTGCGGCACGCGACCGCGTCCGGCTTCGCCTCGGGGGTCGCCTCGGCGCTCACCCAGACCGTGACGGTGGCCGCGACGGACCGTTCGGGTCCGCTGCTCGGCGTGCAGGTGATCGGGGTGGCGCTGCTGGTCGCGGCGTTCGCGACGGCCGGGCTGCTGCTGTCGCAGACCGCCTACCGCGGTGGTCTCGGCGCACCGCTGGCGATGGTGACCCTGGCGAACCCGGTGGCCGCCGCGGCGATCGGCCTCGCGCTCCTGGGCGAACGCCTGCAGGGCGGGGCGGCGGGTGTGCTCCTGGCGCTGGCGGGAGCGGGCGTCGCGGGCTGGGGCGTGGTGCTGCTGTCCCGGGCCGCGCCGGAACCCGGCGCCCTCCCGGACGGGGACCACGACGAGGACCACCCCGTGGCGGCGGTGCTGGCCCTGCGGCCGGAGACGGCGTCGGCCGAACCCGCGCTGCTGCCCCGGCCGACGACCGGTCCCGAGCACCTCACCCCGCTGTAGGGCGGTGCGGCCGGGCGGCACCTCGGGGGGTGCCGCCCGGCCGCGTCGGCCGCGAAGGGCGTCAGCCCAGGCCGCGCGCGTCCTGCTTGAGCGCGGTGTCGACGGTCAGGGCCGTGGCGACGACCAGGCTCAGCAGCGGCTCGGGCAGCTGGTAGTGGATCTGCAGGACGTAGTTGTCCGCCGTGGTGAACATCGTCTTGGCGAGGCCTTCCCAGGTCTTGGTGATCCGGGCGACCTCGTTGTCGGCGTGGTCGACGATCGCGAAGTTCCACGCCCGCCAGTTCTCCGCCTTGATCGCGCCGACCTGCCGGCCGTCCGCGTTGATGGCGAAGTTGATCTTTCCGAAGACGTTCTGCTGGACGATCTCGCCGACCGGCTGCCCGTCGGGGCGCGTCACGATCACCCGCGACTTGAGGAACTTCGCCGGACGCGTCAGCAGCAGCACCGGCTGCCCGTGGACGTCGCGGATCTCCAGCTTGTGCGTCAGGTACTGGTCGATGCTGACGACGAAGCGCAGGATCTTGCGCAGCGCGCTCTGACCGACCTGGACGACCGAGCCGAGCTGACCGCCCTGCTGGTCCATGACCTTGTACTCGTTGGTCAGCTCGATCAGCTTGGCCTTCTGGTTCACCACCAGCACCGGCTCGCTGAACAGCGTGCCGCCGCCGGGGCCGCTCGAGGCGACCCCGGCCTGCTGCTGTACCTGGCGCTGGACCCGCTCGTCCGGCCCCGCCTGCTGGGGCACCTGCGGCGCGGGCTGTCCCTTGGCGTCCGCGTGGGTGTGCTCGGTCCACTGGGCGCCGTCCCAGTAACGCAAGGTCTGGGCCGCCCCGTGCGGGTCCGGATACCAGCCTGAAGGTGTGTTCGAATGCGTGGTCACCGGGGCACATTACCCCGAGCCCACCGGGACCTGACCAGCCCCCACGATGCGGTGTCCACCGCGCATTTACCGTGACGGCGGCCCAAGCGGGTCACTCCGTGACGATCGCCGGGTCGCTCACGCCGGGACGGCCGTTCTCGACGTGTCCGGCGAACCGCCTGAGGAACGTCGGGGCGGCGCCGGACGTGACGGTGAGGTCGTACCACCGGCGGCTCGCCCGCAGGTCCAGGGTGCGCCTGACCGACTGGCCGGGGCGCAGCCCGACGGTCGTCGGCCGGCCGCCGTAGCCGTCGGCCACCTTCAGCTCCACCGTGCGGTAACCCCGGTGGGTGAAGGTCAGTTCGAGGCCGTCGCCGACGTGCCGGGCGGTCACCTCGGGCCCGGCCGTCTTCCCCGTGCCCTTGAAGACGCGCAGGAAGCCGTTCGGACCGTGCACGGTCAGGTCGTGCGAGCCGCTGGAGTACGCCGAGTTCCAGGTGTCGGAGACGGTCGCGCCCGCCCCGGTGGTGTAGCTCCACGGTCCGTCGGCGCGGTTGCCGGAGGTGACCAGGAAGGCGGCGCCGGCCTTGGCCCCGGAGGCGAAGGTGAGGGCGAGGGTCCCCGCGGTCGGATCCACCGCGCCGTGCACGGCGGGCGCGTACGCGAGCGGGCGGGTGGGCCGCGGACCGCGTTCCTGCTTCGGCAGGACGGGTCGGGCCGGCGGGGTGGGCACGTAGTCGGGGTGGCGGTCGCGGTCCGGGGGCTCGTAGCCGTCGGTGTCCGGCAGGGCGACCGGCCGGGTGTCCGGGCGGGAGAAGTCGAACGCGGAGGTCAGGTCGCCGCACACCGCGCGCCGCCACGGCGAGATGTTCGGCTCGTGAACGCCGAAGCGGCGCTCCATGAACCGGATGACCGAGGTGTGGTCGAGCGTCTCGGAGCAGACGTAACCGCCCTTGCTCCAGGGGGAGACGACGAGCATGGGTACCCGCTGGCCGAGCCCGTAGGGGCCGGCGGTGTGGCCGCTGTCGCCCGGGAAGACGTCCAGACCCACGTCGACGGTCGAGCGGCCCTGCGCGGCCGAGGCGGGCGGGAACGGCGGGAGCAGGTGGTCGAAGAAGCCGTCGTTCTCGTCGTAGGTGACGAACAGGGCCGTCTTCGCCCACACCTTCGGGTCGGAGGTGAGCGCGTCGAGGACCTGGGCGACGTACCAGGCGCCGTAGTTCGCGGGCCAGTTGGGGTGCTCGGTGAAGGCCTCGGGAGCGACGATCCAGGAGATCTGCGGCAGCTTGCCGCCCTTGACGTCCGCCTTCAGCCGATCGAAGTACCCCTCGCCCGTACGGGCGTCGGTACCGGTGCGCGCCTTGTCGTACAGCGCGTCGCCGGGCTTGGCGTTCTGGTACTGCTTGAAATAGAGCAGCGAGTTGTCGCCGTAGTTGCCGCGGTAGGCGTCCTGGATCCAGCCCCAGCTGCCGTTCGCGTCCAGGCCGTCGCCGACGTCCTGGTAGATCTTCCAGGAGACCCCGGCCCGCTCCAGGCGTTCGGGGTACGTCGTCCAGCTGTAGCCGGCCTCGTCGTTGCCGAGGACCGGGCCGCCGCCCTTGCCGTCGTTGCCGGTGTGACCGGTCCACAGGTAGTAGCGGTTGGGGTCGGTGGAGCCGATGAAGGAGCAGTGGTAGGCGTCGCAGATGGTGAAGGTGTCGGCGAGCGCGTAGTGGAAGGGGATGTCCTCGCGGGTCAGGTACGCCATCGTGGTGGCGCTCTTGGCGGGCACCCACTTGTCGTACTTGCCGCCGTCGAAGGCGACATGGCCGTCGTTCCAGCCGTGCGGGAGGTCCTGGATGAAGGCGAGACCCAGGTCGTCGGCGTCGGGGTGGAACGGCAGGACGTCCTTGCCGGCGCCGTCCGCCTGATGCCAGACCGACCTGCCGTTCGCGAGGGTGACCGGGCGCGGGTCGCCGAAGCCTCTGACACCCCTCAGCTTGCCGAAGTAGTGGTCGAAGGAGCGGTTCTCCTGCATCAGGACGACGATGTGCTCGACGTCCTCGATCGACCCCGTGCGGTGGTTCGCGGGCAGCGCGGCAGCGCGTTCGACGCTGCCGGAAAGAGCGGTGAACGCCGTTGTGGCGCCCGCGAGTTGGAGGAATCGGCGCCGGTTGACCTCGGACATGGGTGAGGCACCTCTCGTACGGAAGGGGCTGCGCCTGCCGGTTCGTGACGCAATGCGGGCGCAAGGAGTGTTTCAAGGGCACCGAACGTCAGGGAAGGGCCGGATGACGCCGGCGTGAAGGTCGACGGTACGAGGAGTGTGCGACCGGCCAAGAGATCCCCAAGGGGCCCCGGTCCGCCGACTCGGTGCCGGAAAACGGCGGTTGACCGGGAACCTGCGCCACGCGCGCCCTCCGGGGTCCTCCGCCCGGCACGGAGGGCGGGCCGGCACGACCGGTACACGCCGAACCGGCCCGCCACACCGGCCCGCCGCACCGGCCCGCCGACCGCCGAGCCTGCCGACCCCGCGCGCGGGAGCCGGTCCGAGCAGCGCCCGCCTTCGGACGACCTGGCTCCAGGCGGAGCGGAGCAGGGGCACGTCCCACTGAGCGGGACGGAAACCGGACGCACAGCGCCGCACACACCGCCGCCCTCGAGAAGAGAACCGCTGGTCACAGCAGCCGCGAGGGCCGTCGCGCGGAGGCCTTCGGTATCGAGAGAAGCCCGGCTTCTGCGCGTTTCATTGATTGTACCGACCGTTGGGTCTATCTTTCCGGCAGCCGCATCGAAGCTCCCCACGCCGCGCGCTCGTCCCCGCTTCCCGGCCCGCAGCCACTCGGGCCCCTCTCCGGTTCTCCGCTCACCCATGGAAGGCCCCGATGTCGCAGACACCCACCGCCGCTCCGCCGGCCCCGGCCGAGAGATCCTCCTCCACCCCGCGCAACGTCCTCATGGTCGTCTCGCTCGTGTGGACCGTTCAACTGGTCGCGCTCATGGCCGCGTTGTCCGGCATCGCGCAGGCCGAGGTCGCGATCCACTTCCGGACCACCGAGATCGCGTGGTTCACCCTGATGACCCTGCTGACCGGGACGTTCTTCCTGCCCTTCGCGGTCAAGGCCGCGGCCCTCTTCGGCAAGAAGCGCGTCCTGCTCGTCGCCACCGGGCTCGGCTTCGTCGGCGACCTGATCGCCGCCGTCGCCACCGACTACCGCACGCTGCTCATCGGGCGCGGTATCGCGGGCATCTACGCGGCCACCGCCCCGCTCGCCTACGCGATCACCCGCGATGTGTTCCCCCGCCGCTGGGTCGGACTCGCCAGCGGGATCCTCGCCGGCGGCGTCGGTCTCGTCGCCTTCGGCGGGCCGTTCCTGTCCGGCTGGCTCCTGGACGACTACGGCTTCCGCGGCGTGCTGTGGTTCATGGCCATCAGCACCGCCGTGAGTTTCGTCCTGGTGGCCGCCTTCCTGCCCGAGAGCCCGGTCCGCGCGGCCGGCGGCCGAATGGACTGGATCGGCGGACTCCTGCTCGGCGGAGGCATCACCGCGATCGTCTACGCCGTCGGCCAGGGATCGCACTGGGGTTGGGACAGCGGCAGGTTCGCCGCCTACATCGTCGGTTCACTGGTCGCGCTGGTCGCCTTCGTCCTCGTGGAGCGCCGGGTCGCCGAACCGCTGTTCCCGCCGTCCATGACACGGCGCCGCCCCGTGTGGACCGTCCTGCTGGCCACCTCCATCGCGGCCGGCTCGCTCAGCGCCGTCGGCGTGGTGCTGCAGATGCTGATACTGATGCCGAAGATCCCCACCATCTCCGAGGGCCTGGGCTGGTCCGGCACCCACAACGCCATCGTCACCAGTCCGATCAGCGCGATGATCATCGTGGGGGCCGTCGGCACCGGCTGGCTCGCCCGCCGGATGGACGCACGCATCCTGCTGGGCACGGGATCCGCGCTCACGGTCCTCGGCTACGGCATCGGCACACAACTGCACCACAACGCCGCCCAGATCGTGGAGATGGGCCTGATCGCAGGGCTCGGCACGGGCATCGTCATGGCCGTCGTACCCATCATGATCATCGAGGTGGTCACCCCCGAGGAGCAGGCGCTGGCCAACGGCGCCCAGACCCTGGGCCAGGGCGTCGCCCAGATCATCGTCTCCCAGCTGGCCTTCGTCGTGATGGCCCAGCACGGCGCGATCCTGAAGGGCACCCAGTTCTATCTCGACGCCGGGTTCACCAACGGCCTCTGGCTGGTCGTCGGCTGCTGCTCCGTCGGCGCCCTGCTCGTCCTGCTCATCCCCCGGAGCAAGCGCCTCGACGAGGCCGAGGTCGGTCAGGCGGCCTGACGGCGCGTCCTCGGAGCACCCCGCGTGGGACCGGCTCCGCTCGCTTCCCTCCCCCGGCCGTCGAGCCGGGCAGGACAGCGCGGCGGAGCCGGTCCCACGCGGCCTTCGGCGTCGCCCCGACAGCGCCCCGCGCCCGCGCCGGCCCGCACGGCGGCTGCCCGCGGACCAGCACGCCCCAGGTCACCGGGCGCTCACGGTCACTCACGTCGCGCGCGGTCGTCCGCAGGCCGCAGACCGCAGACCGCAGACCGCAGACAGAAGGCGATCCCGTGGCGGCTGTCGGCGCGCGCGGCGGAACGCCGAGAGGGCCGGGCATCGCGCCCGGCCCTCTCGGCGGCCGTCCGTCTACGTGCCCGTGTCCGCGTCCGCCTACACGTTCGGGTTCGTGGAACCGGCGCTCGGGATCGGGGTGAACTGGTGCTTGAGGAACGCGCCCGACCAGGCCATCAGGTCCGACGGCACGTAGTAGCCCTTCTCGTCGTTGATCGCGTCCCAGTTGCCCGCCACGTCCTCGACGGTGACGGAGCCGCCGTCATGGACGTAGCCCTCGGTCGAGGCGATGAACAGGCGCGCGAAGCGGCCGGCGCCGGCGGTGTAGATCTCCCCGTTCACCGGGCAGCTCTCGTGGGCGAGGTACGCCACCATCGGCGCCACCGCGTCCGAGGGCATGTACGGCATGCCGGGGGCCGTCTCGGCGGGCTCCTCCTCGGGGCCGCCGCCCATCCGGGTCATCGCCGCGGGCGCGATCAGGTTGACCTTGATCCCATGGGGCTCGCCGGACAGTTTCGCGCTGCGGGCCAGCCCGACCGTGCCCGCCTTCGCCGCCGCGTACGACAGGTTGTTGTCGAGCCCGAACAGACCGCTGGAGGTGGTCAGCACGACGCGGCCGTACTGCTGCTCGACGAAGTGCGGCCAGGCGGCGCGCAGCGTGTTGAACGAGCCGACGAGGTGCACGGCGAGGTGGCGCTCCAGGTTCTCCGCGTCGACCTCCGGCAGGCCGGCCCAGCGGATGATCCCGGCGTTGTTGACGAGGACGTCGATGCGGCCGAAGTGCTCGATCGCGGTGTCGATGACGGCCTGGCCGCCGGCCGGCGTGGAGACGTCGTGGGTGTCGGCGACGGCCTCGCCGCCGGCCGCGACGATCTCCTCGACGACCTTCTGCGCGGGGCCGGCGTCCGAGCCGTCGCCCTCCATGGATCCGCCCAGGTCGTTGACGACGACCTTCGCCCCGCGCTCGGCCAGCAGACGGGCGTGGGCCCGGCCGATCCCCCGGCCGGCGCCGGTGACGACCGCGACGCGTCCTTCGAAGCTGAACTCGCTCATGCCTGACTCCTGTTGTACTGCCGTAGCCGTTTCGGATGCGGATGCGGATGCTGTTGCTGTTGCGGTTACTGCTGCCGTCGTTGCTGTTGCTGTTGCGGTTACTGCTGCCGTTGCGGTTGCTGCTGTTTCACAAGCCGTTACGGCTGCCGTGACGAACTGCCGGTAGGGATGCGACGGCCGGTCCCGCCCGGGTGGGTGGGACCGGCCTGCCGGTCGGCGCCGTGGCGCCCGGGGGTGCCGCGGCGAGGCCGGACTACCAGGTCACCGGCAGTTCCTTGATGCCGAAGGCGAGCGCGTCGGCCGGGCGGAACTCGAGTTCGTCGCGGTCGACCGCGAGGCGCAGGGTCGGGATGCGCCGGTAGAGCGTGCCGTAGACGACCTGGAGTTCGATCCGGGCGAGCTGCTGGCCCAGGCACTGGTGAATGCCCCAGCCGAAGGCGTGGTGGTGGTTCGCCTTGCGGGTGAGGTCGAGCTTCTCGGGCTCGGGGAACGCCTCCGGGTCCCAGTTGCCGGCGGGCAGCGGGACGACGATGCCGTCCCCCGCCTTGATCCGCGCACCCTCGAACTCGAAGTCCTCGGAGGCGATGCGCCGCTGGCCGAACATCGCCACGGTCAGGTAGCGCAGGATCTCGTCGACCGCGTTCGCGGCGTCCCGGGTGTCCTCGACCTCGCGCAGCCGCGCGATCTGGTCGGGGTTCTCCAGCAGCAGCGCGGTACCCAGCGTGATCATGGTCGCGCTGGTCTCGTGACCGGCGATCAGCAGGATCATGGACAGCAGGGTGGCCTCGGGAAGGGTGAGGTCGCCCTCCTTGATCCGCGCGGCGAAGTCCGAGAGCACATCGTCCGCGGGCTCCTCCATCTTCTTCTGGAGCAGTGCGGCCAGGTAGCCGCCCAGCGCATCGCCGGCCCGGCGGTCGTCCTCGGCCGTCTTGTCGCTCCGGGTGGCGAAGGAGGCGTGCTCCTGGAAGAAGTCGTGGTCCTCGTACGGCACGCCGAGCAGCGCGCAGATCATCAGCGAGGGCAGCGGCAGCGACAGCGCCGTCACCAGGTTCACCGGCTTCGGGCCCGCCAGCATCTTGTCGACGAGCTCGTCGGTGAACCTCTGGATGTCCGGCCGCAGCGCCTCCATGCGGGGGCGGGTGAACGGGCGGGTCATCATGCGGCGGATCCGCGTGTGGTCGGCGCCGTCGGCGTTGAAGATCGTGAGCGGGTGGTGGTGGGCGGTCTCCGCCATGGCCCGGTTGGGATACGGGAACCCCGGCTGCTTGTCGTCCGAGCTGACCCGGGGGTCGGACAGG
This sequence comes from Streptomyces sp. NPDC002884, assembly GCF_040295245.1. Taxonomy (NCBI): domain Bacteria; kingdom Bacillati; phylum Actinomycetota; class Actinomycetes; order Kitasatosporales; family Streptomycetaceae; genus Streptomyces; species Streptomyces sp. NPDC002884. The sequence goes on along the minus strand of NZ_JBEOVB010000006.1, from coordinate 293,602 downwards.
ATGGCGCGCTGCGCGGCGTGGCCCGTGACGAGCCAGGGGGTGCTGCCGTCCCAGATCCGGCCCCGGGACACGGGACCCCTGTCGTTCAGGGCGCGCAGCCCGGGCGGCGGGGCGAAGGGGCACTTGGCGTCCCGCTCGTCCTGGTAGAAGTAGAGGGACTCGTCGGGCGCGTCCCGGGTGTCTGCCTCGGCCATGGGTGTTCCTCCGGTGGTGGGGGTGGGGGGAAGGGGCGAAGTTCGGGGCCTACTCCTCGAGGCGGATCGCGAGCGCCGGGCACACCGCGGCGGCGTTGCGGACGTCCTCGGCCAGTTCGGCCGGCGGACTCTCGTCGAGCAGGACGACGATGCCGTCGTCCTCGCGCTGGTCGAACACGTCCATGGCGGCGGCCACGCACTGCCCGGCGGCGACGCACTTCTCCTCGTCGACGACAACCTTCATGGGAATCACTCCTGATCGTTCAGTGGGTCGGGGCGGGAGCGTCGAGACCGTCGGCGATCTCCTGACGGCGCGTGCGGGCCTGCTTGGGCATGTTCCAGCCGAGCACCCCGGTGACCCGGCCCTCGCTGCGGTACCGGGCGACGAACCGACGGGCGGTCAGATCCCCGTCGACGACGTCCACTTCGGCGTCGGCCGGCAGGAAGCCGTGCACCTGGAGCTTGGCGTCGTACTGGTCGGTCCAGAAGTACGGCACCGGTGCGTACGGCCGGTCCGCGCCGAGGATCTCGCCGGCGACCGCCATGGCCTGCTCCGTGGCGTTGGTCCGGTTCTCCAGGCGGACGAGCCGGCCGAGTCCCTCGTGGTGCCAGCGGGCCACGTCGCCGACGGCGTAGATCCCCTCCTCCGCCCGGCAGTGGGAGTCGCACACCACCCCGTTGTCGAGCTCCAGCCCGCTGTCGGCGAGCCACTCCGTCGCCGGGGACGCGCCGATCGCCACGACCACCGCGTCGGCCGGGAGCACCTCGTCGGTGGCGAGCCGGACGCCGGTGACCCGGCCGCCCTCGGCGGTGAGGCCGACGACGCCGTTGCCGAGCCGGAGTTCGACGCCGCGCTCGGTGTGCAGGTCGGCCAGCACGCCGGACACCAGCGGGCCCACCTGGAGCGCCATCGGCGCCGACAGCGGCCCGGTGAGGGTGACGTCCAGGCCCAGGGTCCGTGCGGTGGCCGCGATCTCGGAGCCGAGAACGCCCTCGCCGACGACCACGAGCCGGGTGCCGGCGAGCAGACCGGCGCGCAGCGCCAGCGCGTCGTCGAGGGTGCGCAGTACGTGGACGCCGGCGAGGTCCTCCGAGCCGGGAAGGCGCCTGGCCCGTACCCCCGTGGCGATGACGATCGCGTCCGCCCGCAGCTCCCGCCCGGACTGCGTGCGGACACCGCGCGACGCCCGGTCCAGTGCGACCGCCGGGTCGCCCAGGACGAACTCGGCGTCGAGCGCCGACAGCACGTCCTGGGTGCGCAGTGCGGCCCGCGCCGGCTCCCATGCGCCGGAGAGCACCTGCTTGGACAGCGGCGGCCGGTCGTACGGCGCGTGCGGCTCGTCGCCGAGCACGGTGATCCGGCCTTCGTAGCCCTTGCGGCGCAGGGTCTCCACGGTGGTCAGTCCGGACGCGGAGGCGCCCACTACCAGGACGCGGGCGGGGGCCCCGGCGGCGTCGTCGATGCTCATTCTCGGCTCCAGTACGGCGTTGGTGCGATGGTGGTGCGGTGTTCCGGGTGCGGACGGGCGGCTTGGTCAGGTGACGTAGCGCCCGCCGTTGACGCTGAAGGTCTGGCCGGTCACATAGCCCGCCTCGGGCGAGGCGAGGTAGGCCACCGCGTAGGCGACGTCCTCGGGTGTACCGGCCCGCTTCATCGGCATGGTGGCCGCGACCGCGTCCACGTCGACCGGGCCCTGGCGGACCAGCGGGGTGTCGATGAACCCCGGCGGGACGTGGTTGACGGTGATCCCCTTGTCGATGTACTCGACCGCCAGCGCCCTGGTGAGGCCGATGACGCCGCCCTTGGAGGCCGCGTAGTGCGCCATGGCGGGCGCGCCGGTCTGGGCGGAGGACGAGGAGATGTTGACGATCCGGCCCCAGCCCGCCTCGAGCATGTCGGGCACCAGCTCCTGGGTGACCAGGAACGGTCCCTTGAGGTTGATCCCGATCAGGCGGTCCCAGGACGCCTCGCTGATCTGGGTGAAGGGCTCGTAGGCGGTCGTCCCCGCGTTGTTGACGAGGATCGTGACCGGCCCGAGCTCGTCGCGGGTGCGCGCCGCGGAGCGGGCCACGGCCGCGGCGTCGGCGGCGTCACCGCCCACCGCGAGGGCCGTACCGCCGGCCGCCCGGATCTCCGCGACGGTCTTCTCGGCGCCCTCGGTGTTGAGGTCCCAGACCGCCACGGCGGCGCCCTGGGCCGCCAGCACGGTCGCGATCCCGCGTCCGATTCCCCGCGCGCCGCCGGTGACGACCGCGACCTTTCCCTGAAGTGACATGTGTGCTCCTCGTGTGCTCGGTGTGGGCCCCTGCTCGCTGACACCCGGACGCGGGGGGACACCCGGGTGGGGCCGTCAGCCCTCCAGCGCCTCGCGGGCGGCGGTGCGGGCGGCGACAGCCCGCGGGAACCCGGTGTAGCCGCTGGAGTGGTAGACGACCTCGGCGATCTCGTCCCGGGTCAGGCCGTTCGTCAGCGCGATCCGGACGTGGGTCTTCAGCTCGGTCTCGGCCCCGAGGGCGATGAGGATCCCGAGCGTGACCAGGCTGCGGTCGCGCGGGGCGAGCCCTTCGCGCGCCCACAGCGCCCCCCAGACGCTGGTGAGGCCGATGTCGACGAGTTCCTCGCCGAAGCGGCCGTCCCGCAGATCGACGTCCTCCTCGGGGAACACGCCCGGCAGGGCGGCCCGCATGGCCTGCCAGCCCGCGGCCCGCAGATCGGTGGTTTCTTCGACGCCGTTGTCACTCATGACTGCTCCTGTCGCGCGGCTTCGCGTCCCTGAGCGAAAGTTAGACCAGACGGTCGGTACAATCAATGTTCCAGCCGAGATTCGCATCCATTGAACGAATCCGACCCCTCCTCTACTCTCAGCCTGAATATTCGATCGACCGGTCGACATATGAATCAAGGCTCACGCGGGAGAGCACATGAGCGAAACCACGAAGACGGGCCCGGCGGACCAGGGCCTCGGCAGTCCCGACGGCCTCGGCGGCCTCGTTGACGTTCTGGTCATCGGCGCCGGCGTCACCGGTATCGGCCAGCTGTACCGGGCCCGGGAGTCCGGCTTCTCGACAAAGCTGCTCGAGGCGGGCAGCGGCGTGGGCGGCACCTGGTTCTGGAACCGCTACCCCGAGGCGCGCTTCGACTCCGAGAGCTACACCTACGGCTACCTGTTCTCCAAGGAGCTGTGGGAGGAGTGGGAGTGGTCGGAGCACTTCGCCGGCCAGCCGGAGATCGAGCGCTACTTCAACCACGTGGTCGACCGGTTCGACCTGCGGCGCCACATGGTGTTCGGCGCGAAGGTGACCGAGGCCGTGTGGGACGAGACGACCGGCACCTGGGCCGTGCGCACCGAGGACGGCACCGAACACCGGGCGCGGCACGTCGTGGCGGCGACCGGGATCCTCTCCGTGCCCTTCGTCCCCGGCATCCCGGGCCGCGAGGACTTCCGCGGCGAGCAGCACCACACCGGCCGCTGGCCCGCGACGCCCGTGGACTTCGCCGGCAAGCGGGTGGCCCAGATCGGCACCGGATCCAGCGGCGTCCAGATCGTGCCCGCGATCGCCGACGAGGTCGCGCAGCTGACGGTGTACCAGAAGGTGGCCGACTGGCTGACCCCGCTCAACAACCGGCCGATCACACCCGAGGAGCAGGCCCGGCTCAAGGGTGACTACGAGTCCGTCCGGGACACCCTGAACGCCTCACCGAGCGGCTTCCTGCACCAGATCACCATGCGTTCGGGCCTGGAGGACTCCCCCGAGCAGCGCCAGGAGTTCTACGAGACGCGGTGGAACGGCCCCGGCTTCACCAAGCTCTCCGAGCACTACTACGACATGACCACGAACCCCACGGTCAACGAGGAGTGGTGCACGTTCATCGCGGCCAAGATCCGCTCCATCGTCGAGGACCCGGAGACGGCCGAGAAGCTGATCCCCAAGGGGCACGGCTACGGCGGTCGGCGGCCCCCGTTCGGCACCGGCTACTACGAGGCGTACAACAAGCCGGCCGTCCAGCTCGTCGACATCAACGAGACGCCGATCGTCCGCATCACCGAGACCGGCATCGAGACCTCCGAGGGCCACCAGGAGTTCGACGTCATCATCTGGGCGACGGGCTACGACTTCGGCACCGGCGCCCTCAACCGCCTCGGCGTGCGCGGCCGCGGCGGTCTCCCTCTGGAGGAGTACTGGGCGGACGGTCCGTCGACCTACCTCGGGGTCACGACCGCCGGCTTCCCCAACTTCTGGTTCCCCGGCGGCCCGCACGGCGCCCTCGGCAACAACCCGCGCTACTCCGGCGACCAGGTGGACTACGTCGTGGACCTGCTCGTGCACGCGCGCGAGCACGGCCACGACGTCGTGGAGGTCACGGCCGCCGCCGAGCAGGAGTGGACGGACCTCGTCAACGACAGCGCGGGACAGTCGTCCTTCCTCAAGAGCAGCTACTTCTACGGCGCCAACATCCCCGGCAAGCCGGTCAAGCAGCTGCTGAACCCGACCGGGCGCTGGAAGCTCCAGGAGCTGATCCGCGAGTCGGTGCAGAACGCGTTCCCGGCCTTCGTCTTTGCCAAGGCCCAGGAACCGGACCCGGCCGTCTGAGCAGGCGGAACGCCCGTGCCGCCTGCTCCACAGGCGACACGGGCGTCCGGGGCCGGGCGGTCCGCTAGGGCCGGAAGGTCGTGACCCTCCGCCGGAACTTCCACACGCCGTCGCGCCGGCTCAGGGTGTCGTCGTAGCGGCCGACCAGCTGCACCGCCCAGCCCGACTCGCCGCGCTGGAAGAACGCCAGGTCGCTGACGGCCGTGGCCTCGTCGTCGGTGTACGAGGTGAGCACCGTGTTGGCCACCAGGTGCAGCTGCGGCCGGTCCGGCGCGAAGCCCGCGAAGCCCTCCCTGATCGCGTCCCGGCCCTCGAAGGTGGCCATGCCGGCTATCTCGGCGACGCCGTCCGGCACGAAGAGGTCGGCGAGATCGTCGGTGCGGCCGGCGTCCAGCGCCTGCGCGTAGGCGGCGATGGCGGTCTGCACACCGGCGGCGGCCGACGCCTCGGCATCGGCGGAAGTCGTACTCATGTCTCTCCAGGGTCGAAGGGATGGAACGGTGGGCGCGGTCAGATCTGGTACGTCGTCCTCCTGCGCCGCAGCAGCCAGGCGCCGTCGATCCGGCGCAGCGTGTCGTCGTAGTGCCCGACGACCTGCACCGCCCAGCCGGACTCGCCGCGCTGGAGGAAGGCCACGTCGCTCGCCGCCGTCGCCTCGTCGGGTCCCGCGGGGGTGACGACCGTGTTGGTCACCAGGTGCAGTTGCGGCTGGGTGGGCTCCCATCCCTTGAAGGCCTCGCGCAGCGCGTCGTGCCCCTGGAGCGGATCCGTGCCCGGAAGCTCCAGGACCGCGTCGGGTGTGTACAGCGCGACGATGTCGTCGGTGCGGCCGGCGTCCTGGGCCTGCGTGTGCGCCCCGATCACGGCACGCACAGCCGCCGCGACCCACGCCTGTGTGGATTCGCTCATTGCCCCTCCATGGGATAGACGTTTCGACCAGTCAGTCTATTACCGAAGCGGAGACAATCTGAAGCCTGAATTTCAAGCAATCAGACTTGTTGACCGAACGGTACAATCTCCATAGCATGCGGATGACAGTCAACGGGGACCTGTCGCCTGAGGAGGCGTTTATCGTGACGAAGCGTTGGAAGCAGCGGCCGCCGGGTTCGACATGGGGCGAGTTCGGTGAGGACGACGAACTGGGGCGCATCAACCTGATGACGCCGGAGAAGGTCCTCCAGGGGGTCCGCGAGGTCGAGCACGGGATCACCTTCAGCCTGAGCCTGCCGCTGGACTATCCGGGCGGCACCTCCCTGAACCAGCGCCGTTACCCACCGATCCTGCGGCCCACCGAGGACCTCCAGCACCAGCAGGACGTCTTCTACAACATCAAGGCGAGCGAGCACTTCTCGCCGGACCTGATCGACGTGTGGTCCGACGACGTGGTGACTCTCTGGCTCCAGTACTCGACCCAGTGGGACGCCCTCGCCCATCAGGGCGCCGAGTTCGACGCCGACGGCGACGGCATCGCCGAGCCGGTCTACTACAACGGGTACCGGCCCGGCGCCGACCTCGTCGGACCGCAGGAGGACGCCAAGGGGGACGGCAGCGGGAGCCTCAGCTTCGCCCGCCACCTCGGTCTGGAGCACATGGCGGAGCACGGGGTGCAGGGCCGGGGCGTCCTGATCGACCTCGCGCACCACCTGGGCACCGGCTACCAGCCGGTCGGCCTCGCGAAGCTCCAGGAGATCATGGCGGCGGACGACGTCGTGGTGGAGCCGGGCGACATCCTCCTGCTGCACACCGGCTTCGCGACCCAGCTCCTGGCCTGGGAGAAGAACCCCGACCCGGTGGCCATCCACCGCACCGCCGCCTACCTCGACGCGGACGACCCCGCGCTGCTCGACTGGATCGCCGAGTCGCAGATCGCGGGGCTGGTGGCCGACAACTACGCCGTCGAGGGCGTGGGCGTCACCCAGGCCCAGGGGCCGCACACCCTGCTGCCCATCCACCACCTGTGCCTGTTCAAGCTCGGCGTCCCGCTGGGCGAACTGTGGTACCTGCACGACCTCGCGGCCTGGCTGCGCGAGCACGGCCGCAGCCGCTTCCTGCTCACCGCTCCCCCGCTCAACCTGCCCGGCACCCAGGGCAGCCCGCTCACCCCGGTCGCGACCGTCTGACACACGGACGGGACCGGATCCGCCGTCGGCCCACGCCCTGATCCTGCCGGTGAGGCCGGGCCGGAGGCGGTCCGCACAAAGGGGGAGGCCCCGGGACGTCCGTCCCGGGGCCTCCCCCTTCGCCGTTGCCGCTCCCTCGTTCACACCGCCGCGATGCGCCGCAGGGTGTCGGCGATGGTGTCGCGCGAGGGCAGCCACAGCCGTTCCAGCGAGGGCGCGTAGGGCGCGGGCATCGGGGGCGGCGCGACCCGGGTGACGGGCGCGTCCAGGTGCCAGAACCCCTCGTCGACGGCCAGCGCCGCGAGTTCGGCGCCGACCCCGAAGTCCCGTACCGCCTCGTGCGCGATGACCAGCCGGTTGGTCTTGGCGAGGGAGGCGAGGACCGTCTCCCGGTCCAGCGGGGCGATCGTGCGCAGGTCGATCACCTCCACGCTCACGCCCTCCGCGGCGAGCGACTCCGCGGCGGCCAGGGCGTCCTGGACCATCCGCGACCAGGAGACGAGCGTGATGTCGGTGCCCTCGCGGACCACCTTCGCCCTGCCCAGCGGAACCAGGTGGTCGACCGGCGGCTTCGGGCCCTTGAAGCCGTACTGGAGCCGGTTCTCGACGAAGACGACCGGGTTGGGATCCTGGATGGCGGCCCGCAGCAGACCGTAGGTGTCGGCCGGGTTGGACGGCATCACCACCGTCAGCCCCGGAATGTGGGCCAGCAGCGCCTCCAGGCTCTGCGAGTGCTGGCTGCCTGAGGAGCGCCCGGCGCCGAACTGGGTGCGCACCACGAGGGGCATCGCGGCCCGGCCGCCCGTCATGAAACGCAGCTTGGCGGCCTGGTTGAGCAGCATGTCGAGGCAGACCCCGATGAAGTCCATGTACATGATCTCGACGACCGGTTTCATGCCGGCCATGGCCGCCCCCACCGCCGTCCCGAGAATGGCGCTCTCGCTGATCGGCGTGTCACGGACCCGGCCGGGGAACGCCTCGGCCAGCCCCCGGGTCAGCCCGAAGACGTTCCCGCCCGCGCCGACGTCGATACCGGCGACGAACACGGTCGGATCGGCCGTGAGTTCGTGCTCCAGGGCGAGCCGTACGGCGTCCATCGAGCGGAAGATCTCACCCGTGGCCGGGGCGGGCTCGGGCCGGGCGGGACGCGGGGCCGAGACGAAGTCGTGGAGCGACTCGGGGGCCGGCTCGGGCAGGCCCCTGGCCCACTCGACCGCCGCCTCGATCTCCTTGTCGATCTCCTCGTCGACCGCGTCGGCCGCCGCGGCGGGCACTCCCGCCGACGCCAGGTGCCGGCGCGCCACCAGCAGCGGGTCGCGCTCCTTGGCGGCGGCGACCTCCTGCGCGCTGCGGTAGCGCTCGGGGTCGCCCTCGTAGTGGCCGTGCCAGCGGTAGGTCTCGGCCTCCACCAGGACCGGACCGCCGCCGGCCCGCAGCCGTTCCACGACGTCGCCCATCATCCCGGCCACCGCGAGGACGTCGTTGCCGTCGACGTGCGCGTATCCGATGCCGTATCCCGCCGCCCGGGCGGAGAGCGGGGCCCGGTGCTGCTCGGCGGCGGGCGAGAACTCGGAGTAGTGGTTGTTCTCGCAGAGGAAAACGACCGGCAGGTCCCACACGGCGGCCAGGTTCACCGCCTCGTGGAACATGCCCTGCGCGACCGCGCCGTCCCCGAAGAAGGCCACCACCACGTCACCCGCGGCACGCAGCTTGGCCGCGGTCGCCACGCCCGTGGCGATCGGGAGTCCGGCGCCGACGATGCCGTTGGCGCCGTAGATGCCGAGGCCGGGGTCGGCGATGTGCATCGAGCCGCCACGGCCGTGGCACGTGCCCGCCTCCTTGCCCATCAGCTCGGCCATCATGGACGCCGAATCCAGCCCCTTGGCCAGGACATGCCCGTGGCCTCGGTGGGTGGAGGTGATCCCGTCCCGGGGGCCGAGCGGCCAGCAGGCGCCCACGGCGCTGGCCTCCTGACCGATCGAAAGATGCAGAAAGCCGGGGATCTCCGTCGCTTTGTACAGCTCGGACGCCCGTTCCTCGAATCGCCGGATTCGGCGCATCCTGCGATACATCTCCAGGAGTTGATCCGCGTGCGCGGATCCCGATCCGGTCTGCCGCGGTGCCTCGGTCGTCGTCATGCGCGTCCTCGCAATGCTCGCCCGGGCGGCACAAGGCCGCACCGCCTGAGTCCTTCTTTTAATGTACCGTCTGGTCTAGCAAACTACTGGGAGCACAACAGAAAAGATGTCCGCACAGCAGGCGGGGAGTGGAGCAATGCCCAGACCACCGGGCCACGGACCGGGTTTCGAGGTCAGACGCCAGAAGATCATCGACACGGCCGCCGAGCTGTTCGCCCGCCAGGGCTACGCGGCGACCTCCGTCAACGACCTGGGCCGGGCGGTCGGGCTCGCCAAGGGAGCGCTGTACTACTACATCGACTCCAAGGAGAACCTGCTGATCGAGATCCAGTCCCGGGTGATGACCCCGCTGCTCTCCCGGGCCCAGGACATCGCGGCGCTCGACGCGGATCCGCTGGTGCGGCTGCGCCTGCTCTCGGAGTCGCTGCTCACGATCATCTTCCGCAGGCTCGACCACATCTGGGTCTACGAGCACGACTACCGCAGCCTCACCGGCGACTACCTCCAGACCCTGCTCGGCCAGCGCGCCGAGTTCGAGCTCCTGGTCCGGGGGCTGCTCACGAAAGCCATGGAGCGGGGCGCCTTCCGCGCGGTCGACCCGCACGTGGCCACCCTCCAGTTCCTCAACCTGCACAACCACACCTACCAGTGGGTGAAGCCGGACGGCCACTGGGACGCCGCGTACCTGTCCCGCGCGTACTGCGACACCCTGCTGCGCGGGTTCGGCGCGCCCGGTGCCGCCCTGCCGGACGTGGAGGAGGCGGCGGCGGCCTTCAAGCGCGACCGTCCCGATCTGCCCCTCAACCCCGAAGCCGAATGGCGGTCCGCCTCGGTGGCGAGCTGACCGCGGGGGCCCGCGGCACGCGCCGCGGGCCCCCGCGCCGCTCACACCCGCTTCACCAGCGCCCTGGCGATGACATCGCGCTGGATCTCGTTCGTGCCCTCGCCGATCTCGAGGATCTTGGCGTCGGCGTAGAACCGCGAGATCTCCGACTCCCGCACATAGCCGTAACCGCCGTGGATCTGCACCGCCTGGGAGGCGGCCCGGTTGGCGACCTCGGAGGCGTACAGCTTCGCCATGGCGGCCTCGGTGCCGTACGGGCGCCCCTGGTCGGCGAGCCAGGCGGCGCGGTAGACCATCCACCGGGCGGCCTCGAACTCCGTGCCCATATCGGCGATCTTGTGGGCGACGGCCTGGAACGCCGACAGCGGACGGCCGAACTGGTGCCGTTCCGTGGCGTGTTTGAGGGCGAGCGCGAGGGCCGCCCTGGCCAGCGACAGCCCGAGGGCGGCGACGCTGATCCGGCCCTTGTCCAGCACGGAGAGGAACTGACGCAGCCCGCCCCCCTCCTCGCCGATGAGATGGCCGTCGGGGACGAAGCAGTCGCTGAAGACCAGTTCGCGGGTGTCCATGGCGTGCCAGCCGAGCTTTCTCAGCTTGGCCCCGCACGTGTAACCGGGGGTGCCGGTCGGCACGTAGAAGGTGGCGAAGCGCTTCCGCCCGTCCTCGTCGCGGCCGGTGGTGGCCAGCAGGGTGACGCCCTGGCTGATGTCGGTGCCGGCGTTGGTGATGAACATCTTGGTGCCGTTGATCACCCAACCGCCGTCCGCCCGGCGGGCGGTGGTGGTGATGCCGGCCGCGTCGGAACCGGCGCCCGGTTCGGTCAGGCCGAACGCGCCGAGGGCCTCGCCCCGGGCCAGCGGAGCCAGCCAGCGGTGCTTCTGCTCCTCGGTGCCGTAGGCCAGCAGCGGCAGGGTGGCGATGGTGGAGTGCGCGTTCCAGGAGGAGGCCACCGACTGGTCGGCGGCGCCGAGTTCCTCCATGACGGCGACATAGGAGACCATGTCGGACCCCGCGCCCCCGTACTCCTCGGGGACCAGCATGCCCATCAGGCCGAGTTCGCCGAGCTTGGTGAAGACAGGGGTGGGGAACTCCTCGTCCTCCGACCACCGGGCCGCGTTCGGGGCGATCTCCTTGGCCGCGAACTCACGGACCATGTCCTGCAGGTCCCGGGTCTCCTCCGGCAGGTCGAAATCCATGTCACAGTCCCTTCGGGGTCAGCAGAACCTTGAGGTGGCGGGCCCGGTCAGCGGCCAGGTCCGCGAAGACCCCGGCTCCTTCCGAGAGCGGGAAACGTCCGGTGATCAGGGCGGACGCGTCCAGGCGTCCGGTGCTCATCAGGTCGATCACCCGGGGGATGTCGAACTGGTAGCCGAGCGTGCCGACCACCGAACGCTCGTAGAAGACGAGTTGGCCCATGTCGAACTCGACGCTGCCGTGACCGACGCCGGCGAGCACGACCCGGCCGCCGCGCCGGACGGTGGAGACGGCCTGCCCCGCGAGCGCGGGGACGCCGGTCGCGTCGATGACGACGTCCGGGCCGATCCGGCCGGTCCTCAGGAACACCTCGCGGCGGACATCGGTCTCGCGCGGGTCGAACGCCTCGGTGACGCCGAGCCGCAGGAGCGACTCGCGGCGCCCGGCGAGGGGTTCGCTCACATAGAGCCCGGCGGCGCCGGCGATCCGGGCGGCCAGGACGACCGCGACGCCGATCGGGCCGCCGCCGACGACCAGGACGTTGTCGCCCGGCCGGACGCCGGCCCGGGTGACGGCGTGCAGGCCGACCGCGAGGGGTTCGGCGGCGGCCGCCATCTCGTCGCTCACGTTGTCGGGGAGCCGCGTGAGCCCCGCGATCGGCACGGTGACGCGATCGGCGAAGGCGCCGGGCGAGGCCAGGCCCACCGAGCCGCTCCGGGGACAGATGTGGTACTCGCCGCGCGCGCACCAGAAGCAGACGCCGCACCGCCAGACGGGATCGGCGGCGACCCGGTCGCCGACCGCGATCCCGGGCACGTCCGCGCCCAACGCCAGTACGGTGCCGCTCAGTTCGTGCCCGAGGGCGAGCGGCGGACTGGCTCCGGTCAGCGGGTGCGGACCGGAGCGGATCATGTGCGGCCCCTCGAGGAACTCGTGCAGGTCGGTGCCGCACACCCCGCACCAGGAGACCTCGACCACGGCCTCGTGCGGCCCCGGCTCGGGCGGGTCGGGTACCTCCTCCAGCCGCAGGTCGAGCGCGCCGTGCCAGCGCAGTGCCTTCATCTTCTCCACCCCTTTCGTGTCGTACGGTCCCGGCGCGCGGCTAGTCGTCGTCCGCCGGGCCCCCGAAGCGCGCCTTGCCGGGGCCGTGTTCGAGGAACGACCGGATCCCGGTGGCGGCGTCGTCCGTCCCGAAGACCCCCGTGAACAGGGACCGTTCGAGCGCGAGCCCGGCGGACAGGCCGGAGTCGGCGCCGTGGTCCACCGCCTCCTTGATCGCCTCCAGGGCGGCGGCCGGCCCCTCGGCGAGCCGCCGGGCATAGCCCAGCGCCGTGCCGTACACCTCGCCCGCCGGCACGACCTCGTCCACCAGCCCGAGCCGCAGCGCCTCGTCGGCGCCCACCCGGCGGCCGGTCATCAGCAGGTTCTTGGCCCGCGACGGCCCGATCAGCCGGGTCAGCCGCTGGGTGCCGCCCGAGCCCGGCATGATCCCCAACTGCACCTCGGGCTGGCCGAGGACCGCGTCGTCGGCGGCCACCCGGTAGTCGGCGGCGAGGGCCAGTTCGAGGCCGCCGCCGAGCGCGTACCCGGTGATCGCGGCGACGACCGGCACCGGCAGCCGGGCCACCTCGTCGAAGGTCCGCTGCAACGCCCGGTTCCAGCCCCGTACGTCCTGCGGGCTCATCGCGGCCAGGGCCCCGACGTCCGCCCCGGCGGCGAACAGCCGCTCCCCTCCGTACAGCACCACGGCCCGCACCGCGCGGCTGTCGGCGAGTTCGCGCACCCCGGCGGCCAGCTCGCTGCGCTGAGCGGTGTCGAAGGCGTTCATCGGCGGGTGGTCGAGCCGGACCGTGACGACGGGTCCGTCGGTGTCGAGGCGGATGCGTGGCACGGGGGCCTCCTCCGTGGGAAGCGACATCACGCCCGCCTGGATGGTTGTCGACCGGTGCGCTCCGTCGTAAAGTGCGGCAAGAGTTTTATAGACCAAGAGGTACACTAAATCTTGGGAGCGGGCAACCGACCGGTCGGGACAATCCCGGCCGCAGAGCCGGAGAGTCGCCGTGCACAATTTCTCGAGCATCCTCGATCACCATGTGGCCCAGCGGCCGGACGCCGTGGCCGTGACGCAGGAGGACCGCCGCCTGACGGTCCGCGCCCTCCATGAACGGGTCAACCGGCTGGCCGCCGGTCTGACGGAACTGGGCGTCGGGCGCGGCGACGTCGTGGGCCTGCTGCTCTACAACAGGCCGGAGTTCCTGGAGCTGGTGTACGCCGTCAACCGCGTCGGAGCCGTCTTCCTGCCGCTGAACTACCGTCTGTCCGAGGACGAGTGGGCGTACATCCTCGACCACTCCCGGGCGAAGGCGGTCGTCACCGAGCCGGAGTTCCTGCGGGCCGTGGACCGCATCGCCGCAGAACCGAGCGGGCTGGAGCGGCGGATCCTGGTGGACGGCGACGCCCCCTCGGACCGGTGGACCGGTTACGAGGCCCTGCTGGAGCGGCACCCGGGCGCGCGGGTGGAGCCGGTGGACGTCGAGCCGGACGACCTCCAGCGTCTGATGTACACCTCCGGCACCACCTCGCGGCCCAAGGGCGTGCGGATCACGTACGGGAACCTGCACGCCAAGAACGTGGCGCAGATCGTGCAGTTCGGCCTGACCTCGGCGGACACCACTCTGGTGGCGGGGCCGCTGTACCACGTCGGCGGTCTCGACATGCCCGCCCTGCCGGTGCTCTACGCGGGCGGGGGCGTCGTCCTGCAGCGCAGGTTCGACGCCGCCGGCGTGCTGCGGGCCATCCAGGAGCACCGGGTCACCAACGCCTGGCTGGCGCCGGTCATGGTCAACGCGGTGCTGGAGGTCCCGGACCGGGAGTCGTACGACACCACCTCGATGCGGTTCATCGTGGGCGGCGGCGAGAAGACCCCCGAGCCGGTCCTGCGGCGGATCATGAACGCCTTCCCCAACGCCTGGTTCGCCGACGCCTACGGACTGACAGAGACGGTCTCCGGCGACACCTTCCTCGACCGGGAGCACGCGCTGTCCAAGCTCGGTTCGGTCGGGCGTCCCGTGCCGCACACCCGGGTCAGGATCGTCGACGACATGGACCAGGAGGTCCCGGCCGGGGAACTGGGCGAGATCACGCTGCGCGGCCCGAAGGTCTTCGCGGGCTACTGGCGCGACGAGAAGGCCACGGCCGCCGCGCTCAGGAACGGCTGGTTCCACACCGGGGACATCGGGCACGTCGACGAGGACGGCTTCCTCTTCATCGACGACCGGAAGAAGGACATGATCGTCTCCGGCGGGGAGAACATCGCCACACCCGAGGTCGAACGGGTCCTCTACGAGCACCCGGCCGTTCTGGAGGCCGCCGTGGTCGGCCTGACCCACCCCCGCTGGGGCGAGGTCCCCCGGGCCTTCGTGGTGTTCCGCCCGGGCGCGAGCGCCGGGGCGGACGAGCTGCGGGAGTTCTGCCGGGAGCGCCTGGCCAAGTTCAAGGTGCCGGCCCGCATCGACCTCGTCGGCGAACTCCCCCGCACCCCTTCGGGCAAGGTCCTCAAGCGGACCCTGCGCGACATCCCCGTGGAGGGCTGAACAGTGGCCGACGTCAACACCGATCTGCGCCTCGACGGCAGGACCGCCTGGGTGACCGGCGCGGGCAAGGGTCTCGGCCGGGCGGTCGCGGTCGCCCTGTCCCAGGCCGGGGCGGACGTGGCGGTGACCGCCCGGACGGCCGCCGACCTGGAGAGCCTGGAGGCCGAACTCGCCGGGCACGGTGGCAAGGTGCTGGTGCTGCCCGGTTCCGTCGCCGACCCGGAGGCGGTCCGCACGGCGGTCGGGCGGATCACCGGGGCGACCGGACGACTGGACGTCCTCGTCAACTGCGCGGGCATCAGCCCGCACTTCACCCGCAGCGAGTTCGTCACCGACGAGGACTGGCGGCGGGTGCTCGACGTCAACCTCCAGGGCACCTTCACCTGCTGTCGCGAGGCCGGCAAGGTCATGCTGGAACAGGGCTCCGGTTCGATCGTCAACGTGTCGTCGGTGCACGCGAGCACGGGCTTCGAGCGGATCGCCGCGTACGCCGCGAGCAAGGGCGGCGTGGAGGCCCTCACCAGGGCGCTCGCCGTCGAGTGGGCGGACCGCGGGGTGCGCGTCAACGCCCTCGCGCCCGGCTACTTCCGTACGGACCTCAGCTCGGGGCTGCTGGAGAGCCGCTGGGGTGAGCGGATCGTCCGGGGCACTCCGCTCGGCCGGGTGGGCGAGGCCGGGGAACTGGGCGGCGCGGCGGTGTTCCTCGCCTCGGACGCCTCCCGGTTCGTCACGGGTACGACCGTCACCGTGGACGGCGGCTGGACGGCGTGGTGAGCGACGTGGTGAGCGGCGCACGGGCGGCCGGCTGACGCGGCCGGCACCGAGGAGGGCCGCCCCGGGACTCGCCGGGGCGGCCGCGCGCTATCCGAGGACGTCCGACGCGTCCCGCCGGTACGACTCCGGCATGCCGAAGAGCTCCTCGGAGACGGCCCGCACCGCGCCGACCACCAGCGGGGCCACGAGCTCCAGCGAGGAGCGGCCGTCGCCGACCACCGATATCGCCCCGACCGGACCGGCGGGACCGCGCAGCGCGAGGCCGACGCAGCCGAGCTCCGGGAAACACTCGCCCCGGTCGATCGCCAGTCCGCCCCGCCGGCGCACCAGGCCCAGTTCGCGGTGCAGTTGGCCGAGATGGCCGATGCTGTGCGGGGTACGGCGCTCGATCAGCTGCGCGTACCGCGTGTCGATCTCCTCCGGGCTCAGCCAGGCGAGCATGGCCTTGCCGAGCCCGGTGCAGTGAGCGATGGCGCGGCCGCCGACCTTCGACGGGATGTCCACCGCGGCCCGGCCCCCGACCTTGTCGAGGTAGTAGATCTCCGGCCCGTCGAGCACGGCGAGGTGGACGACCATCCTGGTCCGCACGGCCAGGTCCAGGAGGTGGGGTGCGGCGGCGGCCCGCAGCGCGCTGTGCCCGATCTCCCGGCCTCCCAGGCCGAGCGCGCGGGTTCCCAGCGTGTATCCGGCCACCGTGTGGCGCAGCCAGTCCAGCCGGACCAGCTGGTCGAGTATCCGATGCGTGGTCGAGCGGGGCAGATGGGTCCGCCGTGAGACCGATTCGAGCGTCAGATGCGTCTGTGGACGGTCGAACAGGTCCATGATCAGCGTCACACGCTCCATCATCGACGGAGGCGACGCGGACCCGTCGACCTCGGAGGATCGCGAGTTCAGGCGAAGGGCAGACGTCATCGTCGGTGCCTCTCTGATCAAACTGAAATCAATTCTAGTTCGGCGCCGGCGTCAAGGTATCAATGCCCCGGGACGCAGAGAAAGAGTCGTGCACCAATTTATTGGGACGATCGGTCCATTTATTTCGGACGCAAAAACGTACCGCTCCCCGGGAGATCCTTTCCGGGAAGCGGTACGTCCGATGAGCGGTACGTCCGGCGAGCCGTGCGTCCCTGCCGACGTCAGCCGTGGGTGAGGTCGAGGGCGATGTCCACGATCATGTCCTCCTGCCCTCCGACGAGGCCGCGCCTGCCGACCTCCTCCAGGATGGTGCGGGCGTCCAGGCCGTACTGCTGCGCCGCGGCCTCGGCGTGACGCAGAAAGCTGGAGTAGGCGCCGGCGTAGCCCAGCGTGAGGGTCTCCCGGTCGACGCGCACCGGCCGGTCCTGGAGGGGACGGACCAGGTCCTCGGCGGCGTCCTGAAGGGCGTACAGATCGCAGTCGTGCTTCCAGCCCTGGAGGTTGGCGACGGCGACGAACGGTTCGATCGGGCAGTTCCCGGCGCCCGCGCCCTGTCCCGCGAGCGAGGCGTCGACCCGGGTCACCCCCTCCTCGACGGCCACCACGGAGTTCGCCACCGACAGGGAGAGGTTCTCGTGCGCGTGGATGCCGATCTGGGTGTCCGGGTCGAGCACGTCCCGGTAGGCGCGGATGCGGTCGCGTACTCCGTCCATGGTCAGCCGGCCGCCGGAGTCGGTGACGTACACGCAGTGCGCGCCGTAGGACTCCATCAGCCGGGCCTGCCCCGCGAGTTCCTCCGGTGCCGCCATGTGGCTCATCATCAGGAAGCCCGAGACGTCCATGCCGAGCTCCCGGGCGGTGGCGATGTGCTGGGCCGCCACGTCCGCCTCCGTGCAGTGGGTGGCGACGCGCACCGAGCGGACCCCGAGGGCGTGGGCCCGCTTCAGTTCGGCGATGGTGCCGATGCCGGGCAGGAGCAGGGTGGTGAGGACCGCGCGGTCGACGGCGTCCGCCGCCGCCTCGATCCACTCCCAGTCGGTGTTGCTGCCCGGCCCGTAGTTGAGGCTGCCGCCGGCCAGTCCGTCGCCGTGGGCGACCTCGATCGCGTCCACCCCCGCCCGGTCCAGGGCCGCGGAGATCCGGGACACGAACTCGGGCGTGATCCGGTGCCGGACGGCGTGCATCCCGTCCCTGAGGGTGACGTCCTGCACGTAGAGCCTGCGGGTGGCGGTCACTCGGTCACCTCGGTGGTCGCTCGCCGGGCGATGCGCTCGGCGACGCGCAGGGCCGCCGAGGTCATGATGTCGAGATTGCCCGCGTAGCCGGGCAGGTAGTGGGCGGCGCCCTCCACCTCGAGGAACACGGAGACCTTCGTGGTCGCCGCGGAGCGGTCGCCGTCGGGCAGCAGGGTGTGCACCGGGTCCCCGGCGGGCACCGGCGTGAACTGGACCCGCTGCTTGAGCCGGTAGCCCGGCACGTACTCGGCGACCTCGGCCACCATCTCCTCGACGGAGGCCCGGACCGCGTCGTGGTCCGCCTCGCCGATCAGGCAGTACACCGTGTCCCGCATGATCAGCGGCGGCTCCGCCGGGTTCAGGACGATGATCGCCTTGCCCCGGCGGGCGCCGCCCACCTTCTCGATGGCACCGGCCGTGGTCTCGGTGAACTCGTCGATGTTGGCCCGGGTGCCGGGCCCGGCCGACCTGGAGGCGATCGAGGCGACGATCTCGGCGTAGGGCACCGGTGTGACCCGGCTGACCGCGTGGACGATCGGGATGGTCGCCTGGCCGCCGCAGGTGACCATGTTGACGTTGTCGACCGTGGCGCCGGACCGCGCGGCGCCTTCCAGGTGTTCGTCGAGGTTCACCGGTGGCACCACGTACGGGCCGATCGCGGCGGGGGTGAGGTCGACGAGCCGCTTGCCGTACGGGGCGAGCTTCTCGGCGTTCTCGGCATGCGCCTTCGCCGACGTGGCGTCGAAGACGATCTCGATGTCCTCGAAGCCGTCCATACGGATCAGGCCGTCCACTCCCTCGTGCGTGACGGGGACCTTCAGGCGCGCGGCGCGCGCCAGGCCGTCCGAGTCCGGGTCGATGCCGACCATCGCGGCCATCTCCAGGGTGTCGGACAGGCGCAGCACCTTGATCATCAGATCGGTGCCGATGTTGCCGGAGCCGATAACGGCCACCTTGGTCTTCGTCATCCGTGTTCCTCGAGTTCCTCGGGGGCCTTGGCGGCGTCGGGCGTGAAGGTCGCCGTCACCGGACCCAGGCCCGACAGCTCGGCCCGTACGGTGGTGCCCGGCGGGGTGGGGACGAGCGGGCCCAGGGCGCCCGAGAGCACGATCTGTCCGGCGCGCAGCGGGTCGCCGAACTCCCTGGCCGTGCGCGCCAGCCACAGCAGCGCGGCGAGCGGATCGCCCAGACAGGCCGCGCCGTCGCCCTCGGAGGCGAGCTCTCCGTCGGCGTACAGCCGCATGGTCACGTCCCGGGGGGTGAACTCCCCGAGACCGACCCGCTGCCGGCCGAGCACGAACAGGCCGCTGGACGCGTTGTCGGCGACCGTGTCGGTGATCGCGATGTCCCAGTCGGCCACCCGGCTGTCCACGATCTCCAGCGCGGCCACGGCGTGTCCGACCGCCGACCGGACCCGGTCGACGTCGAGGTCGTCGGCGTCCAGGTCGGCGGCGAGCACGAACGCGATCTCCGCCTCGACCCTGGGCTGGAGCAGCCGGTGGCTGGGGACGGCCGGCAGGGCGGTGACGTCCATGTCGTCCAGGAGGACGCCGAAGTCGGGCCGGTCGACCCCTACTTGGCGCTGCACCGACTCGGACGTCAGCCCGATCTTGCGGCCGACGACCCGGGCTCCGGCGGCGATCCGGTCGCCGATGACGCGTTGCTGGACGGCGTAGGCGAGGCCGATGTCGGTCGCGCCGAGCAGTTCCCGTACCGGCGCGCAGGGCTTGTGGTCATGGGCTGCGCGGGTGAGTCGTGCGGCCGCCTCGGTCACCGCGGTCTCACGGTGCCCGACGGCCGTCGGTTCCCGAACGTCTGTCATCGCCATCCTCACCTCGTGCCGGCCTCCAGCCTGGGCCGCCGTGCCGGACGGCGGCCCGGGGCGTTCCGCTCACCGGGACTCGCTCATCGGGCCCCGGGCGTCGGCGACCGGGACCGGGCGGGTCTCGCTGAGCGAGATGGCCTGACGGCGGGCCCGCGCCGCCTCGTTACCGTCGCCGTGGCCTCCCGGGAGTGCGCCCTGCCGACTCCACTAACGCGGCACGCGCCGGGACCCACCCCCCACCAAGAACGTCGGCACTCATGAGGAGGTTCGGATGAGCATCAACGAGGATGCCTACGACGTGATCGTCGTCGGGTCGGGCGGAGGTCTGGTCGGGGCGTACGTGGCGGCTTCGCGCGGCCTGCGCACGCTCGTCGTCGAGAAGACCGACCGGGTCGGCGGCACGGTGGCGTACTCCGGCGCGGGTCTGTGGTTCCCGGGGTCCGCGCCGCTCGGCCGGGCCGGGCTCGGGGACGACGTCGAGGAGGCGCGGACGTATCTGCGCGATGTCGTCGACGACCCGTCCCGGGAGGCGCTCCAGGACGCGTACCTGGCGGCCGGGGTCCGGCTGATCGACGAGCTCGAGCAGAACCCCTGGTTCCGTTCCTTCGTCCACGGGCCGGTTCCGGACTACTACGCGTCGAGCCCGGGGGCGTCGCCCACGGGACACACCGTGTTCCCGCCGCCGCTCGACGTCAGCGAGCTCGGCGGGCGCAGGGCGCTGGTCCGCGACTGCCTTCCCACCGAACGGTTCGGCTTCGACGAGGGCCCGGTCCTGGTCGGCGGCCGGGCGCTGATCGGCCGGGCGCTGTCGGCGTTCCTGGAGACGGGAAACGGCGAACTGCGGCTGAACACCGCGCTGGAGAGCCTGGTCGTGGAGGACGGCCGGGTCACCGGTGTCGAGGTCGTCAGCGACGGCGAACGGGTCCGGATCCGGGCCGGACGGGGCGTGCTGCTCGCGGCCGGCGGCTTCGAGCGCGACCGTGAGCTCCGCGAGAAGCACCAGTCGCCGCTCACCGGAGAGTGGTCCGAGGGCGCACCGGCCAACACGGGGGACGCCCTGCGGGCGGGCATCGCGGTGGGTGCGGACACCGACCTGCTGGACGAGGCCTGGTTCGTGCCGGGGCTCGTCCACCCGGACGGGCTGCCGCTCTTCCACACGGGCACCCGGGGCGGGATCTGGGTCAATGGCGCGGGCGAGCGCTTCGTCAACGAGACACGGCCGTACGACCAGGCCGGGCACGAGATCGTCCGGCTGCACGCCACCACCGGCGTCCGGCACATCCCGGCCCACTGGGTGTTCGACCAGCGGCAGCTGGACCGGGACGGCATCGGCTTCCCGCCCGCCACCCCGGGACCCGAACAGTGGCTGGCGTCGGGCGCGCTGAAGAAGGCCGACACCCTGGAGGAGCTGGCGCGTCTGATCGACGTGCCGTTCGAGGGGCTGAAGCGGACGGTCGAGGAGTTCAACGGGTACGCGCGGACCGGCGTCGACGAAAGGTTCCGGCGCGGGGAGACGCCGTGGGACCGGATGTTCCACCACATCGTCCCCTTCCCGGCCGACCCCCGGCAGAACATCCCCGCGAAGCCGGCGCCGGAGTGGCCGAACCCGCTGCTCCTGCCCCTGGACACGGCGCCGTTCTACGCGGCGACCATCGTGCCGTCCGACATCGGCACGAAGGGCGGCCTGAAGACCGACGCCCACGCGCGGGTGCTGCGGCCCGACGGCCGGCCGGTCGACGGCCTGTACGCCACCGGGAACACCGCGGCCGCGATGTCGGGGCGCGTGTACCCGGGTGCGGGCACCCCGATCGGCTCGAGCCTGGCGTTCGGATACCTGGCGGTACTGGACATGGCCGGGACGACGGACTGACGGAACGGGTGCGCCCGGGAAACGGTGACCGTCCCGGGCGCTCCGCCGTGCGCTCTGTCCTGTGTTCGGCCCTGTGCTCCGCCGCGTGCTCGGTCCTGTGCTCCGCCGTGTGCTCGGTCCTGTGCTCCGTCGCGCGCTACGCCGCGGCGATCAGCCGCGCGGCGAGCCGCAGGTCGTTCTCCCCCTGCTCGGTGGAGATCTCCTCGGTCAGCACGGCCACGAACAGCCCCCACCAGCTGTAGACGAGCAGCCGCACCCTGCCGCGCTCGGTCTCCGCGTCCGCCCCGCCCCCGAGCAGTCGCAGGAGCCGCTGTCCCAGCGCCCTCTCCACGATGTCGATCCGGGCCGGGACGGCGCTCGCGTACTCGGTGAACGACGACAGCGCCACGGCCGAGGCCAGCAGGCGGCTGTCCAGCAGTTTCCCGGTCAGCGCGATGAGCGTCTCCGCCACCTCCGTCGCGGGGTCCGCCGGCTCGTCGGCCGCCGGACCGCCGTCGCGGCCTCCGAGGAACTGTTCGATGTGCCATTCGAGGACCGCGAGGAACAGGTAGGGCTTGGACGGGAAGTAGCGGTACAGCGTGGCGATGGCGACGCCGGATTCCTTGGCCACGTCGTGCATCTGCACCCGGGAGAGCCCCTCGCGCGCCCCGAGTGCGGAGGCGGCGCTCAGGATACGGACCCGCCGGGCGGCCTGGCGGCTCGACATCGGGTCGGCGGGTCGCCGAGCCCGCGCGGGTCGTGGCACGTGGTCGTCCCCCCTGTCGTCGGCTGCTCCCGCCGTCGGCACTCAGCCGGTCTCCGGGCGGGTCAGGAAGGCCACCACCGCGCTCTCCCAGGCCGCTTTCTGCTCGATCATCGCCCAGTGCCCGCAGTCCGGCAGCACGTGCAGTTCGGCCTTGGGGATGGTGCGCAGCGGCAGCAGCGCGTTCTCCAGCGGTGTCACCCGGTCGTCCCGGCCCCAGGTCAGCAGAGTGGGCGCGGTGACCTTGTGGAGCGCGGCCCAGACAGGCTGGTCCGACTGGGCCTGGGCGGCCAGGACGGCGGCCATGGCCTGCCGGCCGTAGATCCGGCGGGACGCCTCCAGGGTCGCCGGATCGGTGGCGCTCGCCCACCGTTCCTCGATCAGTTCCCCGGTGAGCAGGGCCGGGTCGTGGACCATCGCCCGCAGCCACTGCACGAGGTTCTCCCGGGTGGGGTTCTCGGCGAACTCCACCAGCAGGTTCAGCCCTTCGCTGGGCGCCGGCGAGAGGAGGTTGCGGCCCACTCCGCCGATGGTGACGATCCGGCGGAACAGATCCTTGTGGGCGACCGCGAGCCCCACGGCGACGAAACCGCCCATGGAGTTCCCGATGACGTCCACGCGGTCGAGACCGAGGCCGTCGAGGAAGCGCAGGACGGCCTTCGGACCGGCCGCCATCGGGTTCTCGGCGGTCGGGTCGCTGACCCCGAAGCCGGGGAACTCCAGCGCGAGGCAGCGGAAGTGGCGGGCGAGCACGGGAAGGTTGTCCCGGTAGTTGCGCCAGCCGGTGACTCCCGGCCCGGACCCGTGCAGCAGGAGCAGCGGCGGTCCGTCGCCCGCCTCGTGGTAGCGCAGGATGCCGTCGTCGGTGCGCAGTTCGCGCAGGGTGTCCTCGTGGCTGAGTGTCATGGCGGTCACCGTCGCACCCGGGGACGGCCCTTCGCCGTGCGTCTCCCGATCAGTGGGACGCCCGCGGCCACGTCGGCCCAGGGCTGTCTACCGTCGCGGACATACCGATACCGGGGGTGCCCGACGGGCCGCCCGGGACCTGACCACATGTGAGGGGAGGACCTGATGGGTGTTCGCTCACTCGGGTACCTGCGTCTGGAATCCGACGACCTGGGCAGGTGGAAGGCGTTCGGAGCCGACTTCCTCGGCCTGATGCCCGTCGAGGGCGGTGACTCCGCGTCGCTGTCCTTCAGGATGGACGACCACCCGGCCCGGATCGTGGTCTCCGCGGGGGAACAGCCCCGGATGACGGCCCTGGGCTTCGAGGTCCTCGACGAACGGGAGCTGGCGCGTCTGGTCGTGGGCGTCGAGAAGGCCGGGATCCAGGTGACGGCCGGCACCGAGGCCGAGGCCGCGGAGCGGAAGGTCACGGGCTTCGTCAGGTTCGACGACCCGGGCGGCAATCCGGTCGAGCTGTTCTACGGCACGACCCTCGACCATGTGCCGGTCCAGACCCCGCTCGTCTCGAAGTTCGTCACCGGTGACATGGGCTTCGGGCACGCGATCATCTCGGCCCAGGACGCGCGGACCACGTTCGACTTCTATGTCGAGGTCCTCGGCTTCATCGAGCGCAACACCATGCGCTCTCCGGGCGGCACGACCTGGTTCATGGGCTGCAACGCCCGTCACCACACGCTCGGTGTCACGCCGATGCCGGGTCCCGGGCGGCTGCTGCACTTCATGGTCGAGGGCGCGGCCCTGGACGACGTCGGGCGCGCCCTCGACCGGGCCGCCGCGTACAAGGTGCCGATGATGCACTCGCTCGGCAAGCACACCAACGACCACATGGTGTCGTTCTACGTGTGGTCGCCGGAGAACTACGCCGTCGAGTTCGGCTGGAACGGCCTGAAGGTGCCGGAGCCCGTCCCCGTGTACGAGATCACGGACGGCGCGTTCTGGGGCCACCACTTCACGCCGCCGCCGCCGCAGCCGGCCGGCTGAGCGGCGGGCGCCCACGGCCGAGCCCCACGGTCCGAGGACCGTGGGGCTCGGCCGTGTCACTCGACGGTGATCGCCCGTTCCGGGCAGGCCCGTTCTCCGTCACGGGCCGCCTCTTCGAGGGCCCCCGGAACCTCCCGGTCGACGGGCAGCGCGTAGCCGTCGTCGTCGAGCCGGAAGAGCTGCGGCGCCGCCGCCGCGCACCGGGCGTGCCCGGAGCACGAGGACGTGTCGATCGTGATCTTCATGCGACCCACCCCGTTCTACGGCTTGTTGGTCGACCCCGCGTCGACGGTGAACTGCAGGCCCGTGACGTATCGCGCCTCGTCGGAGGCGAGGAAGAGGACCGCGTTCGACACGTCCCGCGGCTCCACGTACGGGGCGAGGGGGTTCATCGCGGCGAGGGCGAACAGCGGCTCCCGCGCGGCGAGTTCCTCCACGGGGACGCCGACGGTGATGCCCGTGTCGCTGACGCCGGTGGGGTGGACGGTGTTCACCCGGACGCGGTGCGGGGCGAGTTCGTTGGACAGCGCCTTCATCAGACCGACCACGCCGTGCTTGGCGGCCACGTAGTGGGCGTACGGCACATGCCCGCGGATACCGGCGGCTGAGCTGATCATGATGATGGAGCCGCCCTGCCCGGCCTCGATCATCCAGGGGATCGCGGCCCGCGCCGTGTTCCAGGCGCCCTTGAGATTGACGTCGACGACGACGTCCCAGACCTCCTCGGACAGCTCCCAGGCGGAGCCCGAACTCATCACGCCGGCGTTGGCGACGACCACGTCGAGCCGCCCGAACCGAGCCCGCGCCGCGTCGACGGCCGCCCGCACCTCGGCGATCGAGCGGACGTCGGCCTGTACGGCGACGCACCGTCGGCCCGTCGCCCTGACCAGCTCCGCCGTCTCCTGGAGCTGTTCCTTCGACGCGAGCGGGTACGGCAGTTCGTCGCTGATGTCGTGGCAGACGTCGGTGACGACGACGTCCGCGCCCTCCTCGGCCAGTCGCACGGCATGGGAGCGGCCCTGCCCCCGCGCCGCTCCCGTGACGAGCGCGACCTTTCCCTCCACACGCCCCATGGCGGCCTCAGTCCTTCTTCGCGTGGTCGGTGAGTTCCCCGGCGGCCTCGCGCAGGGCGCGCAGCCGGGTCCGCAGGAGTGCGCGCTCCGCCTCGTCGGAGTCGCCGAGTCCGGCGAGGCGTACGTCCGTCTCGGCGATCTCGGCGAGCAGCCGGCCGTGCGCCTCCTCGACGGTGAGCAGGTCCAGGTCCGTCCAGTCGGAGCGCTCGGACTCCGGGCGCCGGCTCATGCGGGGAGGTTGTAGAGGCGGCGGGTGTTGAGCTCCACGATCTGGTGCACCTCGTCGTCCGGGACGTCGGCCAGCACCTCCGCCGCGTAGGCGCGGGACTTGGGCCAGTAGGAGTCGGAGTGCGGGTAGTCGCACTCCCAGGTGATCTTGTCGATGCCGACGTGGTGCCGTACCTCGACGCCGAACCGGTCGTCGATGAAGCAGCCGTGGAAGTGCTTGTGGAACAGCTCCGACGGCCGCACGCTCTGGTTGACGTTCTGGTAGAAGCGGTGCCTCTCCCAGGTGCCGTCGCTGCGTTCCAGCAGGTACGGGATCCAGCCGATGCCGCCCTCGGACAGACCGATCTTCAGCTTGGGGTGCTTGTGCAGCACCGGGGAGAACAGCAGGTCGGCGGTGGCGAACATGGCGTTGCAGCCGAACAGGGCGATCGTCACGGCGAACGGGGCCTCCTCGGCCGTCTTCGGCGGCCTGCCGGAGGTGCCGAAGTGCAGGCACAGCGGCATGTCGGTCTCCTCGGCCGCCGAGAACATGGGGTCCCAGTGGTCGGTGTGGAAGGAGGGCAGACCGCGCGGGGCCGGGTTCTCCGGGAAGGAGATCGCCTTCGCCCCCTTGGCCGCGGTCCGGTGGATCTCCGCGACGCAGGCCTGCACGTCCCACATCGGCATGATGACCAGGGGGATGAGCCGCCCCGGCGCGGTGGCGCACCACTCGTCGAGGACGAAGTCGTTCCACGCCTGCACGCACAGCAGCGCCAGTTCACGGTCCTTGCCGTCCAGGAAGACATGGCCGGAGAACCCCGGGAACGACGGGAAGCACAGGGCGCCCCACACCCCGTCCAGATCCATGTCGCGGATCCTGGCCCCGGGGTCGTAACAGCCCGGGATCATCTCGTCGTAGCGGGTCGGTTCGAGGCCGAACTCCTCCGGTTTCTTCCCCGCGACGGCGTTGAGGCCGATGTAGGGGTGGATCCGGTCCTCGTACACCCACACCTCGGCGGGCGCCTGCCCCGCTCCCCGCGGCTGCTCCACGATGCGTGGCCCCGCCTCCCGGAACCTCGCGGGCAGACGGTCCGACCACAGTCGTGGGGGCTCGATCAGATGGTCGTCGGTCGACAGCAACTTCATCCATGGCTGCAACGGCATCCTTGTGCTCCCTCGGTCTCGGGGACTCTCTAGCACTCGGCGGATTGTGTGCACTGAACACGTCCCGCTCAGCGGAAACGATCGACAACAGCGCGTGGATTTCCGAGATCATCAAGAACTGCCCGGCTTCCCGCGCCGGTATTCAGGCTACTCTTTTTTCGAGGGAAGGAGACCCCATGGGTCGAGTGCAGGACAAGGCCGTCTTCATCACGGGGGCCGCGCGCGGCCAGGGCCGGGCGCAGGCGGTCCGGCTCGCCGCGGAGGGAGCCGACATCATCGCCGTGGACCTCTGTGCGGACATCGCCACCAACGGCTATCCGCTGGCCACCGAGGAGGACCTGGACGAGACGGTGCGCAAGGTCGAGAAGCTCGGCCGGCGCATCGTCGCCCGCAAGGCCGACGTACGTGATCCGGCGGCGCTGAAGGCGGCCGTGGCCGACGGGGTGGCCGAGCTGGGGCGGCTCGACGCCGTGGTCGCCCAGGCCGGGATCTGCCCGCTGGGCCCCGGGCAGAGCGCGCAGGCCTTCCTCGACGCCGTCACCGTCGACTTCAACGGGGTCGTGCACGCCGTCGACGCGGCCCTGCCCCATCTGCCCGACGGCGCCTCGATCGTCGCGACCGGATCGATCGCCGGGCTGATCCCCGCGACCACCGACAATCCGGCCAACGGGCCCGGCGGGCTGGGCTATTCGTTCGCCAAGCGCCAGGTGGCCGCGTTCGTGCACGACCTGGCGACCGTGCTCGCGCCGCGGCGGATCCGGGTCAACGCGCTGCATCCCACCAACGTCAACACCGACATGCTCAACAGCGACCTCATGTACCGCTCGTTCCGGCCCGACCTGGAGAACCCCGGCCGCGAGGACGCGCTGCCCTCGTTCCCCGCGACGACCGGCTTCGGCATCCCCTACGTCGAGCCGGAGGACATCGCCGACACCGTCCTCTTCCTCGTCTCCGACGAGTCCCGCTACGTCACCGGCATGCAGATGCGCGTCGACGCCGCCGGCTACGTCCGGCGGCGTCCGCAACTGCCCACGTTCTGAAGGCCCTTCACGGCGGCCCGGTCAGGTCGATGACCACCTTGCCGGTGGTGCGCCGCCGCGCCACGTCGGTCAGGGCGGACGCCACCTCGGCGAGGGGGTGGACACGGGAGACGAGCGGGCGCATCCCATCCCCGACCAGCCGGGCGAGCTCCCGGTCCCCGGCGGCCACCGCGTCGGGGGCGTACCGGCGCAGCATGCGGATCTCGAAGCCCCGTACCACCGCGTCCTTGAGCAGCACCAGGTTCAGCGGGATCCGGGGGATCCTCCCGTCGGCGTAGCCCACGGTCACGAACCGGCCGCCCCGCCGCAGCGCGCGCAGGGCGGCCTCGGCGTGGTCGCCGCCCACCGGGTCGACGACGAGGTGGACGCCGTCGCCGCCGGTCAGCTCACGGATCCGCGTCTTGAGGTCCTCGCGGACGTAGTCGACACCGGCCTGCGCGCCGAGCTTGCGGGCGACCTCCAGCCGCTCCCGGCTCGATGCCGCCGCGACGACGCGGATCCCGAGGCGGGTCGCGATGTCGACGGCCGCGGTGCCGACCCCGCCCGCCGCCCCGAGCACCGCCGCCCACTCCCCCGCCGTGCCCCGGCCGACCGTGACCAGGGAGTGGTAGGCGGTCGCGTACGTCACGTGGAAGGCGGCGGCGTGGACCATGTCGAGCCCGTCGGGGACGGGGCGCAGACCCGCGACGGGCACCACGACCTGCTCGGCGAACGCGCCCGTCAGCACCGCTCCGGCCACCGGCGAGCCCACCGGGGGGCCGGACACCCCCGGCCCCAGCGCCGCCACCACACCGGCGAACTCGCTGCCCGGCGTGAACGGCGTCGGCGCGGACACCTGGTAGCGGTTCGCCACGAGCAGGACGTCCGGGTAGTTGACCGCGGCGGCCTGCACCCGGACCAGCACCTCGCCCGGGCCGGGTTCCGGGTCGTCCAGTTCCACGACCTCGAGACCGCCGGGGGGCCCGTGGTGCGTACAGCGTGCGGCTCTCATCGTGTCCTTCCGGTGGTCGGCGTCGCCGGGTCCCTGGGCAGGCCCAGCACCTGTTCGGCGATGGTGTTGCGCTGGATCTCGGCGGTGCCCGCCCCGATCGTCGAGGCCCGGGTGCGCAGGAAGCCCCACACCCAGCGTCCGCGCTGGACGGCGTGCGGGTCGTGGCGGCCGAGGATCCCGTACGGGCCCAGCAACTCCAGCGCGAACTCGTGCAGTTCCTGCTCGAAGGTCGCGATGAACAGCCGTGACGTCGAGGAGGCCGGTCCCGGCTCGCCCCTGGCCATGATGTCGGCGATGGTCCGCATCCCGGTGAGCCGCATGATCGTCACCCGGATCTCGAAGTCCGCGAGCCGGTCGCGCACCAGGGGGTCGGCGGTCGCCCCGCGTTCGTGCGCGAGCTCGATCAGCTCGTCGAGCACACGCCGGTACAGGGCCGCCTGGTTCATCGCTCCGGCGGCGCGTTCGTGGCCGAGGCTCGTGCGGACCAGCGGCCAGCCGCCGTTCTCGGGGCCGATCCGGTCGGCGACGGGGACGCGTACGTCGTCGAAGAAGATCTCGCAGAAGTGCGCGTCCCCGGTCAGGTCCCGCAGCGGACGCACCTGGACGCCCGGCGCGTGGGCGTCGATCAGCAGGTAGCTGACGCCGTCCTGACGGGAGCCGGGGGGGCCGGTGCGGACGAGCGTGAAGAGGACGTCGGCGATGTCCGCCGCGCTGTTCCACACCTTCTGTCCGTTGACGACGTACTCGTCGCCCTCCCGGCGGGCCGTCGTGCGCAGTGCCG
Source organism: Streptomyces sp. NPDC002884 (assembly GCF_040295245.1). Taxonomy (NCBI): domain Bacteria; kingdom Bacillati; phylum Actinomycetota; class Actinomycetes; order Kitasatosporales; family Streptomycetaceae; genus Streptomyces; species Streptomyces sp. NPDC002884. The sequence goes on along the minus strand of NZ_JBEOVB010000006.1, from coordinate 264,365 downwards.
GGAGGTCGGAGCCCGCCTCCGGTTCCGAGTAGCCCTGGGCCCATACGGCGTCCCCGCGCAGCATGGGGCGCAGAAAGCGCTCCTTCTGCTCGGGTGTGCCGTACGTGATCAGGGTGGGGGCCGCGATGCCGAGCCCGGTGCCGAGCGGCCCCGGCACCCGGGCTCGCGCGTACTCCTCCTGGTAGATCACCTGGCGGGCGAAGTCCAGGTCCATCCCGCCGTACTCGCGCGGCCAGCTCGGGCCCGCGTACCCGGCGTCGAACAGCGTGGCCAGCCAGGCCTTCCGCCAGGCCAGCCGGTCGACTGGGTCCTTCGGGCGGCGGCCGGGGTGGTGGTCGGTCAGGAAGGCGCGCAGACCGGCGCGGAAGCCGTCGGCCGAACTCATCGCAGTCTCCCGCCCGTTCAGCGCGGAGCCATGCGCAGGGCGCCGTCGAGCCGGACCGTCTGGCCGTTGAGGTAGGGGTTCTCCAGCATCTCCACGGCGAGGCGGGCGAAGTCGTCGGGGTCGCCGAGGCGCCCGGGGTGCGGCACGGTCGCGGCGAGTCCGTCGCGGATGTCGGCACGCAGCCGGCCGAGCATGGGGGTGTCCATGATGCCCGGCGCGACGGTGTTGACGCGGATCTGCCAGCTCGCCAGGTCACGGGCGGCGACGAGGGTCAGGCCGTGCACGCCCGCCTTGGCGGCGGTGTAGGAGGTCTGGCCGATCTGGCCGTCGAAGGCGGCGACGGAGGCGGTCAGGACGACGGCTCCCCGGTCGCCGTCCACGACGTCGTTGCCGGCGAGGCGGGCGGCGGCCAGACGCAGCACGTTGTAGGTGCCGATCAGGTTGACCCGTACGACCTCGGCGAACGTGGCGAGATCGCCCGGGGTGCGGTCGCGGTCGATGATCCGGGTGCGGTCGCCGCCGCGTCCGGCGCAGTGCACGACGCAGCGCAGCGGGCCGAGGCGCCCGGCGGCGTCGAGGGCGGCGGTGACCGCGTCCTCGTCGGTGACGTCGGCGTGGACGAAGCGGGCGGCGTCGCCGAGGTCGGCGGCCGCCTTGAGGCCCTGCTCCTCGGAGAGGTCGGCCAGGACGACCCGGCCGCCCCGGTCGATGACGCGGCGCGCGGTGGCCAGTCCGAGGCCGGAGGCGCCCCCGGTGACCAGAACCGCTGAACCGTCGATGTTCACTTGGATCTCCTCACAGGCCCAGGGACTTGCTGATGATGGTCTTCAGGACCTCGCTGGTCCCGCCGTAGATGCGGGACACCCGGGCGTCGGCGTACAGCCGGGCGATCGGGGACTCGAGGATGTAGCCGTAGCCGCCGTGCAGTTGCAGACAGCGGTCGACGACGCGGCCCTGTGTCTCGGTGCAGAACAGCTTGGTACGGGCCGCGTCGGCCGGGGCGAGCTCGCCGGCCACCAGCGCCGTGACCGCCGCGTCCAGCAGGGTCTGGGCGGCCTCCAGCTCGGTGGACATGGCGGCGAGTTCGAACTTCGTGTTCTGGAAGTGGGCGACCGGTCTGCCGAACACCGTCCGGTCGCGGACGTGGGCGAGGGTCAGGTCGACCGCGGCGCGGGTCTGCGCGACGGCGCCGACCGCGATGGCCAGCCGCTCCTGGGCCAGGTTGCGGCCGAGGTGGGTGAAGGCGGCGCCCTCCTCGCCCAGCAGGTTGGCGGCGGGGACCCGGACGTCGTCGAAGAACAGCTCCACGGTGTCCTGGACCGGCAGGCCGATCTTCTCCAGCCTGCGCCCGACCGTGAACCCGGGCGTGCCCTTCTCCACCACGAGGAGGGACAGACCGGCGCGCCGGTCGTCCGGGTCGCCTGCGGTGCGGGCCACGACGATCACCAGGTCGGCGTGGTGGCCGCCGGTGATGAAGGTCTTGGCGCCGGTCAGGGTGTAGTGGTCGCCGTCGCGCACCGCCCGGGTCGTGATGCCGGCGAGGTCGGACCCCGCGCCCGGTTCGCTCATCGCGATCGCGGTGTACAGCTCTCCCGAGGCCAGCCCCGGGAACCAGCGGGCCCGCTGCCCGGCGTCGGCGAGGCCCGTGAAGTACGGGACGACCACGTCGAGATGGGTGCGCAGGCCGCCCGGTGTGACGCCGGCGCGTGCGCACTCCTCCTGGATGACGACGTTGAAGCGGTAGTCGTCCCGGCCGCCCCCGCCGTACTCCTCGGGGATGGCCGTGCCGAGGATGCCGAGCTCGCCCATCGAGGTGAACAGCCCACGGGGGACGAGTGCGGCGCGCCGCCAGTCCTCGTACACCGGGAGCACTTCGCGGGCGAGGTAGTCACGGACCAGGAGACGGAAGTCCTCGTGGTCCTGTTCGAACAGGGTCCGGCGCATCGGATCTCCTTCGACCGTCGACCCTATTCAGTATACGTAATTAGCTGTCGCCGGGACAGCAGTACGCCCCATGACCCGAGAAGGGGGCATGGGGCGCAGGTAATAAGTGTCACTAAATCAGTGCCACCAGGGGATCAACGCGTCCAGGTGACGGCGCATCCGGTGACGGGCGACCCCCGCGTCGCCCTGGACGATCGCGTCGAGGATGCGCTGGTGGACGTGCTGGACCTCGTCGGCCGCGGTGTCTCCGGGCAGCGGCCGGTCATGACCCGAGGCATGCCGGCGGAACAGCTCGGTGATGATGGCGAGGAAGAGGGAGAGCACCGGATTGTCGGCCAGGGCCGCCAGTTCGGAGTGGAACAGGTCGGCCTTGCGCGGATCGCCGGCCGGGCCCTCGGTCGCCCACCGGACCGCCTTCGCGAGGCGCTCGGCGACCTCCGGGTCCCCCTCGGCGTGCCGGGCGGTCACCCTTGCCACGATGCCGAGCTCGACGGCGTTGCGGACGATCCGCAGGTCGTCGGCCGTGACGCCCTGGTACTCGAGGAAGAGCGCCATCGTGTCGATGCTGGCCTGCGGCTCGGGCGCGGTCACGACCAGTCCACCGCCGGGCCCGCGGCGCATCCGGGCGACCTGGTGGTACTCCAGCAGCCGCACCGCCTCCCGCAGGACGGCCCGGCTGATCTCGTAGCGGGCCAGCAGGTCCGCCTCCGAGCCGAGGACCATGCCGATCTGCCAGCCCCGCGCGGCGATGTCGTCGTGGATCCGGGCGGCCACCACTTCGGCGAGCTTGGCCCGCGGACCCTCGACCAGTTCGGGCTCGACCACGTTGCCCGAGATCCGCTGCCCGCGCCGTACCCGGTGCTTCTCGATCCAGGCGGCCACCGACTCCAGATGCGCGGTGAGTTCGGTCTGCGCGCGGGCGCCGTCGTCGGCGACGACCGCGTCGACGACGGCGCGGTGCTCACGGTGCGAGGTCTCCTTCGCCGCGTGCATCTCCGCCCTGGAGATCCGCCGGGAGGTGTGCGCGTACCGGGCGGTGAGACGGGTGAGCACGTCGATGAACAGGTGCAGCACCGGGTTTCCCGAGAGCCGGCCGAGCACCGGGTGCAGCGGGTCCTGCGAATGGACCGACGGGTCGTCCCAGTGGCCGCGTTCGGAGTCGAGCGTGGCCCGGAGCGTGGCGATGCCCTCTTCCGTGATGCGGTCGGCGGCGAGCCCGGCGGCGATCGGTTCGAGGAGCTGGCGGGCCCGGAGCAGGTCCGTGACGCTGGTGCCGACGTACTCCAGGTAGATCACCATGGCCCGGGTCGCCGGTCCCGCGTCCGGCGCGCAGACGATCAGGCCGCCGCCCGGGCCGCGCCGCATCCGGGCGACCTGGTGGTGCTCGACCAGCCGCACCGCCTCGCGCAGCACCGCGCGGCTGACCCCGAGCCGCTCCCGCAGGTCCACCTCGGAGCCCAGCGACTCGCCCACGGGCCAGCCCTGGCGGATCACGGTCGCCTCGATGCGCTGCGCGGTCTGCGCGGCCAGCTTGCCGACCGGGATGCCGGCCTCGCCGTCGGCGGGCTCGCGGTCGACGGCAGTCGCCATGGGCCAACTCCTCTGAGGGGACGATTGCGGATCCCCAGTCTATTGGCCACCAGGGCGGAAGACGTGCCGGTCGGACGCTCAGCACCGAGATCGGGGTACTGATTCAGCCGCCCGACCCTGGCAACCGACCCGATGACCCGGTTAGAGTACCCTCATTTCGAGATCGCTTGCATGAGGACCCATGAGTACCCATGAATGCCCATGAGGACCGACGAGGATCCATGGGGATCGACGAGGACCGAGGAGTCGGCGGCGATGCGACTGGAACCCACACCCGAACTCGAGGCGTTCCGCGGGAAGGTGCGCGCCTTCGTGGCGGAGCACGCGCCCGGCGCCAAGCCGCACTCCGGGGTGCGCGCCCCCGAGCCGGCCCTGATGCCGGCGATCCGGGAGTGGACCGCCAAGCTGTACGAGGCGGGCCTCCTCGGCATCGACTGGCCCGCCGAGTACGGCGGCCGGCCCGACGCCCACCCGCTCGAACCGTCCGTCGTCGCCGAGGAGATCGCCCGCGCCCGCACCTGGCCGCCCGTCGGCGCGTCCTCGCTCGCCTCGGCGGCCCTCCTCGACTTCGGCACCGACGCCCAGCGGGCGCGCCTCCTGCCCCGCATCCGCAACTGCGAGGACGTGTGGTGCCAGCTGTTCAGCGAGCCGGAGGCGGGCAGCGACCTGGCGGCGCTGCGCACCCGCGCCCGCCGCGCGGGCGAGGGCGACGACGCGGTGTTCGTCGTCGACGGCCAGAAGGTGTGGACGACCAACGGCCAGTACGCGGACATGGGTTACCTGCTCGCGCGCACCGACGCCGACGCCCCGAAGCACCGGGGCATCACGGCGTTCGCGCTGGACATGCGCAGCCCCGGCGTCGAGGTGCGGCCGTTGCGCGAGATCACCGGGACCACCGACTTCAACGAGGTCTTCCTCGACGGCGTCCGGATCCCGGCCGCCCAGGTGATCGGCCGGGTGAACGACGGCTGGCGGGTGGCGATGAGCAGTCTGGGCCGTGAGCGGTCCGGCGTGGCCGCGCGCGGCGCCGAGCTCTCCGCCGTGCTGGACGACCTGGTGCGGCTGGCACAGGCGACCCGGGCCGGCGGCCGGCCCGCGCTCGACGACCGCGCCACCCGGCAGGCGATCGGGGAGCTCGCCGCGCGGGTGCGGGTGAACGCGGCGATGACCGGCCTCGCGCAGTCGAGGGCGCTGCACGGCACGGAGCGGCCCGAGGACGCCCCGCTGGGCAAGATCTTCTTCAGCGAGCTCCATCACGACCTGGCCGACTTCGGGCTGCGCCTGCAGGGCACGGACGGGCTGCTCACCGGGGACGACCCGGAGGCGGTGGCGGACGGCTGGTGGCAGGACGCGCACCTGTACTCGCGTGCGTACACGATCGCGGGCGGGGCGAACGAGGTGCTGCGCGACCAGGTCGCCGAGCGGGGGCTGGGGCTGCCGCGGGAACCTCGACCCGAGGGTTGATTGTACCGACCGGTCGACATAAAGTCGCGTCCAGTCGACGAGAGGGCGAGACAACCATGACCGACAGCGTGGCCGGCAAGGACGTCGCCGAGGAACTTCCGGAGTTCCCGTCACCCCGGTCGAGCCGGTGCCCGTTCGCACCGCCGCCGGGACTGCTCGAACTGCACGACACGGGGAAGGCCGTCGTCCGCGCCAGGACGTGGGACGGCACCACCCCCTGGGTCGTCACGACCCACGCGGCCCAGCGCCGGCTGATGACCGACCCGCGGCTCAGCGCCGACATCGGCGCGCCCGGATATCCGCACACGACCGAGGCGATGAAGGCGCACGCGGCCGAGATCCGCCCGTCGATCAACAACACCGACGGCGCCGAACACACCCGGTGGCGCCGGATGCTGACGAACTCGTTCACCCGTCACCGGATGGAGAGGATCCGCCCGGAGATCCAGCGGATCACCGACGACCTCATCGACAGGATGCTGGACGGTCCCCGCCCGGTCGACCTGAACGAGGCCCTCTCCCTGCCGCTGCCGTCACTGATGATCTGCGCGCTCCTCGGAGTGCCCTACGAGGACCACGCGTTCTTCCAGGAGCACGCCGGAGTCACCAACGCGCGGTTCAAGACCGCACAGGAGGCGGCCCGGTCCACGGCGGACCTGCGCCGCTACATCTCCGGGCTGATCGAGGCCAAGATCGACGATCCCGGCGAGGACGTCCTCTCCGACCTCGGCGCACGCGTCAAGGAGGGGGCTCTGTCCATGGAGGACGCCGCCCCGCTCGGGCACATCCTGCTCGTCGCCGGCCACGACACCAGCGCCAACATGATCACGCTGGGCACCGCGCTGCTGCTGGAGCACCCGGACCGGCTGGCGGCTCTGCGCGAGCACGCGGACGATCCGAAGTACGTGGCCGGCGCCGTCGAGGAACTGCTGCGCTATCTCACCATCCCGCATCTGCTGGCCCGGCGGGCGGTGGTGGAGGACATCGAGATCGACGGGGAGACCCTCCGCGCGGGCGAGGGCGTCATCGCCTCGCTGCCGGCGGCCAACTGGGATCCGCAGGCGTTCCCCGAGCCGGCGGAACTGGACCTCACCCGCACCGCCGCGCATCACCACGCGTTCGGCTGGGGTCCCCACCAGTGCGTCGGACAGCAGCTGGCCCGTATCGAACTGCACGTCGTGTTCAGCACCCTGTTCCGCCGGGTGCCGACCCTGCGGCTCGCCGTCGACGTCTCGGAACTGAGGTTCAAGGAGGACTCGCAGGCGTACGGCATCTACGAACTGCCCGTCACCTGGTGACCGGCGCCCCGCGCGACCTGGTGCTCCGGCGCCCGCGGCAGGAGTGAGCCCCAAGGCCTCAGAACCCCAGAACCCCAGAACCTCAGGGCCTCAGGGCCTCAGGGCCTCAGGGCCTCAGGGCCTCAGGGCCTCAGGGCCTACTCCGCCTTCCTCAGCAGCATCGCCCCCGACGGCACTCCCCCGCCCGCCGTGACCACCGCCACCCGGGCGCCGTCGACCTGGCGTCCGTGCGCGTCGCCGCGCAGTTGCAGCACGGCCTCGCGGACGAAGCCGTAGCCGTGCAGCCGGCCCGCCGAGAGCTGGCCGCCGTGCGGGTTGAGCGGGAGGTCGCCGCCGGGGGCGATGGTGCTGCCCCCGGCGATGAAGTCCGTCGCCTCGCCCGGCCCGCAGAAGCCGAGGCTCTCGATCCAGGACAGGGCGTTGAAGGTGAACCCGTCGTAGAGCAGGGCGACGTCGACGTCGGCCGGGGTGAGGCCGGTGCGGGTCCACAGATGGGCGGAGGGACCGCCCGACTGCGGCAGGTGCGTCAGGGTGTCCTGGTCCCAGCTGAGCCGCTCCAGCACGGCCGTGCCGACCGACTCGACCAGGACGGGCGGCCGGGGGCGGTCGTACGCCGTCTCGATCGCCGACACGACGACGGCCACCGCGCCGTCACAGGGGACGTCGCAGTCGTAGAGGCCGAACGGGGTCGTGATCATGCGGGCGCCGTAGTAGTCGTCGAGCGTCATCGGCTCGCGGTGCAGCGCCTCCGGATTGCGGGTCGCGTTCGCCCGCGCGGTGACGGCGATGGCGCCGAGGGCCTCGCGGCCGACGCCGTAACGGTGCATGTAGTGCGAGGCGTTGCACCCGATCCACTGGGCCGCGGACATGGCCCCGAACGGCGCCCGGAACTCGAACATGCCCGTGGCGCGGCCGCCGGCGGACCGCCACCGCCCGGACCGCAGCAGCGCGCCGTGCGAGGACTCCCACACCGTGCGGAAGCAGAGCACGTGCCGGCACAGCCCGGCGGCGACGGCCAGCATGCCGGCGGTGATCGAGCCGATCTGGCCCGGCACCTCCCGGGCGCCGTTGACCCAGGTGGGGCGCAGTTGCAGGGCCTCGGTCAGCGCGGTGACGCCACCCTCGCTCATGCCGTCGGGGCTCGGTCCCGGGTAGGTGGAGAGCCCGTCGACGTCCTCGAGGTCCAGGCCCGCGTCGGCGACCGCGGCCAGACACGCGTCGACCGTCAGGGACAGCGGGTCGACCATGAGGCGCCGGCCCACGCGTGACTGTCCCACGCCGGTCAGCGCCACCCGGTCCTCGTACTTCCGGGCCGAGGCCATCGGGCGTACGCGGGCGCGGACGTCGCGGGGCTCGGGCAGCGGACCGGGGCCCTCGGCGGCCTCGGTCCGCGGGTCCGGCTCGAACAGGGGGGCGTACACGTCCTCCTCGAGCCGCTCGAAGCGCACCCGGACCCGCATGCCGACCCGGACCTCGTCCGGGTCGCAGCCCACGATGCCGGTGGTCAGGCGCGCCCGGTCGTCCTCGGCGAGGGCGACCACGGCGACGACGTACGGCGGCGGGAACCCCGGCAGCCAGGTCTGGTGGTTGACGCTGAACCCCACCACCACGGCCCGGCCCGAGACCGGGGCGAGCCCCACGTCACGGCCGCGACAGGACGGGCAGACCGGCAGCGGCGGATGGAAGTACCGTGCGCACGCCCCGCAGTGGGAGACGCGCAGCACCCCGTCGGCTCCCGAACGCCAGAACCCGGCACTGGCGAGGGTGGGCTGGGGCAGCGGCCGTTCGACGGCTGTCATCGCAGCAGCTCGATGACCGTGGCGTTGGCGGTTCCGCCGCCCTCGCACATGGTCTGGAGCCCGTAGCGCAGGTTCTCGTGCCGCATCCGGGCCAGCAGCCGGGTCATCAGGATGGCGCCGGAGCCGCCCAGCGGATGCCCGACCCCGATCGCCCCGCCCAGCGGGTTGAGCCGCCCGGGGTCGGCGCCGGTCTCGGCCAGCCAGGCCAACGGCACCGGTGCGAACGCCTCGTTGACCTCGTACACGCCGATGTCGGCGAGGGACAGTCCGGAGCGGCGCAGCACCTTCTCGGTGGCGGGGATCGGGCCGAGCAGCATGGTGATCGGGTCCGCGCCGCTGACCGCTCCGCTGTGGTAGCGGGCGATGGGGACGAGACCGAGCTCGCGGGCCCGTTCCGCGGTGGTCACGAGCAGGGCGGCCGCGCCGTCGGAGATCTGGGAGGCGTTGCCCGCGTGGATCACGCCGTCCTCCTTGAAGGCCGGCTCTAGCCTCGCCAGCGTCTCGACCGACGTCCCCCGCCGCAGCCCCTCGTCGACGGTGAACTTCGCGCCGTCGACCTCGACCGGCACGATGTGGTCGTCGAAGACGCCCGCGTCGATCGCCGCGGCGGCCTTCGCGTGCGACCCGGCGGCGAACTCGTCGAGCCGGGTGCGGGGCAGACCCCAGCGTTCGGCGATCAGTTCGGCGCCGATGCCCTGGTTGAACTCGACCCCGTCGTAGCGGGCGAGGACGCCGGGCCCGTACGGCTGTCCCGTGGTGCGGTGCGAGCCGAGCGGCACCCGGCTCATCGTCTCCACACCGCCCGCGACCACGAGGTCGTACTGGCCGGACATGACGGCGTGGGCGGCCTGGTCGACCGCCTGCTGGCCGGAGCCGCAGGCCCGGTTGACCGTGACGGCCGGGACGTGTTCGGGCCAGCCGGCGGCGAGCACCGCGGACCGGCCGACGTTGCTGGACTGGTCGCCGATCTGGGTCACACAGCCCCAGACCACGTCGTCCACCGTGCCGGGGTCCACACCGGTGCGCTCGACGAGCGCGTTCAGCACCCGGGCCGACAGATCCGCCGCGTGGACCGGGGCGAGCGAGCCGTTGCGCTTGCCGATCGGGGTGCGTACGGCGTCGACGATGACGGCGTCTCGCATGAGAGCTCCTTCAGGTCAGTCGGAGAACTGCACGGCGGGGTCGACTCCCCAGTCCCGGAACACGGCCCCGGTGTCGGCGCCGACCGCCGGTGCCGCCCGGCCCGCGCTCGACGGGGTCGCCGAGAACCGGGGCGCGGCGGCGGGCTGGACCACGCCGTCGCGGGCGAAGAGGCTGCCCCGCGCGGCGAGATGAGGGTGGGCGGCCGCTTCGGTGAGGCTCAGGACGGGTGCCACGCAGGCGTCGGTGCCCTCGAACAGCTCCGCCCACTCGTCCCGGGTGCGCTCAGCGAAGCGTCGCGTCAGCAGCCGGCGCAGCCGCGGCCAGGTCGACCGGTCGTGCTGCCGGTCCGGGTCCACACCCAGGTCGAGCAGTTCGACCAGGGTTCGGTAGAACTTGCGCTCCAGCGCCCCGACGGCGATGTGGCGGCCGTCCTTCGTCGCGTACACGGCGTAGAAGGGCCAGCCGCCGTCGAACCGGTTGACGCCCCGTTCGTCGCTCCACTCGTCGCGCCCGAGCTTGCCGAAGGTGCTGGCGAGGAGGTGTGCGGTGCCGTCGACGACGGCCGCGTCGACGACCTGGCCGCGGCCGGTGCGGGCGGCTGCGTGCAGGGCGGCCAGTACGCCGATCACGAGGTAGCAGCCGCCGCCCCCGAAGTCGCCGACGAGGTTCAGCGGGATCCGCGGCGGGCCGCCCGCCTCCCCGATGGCGCCGAGCGCGCCGGTCAGCGCGATGTAGGTGATGTCGTGTCCGGCCGACGCGGCGAGCGGTCCTTCCTGCCCCCAGCCGGTCATCCGGCCGTAGACGAGGCGGGGGTTGCGGGCCAGGCAGTCGTGCGGTCCGACGCCCAGGCGTTCCGTGACGCCGGGCCGGAACCCCTCGATCAGCACGTCGGCCCGTTCGACGAGCCGCAGGAGCGCGGCGGTCGCGGCCGGGTCCTTCAGGTCGAGGACGACCGACCGCTTGCCCCGGCCCAGCACGTCCGCCGGGCCGCCCCCGTCCGGTTCGTCCGCCCGCCGGGGCCGGTCCACGCGGACGACCTCCGCCCCGAGGTCGGCGAGGAGCATGCCGGCGAACGGGGCCGGCCCGATGGCGCCGAGTTCGACGACCCGGCAGCCGGCGAGCGGTCCTGCCGTCATGGTCAGCGTCCCTTCCAGACCGGTGCCCGCTTCTCCGCGAACGCCGCCGCCCCTTCGCGGGCGTCCTGCGACCGGAACACCGGCTCGGCGATGTCGAACTGCCTGCCCCAGGCCTCGTCCAGCGTCCAGTCGGCGGTGGAGCGGGCGATCCGCTTGGTCGCCGCGACCGCCAGCGGTCCGTTCGCGGCGATGGCCGCGGCGAGTCGGAGAGCGCCGTCGAGCGCGCCGCCCTCGTCGGTGAGCCGGTTGACGAGGCCGTGCGCGGCGGCTCGTTCGGCGTCGATCGGCGCACCCGTGAGCAGCAGTTCCAGGGCGATCGCGTACGGGATCCGGCGGGGCAGATGGAGAGCGGCGCCCGCCCGCGCGACCAGCGACCGGGTCACCTCGGGCACGCCGAGCCGGGCGGTGCGCGAGGCGACCACCAGGTCGCAGGCCAGCAGCAGTTCGAAGCCGCCGGCCAGGGCCCAGCCCTCCACCGCGGCGATCAGCGGCTTGCGCGGCGGTGTCATGCTGATCCCGCACAGGCCGCGGCCCTCGATCGCGGGCGTCTCGCCCCGCAGCCACGCCTTGAGGTCCATCCCGGCCGAGAACGTGCCGCCCGCCCCCGTGAGCACGCCGACCCGCAGCTCGTCCGACTCGTCGAGTTCGTCCACCGCGGCCGCGACCCCTGCGGCCACCCCGGCGTCCAGCGCGTTCTTCACCGCCGGGCGGTTGATCGTGATGACCTGGACCGCGCCACGGCGCTCCACCAGCACCTCGTCCGACACGTCTACCTCCTCGAATCGTGCAATGGATCGCCGGTGACGGCGAATTCGGCCAGTTCATGGGCGACCATGCCGTCCAGGTCGTCGGCGGGCGGCGCCGGCAGTTCGACGGCGCGGTCGCGGGTCGGCAGCAGGACGACGGCCGTGCCGGGAGTGGTGACCTCGCCCCGCTGGTTCTCGCAGCGCACCTCGATGTGCACCTCGGCCCGGCCGGCCGCCCGCCGCTTGTCGACGACCGTGCCCCGCACCCACGTGGTGTCGCCGAGGTAGTTGAACCTGCGGTGCTCGCAGCGCAGTCTCCACAGCCAGCCGTCGTCGCCGATCCAGTCGGTGAGCAGATGGCACAGCCAGGTCTCGCGCATACCGCCGTAGTCGTAGGAACCCGGCAGCCCCAGCTCCCGCGCCCGCTCCGGCTCCCAGTGCAGGCGCTGCACGGTGTCGGGGACGTTCAGCGGGTTCGGCGGATAGAGGCCGGGCGCCTTGCGCCGGACCTTCGCGGCGATCCCGAACGCCCCGGGCGGGGTGAGCTGCATGCCCCAGCCCAGGTGCCAGACGACCACGTCGGTGGTGGTGAGCGGACCCTTCACCCGGGGCTGGAGCTCCTCGCCGATCTCGACGTCCTCCCAGTGGCGGGGACGGGCGCCGCGCCGGCTCTCGGCCGCGTACGCCGCGTCGATCTCGGCGAGTTGTGCGGCGGTGTAGGGCTCCTGGACGAGCCTCTCCTTGGCCTTCGTCCTCGAGGTGTGCCGTTCGGCGTTGATCCAGGTGCCCCGCCGCAGGGCGTGCATCTCACCGTGCCCGTTGGTGTAGAGGTAGTCGCGGACCACATGTGCGGTGCGCCCGCCGAAGCTGCTGGGCTTGATACGCACGCCCACCTGGGTCTGCAGCACCCGGCACCGGTCGCCGAGCCGGAGGGGACGCCACCATTCGAACTCCATCACCGCCTGGTAGGAGCCGAGTCCGGCGAACGGGTCGCCCTTGAGCAGCGCCCGGGTCCCGGCGTCCGGCGCCGGGGCGGCGTCCTCCCCCATCGTGTACAGGAAGGCGGGCGGTGCGACGAGCGTGCCCCAGCGGGTCGTGGCCGCGTACTCCGGGTCGCCGTAGAGGGGGTTGTCGTCACCGTAGCCGTACGCGAAGTGGCGTACGCCGTCCCGGGTCACCTCGTAGTTGTGCGGGGGGTTGCGCTGGGGCTGGGGAACGCCGAGGCGGCGGCGGGAGCGCTCGACCGCTTCGTCGGTCAGTACGCCGAACTGCTCGGTGGTGGTCATTTCCGGTCCTCCTCGGGGCGGCTGTGCCGGGCCGGCCGACCGCGCACGAGCTCCAGCAGCTCCACGCGGCTGACCTTGCTCGACGGGGTGCGGGGCAGTGCGTCGAGGACGACTATGTGGGCCGGCACCTCGTACGGGGTGAGCAGGCCGCGGCAGTGGGCGACGAGTTCGGCGGCGTCCGGCGCGGGCCGGTCCGGCTCGACCTCGACGGCCGCGACCGGCACCTCGCCCAGTCGCGGGTCCGGCAGCCCGGCCACGGCCGCCTCCCGTACGGCCGGGTGCGACTCCAGTACGCGTCGGACCGTCTCGGGCCGCACCTTGAAGCCGCCGCGGATGATGGCGTCGTCCGCGCGTCCCTCGATCCAGACGAACCGGTCCGCGTCGATCCGGGCGAGATCGCTGGTACGGACCCAGGTCCGGCCGCCCCGGGTGCTCTGCTCGGTCCTGACCTCCAGGCGTCCCGTCCCGCCGGGCGGGAGTTCGGCTCCGTCCTCGCCGGTCACCCGCAGCTCGACCCCGGCCAGGGCGCGCCCCGAGCTGCCCGCCTTGCGCCGCCACCACCGCTGGTGCAGCGGCAGCGTCCAGCCGGCCACCGCTCCGGCGAACTCGGTCGCCCCGTAGGTCATCAGGACGGGGATGCCGTAGGTGCGGAAGAACGCGTCGGCGAGCTCGGCCGGGCAGGGCGCCGTGCCCGAGGTGACGACCTGGAGGCTCGCCAGCCGTTCCTTCGGCACCTGCGCGTCGAGTACCGCGCGCAGGGCGGCCGGCACCAGGCTCGCCGCCCTCAGCGCGTGCCGTTCCACGGCGCTCACCCAGGGTTCGACGGCGAACCTGGGCAGCAGCAGCATGCGGCGCCCGGTCGCGAGAGCGGCGAGCGCCCGCCACAGCCCGCCGATGTGCACGAGCGGGGTGGCCACGAGCGACGCCGACCTCGACAGCAGTCTCTCGGGCTTCGGGGTCTGCCCGCCGGAGACCAGCGCCTGGTCCAGCTGGCCGATGCGCAGCGGGACGCGTTTGGGGGGCCCGGTGGTGCCGGAGGTGAGCATCTCCACGGCGACACCGGGGTGGGCGGGCGCATCGGCGGGCGCCGTACCGCCCACCGGCCGCAGGGTGCCGTCCGTGCCCAGCTCCAGGGCCGCGCCCCGGGCGGTCACCGCCGCCAGGACGCCCTCGCGGGCGAGGGGTTCGGCGCCGGAGACGACCACGGGCAGCTCACAGCGGGCGATGTCGGCGGCGAGCCGCGCGGCGGGCTGGAGCGGGCTCAGCATCACCAGACAGCGCCCGGAGGCGATCACCGCGGCGACCACGGCGACGTGCTCGGGCCGGTTCTCCAGGACGACGCCGACGCGGGCGCCGTCCTGCGCGCCCACCGCGTCGAGTTCCTCGACGAGCCGGCGCGCGGTGCCCTGGACCTGCCCCCAGGTCCACCACAGCCCGTCGTACTCGATCGCCTCGGCGTCGGCGGCGGCCTCGGCCAGCAGCCGGGACAGGCGGTCGCGAATTCCCACGTGATCAGCCTTTCGTCGCCGTGGCCACGGAGATCCCGACCAGGTCCGCCAGCCGAGCGCGGTGCGTCGCCGGGCTTCCGAAGAGCTGCTCGGACGACTTCGCGCGCCTCAGCTGGAGGTGCGCGTCGTGCTCCCACGTGCAGCCGATGCCGCCGTGGATCTGGATGTTCTCCTTGGCCACGTGGGTGAAGGCGTCGGCGCAGTACGCGGCGGCGAGGGCGGCGCAGACGGGCAGTCCGTCCGTGCTCCCCTCCACCGCGGGCGCCGGCGGCCCGCCCGGCGCCCCGGTCGCCACGGCCGCCACGGACATCGCGTGGTACGCCGCCGACCGCGCGGCCTCGACCTTCAGCAGCATGTCGGCGCACTTGTGCTTGACGGCCTGGAACGACCCGATGGGGCGGCCGAACTGCACCCGCGTCCCGGCGTACTCCACCGCCGCGTCCAGACACGCCCGCGCCCCGCCGACCTGCTCGGCGGCCAGTGCCACGGCCGCGAGGTCGAGCACCCGGCGCAGATATCCGGTGGCGTCGCCCGGCGGGCCGACCCGCAGCGCCGGGGCGCCGTCGAGGTCGATGCGCGCGAGCCGCCGGGTCGGGTCGAGCGTCTCCAGCCGGGTGCGGGTCACTCCGGGCGCGGCACCGTCGACGGCGAACAGCGCGGGACCCGTGTCGGCGCGGGCCACGACGAGGACCAGGTCGGCGCTGTGGCCGTCCACGACGAACATCTTCGTGCCGAAGACCCGCCAGGCGCCGTCGCCGTGCACGGCCTCGGCCGTCACGTCCGCGAGGTGCCACGATCCGCTCTCCTCGGCCAGCGCCAGCGTGCCGGTCAGCGAGCCGTCGGCGATCGCGGGCAGCCAGCGCGCCTTCGCCGTGTCGTCGCCGGACGCGGCGAGGGCCTGTCCGGCGAGGGCCACGGTGGCGAAGTACGGCGAGGGCAGCAGGACCCGGCCGAGTTCCTCCAGGACGATCCCCAACTCGACCGGTCCGCCGCCGAAGCCGCCGTGTTCCGGTGGCAACGCGATGGCGTGCAGGCCGAGTTGGCCGGCCATCTGGCGCCAGAGCGCCGGGTCGTGGCCCTGCTCGGACTCCATCGCCCGGCGTACCGCCCCGCTCGGCGCCTTGTCCGCGAGGAAGCGGCGCAGGGTCGAGCGGAGCTCTTCGTGCTCGTCGGTGAAGGTGGAGACGGGGGTCGAGAAGGGGGTGGAGGTGGAGACGGGGGTGGAGGTGAAGGTCGGTGCCACGTCTTTCGCGTCCTCGGTGGTCACTCGGGCGTCTTCGACCGCAGGTAGGCGGAGAAGTCGGGCATCCGGGCACGGTCCACGATCTCGATCCGGAGCCCGGAGGGGGCCAGGTGGTAGGCGAAGACCGACGGTGTCCCGTCGATCACCGCGCAGGCCTCCAGGGCGAAGCCGGACTCCGCCAGCCGGTGCGACGTCGTCGCGAGGTCGTCGCAGAAGTAGCCCAGGTGGTGCGTCGCGGTGTGCGCGGACGCGGTCCACGGCGTCCCGGGGATCTCCTGCACGAGTTCGAGGTGCGGGGCGTCCAGCGAGTACGCGTAGCGGAGGTTCAGCACCCGGTCGCCGTCGGCGAGCCGGACCGGCAGCTCGGCGGACATGGTCCGGGTCCACCGGTAGCCGGCGACCTCGCCCATCCGGGCCTTCCAGGCGTCGATGTCCGGGACGACGATGCCGGTGTGGTAGAGATCCGCCGTGCGGAGGGGATGCGTCATGGCCGGCCCCTCACCACTGCAGCCGCAGCGACGTGATGCCGTACATGTTGCCGTGCTGCCGGAGCTCCTGGCCGGGTGCGACCCGGTAGTCGGGGATGCGCCGGTGCCATTCCTCGACCGCGACGTTGAGTTCGAGGCGGGCGAGATGCGAGCCCAGACAGCGGTGCGGGCCCGAGCCGAACGCGATGTGGTTGGTGGCCCTGCGGTGCAGGTCCACCTCCAGCGGGTGGTCGTACCGCCCGGGATCGCGGTTGGTGACCGCCAGCGGGAGCATCACCATCTCGCCGGCCCTGACCGGACACCCGCCGATCTCGACGTCCCTCGTCGCCTTGCGTGCCGGGACGACGAACGAGTAGACGCGGAGGATCTCCTCCACGGCGGTGGGAACGAGCGAGGGGTCGGCGAGGATCTCGGCCCGCTGCTCCGGATGGGTGGCGAAGTGGTAGAGCGCCCAGCCGATGGAGATCGGGACCGTGTCGAAGCCCGCCTGGAACATCAGGACGCAGAAGGCGTGCATGTCCCGGTCGCCGATCGGATCGCCGTCGATCGTCCAGGTCATGGCGTGGGACAGCAGGTCGTCGCGCGGCGTCCTGCGGCGCAGGGCGATCTGTTCCTCGAAGTACGCGGACACCTCCCGCATGGCGGCCAGTTGCCGTGCGCCGTCCGGGTCCTCGGCGTGGGACAGGTGCAGCAGCGCGTGGGTCCACGCGAGGAAGACGGGCAGGTCCTCCTCCGGCAGGCCCATCAGGCGCATGAAGATCACGGTGGGGAAGCGGCGTGCGAACGCGTCGAGCACGTCGTCGCCGTCGCGTCCCGCCAGGGCGTCGATCATCTCCGCCGCGACCCGGCGGACCTCCGGTTCCCGGGCGGCGACGGCACTCGGGGAGAAGTAGCGGCCGAGCAGGCGCCGCCACACGCTGTGCACGGGCGGGTCCAGCATCTCGGGGATCCACAGGAACTTCGGGTCCGCCTCGAGCGCGGTCACCGACTTGTTGGAGAAGGTCCGCCAGTCCTGGAGTGCCTGCTGCACCTGCGGGCCGTCCGTGACGACCCAGTAGCCGCGGGCGACGGTGCTGCGGAACCCGGAGTGGGCGCCGGCCATCTCGTCCCAGCGCTCCTGATGGCTGAGGACCGGGCCGCCGAGCCGGTTGTCGAAGTGATAGGCGGGCAGACCGTCGTGGGTTCCGTCCGGTTCGGGTGTCGTACGCATCACGGCTCCTTCCGTCGTACCTCGGGTCCGTCCGTCACGTCGCCGCACCGTCGATCTTGAGCGCGATCAGCTCGTCCTCGGTGAGGCCCAGCGAGCGCAGGACCTCGTCGGTGTGCTCGGCGAACTGGGGTGCCCGGGTGAGGCCGGCCGGCGTCTCGTCGAACTGGACCGGGTTCGCGACCAGTTCACGGTCGACTCCGTCGGCGTCCACGACGGGGGCGATCAGTCCGTTGGCGCGCAGGGCGGGATCCTGGCCGACCTCCCAGGCGTTCTGCACGGCCGCCCACTGGCCCTCCCCCCGGGAGAGGATCTCGACCCACTCCGCGAAGGGGCGGGCCGCGACGAGGCCGGCCACGATCCCGGCGGCCTCGGCCGCGTTGGCCATCAGCTTCTCGGTGCTGTCGAAGCGTTCGTCGCCGCACAGTTCCTCGCGTCCGGCCAGCTTGCAGAACTCCGCCCAGTACCGGCCGGGTTGCAGCATCGACAGTTCGATCCAGCGGCCGTCCGCGGTGCGATAGGCCCCGATGAGCGGATTGGTGGCCGAGCCGTGCCGGGGCGGGGTGTTCACCGGGAGCGGGCCGCCGGTCATCAGCGCGAGGTTGACCGTGAACTGCGTCGCCCAGGCGCCGACGCCGACCAACGACACGTCCACCACGGACGGTTCACCGGTCGTGGCACGGGAGTAGAGGGCGGCGGCGATGCCTCCGGCGAGCGCCATGCCGCCCATCGAGTCGCCGTAGGCGCCCGCGGGCATCCGCGTCATCCGGTCCGCGCCGGGCGGGGTGACGCCGGCGGCGCTGCCGCCGCGCGCCCAGAAGGCGGTGCTGTCGTAGCCGCCCTTGCCGGCCTCGTCCCCGCGGGCGCCGAAGCCGCTGCCGCGGACGTAGACGATGTCGGGGTTGACCGCCCGTACGTCCTCCACGTCGATCCGGAGCTTCGCCCGCGCCTCCGGCAGGAAGTTCGTGAGGAACACGTCGCTGGTCCGGATCAGCTCCTCCAGCACGCGGCGCGCGGACGGCTTCTCCAGGGCGAGGCCGACGCTGCGTTTCCCGCGGTTGGGCCCCTCCATGATCGGGAAGAACGACGAACCCTCGCTGGCGGCCTCGTAGCCGAGCACCCGGACCAGCCCGCGCTGTGCGTCGCCGCGTTCGGCGTGCTCGATCTTGATCACGTCGGCGCCCCAGTCCGCGAGCACGGCACCCGCCGCCGGGACGAAGGTGAACTGGGCGACTTCGAGCACCCGCACGCCCTCCATCGGCCTCTGCATCGGACCAACTCCTCTGCGGCTCATCGCTATTGCGCATACCCAATGCGCCAACTCTGCCCCAGAGTATGGACCGAGAGGGGCCAAAAAGTATACTGTTTTCGCCATGCTGGATTTCACGATCGACCCTGAGTTCCAGGCCGGGCTGGACTGGGCCGCGGCCTTCGTACGCGAGGAGGTCGAGCCGCTGGACCTGCTGTTCCCGCACGGCGGCGACCCGTACGACACCCGCAACGAGAAGGCCCGCGCGATTCTGCGGCCGCTGCAGCAGCAGGTCCGGGAGCAGGGGCTGTGGGCCTGTCACCTCGGCCCCGAACTGGACGGCCCCGGCTACGGCCAGGTGAAACTCGCCCTCCTCAACGAGATCCTCGGCCGCTCCTACTGGGCCCCGACGGTGTTCGGCACCGCCGCCCCGGACACCGGCAACGCCGAGATCCTCGCCATGTTCGGCACCGCGGAGCAGAAGGCCCGCTATCTGCGGCCGCTGCTCGACGGCGAGATCGTCTCCACCTTCTCGATGACCGAACCGCAGGCCGGAGCCGACCCCAAGGAGTTCGTCTGCCGCGCCCGGCGGGACGGCGAGGAGTGGGTGATCGACGGGGAGAAGTGGTTCTCCTCCAACGCCCGTTACGCGGCCTTCCTCATCGTCATGGCCGTCACCGACCCGGACGCGCCGCCACACGCCCGCATGTCGATGTTCA
Organism: Streptomyces sp. NPDC002884; assembly: GCF_040295245.1. Lineage (NCBI taxonomy): Bacteria > Bacillati > Actinomycetota > Actinomycetes > Kitasatosporales > Streptomycetaceae > Streptomyces > Streptomyces sp. NPDC002884. The sequence continues at coordinate 245,160 of NZ_JBEOVB010000006.1, read as the reverse complement.
TCGTGCCGGCCGAGACGCCCGGCATCGAGATCAAGCGCAACGTCGGCACGATGGACGAGCGCGGCTCCCTCGACGAGGGCATCCACGCCTACCTCCGCTACCACCAGGTCCGCGTCCCCCTCGACGCCATGCTCGGCGGCCCGGGCAAGGGCTTCGAGGTCGCCCAGGCCCGCCTCGGCGGCGGCCGTGTGCACCACGCGATGCGCACGGTGGGCAAGTGCACGCGCGCCTTCGACATGATGTGCGAGCGGGCGCTGTCCCGCCGCACCCAGGGGACCCTGCTCGCCGAGAAACAGGCGGTGCAGCAGTTCATCGCGGACTCCTGGGTGGAGCTCCAGCAGTTCCGGCTGCTCGTCCTGCACACCGCCTGGCTCATCGACACCCGGCCGCACGGCGCCGCACGCACCCAGGTCGCCATGTGCAAGGTCCAGACGGCCAAGGTGCTGCACGACATCGTCCAGCGGGCGGTGCACCTGCACGGGTCGCTCGGCACCACCGATGAACTCCCGCTCGCGAAGTGGTGGATGGCCGCGCCGAACCTCGCCCTCGCCGACGGCCCGACCGAGGTGCACCGCACCACCATCGCCAAGCAGCTGCTGAAGAACCACCGGCCGGCCGAGGGGCTGTTCCCCAGCGAGCACATCCCGCCGAAGCGGGAGGCCGCCCGCAAGCGGTACGCGCACATCATCGGCGACGACGCTCTCAGCGGCCGGGTGGACGGATGAACGACGTGGACTCCCCCGGCCCGGCCGGCCTGTTCGACCTGTCCGGCAAGGTCGCGCTCGTCACCGGGGGCAGCCGGGGCCTGGGGCGGGAGATGGTGCGGGCCTTCGCCGCCGCGGGCGCCGACGTGGTGATCGCCAGCCGCAAGCTCGACGCGTGCGAGACGGTCGCGGCCGAGGTCCGCGGCCTCGGCCGGCGCGCGTTGCCGGTCGCCGCGCACGTGGGTCACTGGGACGACCTCGGCCGGCTGGCCGACACCGCGTACGAGGAGTTCGGGAGGGTCGACGTCCTCGTGAACAACGCCGGCATGTCACCGCTGGCGCCCTCCTCGCAGGAGACCGGCGAGGAGCTGTTCGACAAGGTCGTCGGCGTCAACTTCAAGGGCCCGTTCCGGCTCGCCTCGCTGGTCGGGCGGCGGATGTCCGAGGGAGACGGCGGCTCGATCATCAACATCTCCTCCTCGGGAGCGCTGTTCCCCCAGCCGCGGTTCGGCCCCTATGCCGGCGCGAAGGCCGCGCTCAACGCGCTGACCACCGTCTTCGCCCTGGAGTACGGCCCGAAGGTGCGCGTCAACACCATCTCGGCCGGTCCGTTCCTGACCGACATCGCCCAGGCCTGGTCCGAGGAGAAGCGCCGGAGCACACGCAGCGCGGTCGGCCGGCCCGGCAGGCCGGAGGAGATCATCGGCACGGCGCTGTACCTGGCGAGCGACGCCTCCAGCTACACCACGGGGTCACTGATCCGGGTGGACGGCGGGCTGTACTGAGGCTCCGCCGGCTCCGCGGTTAATCGGCCGCGGGCCGGTTGGCTCGTTCGCCGCGGGTCGGTTGGTTCGTCGGCCGCGGGCAGGTGGGGGCCAGTCGCGCCCGCGCGGCGGAGCCGCACTTTTCAGAGGTCCGCGCCCGTCGGAGCCCCGCGTCCCTCGGAGCGCGGCGCCCCTCGGAGCGCGGCGTCCCGGGGCGGCTCAGACCGCTCGGCCGAGCAACCGCGTCGCCTCGGCCAGGAGCACCGGAAGCGCCGGGAGCATGCGCCGGTGCATGTCGGTCAACTGCCCCGCCTTACGGCCGCGCTTGATCAGCAGGGCGGTCGCGGCGGACTCCTTGTACTTGGTCAGCGCCTCGAACCAGGACAGGTGCGGCAACGCCTCGCCCCGCGTCTCCTGATAGGCGTCGATCAGTTCCGCCTTCCCCGGCATCCCGGTCGGCTCCCCCGACGGGGACGCCGGGTGGCGGGCCTCGTCGGTGAAGAAGGTCAGCCAGGTGATGTCGACCCGGGGATCGCCGAGCGCCCAGATCTCCCAGTCGATGACGGCGTTGACCGAGTCCGCGTCGCAGAGCGTGTTGCCGAGCCGGTAGTCGCCGTGGGTGACGACCGGCATCATCGCGGCGGGCATCGTGGCGCGCAGCCTTTCCCCGACGGCCTCGTACCCGGTGCGCAGGTCCTCGGGCACGGTCGTGAACGCCCGGGTCCAGCGGTCGATCTCGGCGCCGAGGGTGACGACGGGTTCCACGGCCAGGGCGGTCCGCTTGGGGTCCACCCGGTGCAGGTGCGCGAGCATCCGGGCCGCGTCGAGGGCGCGGGCCCGTACCTGGCCGGCGGGGACGGTTCCCCGCGGCACGAGCACCGGTTCCACGCACTGACCGGCCACGAGCTCCATCGCCACGAAGGGCTGCCGAGCCGTCGGCGCACCCTGGTCGGAGAACAGCACCTCCGGCACCCGCACCCCCGGCACACCCGCCAGCAGTCGCATCAGCCGGGCCTGGCGCAGTACGTCCCGGTTGCGGACCGGTTCCAGACCGGGCGGGGCCACTTTGAGGACGACGCGCTCGTGTCCGGCGGGGACACCCGACAGCACGGCCACGTAGGTGAGGCTGGACGTGCCGCCGGTGAGCGGCTCGACCGACTCCACGGCGGCCCCGGGAGCCCAGCCGCGGACCGCGACCGCTGTCCGTCGCGTCAACTCCGCCGTCCGGTCGGCACTGTCCGCGACGACGCTCATGTCCTCGTCCCTGTCGGTCCCCGCCGGTCCCCGGCCCGACGGCCGCCGGCGGTCAGCGCCTCGACGATGTCGCGGCGCACGAGCTTGCCGGTCGGGGTACGGGGCAGTTCGGGCCAGCGGGTGATGCGGTCCGGTGTCTTGGAGCCGCGGAGCGTGCCGCGCACCCGCGCGCGCAGGGCGTCCGGGTCGATCGCCACACCGTCGCGCAGGACGACCACCGCCTCGATCCGCTGGCCCCATTCCTCGTCCGGGACGCCGACGACGACCGCGTCGAGCACGTCCGGGTGGCCCAGCAGGATGTCCTCGATCTCGGCGGGCGCGATGTTCTCGGCACCGCGGATGATCGTGTCGTCGGCCCTGCCCTCGATGTGGAGATAGCCGTCCGGGTCGATGCGGCCCCGGTCGCGGGTGTGGAAGAAGCCCCGCTCGTCGAACGCGGAGCCGTGCCCGGCGTACTCGCCCGACACCTGCTCGCCGCGCACCCAGATCTGCCCGGTCCCGCCGGGGGCCGCGACCGCGCCGGACGCGTCACGGACCTCCAGTTCGACACCCGGCACCGGCAGTCCGGCCGAACCGAGCCGGGCCCGTACCGCCGGATCGGCGCTCGCGGCGGCCGTCCGGTGCTCCTGCGGCCCCAGGACCGTGATGGTGGACGAGGTCTCGGTGAGCCCGTAGGCGTTCACGAAGTCCACGTGCGGCCAGACGCGCAGCGCGGTCTCGATGACCCGTACCGGCATCCGGGCCCCGCCGTAGGCGAGTGCGCGCAGCGAGGGCACCGACCGGTCGAGGCCGCCGGTGTCCATGAGGCGGGCGAGCATCGTCGGCACCACCATCGCGTGGGTGATCCGCTGCTCCCGTACCAGGCCGAGCCAGCCGTCCGGTGTGAACTGCTCCAGGGTCAGGGTCCGGCGTCCCGCGTAGAGGTTGGTCAGCACGTTGGACACGGCGGCGATGTGGTAGGGCGGGACGCTCACCAGGGCCGCCGCGTCGGGGTCGGCCGCGGCGAACTCCACCGTGCCGAGCACGTAGGACACCAGGTGGTGGTGGCGCAGGAGCACGCCCTTGGGCGCGGAGGTCGTCCCGCTCGTGTAGATGAGGACGGCGGGCGGTGCGGGCGGCGGCGGATCGTCGGCTGCGGGGCCGGGGCCGGAGCCGGGGTGGCGCGCGGCCCGGGCGAGCCACTCGGCCGGGGTGTGCGCCGTCAGCCCGGCACGGCGCAGGGCCTCGCCGTGCTCCGGATCGGCGATGCCCAGCGCGCGCGGGTGGTTGGCCAGCAGCGCGTCGAGCTGGGCGGCGCCCAGGCGGTAGTTGACGGGCACCAGGGGCACCCCGGCGCGGGCGGCCGCGAACAGCGCGACCGGGAGGGCCGGACCGTTCACGGCGAGGTACACGATCGCGTCGGCGTCGGCCGCGCGCACCAGGTGTGCTCCGCCGGCCGCCAGTTCACGCAGCCGGCGAGCGGTCAGCCCGTCGTCCGTGCGCCCGATGACGACCCGGTCGCCGAAACCCTCGGCGGCCATGTCCGACAGCATCGATATGTTCACGGGGCTCCCCCGCCCCTCAGTCCGAGGCCGGGAGCGGTTTGGCGCTCTTCACCGGCAGCGGAACGCCGTTCAGCGCCAGGGTGCCCGGTCCGGGCTTCGTGCAGAGCAGTTCGACGCCGAGGTCCTCGTCGGCGTACCGCTTGCCGAGCAGCGAACCGCCCATCAGTTCGGGGTCGGGCGCACCGGTGAGGGATCCCGGCGCGGTCCCCTCCACCATGGCGGCCCCGCCGCAGGTGATCTCCAGCTCCTCGTCCGGGCACCGCACGACGATCACCGCCGTCGGGTCGACCGTACTGGCGAGCATCTGCCCCACGCGTGGCCTCATCGCAGTGTCCTCCGCGGCTCTCGTGGTGCCGATCACTGGCACCGAGTAACCAGAGAAAAGTATACTACTTTCCCCGATCGCGTCGAGAACGGAGCTGCCGGATGGAACTCAGGACCGTGCTGTTCGAGGTGACCGGCCACGTCGCCACGATCACCCTCAACCGGCCCGAGGTCATGAACGGCTTCAACCAGGAGATGCTGGAGGACTTCGCCACTCTCTGGCGCACCGTCAAGACCGACGACGACGTGCGGGTCGTCGTGCTGCGCGGCGCCGGCGACCGGGCGTTCTGCACCGGCATGGACGTGAAGGAGGGCATCGACCGCCATCCCAACGTCTGGTCGCAGACCGATCCCGGGGAGTACCTCTCGCCGAAGCTGAACCAGGTGTGGAAACCCCTGGTGTGCGCCGTGCACGGGATGGCCGCCGGCGGCGCCTTCTACTGGCTCAACGAGGCCGACATCCTGATCTGTTCGCAGGACGCCACGTTCTTCGACCCGCATGTCAGCTACGGCCTGACCGCGGCCCTGGAACCGATCGGTCTCGCCCGGCGCATCCCGCTCGGCGAGGCTCTGCGCATCGCCCTGCTCGGCCTGGACGAGCGGGTGTCGGCCGCGCGTGCCCTGCAGATCGGCCTGGTCAGCGAGGTGTTGCCGCGCGAGGAGCTGTGGGACCGGGCCGACCGGATCGCACGCATCATCGCCGCCAAACCGCCCGCCGCCGTCCAGGGCACCGTGCGGGCGATCTGGGAGTCGCTCGACTCGACCCGCACCCAGGCACTGCGCACCGGCCTGTCGTACACCCAGATCGGAAACCCGGTGGGGCAGGCCGGCGTCGACCGCTCCGCGGTGCCCCGGGGGCAGTGGACACTGCGCTGACGCTCCCCTAACCTCTCCTAAATAAGTGTACTTTTTTACGGAGCACGCGGCCCGGCTTCGGGCATTCGACGGGAGGCTCTCATGCGGTTCGGCATGCCCTGGCCCGGCCGGGACGTCGGACGGGAGGCGGAGCAGGCCGGCGTCGGCGCCTTCTGCGCCGGGGAGTTCGCCGGCCACGACGCCTACCTCACCGTGGCCGACATCGTGGCGAACACCGAACGCGCCCTGGCGGGCCCCGCCATCGCCTACGCGTTCGCCCGCACCCCCTACGCGCACGCCACCGCCCTGCGCCAGCTGCACGCCCTGGCACCGGGCCGGCTGTTCGTCGGCCTGGGCAGCGCGGCGTTCCGGATCAACCGGGACTGGCTGGGCGTGCCCGCCGAGCGTCCGGTGGCCCGGATCGCCGAGACCGTGGGCGCCGTGCGGGCCTGGCTGCACGCGGAGAACGGCGACCGGGTCCGCTACGCCGGCGAGTTCTACGCGCTCGACGCCGACGTCCGCGCTCCGGTGCTCGGCAGGCTGGACATCCCCGTCCTGCTCGCCGCGTTCAACACCCGTATGGCCGCCACCGCCGGCCGGGTCGCCGACGGTGTCGTCGGGCACGGGCTGTTCACCGGCTCCTGGTGGAACGAGGTCGTACGCCCCTCGGTCGCAGACGGCGCGAGCGCAGGGGACCGGGCCGGCGCGCGTCCGCTCGAACACGGCTGGATCATCACGGCGGTCGACGACACGGCACCCGAACGCGCCGTCGCCGACGCCCGTCGGATGATCGCCTTCTATCTCACCGTCAGGACGTACGACCCGTACGTCGCCCACCACGGCTGGGAGGAGCCCGTCGCCCGGATCCGGGCGGCGTTCCGGGTCGGTGACACCGACGAGATGGCCCGGGCGGTCACCGACGAGATGCTCACCGGGATCGCCGTCTGCGGGACGACGGCCGACGCCGAGGACGCCCTCGCGCGCCGCGCCGGTTCGCTCCCCCGCGACATCGGCTACTTCGCACCGCCGAGTTTCCTGGTGAGCCCCAGGCGCCGGGCGGCCTACGCCCGGGCCGCCCTGGCCCTGGTCGACGCCGTACCCGACCCGGTCTGACGCCGGGCGGAGCGCCGGTCCCGGGCGGTCACGCCCGGGACCACCCGGGACCGGCGCACGGCCCGGGCGCGGTCAGGCACCCTCGGTGACGGGGGCGAGCTTCTCGCTGGTGTCGAAGTGCACGACGCCGGCGAGGGTGCCGCCCAGGATGGCCGCGCGGTCCTCGTCCGAGACGGAGTCGTCGAAGTTGTCCGCGATGCACTCGGCGCTGCTGCGGAACGTCCCCTCGGCATGGGGGTAGTCGTTGCCCCACATGACCGTCGACACCCCGGTGATGTGGCGGGCCTTGACGGCGGTCGGGTCGTCCGCGAACTGGACGTGGATCTGGCGCCGGATGTACTCGCTGGGCTTGAGGGGGTAGGGCCACTTGCCGTTGATGGTGAACAGCCGCCCCATGGCCGACTGCTCCTTCGGCGAGCGGCTGTCGTCCCAGAAGCCGAGCCACCAGTCCGGGTCCTGGCCGATGCCGGTCCGGAAGGACTTGTCCATGAAGCCCATGTAGGAGACCAGCCAGCCGGCGCTGAACTCGATCAGGTTGAAGTGGAGCGTGGGGAACCGCTCGCAGACGCCGCCGCCGACGAGGTCGGCGATGATGCGCTGCGGGCTGGAGAACCCGGCCGCGGAGTTCTGGAGGCGGCCCGACACCATGTCGTCGGTCAGCTGGCCCTTGCCCATGTTGACGGCCGTCATCATGCTCCGGACGGTGAGCGCCGTCTCCGAGGTGCTCTCCTTCGTCTTCACCCCGCCCGTGGCGACGTGGATGAACACCGGCATCCCGTGCGCCTGGGCGGCCGCCCACAACGGGTCGTAACTCCGCGACGCGTACGGCACGGGCGGGGTCTCCGGGATCAGGATCGCTCCGAGCCCGAGGCGCGCGCACCGCTCGATCTCGGCGACGGCCTCGGGGATGTCCGTGACCGGGATCGCCGCCGTCGGGCGCAGCCGCTTCCTGTACTGCAGGAACCGCTCGGCGATGTAGTCGTTCCACACGCGTGCGTGCGCCATCGACAGTTCGTGGTCGTCGGTGAACAGCACGAACAGCGACAGGTTGGGGAACATCACCGAGGCGTCGACGCCGTCGAGGTCCATGTCCCGGATGATGTGCTGCGGCTCGCCGTCCGGGGTCTGCCCGCCGAACTGCCGGTACTTGGAGATGGTCCAGCCGTCGTAGCCGATGGTGTGCAGCTTCTTGAACTCGGTGTGCCCGCCCTCGACGATCGGCTCGTCGAGCGTGAATTCCTCTTCCCACAGGGCCCGTTCCCTGAGGTGTTCGGGCAGCCGGGTCTTGAAGAGATCGACCGGCTCGATGATGTGCGAATCACCGGACACGACAAATTCCTTGAACACAGGCGGTACCTCTTTCGAACCTCGTCGTTCGTTGCAGAACCCACCCCGCGGATGGTGCCGAAGTTAGCTGTACCGACCGGTCCAGTCAATGATTCAGCATACGGAATCATCGTTCGGCCGAGGCATCGAAAGCTGACAGAGCGCTGACACAAAGCCGCCGATGCCAAGCTCTTCTGCGGCCGCCATAATTCAGTACACTTAAATGGACGCGCATGGCGTCCGTGGGCGATCAGGAGACGGCACATGGCGACGGCTTACTCGTTCTCTTCGCAGCTCTACATCGACGGGCGCCGGACCGACGGCCGTTCGGACACCCCGGTGCCCGTCCGCAATCCGGCGACGGAGGAGACGGTCGCGGAGGTCCCGGACTCGTCGCCCGCGGACGTACGCCAGGCCGTCGAAGCGGCCCGGCGCGCCTTCGACGAGGGACCCTGGCCGCGTATGAGGCCCGCGCAACGGGCCGCCGTCCTGCTGCGCATGGCCGACGAGATGGAGCGCAGGCTGCCCGAACTCGTGGCCGTCAACATGGCCGAGGCGGGCTCGGTCCGCGCACTGGCCGAGACTCTGCAGACCCGGGTCCCGGTGGCGCATCTGCGCGACATGGCCGAGCGGGTGATCCCGGCCTTCGGCTGGGAGCGCCCGATGGACGCGACGATCGCGCCCGGCGTCGGCATCTCCCAAGGCGTGCTGCGCCGCGAGGCGTTCGGCGTCTGCGCCCTGATCTCCGCCTACAACTTCCCTTTCTTCCTCAGCATGATGAAGGTGATCCCGGCGCTCGCGGCGGGCTGCACCGCCGTCCTCAAACCGGCGCCCGCCACTCCCCTGGAGTCCCTGCTGATCGGCGACTTCGCGGACGCCGCGGGGCTGCCGCCGGGCGTGCTGAACATCGTCACCGGTGATGCCGAGGCCGGCCGTGTGCTGACCACTCATCCCATGGTGGACCTCGTCAGCTTCACCGGGTCCGACACCGTCGGACGCATGGTCCACGCCCAGGCCGCCGCCTCCCTGAAGAAGGTCGTCCTCGAACTCGGCGGCAAGTCGGCGAGCCTCGTCCGTGCCGACGGCGACCTCGACGGCGCGGTCCGCTCCGCGTTCTCCGGCATCACCACCCATGCCGGGCAGGGCTGTTCCCTGCTGACCCGCACGCTCGTGCACGAGTCCGTCCACGACGAGTTCGTCGCCCGGCTGACCGCCGCCCTCACCCGGGTCAGGGTCGGCGATCCGGCCGACCCGGCCACCACCATGGGCCCGCTGATCAGCGAAGCGCAGCGGGACAAGGTCGAGAAGCTGATCCGGGTCGGCGAGGAGGAGGGAGCGCGCCTCGTCCACGGCGGCGGGCGTCCGGCCGGCCTCGACCGGGGCCACTTCGTCGAACCGACCCTCTTCGCCGACGTCCACAACGGCATGACCATCGCGCGCACGGAGTTCTTCGGACCGGTCGGCGTCGTCATCCCGTTCGCCACGGACGAGGAGGCGGTGCGGATCGCGAACGACAGCCCCTACGGCCTCGCGGCCGCCGTCTGGAGCGCCGACACCGTGGCCGCGTACGAGCTCGCGTCCCGCATCAGGGCGGGCGGTGTGACGATCAACGGCGGCAGCGCCGGGGTGAATCCGCGAGCCGCGTTCGGCGGCTACAAACAGAGCGGACTCGGCCGGGAGTGGGGCGAGTTCGGCCTGGACGAGTACCTCCAGACCAAGACCGTCAGCTGGGCCGCCCGCTGAGCGACCGACGATCGGCAGAGATTAAGGGCACTTAACTCGAGGAGAGATGGATGGACTACCTGATGAATCGACTGAACAGCTCGACCGCGAGGGCAGTAGAGGATACCTTGTTCTGATGGACTTCGAGTTCAGCGAGGAGCAGGACATGCTGCGCGCGGCCTCGCGCGAGCTGCTGTCGGACCGGGCCCCGATGGAGCACGTCCGGGCCTGGGCGGATCGCGACGAGGACGTCGATCCCGAGGTGTGGCGGCTGACGGCCGGTCTCGGCTGGCCCGGTCTGGGCCTGCCCGAGGAGTACGGCGGCGCCGGCCAGGGCCTGGTGGAACTCGCCCTCGTCGCGAGTGAGACGGGGCGCGCGCTCGGGCGGGGCCCGTTCGCGCCCACCGCGATCGTCGGCCGGGCGCTGGCCGCCGCGGGGCCGCCCGAGCTGCGGGCCGAGGTCCTGCCCGCGCTCGCCGCGGGAGCGGGCTGGGCCACCTGGGCCTTCGCCGAACCGCGTGCCCCCTGGTCCCTCGACGGGGTCCGCGCCACCGCCCGCCCCGACCGGCACGGATACGTCCTCGACGGCGTCAAGACGGCGGTGCAGGACGCGGGCGGCGCCCGCTGGCTCCTCGTCACCGCACGCCAGGACGGGGCCCCTGCGTCGTTCCTGGTCGACCGGGCGGCTCCCGGCGTCGCCGTCCGACGGCAGCGGACCCTGGACCTGACCCGCTCGTTCCACGAGATCCGGCTCGAGGGGGTGCGCGTACCGCACGGACGCCGCCTGACCGGCGGGCCCGAGGAGATGCAGCGGCTGCTCGACGAGGCCTCGGTGCTGCGGTGCGCCGACGCGCTCGGGGTGATGGAGCGGATGCTGGAGCTCACCGTCGAACACACCAGGAGCCGCGTGCAGTTCGGCCGGCCGATCGGATCGTTCCAGGCCGTCAAGCACGCGTGCGCCGACATGGCGCTGTTGGTGCACGGCACCCGCGCCGCCACGTACTGGGCGGCGATGGCCGCCGACGCGGGCGCCGACGACACCGCCCGAGCGGCCTGCGCCGCCGCCTCGTACACCGCCTCCGGGACCGGCGAGGTCGCGGCCCGGGCACTCCAGCTGCACGGCGGCATCGGCTTCACCTGGGAGCACGACCTGCACCTGCACCTGCGCCGCGCCAGGGCCGACAGCGTGCTGTACGGCGACGCCGCCGTGCACCGCGAGCGGCTGTGCGCCCTCCTGGGGCGGTCGCCCGCGTCCGCCTGAGCCGACGATCCGAAAGGTTCCCGATGGAGATCAAGGGCAAGAAGGCCGTGGTGTTCGGCGGCGCGTCCGGCATGGGCCGGGCCACCGCCGAGCTGCTCGCGGCCCGCGGCGCCGACGTCGCCGTGCTCGACCGCCCCGCTTCGGCGGGCGAGGAGGTCGCCGCCGCGCTCGGCGGGAGCTTCCACCCGGTCGACGTGACCGACTTCGAGGCGACCGGGGACGCGCTGGACGCCGCGGTGACGGCCCTCGGCGCACTGCATGTGTCGGTGACCACCGCCGGCGGCGGCAGCGTGCGGCGCACCCTCGGCAAGGACGGTCCGCACGACCTGGAGACCTTCCGCCGGGTGCTCGACCTGAACACCGTCGCCACCTTCAACATCAGCCGGCTGGCCGCCGCGCACATGAGCCGCAACGACCCCGAGGGCCCCGAGACCACCGGCGAACGCGGCGTCATCGTCAACACGTCGTCGATCGCCGCGTTCGAGGGGCAGGTCGGGCAGGTCGCCTACTCGGCCGCCAAGGCGGCGATCGCCGCGATGAGCCTCACCATGGCCCGCGACCTCGGCTCGCTCGGCATCCGCGTCGTCGCCATCGCGCCCAGCCTGTTCGAGACCGGCGCCACCGAGCGGATCCCCGCCGAGACGCGGGCCGCGCTGGTGAAGGACGCCGCTTTCCCCCGCCGCCTGGGCCGCCCCGAGGAGTACGCCAAGCTCGCCCTGGCGATCGTCGACAACCCCATGCTGAACGGCCAGTGCCTGCGTCTGGACGCGGGCCAGCGGTTCGGCCCGAAGTGAGGTTCTGATGCCGGACAACCAGGTTCTGACGCCGCAGGACGCAGTACACCAGGGCAAGGTGGCCCTCGTCACGGGAGGCGGCCGGGGCTTCGGCAAGGCGTTCGGCGAGGCGCTGTCGGCCCTGGGCGCGCAGGTCGTGCTCGCCGACATCGACGGCGCCGCCGCGGCCGGGGCGGCGGCGGAACTCACCGCGCGGGGCGGCCGGGTGACGGGAGTCGCCTGCGACGTGGCCGACGAGGAGCGGGTCGGCGCGGTCGTGCGCGAGATCGCCGAACGCCACGGCGGACTCGACATCCTGGTCAACAACGCCGGCCTGCACGCCGCCTACAACAGGCCGTTCACCGAGCTGGGCCTCGCCAGGGTACGGCGGGTGCTCGACGTCAACGTCATGGGCGTCGTCATCTGCTCACTCGCCGCCCGCGAGGCGATGAAGGGCCGGACCGGCGCCTCCATCGTCAACATCTCGTCGTCGGCGGCCTACGCGAACCGCAGCGTCTACGGCGTGTCCAAACTGGCCGTCCGGGGCCTGACGGTGTCCTTCGCGCGCGAGTTCGCCGCCGACGGCATCAGGGTCAACGCGATCGCGCCGGGCCTCGTCCTCACCGACACGGTGCGGGCCCAGCTGTCCCCCGCCGAGACGGAGCGTGTCATCGGGGAGCAGATCCTCCAACGGGCGGGCCGGGAGGAGGACATCGTCGAGGCGCTGCTCCATCTCGTCTCGTCCAAGGCGTCGTTCGTCACCGGGGAGACGCTGCGCGTGACGGGCGGGTTCGCCCTCTCGGTCTGACGTCGGCACGACGCCCGAGGCCGTGCCCCGCGATGTGGATCGCGGGGCACGGCCTCCGTGCTGCGGCTGTCCTACACGGTCACCGGTTCGGCCTCCGGCTTCCCGGCCGGCTCCTTCTCCTCGGACGTGATCGCCTTCAGCAGCACGTACGGCGTGGCGATCTTCCAGAAGACGTACGCGATCGAGGGGAGCAGGTACGCGAGAAGTCCGTCCCAGGCGAGCGGTCCGGTCCGGTTGAGGAAGACGAAGGCGCCCGGGACGAGCAGCACCCCCAGCGCCATGCTGAGCCAGCCGTACCAGCGCGGGAAGACCGGCTTCTCCCGGGTGTGGTCGATGAACGCGGCGTATCCGATCGACCAGACCTGGAGGACGAAGACGCAGGCGTTGCCCACGAACATGAGCCAGAAGGTGTCGGTCATCGCGGACAGGACGTCGGCGGAGTGGATCTCCGGTCGGTAGGCCGCGGCGGCGAGGATCGCGAGCGGGAAGAAGAACCCGGCCGGGGCCATGATGCCCGTGGTGAGCTGGATCATGGACAGCATCCCCCAGCCGCCCTCGACCCGGCGCAGCTGCATGCTCGTCACGATGACGTACGGGTACTCGAACGGGATGAGCAGAACCATCAGGGAGACACAGGTGAGGATCCCCGTGCGATGGTCCTTGAGGAAGGCGACGATGTCCTCGGGGTTCTCCGTGGGGCTCATGGGCGGGGTGAGACCGCCCACGGCGAACGCGGCGAAGAATCCCACGAAGAGGACGACTCCGCACCACGCCGACACTCTTTGCAGTCTTATGTAGAGGTCCTTCTTCATCTGCGGCTCCTTTTTCGCTCGCTGCTACCGACCGATCTCGTCCCAGCCGACGAGCCTGTCGAGCAGCAGCGCCGCGCTCGACAGGTAGTCGCCGTAACCGCCCCGGAAGAACAGCAGCGGGGTTTTCATCGACTCGACGCGCAGGTCGTGGACCCGCCCGACGACCAACAAGTGATCACCGATCTCGACGACCTGCTCCACCGTGCAGTCGACCCACGCGACGATTCCGTCCAGGACGGGACTGCCCAGCGCCGACGGCCGCCAGCTCGTGTCCTCGAACCGCTGCCGGGCCGGGCCGGCCGCCAGCTTGCGGGACAGCCGTTCCTGGTCGCCCGCGAGCGCGTTGGCGCAGAAGCGGCCCGCGGTCCTGATCGTCCCCAGGGTCGTGGAGGAGCGGTCGACCAGGAAGGACACCAGGGGCGGAGCCAGGGACACGGACGTGAAGGTGCCGACGATCATCCCGTGCGGCCGGCCTTCGGCGTCCGTGGTGGTGATCGCGACCACGCTGGTGGGGAAGTTGCCCAGGACGTCACGGAACCGGCGCCCGTCGATCGCGTCCGTCGTCCGGGGACGCGTCACGCCGTCGCTCATACGGCCTCCTTGCCTGTTCGGTCTCACCGGGGCCGCGTCAGATCAGGATGCGCATCGCCTCGGGCAGCTCGAGTCCCATCTGGGCCAGGGCGTTCGCGTGGTACGCCGAGCCGGGCACATGGATCATGTGCTGGAGCCCGACGTGCGCGTCCCGCCAGAACCGCTGGATCGGGTTGCCCCGCCGGATCGCGTTCCCGCCGGACCGCGCGAAGATCTCGTCCAGGGCGGAGACGGCCCGCCAGGCGCAACGGACCTGGTTGCGCCGTACGTTCGCCCGGTCCTCCAGGGTGATCGGCCGGCCGGCCTCGACCTGGTCGTACAACCGGCTGATGCCGTCGATGAGTTGCACCCGCGAGGCGGCGATCTCCGCCGCGGCCTCCCCGGCGGCGTAGAGGACGTACGGGTCGTCGCGCACCTGGACGCCGGTGACGGCGACCCGTTCGCGCTGCTGGGCCAGGTGGACCGCGAGCGCGCCCTCGCAGATGCCGATGACCGCCGCGGTGATCCCGAGCGGGAACATCGAGCTGAAGGGCAGCTTGTACAGGGTGTCGGTCAGTCCGACCGCCTCGGCGGCGGCCCCGTCCTGGACCGCCTCCTGCCTGATGACGCGGTGTTCGGGAACGAACGCCTTGTCGACGACGACGTCCTTGCTGCCGGTGCCCGACAGTCCGATCACGTCCCAGGTGCCGTCGACGATCTCGTAGTCCGGGCGGGGCAGCACGACGTGCAGCACCGTGATGGGCCCGGCCGGCCTGCCCTTGCCGTCCCCGAGGAGCGCGCCGAGGAAGTCCCAGCCGCAGTGGTCGCTGCCCGAGGAGAACGGCCACCGCCCGCTGAGGACGTAGCCCCCGTCCACCGGCTCGGCGATGCCGTTGGGCATGTAGGGCGAGGCGATCCAGGTGTCCGGGTCCTCGTCCCACACCTCGTGGGCGAGCCGCGGGTCCATCTGCGCCAGCTCCCACGGGTGGACCCCGACGACGCCGCACACCCAGCCGGCGGCCCCGTCGTGCCGGGCGACGGCCATCACCGCTTCGGCGAAGTCCCGGGGATGGGCGCCGAATCCACCGAACTCCTTGGGCTGCAGGAGCCGTATGACCCCCGCGGAACGGAGCAGTTCGACGGTCCGCTCGCTCAGTTTGCCGAGTGACTCGTTCTCGTCGGCGAGTGCTGCCAGTTCGGCGCCCAGCTCCTCGACACGACCGATCACTTCATGCGTCACGCCGCACACCTCCTGGTGGCTGATCCTTCGCGTGTGCCGCGCGTCGCCGGCGGCTGGACGGCCCCAGTGTCGGCGCCGGGAAGGGGCACCCGCTGCGCGCTTTCCGCTGACCGGGACTGAGCCGTGTCAGCGGATGACGCGGGGCCGCAGCGCGGCGGTGGAACGGCCCTTCAGGGCCGAGAACCACACTCCGGCCCCGTAGGCGAGGTCGTCGAGGCGGCGGGCGAGGCCGTAGCGGAGCGGGTCGAGAGGAGTGCCGTCGCGCCGGTACTCAAGAGCGATATCGGCCAGAGCGGCGACCGCGGCGGCCCTGCGCAGCCGGCGGGAGACCGTACAGCCGACGGCCGTCAGCGGCCACCAGTGGCGGGTCAGCAGCGCGGAGCTCTGCGCCAGGGTGCCGAGCGCGCCGTCGGCGGTGAGCCCCGCGGCCAGCCGGTACGGGTGCTGGGTGCCGTCGAGTCTGCGGGCGATGCGCAGGGTGACGACGCCGAGGACCGCCCCCGCGGCCGGCAGCGACCAGCGCCGCTGGACGAGCAGCGCGGCGGCGAACGCCGCGCTCCAGGGGGCGAACACGGCGGGTGCGATGTACGCGGGGTGGCGCCGGGCGAGCGGCTGCGCGCCGGTTCCGTACACGGCCTTGCGCAGGAGCCAGTCCCCCACGCGTACGCGATGTTCGTGGGCGGCCCGGACCGCGGGTTCGTACCGTACGCGGCGGCCGGCCGCGATCAGCCGCCAGCACAGGTCGACGTCCTCCCCGACCCGCAGCCGCTCGTCGAAGCCCTCCGCCAGCGCGTCGACCCGTGCCACGAGGCAGGCCGAGGACGCCCAGGAGACGGGGGTGCCGGGGCGGACCGGGGCCGGGTGGGCGCCGAGGTCCAGCGAGGACCGGGCGTTCTCGTACCGTTCGATCCAGGTCGTGGCGGGGGCCGGCAGGCCGGTGATGCGGGGCACGGCCAGGGCGACCAGGGGGTCGGCGAAGTGCCTCAGCAGGGTGGGCACGGTCTCGGGGTCCAGCACGATGTCGGAGTCGGCGAAGACCACGTACGGGGTCGTGACCAGACGGAGCCCGGCGTTGCGCGCGCCGGCCGGTCCGGTGTTGGCGGCCAGCGCGACGAGCCGGGCGCCGTGGCCGGCGGCGACCGCCGCCACGTCGGCCGGGCGCCGCGAGGCGTCGTCGACGACGATCACCGAGATGTCCGTGCCGATGCTCCGCAGCAGCCGGTCCAGTTGGCGTGGGCGGTCGCGGACCGGTACGACGACCGTGTACCGGGGGTCGGGCGGCTCCGGGAGCGAGTCGGCGACGGGATGGGCCATGCCGGTGTCGAGCAGGCGGTCCACGAGGAGCGCGCTCGCCGCGTCCCGCACGGTGAGCGTCCGGCCGGCGAGCAGCCGCCGGGCCCTCGGGGTCAGCCTCAGCAGCCGGGCCGGGAACCCGCCGAGGAGGGCCCGGCCGCCGTCGAGCACCCGGGTGTGCCGGTCGAGTTCGACCCGGAAGCCGACGGGGAGCGTCACCGGCGTCCGGCCTTCGGGGGTGCCGGGTCGGCGAGGCGGCCCCTGGCGTCGCAGGTCCACGCGGTGATCCGGCGGACCGTCGCGGACACCATCGCCTCCACGGCCCGGCGGCCCTCCTCGGCACGGGCCCCGGCGGGATCGCCCAGCACGCCGGAGGGCGAGACGGCACGGACACCGCGGGCGGTCAGCTCCGGCAGCAGCACGGCCAGGGGGCGGGTGTCACCGGCGACGGCGACGTCGAGCCGTACGCGTTCCGGGGCCAGGTGCAGCAGTACGGAGGTCTCCGCGCGGCCGGCGTGCGCGTCGCCGCCCGGCACCTCGCAGCCGGTCCAGGCGGCCTCGTGGCCCTCGGCCCGCAGCAGCGCGAGGGCCGTGTCGAGGGTGGCGGTGTTGCCGCCGTGGCCGTTGACGAAGACGACGCGGCCCGCCCACCGGGACAGCGAACGCACCAGTTCCACGAGGACCACGCGCAGCGCGTCGTGCCCGATCGAGACGGTCCCGGGGAAGTCCGCGTGTTCGCCGC
This sequence comes from Streptomyces sp. NPDC002884, assembly GCF_040295245.1. NCBI lineage: Bacteria > Bacillati > Actinomycetota > Actinomycetes > Kitasatosporales > Streptomycetaceae > Streptomyces > Streptomyces sp. NPDC002884. The sequence continues at coordinate 228,055 of NZ_JBEOVB010000006.1, read as the reverse complement.
TGGCGCCGTAGCCGAGCGGCGGCGCCACCAGCGGTGGGCCGTGCGGGCCCGGCGCGAGGGCGTCGGCCGTCCGCCGGGCGACGGCGTGGGCGACGACGGTGTCGGTGTCGAGGGGCAGATGCGGTCCGTGCTGCTCGGTGGACCCGACCGGAACCAGGACGAGCGCGCCGGGCGGCACGGCCGGCCAGGCGGTGTCGGCCAGGACTCGCGGCATGGCGTCCCCCGCCATGCTCAGCCGACCGGTGACTCGACGTCGGCCGGGACCGCGGGCGCCGTCGGCGGGCGTCCGCCGCCCAGGGTGAGCGGGAAGCCCGGAGGGATCACCAGGTCCTCGGGCCCCAGTTCGTGGACGGAGGAGTGTCCGAGGCCCAGCACGGCCGAGTCGAGCCCGCCGCGCAGGATGTCCAGCACGTTCTCGACACCGGCCTGTCCGTTCGCGGCGAGGCCCCAGAGACAGGCGCGGCCGATCAGGACGGCACGGGCGCCGAGGGCGAGTGCCTTCGCCACGTCGCCGCCGCGGCGGACGCCGCCGTCGAGGAGCACCTCGATCTCGTCCCCGACGGCTTCGGCGACGGAGGGGAGGACCCGGACGGTGGCGGGGGTGGTGTCCAGGTTGTTGCCGCCGTGGTTGGAGACGGACAGGGCCGTCACCCCGGCGTCCACGGCCCGCTTGGCGTCGTCGACCCGGGTCACGCCCTTGAGGAGCAGCGGTCCGCCCCACTCCTCAGCCAGCCACTTGACGTCCTCCCAGGTCGGGGGCGTGGTCCGCATCCACTCGCCGTAGGCGGCGAAGAAGCCGGGCGCCTCGCCGCCGGGAGCGCGCAGGTTGGGCACGGTGAGGTCGGGGAGCCGGCCGGACCTGGCGTACCGCCACAGCCATCCGGGCCGGGGCAGCACCTCGGGGGCGAACCGCAGCACGGTCCTGAGGTCGAGCTTCTCCGGGACGGCGGGGCTGTTCCAGTCGCGGCCGTGGGAGAAGGACCAGTCGAGGGTGACGACGAGCGCCTTCGCCCCGGCGGCCCTGGCCCGGTCCATGCGCTGTGTCATCGTCTCGCGCGTTCCGCTCCAGTAGAGCTGGAAGAAGAGGTCCGGCTGGGCGTCGGCGACCTCCTCGACGGGCTTGCTCGCGAACGAACTCAGCCCCATGATGACGCCCCGGCTCGCGGCGGCCCGGGCCACGGCCACCTCCCCGTCCGGGTGGACGGCCTGCACTCCGGTCGGCGAGATGAGCACGGGCAGCGCGGTGGGCACGCCCAGCACGGTCGTGGTCAGATCGCGTGCGGCGTGGTGGCCGACGACCCGCGGGGCGAAACCCAGTTCGGCGAAGGCCGCCGGATTGGCGTCGAGGGTACGGCCGCCCTCCGAGCCCGCGACGAGCGCGCCGTACACCGGCCTCGGCAGCCGCTTCCGGGCCCTGCGCTGTGCTTCGGCGACCGTCTCGAACCAGGGGTTCCTAGGCATGTGCCGCGTCCTTTCCGGTCGGCGCCACAGCCGTCCCGGCCAGCGGGTTCTCGTCGCAGAGAGCGACCGGTGGCCGGCGGGTGAGGACGAGCGCCACGGCCTTGCGGGAGTGGTCGCCGGACGGCCTGGGCACCGCGGTCGCGTCCCGGCGGGCCAGCAGCGCCTCACCGTGCCCCTGCACGCACTCGGGGTCGGGGCCGTCCAGCGCGAGCCCGGTGAAGAACTTCGCGGCCATGCAGCCGCCCTTGCAGGTGTCGTAGAAGGCGCAGGAGGCGCAGGCTCCGCCGTGCTGCGGGGTGCGCAGCCGCCGCAGCAGCTCGGAGCCGCGCCATACCTCCCGGAAGCCGCCCGGCCCGGTCACGTTCCCGGCGAGGAACTCCTCGTGGATGGCGAACGGGCAGGCGTACACGTCCCCGACCGGGTCGATCAGACAGACGACGCGTCCGGCGCCGCACAGGTTGAGACCGGGCAACGCCTCGCCGTACGCGGAGAGATGGAAGAACGAGTCGCCCGTCAGGACCTGCTCGCCGTGCGCCGACAGCCAGTCGTACAGCTCGCGTTGCTGCGCGGCCGTCGGATGCAGGTCGTCCCAGACGTCGGCGCCACGTCCGGAGGGCCGCAGCCGGGTCAGGCGCAGTCGGGCGCCGAAGCGGTCGGCCAGTGCCTTGAAGGCGTCCAGCTGCGGGATGTTGTGCCGGGTGCAGACCACGGAGATCTTGAAGTCGCGCATTCCGGCGGCCGCGAGGTTCTCCATCGCCCGCAGCGCCGTCGCGTGCGAACCGGCCCCGCGCACCGCGTCGTTGACGTCGGCGGTCGCGCCGTCGAGCGAGATCTGGACGTCCACGTAGTCGTTGCGGGCGAGCCGCTCGGCGGCCTGGGGAGTGATCCGGACGCCGTTGGTGGAGAACTTCACCCCCACGTGGTGTGCCGTGGCGTAGTCCAGGAGTTCCCAGAAGTCGGCGCGGACGGTGGGCTCGCCGCCGCCGATGTTGACGTAGAAGACCTGCATGGCCTCCAGTTCGTCGATGACGGCCTTGGCCTGCGCGGTGCTCAGCTCACGGGGGTCGCGCCGGCCGGAGCTGGACAGGCAGTGGGTGCAGGACAGGTTGCAGGCGTAGGTGAGTTCCCAGGTGAGGCAGATCGGTGCGTCGAGCCCGTGCTCGAACAGGTCGACCAGCCGGGGCGTGGTGGTCATGAGGTCCTTCCGACGACCATCGACGACCGGACGAGGGCGGCGAGGGCCCGGCCGTAGCGGGGCAGCTCGTCCTCTCCGAGGCCCGCCGCCCGGCAGGCGGCACGGGCCGTGGGCGCGTGGGCGAGGCCCTGGACGACGGCCAGGAGCCGGCGGTCCTTGAGGAACGAGAGTCTGCGGGTGCCGAAGTGGTAGAGCAGCGCGCCGAAGGGTTCGGGCCGCACCGAGACCTGCGGATGCAGGTCCCAGGCGCGGTCGAGGTCCATCCCGGGCATCCGGCGGCGCCTAGTAGACGCCGCACATGCCGTCGATGGAGATCTCCTCCAGGAGATCCTCGGCCTCGATCAGCGCCGGCGGGGCGACGGCCTCGCCGGACTCGGCCTCGCTGACGGCCTGGGTGGCGGCCTCGGTGACGGCCGTTTCGGACAGGGCGGTGCGGAGCTCGTCCATGCGACTCTCCCTGGGCGCCCGCGGCGCCCGGTGTCGGAACTGAAGGGTTCGCGCCGCAACCGCTGAGGTCCGCGCCGCCGGCTCGTCGAACGCGTCCGACGCTAGGTCACCGCGGCGCCCGGTACGCGGGCCGGTCCCGGCCACCGGGACGAGCCGCCGCGCGGGCCGGCCACCGCGATTTCAATCACTTGCCCATGAGAGGGACCGAGCACGGGCACAGCCGGGTACGCCGTCCGGACGTCATCGTGGTGGGCGCCGGCGGCAGCGGCGCCGCCCTCGCGGCACGGCTCGGCGAGGACCCCGGCCGCACCGTGCTGGTGCTGGAGCAGGGGCCGGTGCCGCGTCACCCGTCGGCGTTCGCACCCGGGTTGCTGGACGCGCGGCTCGTCCCCGGCGCACAGCCCGGACACCCGGCCGTCCAGCCGTACGCCGTGCACCTGACTCCGGCCCGTCCGTACACGGTCGTCCGGGGGCGCGGCCTCGGCGGCTCCACCACCGTCAACGGCGGGTACTTCGTCCGCGCCCGGCGGGACGACTTCGCCCGCTGGTCGGCCGTGGGGGGCGCGGCCTGGTCCTACGACCGGGTGCTGCCCCTGCTCCGCGCCCTGGAGACCGACCTCGACCACGGTGCCGGCCCGCTGCACGGCGGTCGCGGGCCGGTGCCCGTGCGCCGCACGGGGCTGAGCCACCCCGCCGCCGCCGCGTTCCGGGCGGCCGCACTCCGGCTGGGCTTTCCCGAGGAGCCCGACAAGAACGCCCAGGACCCGCCGGGATTCGGCCCGGTGCCGTCCAACACCGTCGACGGAGTGCGCGTCAACACCGGCATGAGTTACCTGCTGGACGCGTCCGACCGTCCCCGCCTCCGGGTGGAGGGCGACAGTACGGTCCTCAGGGTCCTGGTCACCCGCGGCCGCGCCACCGGCGTGGAGGTCGAGCGGCACGGCCTGCGCAGGGTGGTCCACGGCGGCGAAGTCGTGCTCTGCGCGGGTGCGTTCCGCTCCCCTCACCTGCTGCGGCTGTCGGGGATCGGGCCGCGTCGCGACCTGGAGGCCCTGGGTGTCCCCGTCGTCCGGGACGCTCCCGCCGTCGGGGCCCGCTTCGGCGACCATCCCCAGGTGGCCCTGGAGTGGACGCCGCGACGACCGCTGCCGACCCCCTCCGGCTCCTGGCTCGGCGGGGCCCTGCACCTGTCGTCGACGGACGGGGACCACCCGGGCGACCTGGAGATACTCCAGTCCCTCGTGCCCATGGCCGGGCTCATCGGCGGACGGGTGCCCGTTCCCGGTCCCGACGCGCCCCTCGCCTTCCTCGTCTCCGTCCAGACCCCGCGGCTCAGCGGCCGCATGCGGACGCTGTCCGCCGACCCCACGACACCTCCGCGCCTCGACTACGGCTATCTGTCGACGGCGCCGGACCGGCGGCGCATGCGCGAAGCGGTCCGTGCGACGGCGGAGCTGGCCGCCACGCCCGCCTTCGGCGAGGTCGGCGACGGGCTCGTGGAACCGGGGGCGCGGGTGCTGGACGACGACCGCCTGCTCGACCGGTGGATCCTTGGGCACCTCGGCACGTCCCAGCACACGTGCGGCACGGTTCCCCTGGGCCCGGCCGACGATCCCCGGGCGGCCGTCGACCCCTACGGGCGGGTGCACGGCGTCGACGGTCTGCGGGTCGCGGACACATCGATCCTGCCCACGCCCCCGCTGCGGGGCCCGGCGGCCACCGCCGTCCTCGTCGGCGAACTCGTCGCCGACGCCATGCGGCGCGGCCTGACGTGAGCCGGGCGGGGACCGCGCGGAACGTCGTCGCACGAAACGCCGTCGCACGGAACGCCGTCGCACAGCTCACCGGGGCCCTCGGACCGGGCCGATGAGCCCGACGCGCGGCGCCGACCCGACGTACGGCGACGAGGGACTGATGCTCCGTTCCGACGGACGGGTGGGGAACGCCGTCGTGCGGTGCCTGGTTCTCGACGACTGGCACGACGTGGACGCCGGCCGGGTCGAGGCCGAGGCCGCCCGGCTGGCCGACTCCCTGCCGCTGACCTTCGGCATCGCGACCCGGCAGCCGCCGGACCGGCTACGGCCGCTGCTGGAGGCGGCGACACTGACCCTGGCGGCGCCCCAGGTCGACGCCGGGGCACGGGAGTTGGTGACCGTGGACGATCCGCTGGTCTCGTTCCACGAACTCGCCCGTCTCGTCGGACATCGCCCGCGGGCGAGCCTGGCGCTGGGACAGTTGCTGCGGCAGACGCCACACCTCGGCACCCTGCAGGGCCTGGCGGCCGAGGCGACGGCCTACTCGATGCTGCTCGGCGGGACGGAGTTCGCCTCCTGGCTGGCCGGCCGCGGTGCACGCGGAGCCGCTCCGGACGAGGGCCCGCTGGTCCGCGTCCGGCGGGAGGACGACCGGCTGACCGTCCTGCTCGACCGGCCGCACCGGCGCAACGCGTTCAGCTTCCGGATGCGCGAGGAACTGTTCGAGGCCCTGGAACTCGCCCTTCTCGACGACACCGTCGAGCGGGTCGAGCTGGCCGGCGCCGGGCCGGTGTTCTCCAGCGGCGGCGACCTGTCGGAGTTCGGTACGGCCACGGACCTCGTCGCGGCCTGCCTGGTACGGCTGGACCGGGCGCCCTGGCGGCTGATCGACCGGATGCGGGACCGGGTGACGGTCCGGGTGCAGGGCGCGGCGGTGGGCGCGGGCGTGGAGCTGGCGGCCTTCGCCGGACGTCTGGTCTGCGCACCGGGGGCGTTCTTCCGGCTGCCCGAGGTCGCGATGGGGCTGGTGCCCGGGGCGGGCGGCACGGTGAGCGTGCCGCGGCGGATCGGCCGGTGGCGGGCGGCGTGGCTGATGCTGGGCGGCGCCCGACTCGACGCCGTCACCGCCCGGCGATGGGGGCTGGTCGACGAGATCGCCGGGTTCGACGAGGTCGGCGGGTTCGATGACGTCGGTGAGGTCGGCGGATCCGACGGGTTCGGCAGGTTCGACGAGGTCAGCGAGGACGAAGAGGTCGAAGGCGGCCGTCAGCGGTGCGAGCGAGCGATGAACGATGAGCCATGAGGTGCTCCCGTTCGGCGCCCTGCCGGGCCGGGCCCGCGTCGGCCTCCTGACCCCCGGCCCGGCGGGGCGCCCGGCCCGCACCGCCCTCGCGTCGGCGTGCCCCCGCGGCCCCGGGGGCACGGGGGCACGCCACCCGGCGTCACTCGTCCTGCACCGCCGCGCACAGGCCGCCGTCGACGACGATGTCGACGCCGCTGACGAAGCTCGCCTCGTCCGACAGCAGGAACGCGGCGACGGCGGCGACCTCGTCGTACCGGCCGGTGCGGCCCAGCGGCGTGCGCTCGATGAGCTGCCGTACCGACTCGTGCCGCGCCACCTCCAGCCGGGTCCCCGGGGTGTCGATGGCACCGGGCGACAGGGAGCACACCCGGGCGCCCACCGGTCCGAGCCGCACGGCCTCGGCGCGGGCGAACCGGTGCACACCGTAGGTGGCCCACGGGTACGCCCACGCGAGATCCTCGACTGCCGGGCCGATCGCCTCGCGGATCCGGTCGAGGAACCCCTCGTGGAGCGGATCGTCCAGGACGGCCGCGACCGCCGGGTCGGGGTCGATGTGCGCGATCAGCGGGGACACCGAGGCGCAGTACACGAACGCCGTACCGGCGGTGGCCAACGGGCGGAACGCCTCGGCGACCAGCGCGGTTCCGACGAAGTCGACCTCGAGGATCCGGCGCCACCCGGCCTCCTCCGGCTCGACCCCGTCGGCGTGCGCGACCGCCCGGAGCGTGCCGAGCTCCCCGACCCGACGGGCCAGCCGGGCGAGGGCCTCTGCGTCGGTGACATCCGCTTCGAACGGCTCGACGACGGCCCTCCCGCCCCGGCCGGACACGTCCTTCGCGACCGCGGCCGCGGCCGCCTCGTTCCGGTCGGCGAGCAACAGCACGTCCACCGTCTCGGCAAGACGCCTCGCGCACGCCTCTCCCGTCCCGCTGCCCGCGCCGGTGGCGATACCTACCGTGGTCATGCGTCACTCCTCACTGGGGACACCCGTCACAGGACGAGTGTCTCGCGGCCGACGGCTTCCGGAACCGCCCGGACCCGGTCGCGCCTCCGGGGAGCCGTGACCGGGGCACCCGGGTGCGTCCCTTTGACGTACCGTCTGGTCTAGCAAACCGAGCGATGCCCCGGAGCCCGCTTCCCCCGGATCTGCCGAAAAAGCCGTCCGACGTGGTCCCGGGGGTCGCCCTTGATCGACGTCGTCACGTCAAGCGGGGAGAGAAGCGATGCCACGACCGCCGGGCCATGGACCGGGTTTCGAGGTCAGACGCCAGAAGATCATCGACATCGCGGCGTCGCTGTTCGCCCAGCAGGGTTACGCGGCGACGTCCATCAACGACCTGGGCCGGGCGGTGGGCCTCGCCAAGGGAGCCCTGTACTACTACATCGGCTCCAAGGAGAACCTGCTCGTCGAGATCCAGGCGCGGGTCATGGGTCCGCTGCTCTCCCGCGCCCGCCAGATCGCGGACCTCGACACGGATCCCCTGCTGCGGCTGCGCCTGCTGTCCGAATCGCTGCTCACCATCATCTTCCGCAGGCTCGACCACATCTGGGTCTACGAGCACGACTACCGCAGTCTGAGCGGCGCCGAGCTGAAGACCCTGCTGGGCCAGCGTTCCGACTTCGAGCAGGTGATCTCGGGGCTGCTCGCGGAGGCCGTCGGACAGGGCACCTTCCGTGCGATGCCGCCGCGGCTGGCCACCCTGCAGTTCCTCAATCTGCACAATCACACGTATCAATGGGTGCGCACGGACGGGCAGTGGGACGCGGCGTTCCTGTCCCGCGAGTACTGCGCGACCCTGTTCCGCGGCTTCGGCGCGCCCGACCACGCCCTGCCGAAGCTCGAGAAGCAGGCCGAGGCGTTCAAGCGTGACCACCCGGAACTGCCGCTCGATCCCGAGGCCGGCTGGAATCCCCCGCCCACCACCGAACCCGGAGCCGAACCCGCCACCGAACCCGGAGCCTGAGCCGGATGACTTACGGGTGACGCACGGGCCCGGTACGCCGTCACCGCGCACCGGGCCCTCCGTCGGGTCGAATCCCGGACGCACACGTCCTTCCGCCCCGCACGTCCCGGCGGGCGAAGACGGCAGCCCGGGCCCGCAGCCGATGCCTGCCCGACGGTCCTGTTCAGTCGTCGAACTCGAAGCCCTTGGCCTCCGCCAGGGCGATCAGCTGCCTTACGCGGTCCCCGTCCGCTGCCACGGTGCTCATCCGGCCGGCCAGGTCTTCCAGGGCGCTCCGGTCCGTGCCGTAGGCACAGAACATGCTTCCCTCCGGGTCGTAGGAGAAGCGTCCTTCCAGCGCCGGCGCCTCGGTACTGACGAGCAGCTGAGCGATGCCCTCCCAGAAGTACCCGTTGGGTTCGTGACCGAGTTCCGCCACCACGTCGTCCACGTCCGTGGTGCCTGCGTCCAGCAGGAGCGAGTACTTGCCCGGGTTCGGCTCGATCAGCCGCAACGGATCCATGGGCGGAGCTTGTCAGCCGCTCACGCCGATCCGCAACCAGGGTCGGCGGGCCCGAGTGCGAGGGGCGCCTGGCCACCTGTCCGTCCGTCGGCGTTCAGGTGCGGCCGTCGGGTATCGGACCGCGCCACGGCCACGAGGGTCGCGGCGCTCGGCTGCGTACTCGGCGAAGAGCCACCGATGAGTTCCGCCGACCGGGCCGGTCTACCAGGACGTACGCCATCGAGACACCGACTGGAGACCCGCCATGACGAATCCCGCGCACCCCGGCCGCATGCTGTTCGTGAACATCCCCGTCACCGACCTCGACCGCAGCAAGGCGTTCTTCGCCGATCTCGGGTTCGGTTTCAACCCGAACTTCACCGACGAGACCGCCGCCTGCATGCTGGTCGGCGAGAACGCCTTCGTCATGCTGCTCAGCCGGGAGAAGTTCGCGCAGTTCGCGAAACTGCCGATGGCCGATCCCACCACGCACACGCTGGCGCTGTACTGCTTCAGCGTGTCGTCCCGTGACGAGGTCGATACGGTCAGCGCCGCCGCGCTCGCGGCGGGCGGCTCCGAGGCGGACGGCCCCGAGGACTACGGCTTCATGTACTCACGCAGCTTCTTCGACCTCGACGGCCACGGCTGGCAGGTCATGTGGATGGACCCGGTGGCGGCGGAGCAGGGCCCCGAGGCGTTCACGGCCGCCGCGCAGGACGCCGACGCCCCGGCCTGACGTACCGCCGCGCAAGGCATCTGGCGGGGTGGTGTGCCGTGGCCGGGACGAGCCTGTCACTGTCGGTCGCGGCACCGCCCTCCGAAGCCGACGTCTCGGCCTCGGCGGCCTGCGGATGTCGAGAACGCGTGACCGGCTTCGTCCCAGGGGCATCAGCGGCCACCACCGGCCACATGGGGAAGAAGGAGAAACCAGCATGGCGATTCAGCGGATGGACAACGTCGGCATCGTCGTCGAGGACATGGACGCCTCCATCGCGTTCTTCCTGGAACTCGGTATGGAGCTGGAGGGCAGGGCGGAGGTCAAGGGCCTCTTCGCCGACCGGTGCACCGGACTCGACGGCGTCCACTGTGACATCGCGATGGTCCGGACCCCGGACGGTCACAGCCGGCTCGAGCTGGCGAAGTACCGCAGCCCCGAGGCGATCAGTGCCGGGCCGCGCAACCGGCCGCACAACGTTCTGGGCACGCATCGCGTCATGTTCGCCGTCGACGACATCGAGGACACCGTTGCCCGCCTGCGCCCTCACGGCGCCGAACTTGTCGGCGAGATCGCCCGGTTCGAGGACAGCTACCTGCTCTGCTACCTCCGCGGCCCGGAGGGCATCATCGTCGGCCTGGCCGAGCAACTGCGCTGAAAGAAGATGTGGAGGTCAGGCCGGCCGAGGCGCTATGTTCACGGCGCGGTAGGTGTAGCCGTCCTGCTTGTAGCCAGGGGCTTCCCATCGGAGATCCACCCGTTGTCCCGGCGACAGCGTATGGAAGCCCCTCGTCTGGATGACGGAGTAGTGGCCCCAGCAACCGCCGGGTGTCTCGGGAGAGTCGAGTACCCCCCACCCTTCCTCGTCGTGCCACTCACGGACCGTCGCAGTCACCATGCAGCAACTATACGAGTGCCGACTGCCGACGAATCGGGCACCTCACCTTGGGAAGTAGAGGGCATCCGGGGCCTCCGGGGCTTCGCTGTTCCCGCGACAGCGCCAATCGACACGGCTCGTGATGGCGGGCGATTTCCGGCCGGCCGTCCGCGAGTGCGCGGGAGTGGCCGCCCACGCCGTCGCGGGCGTCGGCTCCTTCTCCGTCTACCCGAGTTCACCGAGACGGAGGGCATTCCTCATCTCGCTGAGCTTCGCGGTCGTGGCCGGGGTCCGCTCCCGCGCTTGTTCAGCGAGTCGGATGGCGTCGTCGATCTCGCTGAGCTTCACGGAGGACAGGACGGCCGCCCGCTCCATCAGGTCGTCCCGGGACACAGTGGTCAGCCACGTGCACGGGGTGAAGCCTGGACTCGGGAACGCGAGCCGCAGCACGCCTTCGAACGGCAGTCCTTCACCGGTGCCGACCGTCACTTCGATACCCAGACCGCTGATGTCGACGCCCGCCGGAGCGACGACCTGCATCACCCGGATCCCGGACGTGTCGTCTCCCGACAGCAGTACGACCAACCTCCGCTCGTCGAACTGGACCCACCAGACTTCGCCACGTTGCACAAGTCCTCCAGCGGCCGATGGGCACATGTACGCCTGGCCGCGTCCCCGCCGGCCTCGGCCACGTTACCGGCTGGGCACAGCCCTTCGCCGTCCTGGTGCGGGAAGTCAACCGTGTTCGTGTACATATCGGCGAGCCGATGCGGAGGGCTGCGCACCGGCAGGCAGAGGAGTCAGTCCGACGTGGCCTGGTCGGCCACGACCGCCGCAGCAGCCCGAGCACGGTCTCGGGCGTTCAATCGGATCAACAGGGTCGCAACGCCGAGAACGACGACGATGAGGATCCAAAAAGCTTTGTTTTCCGACAAATGCCGGTTCATCATCCAGCCCAAGGCCAAATCGATGAGGAACAGGCCGGCGCCAGTGGGCACGAAACTACGCTGGTTCTTCGCCGCCAACCCCCAGACGATCAGGATGACGGGAATCACCAGCAGTCCGATGGTCATGACGGTCGTGTTGGGCCATGGAACGACCGTGGACTCCTGGGGAACCGCGACGGCTACGGCGGCCAGAACCAGCCCCAGGACGATCCGGCCCCATCTGGGTATCTTCGGCCCATGCGGTTGGGGAGACTCCGAGGGCCGCGGAGCGGGTGGGGCCGCGGTGACGGCAACCGAAGTGAGGGGCAGGAGCCGGGGCGGCGTCTGGGGCGTGATGGGGGCCGGTGGTCTGCCAAGACGCCGGGCAACCTTGTTGACGGGGGTCATCGCCCCGTCCAGGGCGTAGACGAACAAAGCGATGTCGTTGGTGTCGGCGTATGCGACGGCGGTGGTGGCATAGCTGCTGCCGGTGAAGAAGAACAGCTGCTTGTGCATGTCGCGGCCCCGGGCGCCGAAGAGGTTCTGCAGTTCCGGGCGGCCGACGGCGGCAGCCTGATACTTGACCTGTCCCAGGGCGCGGCGCGAGCGTACGTCGATACCTCCGTCAGCGCCGCCTGGCTTCGCCTGGGCGTCGCTGAAGCCCCAGTGACGCATCCATGCCGCAGCGTTGTGCTCGGCGTCCTGCCAGGACTGGATCTGTCGCCTGGCCGGCGGGGCAGCTGATGTCACGAGACGGGGATTCTTACTGGTCACAGGCATGAAGTATCACAGGGCAACGACAGCCGGCCTCGGCGGGATGCCCAGTGACGGCGGCCGCCGGCTCGGCAGGTTCGATCCGTCCCTTGCCGCTGCAGGCGTGGAGGGTGGCGTGACGCAGGGCGGCCTCACGGCCCGTCGTCGAACTCGAAGGCGTCGGTCAGGAGTTGTTCGGTCCACAACGTCTTGCCGTGCTCCGTGTAGCGGCTTCCCCAGCGGTGGGAGAGCTGCGCGACGAGGAACAGTCCCCGTCCGCCCTCGTCCGTCAGCCGCGCCCTGCGCAGGCGTGGCTGCGTCTCATTGGTGTCGGACACCTCACACGTCAGCACCGTGTCCAGGACGAGTCGCAGCCGGAACGGCCCCTCCCCTCCGTAGCGGATGGCGTTGGTGACGAGCTCGCTGATGATCAGTTCGGTACTGAACGTCAGGTGGCCCAGGTTCCATCTCTCCAGGTGGCCGTCCGCGAACTTCCGTGCCTGGGCGACGACCGCGGGATCGGCGGGGAAGGCGAAGGAGGCGACCCTGTCCGAGGCCAGACGGCGGGTCCGGGCGACGAGGAAGGACACGTCCTCGTCCGGAGGGACGGGCAGGAGTTCCTCGACCACCCGGCGCGCTGCTTCCGCCGCCGTGTCCTGCTGCTCGACGGCCGTCCGCAGCGTCCCGGTGAACCGGTGCCGGCGCAGGCCGTCTTCGTCCCCGGCGAGGAGGGAGTCGGCAAGGAGGGAGTCGGTGAAGTGGGGGCCGGTGAAGAGGGGGCCGGTGAAGAGGGCGAGCAGGCTGCCCGGCGGCAGCTCGACGGTGACCGACTCGAACGGGTTTCCCCCTACGCCCAGTGCCGGTCCGGGCTTCAGCCCGAGGTCCCGCGCATCCCCGCCCGGCATGACGAGCCGCGGGACAGGGTGCCCGGCGCTGGCCATCTCACACCGGCCCTCGACGGCGTCGTACACGCAGTACAGGCAGGTGGCTCCGGTCGCCAGCGGGCCGGTGGGCACCACCGGCCGTACGAGTCGGACCGACGGTTCGTCGCCCTCCTCTCCCGTCTCCGCCCCCGCCCCCGCCTCGCCGAGCCGGACCGCCAGATCGTCCAGGTGGGTCAGCAGCTCGCTGGGTGGCAGCTCCAGATCTGCGAGCGTCTGCACAGCCGTCCGCAGACGGCCCATCGTCGCCGACGCCCCCAAGCCGTGTCCGGCGACCTGCCCCACGACCATCGCCACCCGGGCCGAGGACAACGGAATCACGTCGAACCAGGTTCCGCCCATGCCCGCCGTCGTGGCGGCAGGGACGTACCGCCCGGCCGTCTGCACCGCGCTGGTCTCGCTGACCGCCGACGGCAGCAGACTGCGCTGAAGGGCTTCGACGGTGCGCTGCTCGCGGGTGTAGCGGCGTGCGTTGTCCAGTCCCAACGCGGCGCGGGAGACGATCACCTGGGCGAATTCGGCGTCGGCCTGCCCGTACGGAGGCTGCCGACGGGTCCGCCACAGGGGCACGGCACCCAGGACATGTCCCCGTGCCGTCAACGGGACGACGATGAAGGACGACGCCGCGTCCGGCAACAACAACCGCGCACGGGCGGGGTCGTCGGCCAGCGTCTCCCGAAGCCGGCTCAGTTCCGAGTCGACGACGGGACGTCCGAGGTTCAGATCGTCGCTCTCGCTCTGCCGTAGCCGGAAGGCCGCGTCACGGGCGTACACCTCGGTCGGCCACTGCCCGTCGTGGGCCGAGACGGCGACGCGCCGCAGAGGGGCACCCGACCGGAAGTCGCTGGGCTCCTCTCCCAGCAGGACGGCCTCCATCAGATCGACGGCGACCAGGTCCGCGAACCCCTTGCTCACCAGGCAGTCCGCCAGTTCCTCCGCGATACGGCGCATGTCCAGATCGCCGCTGATGCGCTCCGCCACCGACTGGAGGAGAGCCATCCGCTGCCGGGCCGCGTACTGGTCGGTCACCTCGGTGAAGATCGCCGCCACGCCGATCGGGCGGGTGCCGACGTCCTCGAGCCGGAAGGCCGACAGTGACACCGCCCGTTCCAGCTCGGGCGCGTCACGACGCCGGGCCCGGTGCACCCAGTCCACCAGCGGTTCACCGGTGTCCGCCACGCGTCGCAGCTGCTCGTTCACCGCGGCGGCGTCCTCCGGCAGCACAGCCTCCTCGGTCCCCTTTCCCAGCGGGTCGACTGGCGTCCCCGAGGCCGACGGCGGGCCGAACAACTCGGGTGTGAGGTTCAGCCGCGTCATGGACAGATCAAGGTCATGGATCGCGACACCGACCTTCGTCTGTTGGAACAGTGCCCGTACCAGTGCGGTGTCCTCCTCGCGGCGCACCGCCACCAGGGCCGGGACGATCTCTACGAGACAGCCCCTTCCCTCCGTCCCCTGGGTACGGTGCGCCTCCCACCACACCCGCGTCGTCGCACCGTCCTGATGCCGCACGTCCGCCCAGCCGCTGCGGTCCTGCGGCGGGAGCGGGGCGGAAACCGGGTCCCAGCCGTCGAAGTCGATCGGCAGCTCACTCACATGCCCACCGCACACGTCCTCGGCCCGGCGGTCGGTCACCGTGCGCAGCTGTCCCTGGCACATCACCACGCGGCCGCCACCGTCCAGGAGCAGCACGACACGGCCCCCGGACACCTGCTCCACGTCAAACAGGTCGGTGCGCCCGCTCACCGGACCCTCCGTCCCTCCATCGGGTAGCCCTATGCGTCAACGATAGGCACGATGCGGTAAGGCCGCTGCTCAGCACGGCTCACGGCGGTCCGGAAGAGTGGAGTCCGGCGCCGCCGTGCGCGGCCTGGCGTGGTGGGGAGCGGTGTGGCGCGTGACTTTGCCGCATGGCTATGCCGCGTCCTCGGTGAAGGCCCCCTCACCCATCATCGCGGCGCCGAACCCGCCCAGGACCTCGTCCATGTTCAGTTCGGTGGCGCCGGCCGGGGCCGTGGGCTTCTGGCCCTCACTCATCCGCACCACCAGGCCCAGCTTCTTCACCTTCGGGTTCTCGGCCAGCTCGGCCAGGTCGACGGAGACCTGGGTCAGCTCGCCGTTCTTCAGCGTGAAGTCCGCCGTGACCTTGGCGTTCGGGGCGTCCTTGAGGTCCTCGTCCGTGGGCAGGTCCATGCCCGGCGGCAAGTTCTTCGCGAGCGGACGGATCTCACCGAGGAACTTCGTGATCAGCGTCTGGAACGGAGCGGTGGCGGTGATGTGCTCGGAACCGTCCTTGTCGTCGGCGGTCTTGAAATCGACCTCGCGGGCGATGGTCTCGCGCAGGGCGTCCAGCAGTTGCTTCTGCGCCTTGGCATCGAGGGTGGGCTCCGGCGCGGGCGTCGCCCCGGGCTCCGCGCCCATCTCCTCGGCGCTCTGCTCCATCTCCTTGGTGTCGACCTTCACCCACTCGCCGTCGAGCACCTTCTTGAGCCCGCTCGCCTCCGGGGGCAGGTCGTTCGTCGACGGCACGGGAAAACCCATCGCCTTGCCGAGGGCGTTCACGTCGGAGCGGATGTAGGTGTAGTCGCCGACGACCCGGTACTCGGTGAGGTCGCCGTCCTCGGTGCTGATCTTCAGCGCCATCCCGACGTAGTCCTTCTCCCCGGACTCCCCGATCGGCTTCTTCGACTGCACGGTGACACTGATCCTGGCGCCACTGAACAGGTCGGCCATCTCGTCGGGCAGCTCCTCGCCGGGCTCCGGATCCATCGAGGCGTCCAGCGCCTTCAGACTCCGGGCGTCCGTGTCGAAATCGAGCTCGAAGGAGATCGACTTCTCGCTCGCGAGCTTCTCGAAGGCCGCGTCGAGCTTCTTACCGGCGGTGAGCTGCTCCACGGTGCCGCAGGCGGCCGAACCCGCCAGGACGGCGCCGACAACTGCGGTGGCAGTCAAGGTCTTTCGTATGGCGGTGATGATGTTCTCCTCGTCAGTGCGATCACGACGTGATCACCGACGAAGACTCGCGACGTCGACAAATAGTTGTCCCCCACGCGAGCCTCGTGGCCCGGGCACGCGAGACCACGCGTTCGGCCTGCCCTGCGTGCACCGGTTCACGCTCCCGGTACGACACGGCGAGCACCGTCACCCCTCTCGTGCCCCTGGCCGAACGAACGCGGAGTCATCTGACGGATTCGGCCCGGGTATACGGCACGGCACGCTGCGAAGAACTCATCGCCGGGGCACGGACCCCGGCAACAACGCTTCAGGAGCGGACCATGTCAGCACCCCTGGTTCCTGTCGTCTTCATCCATGGCCTGTGGCTGCACGCGTCGTCGTGGCAGCCTTGGCAGGAACTGTTCTCCCAGAACGGCTTCGACCCCGTCGCACCCGGGTGGCCTGGCGAGGCGGAGACCGTGGCCGAGTCCAGAACCCGGCCCGAGGCGGTAGCCGGCTTCGGCATCGACGATGTCACCGACCACTACGCCGCCGTCGTGCGCGGCCTTGACCAGCAGCCTTTGCTGATCGGCCACTCCTTCGGCGGGCTGATCGCACAGAAGCTGCTCGGCCAGGGACTCGGCCGCGGTGCGGTCGCCATCGACCCGGCTCAGATCAAGGGCGTCAAGGCCCTGCCCTTCGCCCAACTGCGCTCCGGCTTCCCGGTGCTCGGCAACCCGGCCAACAGGCGCAGGGCCGTGTCGCTGACCGCCGGACAGTTCAGGTACGGCTTCGGCAACGCGTTGCCGCAGGCCGAATCCGACGCGCTGTTCGACCGGTACACGATCCCGTCGCCCGGGCGCCCGCTCTTCGAGGCCGCGTTCGCCAACTTCACGCGGAACTCACCTGCTGAAGTGGCCACGAGCCGGGCGGAGCGCGGTCCGCTGCTGCTGATCTCGGGACAGGCCGATCACACTGTCCCGGATGTGGTGACGCGCTCCACCCACAGGCTGTACCGGGGTTCGTCCGCCGTGACCGAGCTCGAGCAGTTCCCGGACCGCGGTCACTCCCTGACCGTCGATCACGGCTGGCGCGAAGTCGCCGACCACGTTCTCGACTGGTCGAAGCGGCACGGCATTCCCTCCTGATCGCCTTACTGGTGCCCCGACCTGATCGGCCGGCGGACAACCCGGTTCCCCCGGGCCCGCCGGCCTTCCGTCATGCGTGCCCCGGCGGAGGAGAATGAGGAGAATCGGCCCGAGGCACCCCCTCCCCGTCCCACGAACCACGTCCCACGTCCCACAAGCCCACGGCCCGCAGCCCGCAGCCCGCAGCCCGCAGCTGAACGCTGCCGCCCCTCACCTCGTCTACCGAGCAACGCTGCATCT
Organism: Streptomyces sp. NPDC002884; assembly: GCF_040295245.1. Lineage (NCBI taxonomy): Bacteria > Bacillati > Actinomycetota > Actinomycetes > Kitasatosporales > Streptomycetaceae > Streptomyces > Streptomyces sp. NPDC002884. The sequence continues at coordinate 210,916 of NZ_JBEOVB010000006.1, read as the reverse complement.
GCGTACGGTGACCTCATCTGCGCACGGTGACCTGCGCCCGGTCACTGCGCCCGGTCACCGGTGAACGTCGCCTCGTCGGCCGTCCATCTTCTCGGCACAGATTGGTCATCCCCGAGTTCCTAAGCTCCTGCTGCTGCACACCGGCCGGGCTTCCACGCTCGGGCAGGAGTGTTCAGCCGACGGACCGAACTCCCCCGCGCCCCGCGGAATTCGTTGCCCGCGACACGCGTTCTCCGGAGGTGCCCCGATGGTGAAGTCCTCTGGAGGTGCCCCGACGGTGACGTCGCGGAGCGGCACGCTGTTCGGCCGCGAAATGGAGACCTCTCTTCTTCACCACCGGATCAGCGACCTCCGCGGCCACGGTGGAGCGGTTCTCGTACGCGGGGAACCAGGGATCGGGAAAACCGCCCTTCTCGACGACTCCGCGCGCCATGCGGCGGACAACGGATTGCGCGTTCTCACGACGGTCGGCGTGGAATCGGAGGCATTTCTTCCTTTCGCCGGCCTGCATCAGCTGATCTATCCGGTCCGCTCATTGATCGAGGATCTGCCCGAGGCTCAGCACACCGCTCTGGAAGCCGCTTTCGGCGTGCGGGACTCCGGAATTCCCGAGCCCTTGCCCGTGGCTCACGCCACCCTGAATCTGCTGGCCCGGGCCGCCGCGCACTCCCCCGTCGTACTGATCGTCGACGACGCCCACCGGCTCGACCCCGCCAGCTCGGAAGTCTTCGCCTTCCTCGCCGGGCGGCTGGAGTCCGAGCCGATCCTGCTGCTGGCGGCCCTGCCCGAGGGCGGCCCCTCGCACCTGGCCACGGTCGGCGTTCCCCGACTGACGCTCGGGCCCCTCTCTCCTGAGGCGTCCGCCGGCCTGGTCGACGCACGGACCCCGGACCTGAACCCGGCGATCCGCGGACGCCTCCTGCGGGAAGCCGCGGGCCATCCCCTCGCGTTGACGGAACTGGCCACCGACGCCACGGACCTGACGGGGACCGCCTGGCCCGAGGGCCCCTGGACGCCCATGTCCCGGCGCCTGCAGGACGCGTTCACCACCGGACTGCACGCCCTTCCCTCCGCGACTCGCCGTCTGCTGCTGATGGCCGCGTGCCACGACAGCTCCGCTCTCCCCGAGATCCTGCTCGCGGCATCGCTGGACGGTCCGGTCGAGGCGCGGGCGTCCGATCTGGAACCCGCGGTGTCCGCGCGCCTGGTGGAGGTGGTCGGGGACACCGTCCGTTTCCGTCACCCCCTGATGCGTTCGGCCGTCCGCCAGGGCACGCCGGCCGACCGGCGCGACGCGGCGCACGCCGCGCTGGCCCGCAGTCTTCCGGCGGGCTCCGATCGGCGGACCCGGCACGAGGCGGCCGCGGCGACCCGGCCCGACGAGCGCTTGGCGGTACGTCTCGACCAGGCCGCCGACCGGGTCCGGCGACGCGGTGGCCCCGCCGACTCCGTCAGGGCACTGAGCCAGGCGGCCCGGCTCAGCGGCGACAGCTCCCAGAGAGTCGAGAGACTTCTCCGGGCCGCGGCCCTGGCCGTGGACACCGGCCGGCACGATCTGGTCACCCGGCTGCTGGAGACAGCGGAGCCCTGGGCCACGGCGCCCCGGCAGCGGGCCCGTCTGCAGTGGATCAGGGGCAGCCTGGAGGACGGCATGCGCGACGCCGGCGAAGGGGCCGCCGCGCTGACGCGGCTGGCCAGGACCGTTCTGGTGGAGGGCGAGGCCGATCTCGCCGGCACCGTGCTGTGGAGCGCCGCACTGCGCTGCTTCTGGTCCGACCCGGGGGAGACGGCTCGACACGACATCGTCGCGCTCGCGAACCGGCTGCCGCTGCGCGACACCGATCCACGTCTGCTCGCGATCCTCGCCCACGCCCAGCCCGTCGCCTGCGGCCCGCGCGTGGTCGCCCGTCTCCGGCCCGCTTCGGCGCTGACGGGGGCGGATCCCCAGGCGAAACGTCTCATCGGCAGCGCGGCCCTCCTGGTCGGCGCCTTCGACGTGGCGGAGGAACTGTCCGCGGCCGCCGTCCCCGGCCTGCGGGCGCAGGGGCGCCTCGGTCTCCTCGCCCGGGCCCTGGGGGCGCAGGCCTGGAGCGGCGCCCACCTGGCGCGGCTCGCGTCGGCCGTTCCGGTCGCCGAGGAGGCGACGCGGCTGGCCCGGGAGACCGGCCAGACGTACCTCTACGGGCTCAACCTCGCGACGCAGGCTCGTACGGCCGCTCTGCAGGGGCGGCACGAACGGGCACTGGAACTCGCGGGAGAGGCGGAGCGCATCGCGCTGCCGGTCGCGGCGCGTCCCGTCCTCGCGACCGCTCAACTGGCCCGCGGACTGGCGGCGATGGGAGCGGGGCGCTTCGGTGAGGCCTTCGGGCACCTGCGGCGGATGCACGACCCGACCGACGCCGCCCACCAGACCGCGCTGCGCTGCTCCGCGCTGATCGAACTGACGGACGCCGCCGTCCACTGCGGGGAGGGCGACTCGGCCCGTGCCGTGATCGCCGGGATGGAACGGGCCGCGCCGCGGTCCTCGTCCCCGGCTCTGCACAGCGGCCTGTCCTACGCACGTGCCGTACTGGCCGACGACGCGGACGCCGAGGCGCGGTTCACGCAGGCGCTGGACGGCACGCTGTGCACCTGGCCCTTCGACCGGGCGCGCCTGCAGTTCGCCTTTGGACAGTGGCTGCGACGGCAGCGGCGGGTCATGGATTCCCGCGTACAGTTGCGCGCCGCCCGGGACACATTCGACGCTTTGGGAACCATTCCCTGGGCGGACCGTGCCCGCCAGGAACTCCTGGCCTCCGGCGACTCCGGAAGACGCCGCGAACCGGATGCGCGGGACCGTCTGACACCACAGGAACTGCAGATCGCGCACATGGCCGCCGAGGGACTGACCAACCGTGAAATCGGGCAGCGCCTCTTTCTGTCCCACCGCACGGTGAGCACTCATCTGCACCGGGTGTTCCCGAAGTTCGGCATCTCCTCGCGGTCCGAACTGGCCACCGTCTTTCCCCGGCAGGGCGAACCGGGTGGCGTGCGACTGCATGAATAGCGTCATCTGACGTACGCGACGGGCGACTTGCCAGGCATAGCGTTTCCCCATGGCGCACATAGGCTTCGGAGTACTGGGAGCATTGCAGGTATGGCGCGACGGCGCGGATCTGGCGGTGGGGCCACCGCAGCAGCGGACCCTCCTGGCGTTGCTGCTCGCTCGCGCCGGTGAGCCCACCGCGTTGCACGAGGTGGTGGACGTGCTGTGGAGCGAGTCTCCCCCGTCCAGTGCGGTCAATCTCGTACGACGGCACGTCGGCGAGCTGCGCAGGGTGCTCGAACCGGGCCTGCCCACGCTCGCGGCCGGACGGTGGCTGCTGGGCCAGGCGGGAACCTATCGGCTGGTCGTGCCGGACGACCGGCTGGATCTGGTGATGTTCCGGCGGCTGCGGGCGCGGGCCCGCGACCACTGCCGGCAGGGAGATCTGCGGCGGGGCGTCGAGGAGTACGTCCGCGGACTCCGGTTGTGGCGAGGTCCCGCGGCGACGGACATACCGGCCGCGGCCCGAAGTCACCCCGTCTTCGGTGCCCTCGACCGGGAACGGCTGGCGGCGGCCAAGGACGCGGCCGACGCGGCGTTGCGGGGAGGCTGCAGCGCCCTGGTGGTGGACGAGCTGCACCGCGTCGCCGACTACTACCCGCTCGACGAGTCGTTGCAGGCCAAACTGATGGCAGCCTTGACAGCCACCGGAAACCGCGCGGAGGCGCTGGCCGTCTACGACGACGTCCGCGACCGGCTGCGCGACGACCTGGGCATCGGTCCTGGGCCGCAGTTGCGCTCCGCTTTCCGGCATGCCGTGGCACCCTGCCCCGAGCCGAAAGCCGTGATCTCCATGGTGCGGGAAGCCGAGCCGGGCGGACGGCGGGTAGCGGGAGGCCTCCCCGTCCCGCCGTAGGATGACCGTCGACAAGGTCACCGGTTCGAGAATCGAGCGCAGTGCCATTCATCGGGCGCGATCCCCAGATCGCTACTGTCAGGGCCGTCGTGGACCGTCTGCGCGCGGGCCGCGGAGGGGCGCTCCTGATCGTGGGGGAACCGGGGATCGGCAAGACCGCTCTGCTCGAACAGGTGCTCACCGGCCTTCCTCGCGAGCACATCGGCGTGCTGACCACCGTCGCCACCGAACAGGGCGCCCATCTGCCCTTCGCCGGCCTGGGCCGGCTGCTCGCGCCGGTACGCTCCCACGTCACGGCGTTGCCGCCCTCCCAGCGCAGGGCGCTCGCCGCGTCCGTCGACGCCACGGCGGACGAGGACAGCACCGATCAGTTCCTGGTGGCGCTGGCGACCCTCAACCTCCTGGCAGAGGCGGCCGCCCGGCGTCCCCTGCTGCTCGTGGTCGAGGATCTGCACTGGCTGGACGCGGCGAGCGCCACCGTGCTGGCGTTCGTGGCGCGCCGGCTCGCCTCGGAGCCCATCGTGCTGCTCGCCGCTCTCCGCGAAGGTCTCGGCTCGCCGCTGGACGACGCGGGCCTCCCCACGGTGACGCTGCCCCCGTTGCAGGGGGCCGACGCCGCGCGGGTCGTCGATTCCCAGGCTCCGGATCTCCCTCCCGTACTGCGGGAACGCGTCCTCGCCGAGTCCGGAGGCAACCCCCTGGCCCTGACAGAACTGACGCACGCCGCGCAGCAGGCCCACGCGACGACCGCGGTGGGCACGGCGTGGCTGCCTCTCTCCACCCGACTGGAGAAAGCTTTCCGCTCAAGGATCACCGCACTCCCCCCGCGGACGAGGACACTTCTGGTCATCGCTGCCGCCAACGACGGCAGCGCCGTCACGGAGGTCCTCGACGCCGCCCGGCTGATCGGCGACACGGCTGCCCGCATCGATGACCTGGCCCCTGCCGTCGACGCCCGTCTGGTCGTCCTGTCCGGCGACGAACTGCGCTTTCGCCACCCGTTGATCCGTGCCGCCGTCCTCTCCGAGACGAGCGCACACCAGCACTACGCGGTGCGAGCTGCGTTGGCGAAGGCGCTGGACCAGCAGACCGAGCGTCAGATCTGGCATCTGGCGGCCTCGCACCCACCGCCGGACGACCATGTCGCCGTCGCTCTGGAGGCGGCGTCCCGGCGCATCGAGCGGCGGGGCGGCGTCATGTCGGCGGTCATCGCGCTGGAACACGCCGCCCGGCTGGACAGTCGTCCCGAACGCCGGGCCGAGCTGTTGCTGCGCGCCGCCGACATCGCCGTGGAGTCGGGGCGACGCGACGAGGTGGTCCGGCTGCTCGAGCAGGCGGCTGTCCACCCGATGTCCGCACAGCAGCAGGCTCGGGCCACCTGGACGTCCGTCCGTTTCCAGGACGGCGTGCACGACGACACGGACGCCTTCACCCTGGCCGCCCTGGCCGAGGAGGTGGCCTCCGACGGCAACGTCGAACTCGCGCTGCGCATCCTGTGGACGGCGGCCCTGCGCTGCTTCTGGGTGGAGGGCGGTGACGGCGCCTCGCGAGCCGTGGCCGACACGGCCGGGCGCCTGCCCCTCGACAACGAACCGCAGGTTCTGGCCATCCTGGCCTACACCTCGCCGGTGGCGCACGGGGCGCACGTCATCACCAGGCTGCGGCACTGGGCGGCCCGTCCCAGCGGCGACGCGCTCACCGACCGGCTCCTCGGCACGTCCGCCGTCCTGGTCGGGGCCTTCGAGCTGGCCGCCGGTTTCTCCGCCGCGTCCCTGTCCGGGCTGCGCGCCCAGGGGCGGCTGGGGCTGCTGGCCCGCGCACTCGCCGCCCGGGCGTGGAGTGCCGCGCTGCTGTGCGACCTGGCGGTGGCCATTCCCTCCGCCTCGGAAGCCGCCCGGCTGTGCCAGGAGACCAGCCAGCCCCTGATGTACGGGACGGCCCGTTCGACACAGGCCCTGATCGCCGCGCTGAAGGGGGAGCTGGACGAGGCGGAGGAACTGGCGCAGGAGTCGCTCCGTCTGGGCGCCGATCTGCAGGCCCGGCCGGTTCTCGCGACGGCCCGGATGGCTCTCGCCCAGGTGGCGGCGGCACGCGAGTCGTACGACGAAGCCATGTGGCACTTGCGGCAGTTGCACGATCCGGCCGCCGCCGCGTACCACCCGACCCTGCGGTGCTACGGACTGATCGACCTCGTCGATGTCGCCCACCGGGCACATCGCGCCGACGAGATCCGGGACATCGTCCGCCGCATGGAGGACATAGCAGCCACCACTCCCTCGACGGCCCTGCATGTGGGGGTGCGCTTCGCACGGGCCGTGCTGGCCCACGAGGACGAGGACGCCGAGCGCTGCTTCGAGGAGGCGCTCGGGGCCGACCTGACCCGCTGGCCCTTCGCCCGTGCCCGTACCCAGCTCGCCCATGGCGAGTGGCTGCGCCGCAGGCGCCTGGACACCCGGGCCCGCGATCCCCTGCGGGCCGCTCGCGACGCGTTCGACGCGCTGGGTGCCGTCGCCTTCGGCGAACGGGCCCGCCGGGAGCTGCGCGCCGCCGGCGAGTCGAGCTCGGAACGCGTGCCGAAGGTGCACGAGCTGCTCAGCCCCCAGGAGCTGCAGATCGCGCTGATGGCGGCGGAAGGCCTCACCAACCGGGAGATAGGCGAGAAGCTGTACCTGTCCCACCGGACCGTCAGCAATCACCTGCACCGCATCTTCCCGAAGCTGGGCGTCACCTCCCGCACGGCTCTCGGACGCCTCCTGCGGTCCGCGGGCTGAGCGCGGCGTGACGCGAAACGGCGAGCGCCCCGGCCCTCCGGCCGAGGGCAATGCCCCCCGGACCGGTGCGCCCGTCCCCGAGGTCCGCTTCGCCGTGCTCGGCACGGTGCGCATGTGGCGGGCCGGAAGCGAACTGCACGCCGGACCCCCGCAGCAGCAGGCCCTGCTCGCCGTCCTGCTGGCGAGCGCCGGCCAGGCGGTGTCGCTGCCCGAACTGATCAGGGTGTTGTGGAACGGCGCCGAACCGGCCAGCGCGACGAACGTCGTACGCCGCTACGTCGGCTCGCTGCGCAGAACGATCGAACCGGCTCTCCCCCGCATGGCGCCGGGGCGGTGGCTGCTACGGAGCGGTGGCGGCTACCGGGTCGACGTGCACCCGGACTCACTGGACCTGCTGCGCTTTCGCGCGCTGTACGCCCGGGCACATGAGGCCTGCGCCCAGGGGCGCGCGGAGGAGGCGGTGGGCCGGTACGTCGAGGCCCTCGCCCTGTGGAGGGGTCCTTCGGCGGCCGGCATCAGCGCCGAGGTACGCGGCCACCCGCTGTTCACCCATCTCGACAACGAGCGGCTGACGGTCGCCAAGGAGGCGGCCGACCTCGCGCTGCGCCACGGGGCCGCCGGGCCCCTCCTGGACGCCTTGCGGACGCTGGCCGACCATCACCCGCTCGACGAGCCCCTGCACGGCCGGCTGATGCTCGCGCTGTCCGCATGCGGACGCCAGGCCGAAGCGCTGGCCGTCTTCCACGGTCTGCGCGACCGCCTCGCCACGGAGCTCGGGCTCAAGCCCTCCACGAGCCTGAGCGAGGCGCACCACCGGGTGCTGGCCGGGGTCGTTCCCGCCCCTCCCGCGCAGAGCACGGACGAGCAGCGGTCCGACCGGGCGCCTCGGGAAACCCACCGGTCGCCGCTGCCCCGCCCGGCTCAACTGCCCGCGGCACCGGCGCACTTCGTCGGCAGGGAGGCGGAGATCGACGGTCTGCTGCGACAACTGGCATCCGGCGAAGGCAGCACGACCACCTCCCCCACGATGGTCATCAGTGCCATCGGTGGAATGGCGGGCGTCGGCAAGACCACACTCGCCATCCATCTCGCGTACCGGGTCGCCGACAGGTACCCGGACGGGCAGCTCTACGTCAACCTCCGCGGCTTCGATCTCAACGGATCGGCCATGACGCCCGCCGAGGCGGTCCGCGGCTTCCTGGAGAGCCTGGGCATCTCTCCTCAGCAGATCCCCGACGGGCTGGATGCCCAAGCCGCCCTGTACCGGAGTCTCCTGGCCACCCGGCGCATGCTGGTTCTGCTCGACAACGCACGCGACGCGGAACAGGTCCGGCCGCTCCTCCCCGGATCGGCCGGCTGCCTGGTGCTCATCACGAGCCGCAACCAGCTGAGCAGCCTCGTGGCAGCACACGGCGCGCACCCGCTGAAGCTCGACGTGATGTCGGCCCGGAGCGCCCGGGAGGCTCTGGTACGACGGCTCGGCGCGGACCGCGTCGACGCCGAGCCCGACGCCACGGAGACGATCATCGCCCTGTGCGGCCGTCTCCCGCTGGCCCTGTCCGTCATCACGGCGCGCGTCCTGATGAACCCTCACCTTCCGCTGAGCGCGACGGCCGGGCAGTTGGTGGAGGCGAAGGGAAGTCTCGACGCCTTCCAGGGAACGGACCTGTTCACCGACGTACGAGCCGTGTTCGGCTGGTCCTACCGCACGCTCTCGGACGACACGGCCCGCCTGTTCCGCATGCTCTCGCTGCACCCGGGAACGACGTTCGACACCCGGTCCGCCGCCGCGCTGAGCGGGCTCACCCCGCGCCGGACCCGACCACTGCTGGCCGAACTGGTGCGAGCGCACCTGGTGGGTGAGGAGCCGCAGGGCCGACACCGTCTGCACGACCTCCTGCGTGCCTACGGACGGGAGGCGGCCGACGCGCAGGACACCGGCGCGGACCGGGACGCGGCGCACGGCCGGCTGTTCCGGCACTATCTGGAGACCGCCCACGCGGCGCTGCGGCTGCTCGACCCGGCCCAGGTCTTTCCCACCCCAGCCGGGGCCGCGACGCCCACCGCGGCCGAACCCGCCGACGTCGCGGCCGCGGTGCGGTGGTTCCAGGAGGAACACCTCACCATGGCGGGACTCGTGCACCGGACCGCCCAGGACGACCGGCCGGCCGACGCGTGGCGGCTCGCCCGTCTCCTGGACCCCCTGTACGAGCGGGTGGGCCACTGGCACGAGTGGGCGGAACTCCAGCTCACCGCGCTGGTCGCCGCCCAGCAGGCAGGCGAGGCGGTCGGGGTGGCCCACGCGCACGCCGGACTGGGACGCGCGCACTCCATGCTGCGACGCTACGAGTCGGGCGAGGAACACCTTCGCCAGGCCCTCGTGTTGTTCGAGGCCCTCGGCGACGACATGGGACAGGCGCACTGCCTGCGGCTGCTCGGCTGGCTGATGACGCGTACGGATCGTGACCCCCTGGCGATCGAGTACACGCGCCATGCCCTCGACCTGTACCGCATCGCCGGACACCTGAGCGCGCAGGCCGACTCCCTCAACGCCCTGGCCTGGTACCAGGCGTCGCTGGGCAACCACGAGGCCGCCGTCACCAGCGCCGTGCGCTCCCTGCTGCTGTACCGCCGGATGCCCGACAGCGGGGGGTCGGGGCAGGCGAACACCTGGGACACACTGGCGTTCGCCCACCATCACCTGGGCGACTTCCGCCGGGCCGGCCGCTGCTACGAACGGGCGATCCGCCTGCTCCGGGCAGGCGGAGACCGTTACAACGAGGCGGGGAGCCTCAACCGGCTCGGTGACACGCTGGCCTCCGCCGGAGCCCACGAGGACGCGCGCGCCCGATGGCGTGAGGCGGTCGACATCCTGACTCCGCTGGATCCCGACTGGGCCGCCGAGATCCGGCGGAAGCGGGACCGGTTCCCGGTCGGCCCTTCGTACGACGAGGCGGCCGCGGACCGCCAGGGCTGACGCTCGCTCAGTTCCTGGCGAACGCCAGCAGGTCCGCGTTGAACGCCTTCTCGAACTCGCCCACCAGACCGTGCGGGGCGCCCGGGTAGATCTTGAGGGTCGCATCGGGCAGCAGCTCGACGGCCCGCTCGGCCGACAGGGACGGGGGAACGATCTGGTCGTCGCCGCCGTGGGCGACCAACGTCGGCACGGTGATCCTGGCCAGGTCCTGGTGGAAGTCGGTCTCCGAGAACTGCCTGACGCAGTCGTGGGCCGCCTTCAGACCGACCTGCATGCTCCACCGCCAGAAGGCGCGGCGAACCCCCTCCGACGCCTTGGCGCCGGGGCGGTTGAACCCGTAGAAGCTCTCGCTCAGGTCCCAGTAGAACTGGGAGCGATCGGCCTCCACTCCGGCCCGGATGCCGTCGAACACCTCGATCGGGAGCCCCTCGGGGTTGGCGTCCGTCCTGAGCATCAGGGGCGGAACGGCGCCGAGCAGGACCACCTTGGCCACCCGGCCGGTGCCGTGCCGGCCGAGGTAGCGGGCGACCTCGCCACCGCCGGTGGAGTGGCCCACCAGAATGACATCGCGCAGGTCGAGGGTCTCCAGGAGCTCGGCGAGGTCGTCGGCGTAGCGGTCCATGTGGTTGCCGCCCCAGGGCTGCCCGGAACGGCCGTGTCCGCGCCGGTCGTGGGCGATGCCCCGCAATCCGTTGTCCGCGACCAGACGCAGCTGTCCGTCCCAGGCGTCGGCGTTCAGCGGCCAGCCGTGACTGAAGACGACGGGCTGTCCGCTGCCCCAGTCCTTGTAGAAGATGTCGACGCGGTCCGATGTGGTGACGGTGGTGGGCATGGCCTGATTTCCCTTCGGGTGTCATCGAGGCGCTGCCGGGCGTGCCGGGACGGTGCGGTGCTCGACGAAGGCCGGCTCGACAGCTCGGCCAAGGTAGTCGGCGCCAGGTGACCAGAACGTGCGGACGAGGGGTCGGCCGGCCCGTCCCGCCTTCCGCCGTCACCGACGGCGTCCGTCAGCCGGTCAGGCGCTTCCGCACCGTCCGCGCGTCAGGGTGCGCCAACCGGTCGAGGATGCTCAGCGCCTGCCGCCAGGACGTATCGGCCTCGGCGGATCGCCCCGCCGCCTGCTGACTGTCGCCGATGTGCACCAGGGTGTCGGCTTCGAGGTAGGCGTCGTGCAGACGGCCGTAGAGCGCCAGCGCGTGGCGGTAGCAGTCGACGGCCCGATCGTGGTCGGCCAGATGGTGGTACGCGTAGCCGAGGCTGTCCCAGGCGGCGGCCTCACCGTTGAGGTCGTCGAGCCGCCGGTGGAGTTCGGTCGCCTTGCGGCACTCCACCAGGGCGTGGGAAGGGTCGCCGCGCAGGATGTGCGTCCACCCGACCTCGTTGTGCACCTGGGCGTGCCCGCTGCGGCCGTCCACGCCGAGGTACAGGGTGTGGGCGAGGTCGTAGTGGGTCAGCGCGTCCTCGTACCGGCCGCCCTTGTTCGCCTGGAAGGCCAGGTAGCGGTGGGTACGGGCCTGGCCGGCCCGATCACCTGCCGCCACGAACAGGTCCAGGGCGGTGGTCAGGTGTTCCAGCGCTCCGCCCGCTTCGCCGAGACGTCCGTGGACGAACCCCAGGGCGCGGTGGGCGTGGGCCCGGCCGGACAGGTCGCCGGAGCGTTCCGCGGCGTCGAGCGCCGCTGTCTGGAGGGCGAACTGCTCGTTCCAGCGGCCGTGCCGGTCGAGGTGCAGCTCCACCGTGGCGGCCAGCTGCCAGCATCGCGATGCCGCGTGCGGGTGCGGGGGCCGGGCGGCGACCGCGGCCAGGATGACGGACCGCTCCGTCTCCAGCCACCGTGCCGCTTGTTCGCGGCTGCCGAACTCGACACACACGGCTCCGGCGAGAGGCTCCGCCAGGGCCGGCCGTTCCCGCTGGAGAGCGAGCGCGGTGCCCGCGCGATGCGCGCTGTGCAGCAGGTGGTCGAGCAGCCGCAACCGGGCCCGGTCCTGCTCCTCCTCGGATTCGTGGATCCTGAGCAGCTCGCTCGCGTAGGCGCGCAGCAGGTCGTGGCAGAGGTACCGGCCGGCGAAGCGCTCGGTGAGCAGGTGGGCGCCGGTCAGTTCGGACAGCGCCCGCCGTGCCTCGGTCTGCGGCAGGCCCAGCAGACTCGAGGCCGCGTCGAGGGAGACGTCGGGCCCCGGATGCAGGGCCAGCCGCCGGAACAGCCGGGCGGCGAGCGGGGTGAGTGCCTGACAGGACCAGGAGAAGACCGTTTCGAGGTCGGTGGACGGATCACCGGCCGACAGACCGGCGAGGCGGTCGTCCTCGTGCCTCAGCTCCGCCGCGAGGACCGCGAGGTCGCCGTGCGGGTTCATGGCCGTGCGGGCACTCACGATCGCCAGGGCGAGGGGCAGGCCGGCGCACGCGCGGATGATGTCCTCGACCGCGTCGGGCTGCGCGGCGAGCCGTTCACGGCCCAGGCGTCGGGCCAGGAAGGCGTGCGAGTCGGTCGCGTCCAGCACGTCGAGCACGAGGGGATGCGCGCCTTGGGCCACCAGGCCGGACAGGAAGTTGCGGCTGGTGACGACGGCGAGGCAGCCGGCCGCGCCCGGCAGCAACGGACGCACCTGTTCGCTGTCCCTGGCGTTGTCCAGAACGACCAGGACGCGCTTGCCGACCAGCAGGCTCCGATAGAGCGAGGCCTGGGCGTCGGTGCTCACCGGCAGGTGTTCCGGGGCGATTCCGAGCGCGTCGAGGAACGTGCGCAGGACCTGGGCGGGGCCGACCGCCGCCGCGCCGGGGTCGAAGCCCCTCAGGTCCGCGTAGAGCTGGCCGTCGGGGTAGCGGGGTGCGATCTCGTGCGCCCAGTGGATGGCCAGGGTGGTCTTGCCCACTCCGGCCATGCCCCCGATGGCGCTGACGACGACGGACCGCCCCGGCAGTCCGTCCGCCGGCAGCAGGCCGCGCACCTGGTCCAGCTCCGTGTGTCTGCCGTTGAAGACTCCCGAATCCGGGGGGAGTTGAGCGGGCCTGGTGCGCTCGACGCCGTCGCTCGGTGCGGGCGGCGGCGGTGCGAGGGGGGCGGTCCGGACGTCCGGCTCCCCAGGGCTCGGCGCGTCCGCGTGCGGGCGCGCCACCTCCTTTCCGGCTCCCGCGAGTTCCGGGCCGGGATCGAGTCCGAGTTCCTCGCTCAGCCGCCCGATGACGTCCTGGTAGCTGCGGCGCGCTTCCCCTCCGTGCCCGGTGCGGACCAGGGCGGTGACGAGCCGGGCATGCAGCGCCTCGTCCAGCGGGTGGGCCAGGGCCGCCTGCCGCAGCGGCTGCAGCACGCGCTCCACATGGACGTCGCCCGCGCTCAGAGCGGCGTCGGCCGCTTCCTTGACGGTGTCGGGGTGTTCACGGTCGACCCGCTGGAACAGCGGGTGTGCGCGCGTCGACGCCGGCAACCCGCCGGCGACCGGCCCCCGCCACAGGCCGAGCGCCTCGATCAGCTGCCTGAGACCCTCGGCGTCGTCCCCTGCCCGCCGGCTCTGCCCGGCGCGTGCACGAAGTGCGCGGAACTGCAGGAGGTCGAGCTGAGCGACGTCGAGGTCCAGCCGGTATCCCCCGGACGCGCGTACCAGAACCGGCCCCAGCACCTTCCGCAGGGCGCCGACATGCCGGTACACGACGTTCATCGCGCTGTCCGGTGCGCTCTCCCCCCACAGGACCTCGACGATGTCGGACGGGAGGACGGGTTGACCGACCTGGGCCAGCAGCAGCGCCAGCAGGGCCTTCCGCCGGGGCGGCCCGAGTTCGAGTTCCACCCCGTCCCGCCGGGCCCTGAGCGGGCCGAGAACCGTTACGCGCACAAGTTCGAAGTCTACGAGGCCCCCGGGCGGACGTCGGGTGCGTGCGGTGACTCACCTTTCGGTCACGTTTCCCTCACCGTGCCCCGCCTACCGTTGCTCCGGCAGAGCTCGGGCGACGGGTCGAGCGGCAGTCGATCTGCGACCGGCTGTTCCTGATGCCCTCGGGCGGTGTTTCTGGAGGCACGATGCACTCGACGACGATCGACGACCCCCGACTGCTGCACGAACGCTTCCTGAGAGCGCGGCGCGCCGTCGGCGGAGCCGTCGCCGTCGTCAGCCACAACACCCTCCTGGTGAACGGTCCCGCGGCGGCGCTGACGCGCGCCGCCGACCGCTCACTGCTGTGGGAGTGGGCGCGCCGGGACGTGGCGTACCGGGTGGCCGACGGTCCGCAGCCGCCGCCCGTGGTGCTGGCGTCCGGGGCGCGGCCGCACCTCTGCGAGGGCATCCGGATCGGCCCGGCTCTGGTGGGAGCGGTCGTCCGGCTGGCAGTGCCCGATGCCGTCCGGCCGCCGCGTGCCGCGGGGCCGGACAGGGGGCGGCATGCCCAATGGGCCGAGCTGACCACGTCGCAGAGACGGGTGGCCGAGCACGTCGCCGGTGGTCTGACCAACCGGGAGACGGCGGTGCTGTTGTCCGTCTCCCCGCATACGGTGGACTACCACCTGCGGCATGTCTTCCGTAAGTTCCGGATCCGCTCACGTGTGGAGCTCGCGCGCCTCGTGGCAGAGGCGGCCTTCAGCCGGACTCCGCCGCCCGGGTGAGCCCCGTGGGGCCCGCTCACGGCGGGCCCTTCCGTGCCGGCCGCCGGTCACACCGTGCCGATCAGCCCGCCGTCGATGACGAAGTCGGAGCCGGTGACGTTCCCGGCCCGGTCGGAGGCGAGCAGCAGCACCAGGTCCGCCACCTCCTCGGGACGGGTGAAGCGACCGGTGGCGGAGCCCTTCGCGGCCTGTGCCACGACGTCGTCCGCGTCCAGCCCGCCCGCCTCTCCGACGCTCGCGGCCACCCCCGACTCGCCCAGCCACAGGTCCGTGGCCACCGGCCCCGGACTCACCGTGTTCACACGGATCCCGTACGGGCCCAGCTCCTTCGACAGCGACTTGCTGAAGCTGAGCAGCGCCGCCTTGGCCGCGCTGTAGTCGATCACGAGCGGATCGGGCAGCCTGGAGTTCACCGAGGCCACGGTGACGACCGAGCCGGAGCCTCGCTCCAGCAGGTACGGCAGCACCTCCCGGGTGGCGCGCACGGCCGACAGGAAGTTGATCTCCAGTGTGGTCGCCCAGTCCAGATCGGTGACGGACGAGAAGCCGGCCGTCCTCGGGCGCACCGCTCCGACGTTGTTCACCAGGATGTCGGGCGGGCCGAAGGCGCGTACGGCCCCCTCCACCAGCGCGGCAGATCCCGCGGGAGTCGCCAGGTCCCCCTCGATGACGTGCACGAGTCCCCGCTCGCTCAGTTCGGCCAGCGGGCCGGACGTGTGGCGGGCCCCTGCGGTGACGCGTACGCCTTCGGCCACCAGGGCCTGGGTGATGGCCAGTCCGATGCCCTTGCCGGCTCCGGTGACCACCGCGCTCCTGCCTCGCAGGTTCAGTTCCATCGTTGGCCTTCCTGGAAGGGCGAGCCCGGCCGCCGTCCGGCCGCCGGGCTCGCGGGGGTGTGCATCAAGAGGTACCGCGGGCGGCGCTGACAATCACGTCGGCGACGGCGCGCGGCCGGGACAGCGTGACGAGGTGGGAGCCGGTGACCTCGACGATGCGGCTGCCCGCACGCCGGGCCATGGACCTCTGCTGCGCCGGGGGCAGGATGTGGTCCTCGGTGCCCAGCACGTACCAGCTCGGCAGCTTCCTCCAGGCCGGCGCCCCCGACGCTTCGAGCAGCGCGGCGAGGGCTATGGGGCGCTGCGAAGCGGCGAGTTGCCTCGCCGTGGCGGGGGCGAGGTCGCCGGCGAAGAGCTCTCCGAACAGCGCCGGCTTGATGTAGAGGTCGACGACCTGCTCGCCCTGCTGTTCGTGCACCACCTGGTCGAACAGCGCGGTGGGGTCTGCGGCGCCGCCTTGCAGGCCGAGTACGGTCTCGCCCTGGTCGGGCACGAACGCGTCCACATAGACCAGAGCCCTGACGTCGGCGTCCGGGGCGACGGCGTTGGTCACCACGGCCCCTCCGTAGGAGTGCCCGACCAGCACCACCGGTCCGGTGACTCGCTGGGCGAGGAAACCGCGCAGATCCGCGGCGTCGTCGGCGAGGCCACGCAGGGCGTTGGGCGGCGCGTACACCGGGTAGCCCAGCCGCTGGAGCCGGCGGGTGACCTCCTGCCAGCTGGACGAGTCCGCCCATGCCCCGTGCACGAGCACGACGGCGGGCTTGGGAGTTCCGGGGTGCCCCGCCTGCGCTGCGGCGGGAACCGATGCGGTCGCCAGGGCGGCGGCCGCGGCACCGAGGCCCCCCACCACCTGTCGACGGGACGGCGTCCTACCTGGGTACGGCATGTGCGCTCTCCTTCTCTGTCCGACTCGGTGCGGTGGGTCGTCTAGTCGAGGAAGTCGAGAAGACGACGGGTCATTTCGGCGGTGTGCTCTTCGTAGATCCAGTGACCGGAGTCGGCGATGACCGCGCCGGTGACGTTGCGGGCGTACGTGCGTGCCTGGTCCCGGACCAGGTCGCCGAGGCTGCCGCTCGCCCCGATGGCCAGCACCGGCATGCGCAGACTGGTCTTCCGGTAGACGCGGTTGTCCGCGACGTCCGTGGGGAAGGCACGGAACCACTCGAGGTTCGCCCGCAGGTGTGCGTCGTCACGGAGGTACCGGGCGAACTCCCCGACCTGGTCCGGGCCGATGGCGTCCTTCTGCACCTCCAGGGCGTCGGTGAATCCGTCGACCCAGATCTCCTCCTTGCCGTCGATCAGCTTCTCCGGCAGGCCGTTCCTCAGTTCGAAGAATCCGAAGTGCCAGGCACCGGGCCCCTGCCGGGTCAGCGACGGGAACCCGTACAGGCTGTCGTCGGGGATCGGGGCCTCGCTCAGCACCAGTTGGTGAACCTGGCGGGGGTGGGCGGCGGCGTAGGCGTAGGCCACCTGTGTACCGATGTCGTGGCCCACCAGACGGATGTCACCGTCCAGCCCGATCTCGCGCAGCAGGCCGTTGACGTCCTTGGCCATCGTCTTCTTGTCGTAGCCGCCCGCCGGGGCGTCGCTCTTGCCCGCGCCCCGCAGATCGGGGGCGATGACGGTGTAGTGCCTGCTCAGCTCGGGCAGCAGGTCGCGCCATTCGTACCAGGTCTGCGGAAACCCGTGCAGGAGCACGAGCGTGGGCCCGTGACCTCCCCGCACGTAGTTGATGCGCACATCTCCCACCGTGGTTCTCTGCTCGGTGAAACCCGCGGGGACGCGCCGCTCACCGCCGACGTACGCCGCCGGCTCGTCCGTGGCCGACGAGTCCTGGACGCCGAGGAACAGTGCGGTGAAGGCCGTGAGCACGGCGAGTGCCAGAAGAGCGGGCCGGGAGCGGGCGAGCGGTCGGAACGGGATCGATTGCATGGGTATTCCTTCTGCGAACCGCACAGTGCGGTGCCAGGTGGTGAAGGCCGGGCCGGCAGGCACGGTCCGTGCTGCGCGAGGCCTGTGACATTCCGTCGGACGACGACGGACAAGACGCTAGGAGCGACAGCACCCGACCGGCCCACGCGAACACGTAGGAGGGATCCGGACAGCGGCGGCCGGCCGCGGCCGCGGCGGCTGCTAGGGACGGATACCGAACGGCCCGAGGAGTCCCTGGTCTATGCGCAGGGACTCGATCATGGCGAACGCGTTGTCCACCGTGAAGACGTCGACCGCGGCGAGCCGGCCGGAGTACTTCGCCACGACCGGCCGGGCTGCCTGGTCGGCCGCCGCGTCGAGGTACGTCTTGAAAATGGCCCAGGAGTTCCCGGTCGCCCCGTACTTGGCGAAGTACGGCGCGGGGTCCAGGGACTCCAGTGTCCGACGGGCGCTGCTCTCCAGATCGTCGATGTAGTTCTGCTGGACGACGGCGTCCGCGCGCTGCCCGAGGCGCCCGAGGTGTCCGCCGACCAGGGTCTGCCACGGGTACCGCATGGCCACCTGATGGGCTTCGACCCAGGCCGGTATGTCCTGGGAGACGGCCAGGTTCCTGAAGGGGACCCAGCCGGGGTAGATGACGTCGACCACCATCAGGGTCCTGTATTCGGGGGCGTGGACGAAGATGTTGTCCGGAGAGTGGTTGGGGCCGTGGTGGGCCAGTTCGAGCGTCTCGCCTCCCACCCTCAGGGTGTAACGGTCCTTGAAGGTGACGTGCGGCAGAGGCCGGTTCGGATCCTTGTCCCGGCGGAGAAAGCGCGCGGTCTCGATGTGCGCGATGCGGCGGACCCCGGTCCCGAAGATGCCGGCGGCGCCGATGTGGTCGGCATGGCTGTGCGAGTAGACGAGGTGCGTGACGTCCGACGGCCTGCCGTTGGCGTCGGTGACCTCGCGGATGGCCCGCAGCAGGTTGTGGCCGATGGTCGGCGGAGCGTCCACCAGCACGACACCGGTGGTGGTACTGAGGAACATGGCCTGGTAGTAGCCGTCCGTGACCCAGTACAGATGCCCCCTGACGCGGTCGACATGGTAGCCGTCGGCGTTGACCGCGGGCCCGACCGAGGCTTCCGGCACGGGCGCGTAGTCGGGCAACTCTGCCGCGGTGTCGGCGGCCGCGGCGGGCCCGGCCAGCGCCAGGTCGGCGAGGGCGGGGGCCAGGGGCAGGACGGTGGCGGCTCCTGCCGCCTTCACGAACGTCCTCCTGGTGGCTCGCGTCGAGAACGAGGGCGTATCGGTGTGCTTCACAGGTGAGCGTTCCTTCCGCTGGTCGTGGGACGGGACCGCTGTACGGGTGCGCGCACCCTGGCCGGGGGCCTTGCCCGCCGGCCGTCGCCCGGGACGGCGACTCCGGCAGGGGCGGCCGGCCGGCTTCGCTTCGGTCGCAGCGGCCGGTTCCCCCTCCGGGCGCCGCCGGGGTGACCGCGACCTTCCGTACCACCGGTGACGGCGAGGAGTGACGGTCCCCGTGCGACCCATGCGACGCTAACGGCCCCCGGCCGGGCACCGCCCCACGTGGTCACGTAGGACGCAGCGGCAGCGGAAGTCGTGTCGTCGCAGCGTCCGGGGTCGTTGCTGACACGGACTCGGCGGCGCGACCCGAGGACCGGCTCCAGCTGTGGGAACCGGCTCACACCGGGCGTTGTCAGAGGCGTCCGGCACACTGCTCCGTATGAATGTGGTGACCGCGCACGACTACGCCTGGATTCGCACCTCACAGCTCTTCCGCCACATGCTGGAGAGTGGATACACCCTGACGCTGATACGGGGGCGGACCCCGCGCGAGGTGCTGCGCGCGATGGAGTCGGAACCACGCGGCACCGGGGAGGGAACGGCCGGTCTGATCGAGGCGGAAGACGCTCACCGCGCCGAGGTGGATCACGACTACTGGGACGAGTCCTACGTCGCGGGCGCCTTCAGCGCTCCGGGCGAGAACGGCGACTGGACAGTCGTCCTCGGCTTCGACGGTGGCCTGGGGATCGCGGCGCCGCACGTGCAGACGCTGTCGAAGGGCGGCCGGGTCGTGGCGCACTCGACCAACGGCGGCAAGCCCATCCACCTCTTCCACTGGTTCGAGGACGGTGAACTCCGTACGACGTTCGAGGAACCCTCGTCGCGCAACGGCAACACCCCCGACGAACTGGTCCCCCTGCTGCGCGAAGTCGGATTCCCGCTGACCCCCGAGGGAGAGCACGACGAGAGCGCCCCGGACGTCGACCGGAAGGCGGCGGTCCTCGCCCTGACCGAGAGACTCACCGGCATACGCGTCACCGAATCCCTCCTCCAGGAGGCCACGTACGAGCTGGGACTCGTCCCCGAACAGCCGGCCGAGGAGTGGACCGGCGTGGTCATCGACATCACCGATGCCCACGGGGAGCGCCTGTACAGGGAATGGACCTACGAGGAGATCGCGACGGCGTCGGACCGCGCACGGGCGCAGGCAGACGCGCCGGTCGTGATCACCTACAACGAGCCGCCGGCCATGGACCGTTCGGAGCGCGAGACATCGGAGCGCGAGACAGACGAGTAGCCGGCGAGCCCGTGGCGGGTGTCGCCCAGGCCGGCCTCGGGTCGCCCGCGTGGACGGCCGGCCCGTCCCGCGACGGGCGGGATGCCGTCGGCCAGGTCGAGGGTTCGGGTCATGTCATTGACGTGGGCAGCAGTTGCTGTCGCCGCTGTCAGGGGTTCAGTCGGGTGCGCAGGGATTCCGCGTCGGTGTGACCCAGGTCGTCCATGATGGTCAGGGCCTCGGTCCAGGCGGCGCGGGCCGCGTCCGGGGCTCCGGCGCTCAGGTGGGTGTCGCCGAGGTGGGTGAGGGCGCCGGCAACGAACCACGGGAGGTCGCCCTGCCGCCGGTAGAGGGCGAGGGCCTGGTGGAAGGCGGTGACCGCTTCTTCGTACTGGCCGAGGTGGTGGTGGGCGTAGCCGACGCTGTCCCAGGTGTGTGCCGCGTTGATGTCGTCGCCGAGTTCGAGGCAGAGGGCCAGAGCCTGTCGGCAGTGGTCGAGTGCTTGCTGGTAGCGGCCGAGCAGGACATGGCCCCAGCCGACGGCGTTGAGCGCCGAAGCGATCGCGGTCCGGCTGCGACGATCGTCCGCGCCGTGGCCCGCACAGGCGCGGAAGAGTGCGGTGTTCTCGGCGGCGACCGTGCCGTCCTGCTTCAGCTTCAGCGCGTCGAGCTCCATCCGCACCACTGAGGGCGCATTGAGAGTGGTGATGTCGACGGACTTCCGGCCGATCCAGTCCAGCGCGGTCACGATCTCGGCCGGTGGTTCATCGACGTCGAGACGTGGCCGCAGCGTTCCGTCGTCGCCGAGGACGAACCGGTGGACCCACGAGTAGAGCGCGATCCGGAGCACCTTCGGAGCTGGGGCCTCGCGGTTGTCGTTGACCAACTTCGGCATGATGGTGGCGAGGATGTCGGCGATGCTCGCCCGGTATTTTGCCGAGGCACCCGGACCACTTCATTTCTGCGTACGTACGGGTGTGGGCGTACCAGGTGACGGAGTTGAGTGCCTGTACCTCCGAGGCGGGAAGACCGGTCTCCGTGTCGAACTGGTCGCGGTTGCGCAGGGCGGCCCTGAGACGCTCTGCCCAGCCCTTTCACAATGACCCTCTCGCCTGGCAGAAGCCGCCTTGCGGCGCCGTGGAACCGTCAGGACCCCGAGTTCAACCACGACACGCAGAGCGACGGCGCCCCGCTCTCAGGGACGGGAGCGCCGTGTCGCACACCATCGCACTCGCCACGAGGCAGTGGTGGAGGAGTGGGTGCACGCGTCAGCCGGTCGGGACAGCGCCGTTTCGAGTCCCTGCACGGATTGCGTGGAGGCCCCGCCGACGCGCAACGCTCCTCCAGCCGCCCTGATCCCCCGGCCGCGCGCCCACCCACCCGTCCCTTCCCGCTTCTCTTCTTTCTGTTCCTGGACTGGGTGATGGGGTGTGCTGAGGGGGATGTCGGGGTGCCAACCACGCTGGAAATGTCGTGGTGACCTGCAGATATCCAGCCACGAGGCCACGGGTCGCGTGCCGCTGTGGGCGGGGTTGTCGGCGGGGATATCAGCCCGGTTGGGGGTGGTGTTGTCGCACTGTGACCGTGGTCGGGTCCTGGTGGTCGGTGGTGTGGTCGGCCCCGGCTGATGCGCTCCGTCGTACACGCGGGGCCGTATCAGGGCGGCACCGCACCGTGCACGTAGGGGAGTTGCCGACGATGACGATGACAAGAACGAGGGGGGGTGTGGATGCCGGCGCGGGGGACCGGCTGGCATTGGCGGTGCTGGTGCAGTACCGGATGGCCACCACCGAGCAGATGCATCTGATCCTTGCTCCGCAGGTGCGGATCGAACAGACGAGGCGCAGGTTGGCCAAGCTCCGTGCCGAGGGTCTGGTCGACCGGATCACCCTGCCGCAAGCGGGGCGCAGCCGGGTGTGGTTCGCCACCAGATACGGGGTGCGAGTGGCTTCGGAGTGGCCGGAGCTGCGCGGACGGCGGCCGCCGAGGCTGGTGTCGGATCCGGTCGCCGCGCGATTGCGGGCGAGTCACACCCTCACGGTCACGGAAACCGGGCTTCAGTTCCTGCTGGATGCGCGCCGTCGGGGTGAGACCTGCCGGCCGCTGGACTTCCTGCCGGAAGTCCACCACCCCATCGGAGGAGGAGAAGCCGTCATCCCTGACGCACTGATCTACTACCACCGAGGCAGCCGGGACGGGGATGAGTGGTCGATGCTGCGGGCGTTCCTCGAGGTCGACCGGGCGACCATGGGCCCCGAACGCCTCGCCGCCAAACTCCGCGCCTACGCACGACTCCACCAATACGTGCCGACGCCCGTCGGCCAACGCCGCACAGTGGAGCCGGTCCAGGAGGAATGGCGGCGGCACTATCCGCTCTTCCCGCGGCTGCTGTTCGTCCTGGACGCCACCGGCCCCGCCGGCATCGACGGCCGTATCCGCGCGCTCCACGCGGCGACCGACGTGGACCTCACGGTGGCCCGGTTCCTGCGGGAGGTAAACGTACTCGCCGCGCCCATGACTGAGCTCCTCCAACACGGACCCGCCGCGGTCGTATGGCACCCCGTGCGCAATCCCGAGCGCCGGGTCAGCTGGATGGATCCACAGACGCCGTAGGCGATTGCGCACCGCGTCGTGGTCTGCGCAATACCCCCGACCACAGGCCCCACCACGAGCGTCGGCACCCCGACCATGGGACCGACCAGCACAGGTCACCACGTTGCGCAGACATCGCGCAGGGCCTGGGCTCGAGTGCACCGCCACTGACCGCCGACTGCGCAGGAGGACCGAATGCGCATGGCCGCCTCCAGCACCCAGCCCTGCGCAGGCGGCGACGGGGCCGCTTGCGCACCGCTTCGTGGTCTGCGCAACACCCCCGACCACAGGCCCCACCACGAGCGTCGGCACCCCGACCATGGGACCGACCAGCACAGGTCACCACGTTGCGCAGACATCGCGCAGGGCCTGGGCTCGAGTGCACCGCCACTGACCGCCGACTGCGCAGGAGGACCGAATGCGCATGGCCGCCTCCAGCACCCAGCCCTGCGCAGGCGGCGACAAGGGCGTTTGCGCAGCCATCGGCCCCGGGCCCTCTCGCCATGAGGCGGCTGCCCGTCAGAATCAGGCGTGCTACCCGACCAGCACTGGGCTGTGCAGTGCCTTCGCCCGCCGCGCTCTCTGCGCAGCACACCACTCACGCCGGCAGCAGGCACGGGCATCGACCGTGCCTGCCCATCATCTCCGAAAGCACCTTTGGGAGATGAGGGGCGTATGCATAGCCTCGCGGTTCCACACGTGCACTGCACGCGTGTATGACGGATAGGGAACGTGACCAGCCAATCCACCACAGGACCGTTAGCCATCGGAGCACTTTGCACTCGCACCCGTCTCACCGCCCTGACAGCCATACTCTGGGCGACAGCGGCCGTGGTCGAGGGCAGCAGCAGGGCCGACACCACTGCGGCGGAGTCGGCCGCCCCACCACCACAGCGTCGACAGCACCCGTGTCATCCGCGCCGACGGACCCAGAAGCGGCGGCGAGGAAGACCACGCTCGAGGTCTACCAGGGCTACTGGCGGGAGATTCAGGCCTACTACGCCGACCGTGACGGCACCACTGCGGGCCCGAAGCCGTACGCCGCCTTCGAAGCCCTGCAAGTCGCGGAGAACGAGCACAGTGGCCTGTTGACTGAACTACTGGTGGAGTTTTTGCAGGTCAGTGACCTTGTGGTGGGGGTGTCGTTGAGTCGGCCATGGAGGTATCGAGAGATTTGGCAGCGCTGTCCGTCCCGCTGGTCGGGGAGTTGGTGGCGGTGGATGATCCGTGGGATCCCTACCGGCTCATCGATCCGGCCGGACAAGCGGTCGAGGGAGCTGCTGCTTTTCTGCGGGATCTGCAAGGGGCTGGCCGTTCGGTGTCGACAGCCCGTTCCTACGGGATGGATCTGCTGCGCTGGTTCCGCTTCTTGTGGGCTGTCGGGGTGCCGTGGGAGCGGGCAAGCCGGCTTGAGGCGAGGGACTTCTCCCGCTGGCTTCAGATCGCCGGCCAGCCGAGGCGTGCGCACTGGCGGCGCACGGGTGAGTCGGGCCGGTGGACCGCGGGCGGGAAGCCGTATGCACCGTCGGTGCGAGCGCACAGCGAGACGGTGCTGCGGTGTTTCTACGACTTCCACCGCGATATCGGTTCTGGGCCGGTCCTCAACCCGTTCCCGCTGGACCGCTCACGTCACGGCCGGCGGGCGCATGCCCGTCGCAACCCCATGGACCTGCCGCGCAACGAACGTGCGGGGCTGTATCGGCCGAGCGTGCCCGGGCGGGTGCCCCGCAGCGTCCCGGACGAGGAGTTCAACGAGATCTTCGCCCGGCTCCCGTCACACCGGGACCGGGCCCTGGTCGCCTTCTACGTCTCCACCGGAGCCCGGGCCGGCGAACTGCTCAGCACACGGCAGGCTGGCGTCGATCCGGGGCGCCAGCTGATCTCGGTGGTCCGCAAGGGCACCGGGGAAGTCCAGGAACTCCCAGCCTCGGCCGACGCGTTCGTCTGGCTGCGGCTCTACCAGGTGGAGATGGACGATGCGATCCCACGTGGGCGGCGCCTCCCGCTGTGGTGGACCTTGCGCTCGCCGGCGAGACCGCTGACCTACCACGCGGTTCATCGCATGTTCGAGCGGGCCGGCGCCAGGGCGGGGACCTCTGCGACGCTGCACGCGCTGCGGCACACCGCGGCCTACCGCATGGCCGAGGACCCCAGCCTGCCTCTCACCGATGTCCAGTTCGTCCTTGGTCACGCTCAGTTGACCACGACACAGCTCTACCTCACGCCCCGCAAGGAGGTGGTGATCCGGCGGCTGCTGGCCCACCACTGCGAGCAGACGCGGCAGGCAGCCGCCCGCATGACGCCTCCTCCCGCAGCCGGCTACCGGCCGGAGAGTCTCGAGGTGCTGTTCGGGGCCGGTGCCCGGTGAGCACCACCTGGCCGGCGCGCGCCGACCACGCACCGGCCCCCGGAGTTTCCCCTGAGCGCGCTCGCGCGCTGGCTGCCCAGCAGCGCTTTCCGCCCCGGCCCGTTCCTGACAGCTGGCCGGGCACCGAGCGCTCGCGCACCGATGCGGCCCGATTGCTGTCCCGTCCGCCCTACACGCTGAACAGCGCCAGCAGCGAACAGCAGCACAAGCACGGCATCGTGATGGTGCTGGACTGGCTGGAAGACCAGCCCGGACAGACCTGGCAGCAACGGTGGCAGGCCAGCGGCATCGAGGGGGCCGGCGCCGCCTGGCGGCCGGTGATCAAGCACTGGCTGCACGAGCGCGGCCTGAAGGCAGCCTGGCGCATGCCGGTGGTGGGCCGGGCCCTGGCGACGGTGATCAGTGCCGAGCTGCTGCGTCCTTCGGTGATCTGGCTGGCCGCGGGAGCCGGCCGCCAAGGAGTGCTGGTGCGCTCCATGGCACGCAGCCGGGACCCCGACGGATTTGAACGCCTTCGAAAGCTCGGCGCGCAGGCCAAGGGCGTGCGGCCAGGTGCTGTCAGCATGACGCTCTGCCGCAGCGCCCTCGTCCTGGCGGCCAAGGGCGGCACGCTGGCCGATATCACCGTCGGTGATGTCCTGGAACTCCTCGAGACGCAGGCCACGGTGCTCAGGCGGACGATGCTGGGGACCGAGGTGTTCTACCGCCTGCTGCACCAGCTCGGAGCCTTCACCCCAGATGCCCCGCACAGTCTGCGCGAGGTCCGCAGCCTGGGACAGCGCACCCCGGAGGAGCTGATCGACCGCTATGCACTGACCTGCCTTCCCATCCGTGACCTGCTGGTGGACTATCTCCGCGAACGGCAGCCCTCGCTGGACTACAGCAGCCTGAAGTCCCTCTCCTACCACCTCGGCAAATGTTTCTGGCAGAACATCGAGCACCACCATCCCGACGCCGACAGCCTCCGCCTTGCACCGGACGTCATCGGGCAGTGGAAACAGAGGATCCGTACTAGGGACAAGACCGTCACCGGTCTTGAGGGCCGGCCCATGAGCACGAAGGTCGAAAAGCTCAACCACCGTGACACGCTCACCCAGGTGCGGGCCTTCTACCTCGATATCGCCCAATGGGCTCTGGAGGAACCCGGCCGCTGGGGCCCGTGGGTGGCACCGAGCCCC
Source organism: Streptomyces sp. NPDC002884 (assembly GCF_040295245.1). NCBI lineage: Bacteria > Bacillati > Actinomycetota > Actinomycetes > Kitasatosporales > Streptomycetaceae > Streptomyces > Streptomyces sp. NPDC002884. The sequence continues at coordinate 185,161 of NZ_JBEOVB010000006.1, read as the reverse complement.
GTGAGAGCTGACGAGGTGGAACACCGCAAAGCACAACGACGGCGCAAAGCAAGGATGGACGCCCGCACCCGCGAGCGCCTGCCGGTCCTGCCCGTCCTCGTCCGCTGCGTCGACCAGCAGCGCAGGAACGCAGCCGCGATACTCGAGGCCGCCCGCCGCGCCAGCCCCGGCGAGGCATTCGCCGCTGCCGGCCAGGAACTCATCCGCGCCATGGTCCCGCACGCAACGGCCGGCCGGATCTGGGCCGAGGACCCCCACACCCGCAAACGCCGCGATCTCGGGCTCGAGGACGAGCGGGCCTTTTGGACCTGGGCGGCGGTCGAGGTCCTGCGGACCACCGGCATCCGCATCGAAGAACTACTCGAGCTCAGCCACCACAGCCTGGTCCAATACCGACTGCCCACCACCGCAGAACTCGTCCCCCTCCTCCAGATCGTCCCGTCCAAGACGGACACCGAACGCCTCCTCCTGGTCAGCCCCGAACTCGCCGACGTCCTCAGCGCGATCATCTGCCGGACTCGGGACAGCACCGGCGCAATCCCCCTGGTCAGCTCCTGGGACCGTCGCGAATGCGCGTGGCAGACACCGGCCCCGCTGCTGTTCCAACGGCGCGTCCGCGGCGAGGACCGCGCGTTCACCGACGAAAGCGTCCGCACCATGCTGCACCAGGCCCTCATCGCCACGGGCCTGACCGACACCAGCGGCGAGCCACTGCACTACACACCGCACGACTTCCGCCGGCTGTTCATCACCGACGCCGTCCTCAGCGGACTGCCACCACACATCGCCCAGGTAATCGCAGGCCACCAGGACATCAACGTCACCCTCGGTTACAAGGCCGTCTATCCCGAAGAAGCAATCCAGGCGCACAAGGCCTTCCTCGCCCGTCGCCGGACCCTCCGCCCAAGCGAGGAATACCGCGTCCCCACCAACGATGAATGGCAGGAATTCCTCGGCCACTTCGAACGACGCAAAGTCTCCATCGGCGCCTGCGGCCGCGCATTCGGAACCCCCTGCATCCACGAACACGCCTGCGTTCGCTGCCCCATGCTCTGGCCCGACCCCGCCCAACGTGACCGGCTCCTCGAGATCCGCGACAACCTCCTCGCCCGCATCACCGAAGCCCAACGCGAAGGATGGCCCGGCGAAGTGGAAGGGCTCCAGGTCAGCCTCACCGGAGCGGAAGGCAAACTCGCCCAACTAGACCAACACCCCACCAAACAAAACGTCATCGACCTCGGCATCCCCACCATCACCACCCCCGCCACCCTTCACCCACAGCAGCCAGAGAACGAAACATGATCACGGTGTCCCACCAATACGCAGACACCGAATCCAAGTTCAGAGAAGGGCGCATTGCCCAGAACCGGATCTACACCGGCAAGGTGACCGTCTCGACGGGAGTGGTGCTGTCGAGGGCGTCGGTGTGGCGGTTGCTGACCGGCAGGCTCGGATGGAGTCTGCAAAGACCCGAGCGGCGTGCGGTCGAGCGGGACGAGTCGGAGATCGCCCGTTGGATCGCGCACGAGTGGCTGCGGATCAAAAGGGGGCCGTGAACACACGTGCCTGGATCATGTTCCTCGACGAATCAGGCGTCTCCCTGCTGCCTCAGATCCGCCGCACCTACGCACCCCGAGGTCGGACCCCGCTGCTGCGGCACCGTCTGAACTGGAAGCGGGCGTCGATGGCCGGCGCACTGGGATACCACTCCACCGACCCCGATCGAGGGGCCCGTCTGTGCTTCCATCTCAAGCCCGGCAGCTACGACACCACCGCCCTCATCGAGGTCCTGGAGCAGATGAAGGTGTTCTACCGCGGCGAGCGGGTGGTCCTGGTCTGGGACGGCCTGTCCGCCCATTGGAGCCGCGCGATGCGGGCGTGGGTCGCCGACCAGGACTGGCTCACCCTGGAGCGATTACCCGCCTACGCTCCCGAGCTCAATCCGGTGGAGCTGCTGTGGTCCTCACTCAAGAAGCGCGAACTCGCCAACCTCGCCGGCGACCACCTCGCCGATGTCGCCGAGCAAGGCATCCACCGCATCAACCACCACCCACAACTGCCATGGCCCTTCCTCGCCCACACCGGCCTGACCATCCACCCACCACACCCACCGAACTTACGAAAAGATCAGTAACTGATGGTTTCAGAATGAGATCCGGAGGCAACGAGGCACATGCGGTGCAGCCGGTTGAGGCGAGGGTCTGTCCGGCTTGCCCCATGCGGCTCTGTCTCACAGCCTGACCCACGGCTGCCGGCAGCCGCACAGACTTGCCCGTCCGGCCGGGGCGCCGTGCATAGTGTGCTCATGGATCGATTCGTGGGTCAGGCCCGCCTCGAATGGTGGGCCAATCACGCGACGTGCCTTGAGAAGTACGACATCGACATCACCGTCGCTGTCGACGCGGTCGGCATGTGGCGGGCAACCGGTCGGCATGCCAATGCCCTCGACACGACCCAGCGCGAGGGTTGGGACTACCTCATGGAGATGGACCCCTACTTCTCCATTGTGTTTCCCGGCGAGGACAATGGCGGGATCTTGGTGAGAGTCTTCGAGGCAGAGGCTGGAACTCTCACGCTCACGGAGGCGCCGGACGGGGACGGTTCGGTGAGCATCACCTTCGACCTCCCCTGAGTTCAGCCCCCAAGGGCGGGAATCGACTTTGCCGCCCTGACACCGCCTCCGGCATGTCGCCCCTCGCTGACCTTTCAGAATGAAGTTCGGAGACGGCGAAGGCATATGAGGCTGCAGGCCAGTTCGAGCAGGCCCCTGGCGCAGATCCGCGCGTCGTTCGCAGCGGATGCGGAGCCGCTTGAACTGGTGCAGCCAGGCGAAGGCGCGCTCGACGACCCAGCGCACCCTTCCCAGTCCGGAGCCGTGGGCGACCCCGCGTCGGGCGATCACCGGCTTGATGCCGCGCTTCCACAGCAGACGGCGGTACTTGTCGAAGTCGTAGCCCCGATCGGCATACAGACACCGGTACTTGCGGCGTGGGCGTCCTCGCAGGCCCTGAATCGCTGGGACAGCGTCCAGCAGCGGCAGCAATAGGGTGACGTCATGTCGGTTCCCGCTGGTGAGCGTGACAGCGAGCGGAATGCCCTGGCGGTCGACGATCAGACGGTGTTTGGAGCCGGGACGGGCACGGTCAACGGGCAAGGGGCCGACGTGATCCCCCCTTTCAGAGCCCGGACATGCGACCCGCCCACGGCGCAGTCGTCCAGGTCCAGAAGGTCAGTGCGGCGCAGTGCGGCCAGCAGGGCGGCATGCAGACGCGGCCAGACGCCAGCCTCGGTCCAGTCCCGCAGCCGGCGCCAGGCCGTCACCCCGAAGCAGCCCACGGTCTCGGCCGGAACATCGCGCCAAGCGACACCAGTCCGCAGCACCTACATGACGCCCGCGAGGGCCGCCCGGTCCGGAACCCGAAGTCGACCCGGGTAGCGACGGCGCCGTTCGGGAGCGGACGACAACAGCGGAGCCACCCGCTCCCACAGGTCATCCGGAACAAGATCAGCACGCACTCGGAACACCTTTCCGATCAAGATCACCGAGCACAAGACCCACAGCTCAACTCATTCTGAAACGATCAGTGAGTTCTCATGCTCAGTTCAAGCGCTATCACGTGGCTGGCGAAATTCCCTTACCCGCAGGCTCCTACGGGTTAGAGGGGAACCTGCCGCGTCGGCCCAGTGCGCGGGAAAGCGCTTTGATGCGACCACGTTCGGCGCCTGCGGCAAGCACGATCCGAAGACCGTACAAACGTTCTCCCGGCACGCTGAGTTCTCCGAGACCTAGGACGCCTACGCTCATCCTCCGCTCACGATCGAAAGCTTCACGGTATCCGCGGGCAGCTTCGGCCAGCTGTGCGAGACGGAGGAGCTCCCGACCGGTGCCACGCTCGCCTCCATAAAAGTTACGCTCTGCGCCCTCAATGCAGCAGCCTCCTCGCGATCCCTGCCCCAACTCATATCCCGCAAAGCGGGAGTGCCAGGTTGGCGCAAAGCATCGACGGAAACGCTCAACAAGGTCGCCAGCTCAGCGCACTCCTGACTTCACTCCCATGGATGCTCACCCACCCTGAACAGGTGGTTTCCCGAGCCCCTTCCGTGAGGCGGAAGAGGTATTGCGGCGCCGCGACGCCCTTCCCGATGATGTCGCCACCACCCAACGACGGGAGCCGCAGCCATACCCCACACGACCAGTTTCGCCAGGAACCAGTGGTACAGCTAGCGCATCTTTCTGACCTGCGCTTATGTGGGGGCGATGAGGCTGTGACCTGCTAGGACGGGTTGCAGAGGCGATCGGAGGCAGTCAGAGGAAACCGCTCTGATTCGACCCCGGTTCGACCCGGGTCGCTCGGAGGCAGTGAGAGGCATCAGCCTCTGCAACCGACCTCTGGGGGACCTGAGTTGGCCGGTGTGGATCACGAGTGGACCACTCTGGCGGGGCTCTGATTCGACCTCGGTCGAGCGGACGGCACACTCGCAGCATCGCGCTGCGCTCCGGGCAGGCCCGCGCCCTGGACTACATCCGCCGGGTCTGGAACAGCGCTTGCAAGACGATCAGCACCACCATCGCGCTGAGTTCCCGGCACGACGCGTACGAAGTCCTCGCCGCACTGCGGGACCGGATCGAGACGACACCGTGGCGCGGGGAGCGAGGACGGACCGCACTGCGGGTGCTGCGGGCGCACCTGAACTTCGCCGAGATCGCGGGCGGACCCCTGCACCACGCCAGTGAGCGGCAGACCGCGGAGGAAGCCGGGATCTCCCGGACAACGCTGCGGGTCGTCTACGAGACGCTCCTCAAGCCGTGTGGCTGGCTGCGGCGTCTGCGGGTGGGCCATGGCCGGGAGGGCTCGACCTGGTACCTGAACGCCGGCAGCATCCCCGGTCACGGTGGCCCGGCTCTGTTGTCTCGTTTCCGGTCCACTCAGTTCCCCCCCGACCCGGCACTTGGGGAGTGGACCACCTCTGAGACGGCCGCGACGGCCGACATCGATTCCACCGTCCTCAGCCGACTCATGGGCCACGATGCCTTCGCCCACTACGCCCTCGGCAGCGCCGCCCTCTTGATCATCAGCGCCCTGCATGTGCGCCCGGACCAGACAGTCATTGAGCTCGTTGGCACTACCTCGGTCTCCCGCGCCACCACCTACCGGACCCTGAAACGCCTCGCCGACCACGGCCTCGTCCAGCACACCGGAGAGACCTGGACCCTCGCACCGCATGCCCTGGAGGGATTCGGTATCCGCCTCCCGGACGCCGACAAAGGCCACACGCCAGCACAGGGCTGGACCAAGGTCGCCGAGCAACACGGCACCTGGGGCATCGCAGCCCGGCGCAAGGCCCTGCACACGGCCGAGCGGGCGGCCTACCAGGAGGCACTGGACCGGCTTTCGGAGCATCGCAGCAAGGCTGTAGTGATCATCCGCGACGGCCGTCAGGTCCTGGTCCCAGTGCCGCGCCCCGACGAGATCCCACCGACGTGGCACGCCCCCGACGGGCACGTCCTCGACCCGGGCACCGGTGGTCCGGCCGCCGACTGGCGGGTCGCCACCGACGGCCGATTGATCCTCATCACGCCCGCCGACCAGCGCAGTTACGACGAGCTGGCCGCTGCCCATGCCGAAGCCCTCAGCGAATGGGAGTCCGTCGCATGAACCCAGAACCCCCGGCCACCCCTGACGCGAGCGAGGCGGTGACGCCCCAGGCCCTGCGTAAGCAGTACGAGGCCGGTGCCACGGTCGACGAACTCGTCGCCGCCAGCGGCCTGTCGTACGGCACGGTCCTCAACCGACTGCACGACGCCGGAACCGTCATGCGCACCTCCTGGCAGACCCGCCGGATGCGCCAGGACCCACAAGCCCGCCAGCGCCTCGCGGCCCACCTCCGCACCCTCTACGAGAAGCACGGCGCAACTCTCTCCGAACTCGCCGCGGCGGCGGGAGAGACGCGGCGCGGTGCCCGGCGCCTGCTGATCGAGGCCGGCGGTGCCGTGCGCACCACACAGCAGACCCTGCAAGTGCGCGCGGCAGCCCGGGCCGCCGAACGGTACAAGGTCGCGCTGTCCCTGCGGGCCCGGTACGAGGCCGGCGCAACCGTGCCCGACCTCGCCCGGGAGCACAGCTACTCCATCGCCACCGTCTACCGGCTCCTCCACCAAGCCGGCACCCGCATGCGGCCCCAGCACCACCACGGGCCCACCCACGCCCCAAGGAAGCAGCCATGAGCCCCCACGCCCTCGTGGGCGTTTCCCACCCTGCCCTACAGATCAAGGCCGCGGCCGTGTGCCGCGCCAGCCACCAGAGTCAAGCACGCGCGCCCCCGTCGCCAGCCCGCTCGCCGACGCACGCCCGCACGCACGCACGCACCAAACAACACCCCTTCCTCTTTCAGGAGATCAAGCACACGTGAACGAGAACACCCGTCACAAGACCCTGGCCGCAGCCACAGAACACGTCTGGGACGCGTTCGTGATCGTCGTCGGCATGCTCAAGGGCGGAACCGGCAAGACCACCTCCGCCTGGTTCATCGCCCTCTACTACGCCGTCGTCCTCGGCATCCCGACCCTGCTACTGGACGCCGACGCCACCAGCCAGTCCGCCTACGACTGGTTCAAGGTCGCCCAGGCCGCCGGCTTCGAGATCCCGGCCAACCTGATCGTCGAGCGGTACCCGTTCGACGACATCGCCGAATACATCCGCACCAAGCGCGCCGAGTTCGGCGCGATCGTGGTCGACGCCGGCGGCGGCAGCGCCCGCATCTTCCACGAGGCTGTCACCGAGGCGAACCTGCTCCTCGTGCCGGTCGCCCCCACCAAGATCGAGCGCCGCAAGCTCGTGGCCACCTTCGACGAGGCCGAGCGCGCCGCAGCCCGCAACGACCACGGCGTCACCGCCCACGTCGTCATGGTCAAGGCGGACGACCGCACCAGCCTGCCCAGCCGCGCAAAGGACCAACTGCTCGACCCCGTTCAGGGCGAGGGCATCGGCCCGGACCGCGACGAACCCTTCCCACTCGCCGACACCACCATCCACTCCTGGGTCCACTACATGGAGGCCTTCGGCGAGATCCCCACCGAACTGAGCGAGTACGCCAACCTGATGAAGGAGCTGACCGCAGCGTGAGCGAGAAGAACGAGAGGATGAAGCCCCCGGCCCGCCGCACGGGCGGTCGTCCCTTGGGCGGAGCCAGGAAGACGACCCCTCCGCCCCCTCCTCCAGCCGCCGAGCTCACCCCCGAGCAGTTCGCTGCCGAACGCGCGGCCGGCCAAGACGAAGGCCGTCCCGTTGTCGATCAGTCTCAAGCTCAGCCCGCTCCTTCCACCGTTCCCATCGAGGCATCGGCGCAGGGCCGAACCGAGGCAGTGCCCGAAGCAGCGGAGACGTCCACCCAGCCGACCGACGAGGTAGTACCAAGCAGCGCCGTGCCGGAGCCGGTCACCAGTCGGCCGGTTCGCCCGGACCTCGTCGCCCCCGAGGCAGGGGCCAGTGAGGAGTCGGTGGAGCGGCAGATGCCGCCTGTGGTCCCGGCCTACGAACCTGTAGCTCCTGTGGTGCGTCCGGCGCAGCCGAGCGAGCCCGCTACGCCACACAACCTGTCCCCCATCACGCCCGCGGCTCCTGATGTGGCCCCGGCCGCCGAGGTGGCTGTTCGTCCCGCAGCTGCTCCGGCCGCAGGCGGTTCCGCGTTCCCCGTGAGGACGGATGCTCCAGGGTCTCACCAGGAGCAGTACGTGCAACCGGAGGCATCACCCAGCGAGGGAACACCGTGGGCTCACGGCCCCGGCCGCCCCAAGGACATCCCCGAGACCGCCGTGATCCTCAACCAGCGCATCATCACGCGCGAGAGCCTCGACTCGTCGGTCCCCGCCGCGCTGAAGCTCAAGAAGCGGATCAAGCGCTTCGCCCTCGACAACGAACTCGACCACCTGCCCATCGGCGACATCGTCTCCGTCGCCCTGGACGAATGGCTCACCGCACGCGGCTTCTGACACGGCGTACATCCCCCAGGGTGTCCGCGAACGCTTCTCGCGCTCGCGGACACCCGTCCCACCGACTATTCCACTAGTCGGCTAGGCGGCTAGGCGGCTAGGCGGCTAGGCGGCTAGCTAGTCGACTAGTGAACCAGACTGGAGCAACCCATGCCCGATCTCTCACGCCACACCCGTCAGCTGCGTGAACTTGCTGACGCCCTCGACGCCCAATCCGACCTGACCAACGACCCGTTGGCGCCTCATCCGGACACGCTGGAGGTCATCAGTGGCCGCCACACCAGTCGTGGGCAGATCAACTACGCCGTCCCCGACGCTCTCCAATTCCAGCGGCGGATCCGCCGATACCACGCGGACCACGGTGTCCAGCATGGTGACATCGTCGCCATAGCGCTCGACGCATTCCTTCGTGCCAAGGGCTACCCACCCGACCTCACCCCGCCCAAGACCGAGCAACGATGATCACTCGGCCGACTCCAGTTCCGTGCATTCCGCTTACTAATTGTCCGCGAGCGCCAAGTCGCCCGCCGTGTACTCAACGACGAGCGGGCTCGCCACCACACACCGAGAAGTGGCATGGCTACGAGGGACGAGCCCAGTGACCCGCGCATACCCGGTCATCACAGCGAAGGTGTCGATGCTGTCGTCCGCGTCATCAAGTGCGTGCAGCAGTTCCTGCACGTCTTGGCCATGCAGGCGCGCTGCTGTCGGGCGTGAGATCTGATCGGTCGCCATCGTGTCGCGATGCCTGATGAGCGCGTCGACGACCTGCCCGGCTCTTGCGATGAAAGCGCTGCCCAAGCTGGAGGCCGAGTTCATCGCGTCCGGCGCGAGACCTTCGACCGGCATCGCATTCCAGCCGCGCAGATGCTGGACCGACCCATGCATCAACAGACGGCAGCGCCCGTCGGTGCCCCCTTCAGGTGCTGGCTCCACGAACAGGACGAGATCCTGGTGGGTATCGCTGAACGTCACGCAGCGAAGCGGTGCTTCGAATTGCACCCACTGGCCAGGTCGTAGCTGTGGCTCCGTGTACCAGTCCGCAAGAAGCGCAACGTGTTTCTGCACCTCACGCAGGTGCCGTAGTTGGCCTTGCTCGCTGTCTGCAGTCGGCGGGTCCATGTCGATGCCGCCTAGAGGCGTAGCCAGGCGAAGCGCACCCAAACGCGGGGCACGTCGCGGCTCAGGGACGAACTGTCGCAGTTTACTGTCCGACAAGTAGACGATCTCACGCAAAGGATGCCCCGTCCGGTGAGCTGGCGATGACAGGAGCCATCCTGCCAGCGCCCACTGACAGTGGCCGGCGCCCGCACGTTCGCTCTGCCCATTCCTCCAGCTGACAGCGGCGCGTACGAGCTGACCCGATAATGAGCAGGCATGCACCGTACGCCGCGATGCCTGGGGGGACATCATGGAAGACCGGCTTGAGACGGGTTCGGAACTGCATCGACTCAACGAACAAGTTGAGGCCATAGGTAAGGGTCAGACCCGTCATGAGGGGAGACTGGGAGACTTCGAGGATGAGCTTCTCGGTGTTCGAGCTGACGTCGTCAGGCTCGGCAGCGAGGTCACAGAAGTGCGTCAGGAAATCGAAGGGTTGGAGGATACGGTCTCCGACACTCGCCAGATGCTCGACACGTTTATCGAACAGTACGGCCGTGACAGAGAAGTAGCGAAAGCCCAGGCCGAACTGTCCCGCCTGACGACCCAGTGGCATGCGGACTTCGGACAGCGCAAGCAGACCCGCGCCCTGGCACGCGGACTGGTCCATACCCTCACTGCCCATGCTGTCTACAGGACTGTGGTCAGCTCAGCTGCCGTGCGAGCCTGTACAGAAGAACGGATGCTACTCGAACCGACATACTGGCTGGCTCCGGCTGCGATGGCCGTCGCAGCGAAGTTCCGCGACGAAGGTGAGCGCGGTGAGAGTGCGCAGGCACACGCACGCATGCTGGATGCCGCCAAGGCCGACCTCTTCTTCTCGCTGACTTGCTCACGCTTCGGAGACGAGACACAAGCGGCTGCATGGATGGACCTGTACCTCCAGTCACTCGACCCCGACGAACTCGGCCAGGACTTCTTCGTCGTCCTGGATGCGATTGCCAGCAAGGAACTGGGCGACGAGGCGCTCGGCTATGCCCAGCGGGCGATGGCGGGATGGAACCGGAGCATCCTCCATTTCCCCAGTGAGAAACATGCCATCGCTGACGTGCGTGGTGGTGAGCAGTGGAGGGCTCGCCTGCAGAACATGCGGCGGCGGATGGCCAAGAAGCAATACGCGGCCCTGCGTAGAACGAGCGGAAGCCAGTGGGACGGACTCCGCCATGGGTGGGAACTCGCGACCGTGCCCGACCAGACACTGGCCCATCTCGTACACACGTTCCCTGATGGGCCCGACAGAGCCGACTGGCCGATCAGGGACGGCCGCTATGTGGATAGGGCCCTGGAGCGCCTGATTAACCAGCTTGAACCCGATGAGGCAGACTTGCGGGCGAAGATGCGGCGACTGGAGCAAATCATCGCGCATAACGGAGATCTTGAAGCGGTCGGACAGGCGCCGGAGTCGCCTTTCAGCCCCGATACCGATCCCGTGACGTTCATGACTCTCCTCGATCAGGCCGTGTTCGAGCCGGATGAAGCGCGGCTCGGCCCGCCGGCTCGCCGCATGGCCCTTCGCGCCATTTGGCCAAGCCTCGAAAACGCCGCCAACCGGATCGTCGCAGAGTCCCGGCAGCAACTTCCCCAGCGCATCACGTTGAGCGTTGCGGACTGGTCCTGCATTGTTTCGACGGACCCGGAGCTGTTTCCGGATCCGGACCCGCTGGTTCGTGGCCTCGCTGCACACATTACGCGGCAGACACAGGTCCAGTCAGAGGCAGTCGTACGTAGATGGCCCCGCGTCTGCGGTGCACTAGTGATGGGAGGCGTCAGTGGGTTGTTGGTGGTGCCGTTCGTTGAGGAAGCGTGGCGAGGGTTCTTCACGCTCCTCGCCTTCGGCATGGTCACGTGGGTTGTATGGGAAATCTGCGGTGTTCCTCTACGGAGGAAGCAGGTACACGAACAGGGTGATCGGTTGCGCAACGAGTCCGTCGCGACCTTGGCGAAGGCGCTCGCCCAAGGCAGGGAATTCTTCAAGGAATGGCATGACGCCATGGAAGGACTGCCTGACCTCACCTCATGGGGAGAGCATCCAAACTCGAACTGACACCGGAACACGCGAGCCCATCGAGGGCACAGAAAAGGAACACGAGTGGACACCACCAAGCTGATCGGCGGCCGTTACAGGCCTAAGGAACGGCTCGGCAGCGGCGCAATGAGTGAGGTATGGACAGCCGAAGACCTCAATCTGAGCCGGACTGTGGCTCTCAAGATCCTCGCAGGGCGACGTGTGCCCCGGCCCGGAACCCGCACAGAATTTGCTCAGCCGACAGCGCGAGGGGTCAAACGCGAGGGCGTGGCCATGGCGAGGGCCATGCACGCGAACATCGCACACATCTACGACGCCGGGGAACACGATGGCCGACTCTACATCGCCATGGAGTATGTCAAGGGACAACCACTCGCCGAACACCTGAAGACGAGGCCACCCCTACCCCTTGAACGAACCGTACGGTGGACGCGTCAGATCTGCGAAGGCCTCAGTGCAGCGCACACTGCGCAAGTGATCCACCAGGACATCAAGCCCGGCAACATCATGATCACGCTTCAGGGCGAGGTGAAGATCGTGGACTTCGGACTGGCCTCTCTCGCCGACCTCACTCAGTCCCGCACCAGCGCCGGCACCCCGCTCTACATGGCACCGGAGCGGTGGGGCGGGGAGCCCGGCAGTCGACGCAGCGACCTGTACTCCGCAGGGTGCGTCCTGTACGAGATGCTGACAGGGCGTCCGCCCTTCGGCACTGCTGATGACGACCCCATGACCGTGGGCAGGATGCATCAGGACGATACGCCGGCACCTCCGAGTGCCCACCGTCCTGGCGTGCCCGCTCAGTTGGAGTCTATTGTCCTGACATTGCTGGCCAAGGACCCGGTCCAGCGCCCGAAGAGCGCAGAAGCGGTTGCCCATGCTCTGAGCAAAACCCAGCGCGTTCTGGATATTGCAGCCGCGGACGATGAGATCAGACGGGCAGACCCACCTGATACTCGCGACCTCGATGCTGGTTTCTCCGCGCGAATCCGAGACCTGGACCGCTACATCCTTGACCTGGAGCTCCGGTACGGAGCGGGCGCACAGTTGGTGATCGAAGCACGCGTTGAGCACGCCGAACTCACAGGTCGATCGGGCGATACCCGGGGAGCAGCCGCCCTGTACGACCGGCTCGGCCATGACTGCCAGATCTTCTTCGGACCTTACGACGTGCGGGCACTCAACGCGTTCGAGGGTGTCGCGCGATGGATTACAAGATCGGGCACACGCTACGAGCCATAAAGATCGTGTACAGCCCACTCGGGGTCAGCGGTTTGTCTTTGTCACGCTCACCGGTCGGATGGCCAGGACAGTACCGTCCTGGTGGATGCTGACAGGGCCTCCCCAGCCGCTGTCCCAGCCGGTTCGGGGCCATGACGACCTGCGATGGTGAGTTTGCGTGCGCCACTGCGATACCTGGGGGCTTTGGGCGTCACCTCCATCCGCCAGGTACTCGAAGAGGTTTTTCTGGACGCCGGAGAAGGCCTCCACGTGAGTTCCGTTGAGACGGAAGACGTGGTCTGTTCCAGCGAACTCGTCACCGAGGAGAGTGTGGGCGATGTCCTGCACGCTGCCGGCGGAGGGGTGTTCAAATGTCTTGAAGAACTCGCTGCCCTGCCGCTTCGTGAGCAGTCGCGCGGTGGCGCGCCCTGATCCAGCGAATGCCATCAGGCCCGCAGCGTCGGTGCGGGCCAGCGTCTCCTGGAACCAGGCGAAGTGCTCTGCTCTGACCTGGCAGCCGGGCAGGGGATCGAATATCTGGTCTCCCTGGGTGGGGCGTTCGATGCCGGGGAAGTGATTCTCTTGTCGCGGGGGTTGGTCCAGGTCCACGTCCGCGACATCCGCTCCAGTCGGAAGATCGAGACGAGAACCATCGCCCGGCGCATGCAGAGCATGGACGGTGACCGGCCCTTCCAGAGGGAGCTCGGTGCTGAACAGTAATCCAGGTGTTTGGTTCCACGTCCCGACATGCAGGCCGTCGACGTGTGCCGCGCATGATGCCAGCTGGTCGTGCGAAACACCGGCTCCGCTGTGGTTGCCCTTGCATGCGATCGGGATGATCACGGACGGATGCGACGGCTTCCACACTTCCGCCAGGAAGTGAGGCCGGTAGCGGTAGCCGACACTGGCGCTCTTGTCGTCCTTCGTGTCTCTTTCGGAGGCGGTCAGTGCCCAGCCGGCCCGCAGGGTTGTGTCGGAATGCACGATGGACACGCCGCAACCGGGGAAACGATTGCGCAGGATGTGCTCTGCCAGCACGAGAGCGAACGCCTGGCCCAGCTCCTCGGACTGCAGTGTTTTGTAGTGTCTGGCAATGTGCCGCCCCTCCGAGGACAGCCACAGCAATGATCCCTTCCCTGCTTGCAGCGCCTGGATGTACTTCAGGCTGCCCCAGTGCTCAGCAAGTCCACGTGCCGCACCACGCCGAGTGAGCGCCATGCCCCGCGCGAGACGGTGCAGCAGCCCGATGTACGGCAACCGAACTGTGCTCTGTAACTCGGCATCAGGGAGGGCCTGAAGCCCTTGTTTGCGCCGCAGCAGGGGCGGCATCTCCTTGTGCGCCTTGCCTTCGTTCTCGGCCTCCTCGGCCTTGCGCTCGTGTTCCCTTTGCTTCTTGCTGTCTTCGCTGTGAGCGGCAACATCGACGCTGCCGGCAAGAGCGGTCTTGGAGTCGGTGGCTACCGTGACCGGCTGTAACAGCTGCTTCAGTACCTCGGCTGCACTCGGCGTGCTCTCCATGGCGCCCCCTCCGCTGACACGGTTCCCATGCACCAGGGTGTCCGGGGGACCCTGGCCTGCCCATATGGCAACCGAACATTGGCCTGAATTATCCGACCCCAGCATCTTTTATAGAGTCGGGTCGGGAGCTCCTTCGTCTAGCACGGATGGCCGAAAGCGAAGCTGAACGCGGAGACCGTGACGCTTTCGATCGCGAGCGGAGGATAGGCGTAGGTGTCCCAGGTCTCGGAGAACTCGGCGTGCCGGGAGAGCGCCTTCACGGTTTTCGGATCGTGCTTGCCGCAGGCTCGGTGCCCAGCGGAGCTCGTTGAGGGCGTCCTTGAGCAGGTGGAACCTCACGAGCTCTTGTTCAAGTCGCACGTTGGGGCCGAACTGGCCGTCCACGACGGCTGTCGTAGACATCGACCTCGTCCGGAGTGAGCGTGCCGAGAGGCTGGTGGGTGGGGGTGTCTTCCTTCACCCACTGGCTGCGGTGCTCCAGGAGAATTCCCCGGTTCATCAGGATGGACTGCGTGGACTCTCCTGGTTCTACAGAAAAAGAGTTGCTGGGCTTGCTGGGAGCAAGCCCAGTGATCGCAGAATGCGTCCGGTGTCGGAGCCGTCGATGATCATGTAGGTGCGTGGGTGTCGGGCGTCGTGGGCGTAAGCGGCCATCATGCTGACCACGCTCGGCTTGATCTGGTGGCAGTGCTGCAGAACGAGTAGTTCGGCGGGCTCGGTGAACAGTCGGTCGATCTGGTCGCCGTTCTTGCCCAGGGCTTTGACGTCCATCGCACGTGGGTGGCCTGGGCCCTTGAACAGCCAGGCTGCCGAAACCTGGTGACCGCGGGCGAATATCCGTGAGGTGTAGAGATCGGAACGTTCACCGCCCCAGTCCTTGGGAATGTAGGACTCGCCGATCAGGTCTGCGAAGGCGTGTTTCACCTCCTTCTCGGGGACGCTCAGGACGGCTTCCCTCTCGGCTTCTGAGACGGGTGCCGTGAAGTCAATTTTGCTGAACTGGCCGATGTCGCTGGGGTAGACGCGTGCTCCGGGTGCTGTCTGTCCTGTAGCAGGATGGTCGTCGATGAACGACCTGATGCCGATGAAGACTGGTCTGATCTCGATGTGCGCGGCGCTGAGGCTGGTGACTGTTCCGATCATGTAGGCACGTCGGGTTCCGGCGAGGTTCCCGGCTGCGGATGAGCTGGCTGTTCTTGCCGAGTTGAACGTGCCGGTGACGCGCAGCGGTTCGCCTGCGTCGATGACTGCCGTGAAGTTGGTTGGCTTGATGCCCGGGGCGTCGCTTGCTCGGTCACGCTGGAACGTGAATTCCAGTTCAGTGCCGATGATCTGCCCTGTACGCAGATCTTGTTCCAGGAGGCATTTCGCCAGCTCGCAGACGCCCATCGAGGGCACTGCATCTGATAGTTCTGCTGCGAGTACGTAGGGCAGTGCTGCTTCGGGTTCGCTTCTGCGAGCGGCCCGCGCCTGCGCGGACTGTGTCCGCTGCTCGCCGAGGAGGGACTGGGCCTGCTCCTGGTGGAGGAAGTATGGCTCTAGCACGATGCGCGTCATCGACAACGTGATCCTTTTGCTGGGACGGGCCGGGCTCCAAGAGCTGGCAACGCTGAGAGGACGGGGGAAGAGTCACGGGATGCGTGTGAGGAGGCGGAGGAGTTCGTCCACATCCTGCGGGCGGTCGGTCGGGTGATGGTGGGTTGACTCCTCCACGACGGTTCGCCATGGTCCGTGTGGGGGAATCAGAGGGATGTTCTGTTTGGGACGTTCACCGGTCAGGATGGCTGCGATGAGGCGTCCGATGCTGTAGATGTCGGCACTGGGCGTCACATGATGGGGGTTTCCCGATGCCAGCTCCGGCGCGGCAAATCCCTCGGACCCGAAGCCGGTGCCGGTCTGAGTGAGGTTGGGGACGCTGGTCTCTCCTCTGGGCGAGCGGCCCAACCCCCAGTCCGCCACGACCCACTTGCCGTTGAGGAGAAGGACGTTTGCCGGCTTGATGTCGCGGTGGATCCGGTCATCGGCGTGCGGGCGGCGCAGCCCGTCGCAGAGTGCTGTGACGAGGTCCCGCAGCGCTTCGCTCTCCTGTCGTAGTCGTTCCGCGTGGCTGGCGGCGCTGCCGTTTGCAAGGGGCATGACGAACCATCGACCGTCTGGGTCAGCGTCAAGCACCGGCATGACGTTGGGGTGCTGTCCGTACAGGTGCCCGATGGAGATCTCGCGCCGCATGCGATGTATTGAGTCCTCATCGCCGTACCGGAGCTGTTTCAGGGCGACGGGGATGCGGGTGTGTTTGTGCACGCCTCCGTAGACGGCGCCCTGACCGCCCTCGGCGAGCGGCTCTTGGTCTTTTTCATAGTCGGACTTCGTTCCGCGCTTGAGCCACTGCACAGGAACCCAAGGCTCGATCTCTGCCAGGGCGGTCAGGGTCCTGCCGGTGAGAAAGACACGGGCGACCTCGATGACGTGGTCGCGGTAAGCGCCGTGACGTTGTGCCCGGAGGATGGTTTGCAGTGGCTGGGTGGCGGAATAGGGGGCGAGCTGGTCGGCAAGGCGGCGTGCTTCGGTGTCCTGGGTGGTCTTGTGGGCTGCGCGCTGGCTGGTGCGCTCTTGCTGGGCCGCGAGCAGGTCGGGGTGGGGGGTCCAGCCGCGGGGTGGGAGGACTACGCGGGCGTTGCGGAAGTCGCATTCGAGGACGATGCATCCGTTGCGTGCAAGCTCTGCGGCCAATTCCTCGGCTCGGTCGCCGAACGTGGTGACGGCGGACTGCCAGCGGCGAGGACTGGTGGTGGCGAAGGCCCACTGGCTGTCGTTCAGGCCGGGCGGACGGCGGGGTGCGGGGACGCTGTCGGGCTCCAGTGTGACCCGCGTGATTTTGGGATTGCCGCGGCGGTCGGTGTTGTAGTCGCCATCGGGCAGGGGGACTACGTACGTGGTAAGGCCGGGGTAGACGTTGAGGTGGCGCATGGCGAAGCCGCGAGGGCGGGAGCGAGGGGTCATGCCGGCTCCACGTACTCGTTGCTGGTCAACCAGGCCCGGAGCATTTCGACACGGGGGGTGTGCTCGTCGTAGCCGACGACGACGGGTTGCTCGTTGTACGGGCTGGAGTCTGAGCTGCGGCGTAGCTTGATGTATTCGCCGCAGGCGTCGATGGCGTAGGACTCCATGTCGTCTTGCAGTGCGCCTACGACGGTGATGCCGCTCTCCCTGCCGATCTGGCCGAGCAGGGCGACCGCTTCGCGGCGGTGCTGCTTGCCGAGGTTGCGGCCGAGTTCGTCGAGAACGAGGACGAGGGGCCGGCCCGTGCCGCTCGCCGCTGCAGCGGCGCACACGAGTTTGATCGCCCGATCATCGATCTGTGCGGTGTTGGCGCGCCGGTTGTAGGGGATGTGATGGCGCCCGCGGGCGCGCCGCCACGTCGGTGTGACTTTCCATTCCCAGTTCTCGGTGGGGTGGGCAGGAGGGAGAGGTTCGTCGTATTGGAGTGAGGCTCCGTATCCGCCGTGGGCCATATCGAGCCGGTCGAACGCGGCTTTGACGTCTTCCAGCTTCTGCTTGATGGCAGAGGTGAGCGCGCCTCGGTGAGCTCGGCTGGCCTGGACGGCTTCCCCGTGGCCGATGCGCGCGGCGTCCAGACTCTCGTGGCGCTCCTTGCGCTGATGGGCGATCTGTTGGCGCTCGTACTGGTCGGTGTCTTCGTGCTGGCGCAGGTAGACGTGCAGCGCGTGGCGCAACGCGGGGAAGGCCGCTTGTGCCTTTGTGCTGCTGTCTGGGCCGCGCTGGCTGAACTCGGCCAGCAGGCTGGTGACTTCTTTCGGTCTGGTGTGAGAGGCGGCTGGAGGGAAACAGTTGGATATCGCGGTGTTGATCAGAGTCTTGGCTTCTTCCCACCAGTCTTCAGACGTCCAGGCTTGCTGGGTTTCCGGCAGGGCTAGCAGGTAGTCTCGAGCGGACTCATCCGTACCGTTCCAGCGGGCTCTCAGTCCGGCGAGGTCCAGCTCTACTTGCTCTTTTTCGAGACTTCCCCGTTTTTCTTGCCTCTCTCTGGTGGTTTCGTCGAGGGCAGCCTTCTGTGCGCGCAGAGACTTGATTTCGTTTCCGCGACGCCCCTCAAGACGGAGCACCTCGTCCCGTTCGGCAGCTGCGGCAGTGAGCGCAGGGGCCAGCTTCGCGCGCTCGTCTCGGGCAGCCTGGTCTTCCGCCTGCAGAGTGCTGATCTTTCTCTCCAGCTCAACGGCTTCGGCTGCGGCTCTTACGCCGTTCAGTCTGCGCTCAGCACCGGCGACTTGCTGCTCGGCGGCCTTCTGCATCCGCACGGCTTCCCGGTGACTGTCGGATTCCTGGCGGACGCGCTCTCGTGCGGTGACGATGCGGGCGGCTCGGTCGGTCACGGGCCGGGGAAAACCGCCGATCGTCACAATACCCGCATCATCGTAGACACGGTCAGGGTTGGCTTGGGCTGTGACTCGCGAGTCCAGCGATGCGAGGAACCCGCTCAGGTCGTAGTTCGGGTTGGCGTTACTGGGGAGGTCAGTGTGCCTTGCGTCTGAGGTCAGATTGGCCGCGATCAAGATCGAGCCGGGCAGGTCCGCGAGGAGGTCACTGGCCGTTTCGAGCTGGTGATGGTCCACGACGGCGGCTTCACAGTACGGCCACAGGGCCGGCTCCCACTTTGGCCTCTGCCGATCCGTGAGGACAACGGCGTCAAGGAGGCAGATGGCCTCGATTGTCTCGGTTGCAAGGAGGTCGATCTGCTGCCTGGCCAGGTCCTTGCCGCTTTCCGCGTCCTCCAAGCGTTCCTCAGCATCGGATAGCGCCTTCTCCGCCACTCCGACTGTCTTGACCCTCTTGTCCAACTCGGCGCCCGCTTCGGCACGCTCTCGTTGGACAGTTGGTTCGTCGCGGCCGTCGGCGTCACGGGCCTTAAGCTTCGCCTCACGTAACCGGCTGTCGGCGTCTTCGAACTGCTGTAGCAGAGTTGCCAACTGCTTGCCCAGGTCGCGGTCGGCGTCGTCGAGCCCTTTGAATGTACTCTGCGCGACCTGCTGTCTTTTCGAGAACTCCTCGTCGTCGGCCAGTTCCTTCGCTCGTCTGGCTAGCTCTTGCGCCGTGCGGTTGTCCTGTTCGATCTCAGCGTCGGCCCCGGCTAACTCGGATTGGATGTCGGCATCACGCTGGAGGGCGTTGTACAGCAGCTGTGCTATATGTGACCGCCAGCGGTCAGCAGCGTCGACAACGTCCTTGCGCGCCTGATCGCGGGCGTCGATGCCCTCTTCGGTGATCTGAGTCTGCTCCTCCCACGTGGCGAGGTCGGACTCGGCCTTGCTGGCCTTTTCGAGGCGGTCGTACTCATTGCGGCGCGCCTGGCGTTCCTGCTGGAGTTCGTGCTCGATGCCGGTGAGTACGGCGATTGCCTCGAAGATCCGCCGCTCGGAGATCTCGTTAAGTGGCTGGGCAAGGAGGTTGGGGGCGGCGCTGGCCCTTACCGATGTAGACAGGAACGACACGCAGCGCACGTGGTCCCCGTAGAGGGTGTACGGAAGGTCGCGGGCCGCCACGTCGTATCGTCCGGCTTGTGGAGGCAAGGCGTGCCACACCGAGTCCGCGGACCGTTCGCGTTCGGCTTCGCTTTCTCCAGCGGGTAGAAGCAGTCCTTCCTGCCAGCGTAGTTTCAGCCGGGGGCTGCCTTTTTGGCTGTTTCTGTCGATCCGGATCCACACGGTCAGGGCGTCGGCCTGCAACTGGGCAAGGGTGCCGACAGGGGGTGCGAACACGCCGATGAGGTATCCGTAGTCGGCGTTACCCCAGTGCTCCTCGCCGCCGGCGTCCTCGGAGTTGAACAGCAGGTCGACCGCGGCGGGTGCACCGGAGCTGAATCGCCACTGTTCGTCGGCATGCAGCAAGCTGATCTGGGCCAGGAGTGAGGACTTCCCAGCTCCGTTGGAGTCTTTCGGTCCTTGTCCTGCCACGGCGATAAGGGTGCCGGCTGCCAACGGGATGGGGTGGGTGGAAAGCCTGGAGATTCGCACGCTCTGGAGGCCGACCAGGACACGGTCGCCGACAATGTCTTTCGGCGGCTCTTTCTTTTCCATGCACCGTTCCTTGGGGAATTCGTCATGTCTGGGGGTTGCCGAAGTTCCGGCGGACCGTGATCGCGGTAGCGAGCGCGGTATCCGGGCCCACGGCCAGGATCAGGTTTTCCTGGAGTCGTTGGCGCGCGGCTGGTGTGAGTCGGCGTAGCGCGGGCCCGGGAATGTAGGAGGATCCCACTGTTTCGTGGTCTGGTACGCGCACCATGCGGACCAGCCCTGCTGCGCGCAGCCGTTGCAGGGCATCAGACAGGCGCAGTTGCCCGTGGATCTGCGAGAGCTTCCGAAGTTGGGTCGGTGTCGTGGGGTGGTTGGACTGCCAGTCGTCCCCGCTCAGGCGTCCTTCTGCCCGGGGGATCGCAACTGAGTGGATCAGTACCAGGATCAGCGCGGCTCTTTCCAGCGGCGGCAGTATCCCCCAGCCGTTCGCGACCAGTTCTGTAGCGATGTCGTCCCGGTATCCCGATGTCCAGAGGTGGGCGCCTGCGGGGACCAGTGTGCGGCCGGTCATGTGCAGCATTTGGTCGAGCTGGTGACGCAGCGCCGCGTCTCGGAGGGCGGGCAGGGCCACTTCGCTTGCGGGCTCGCTGCCGTGTTCGAGGGCGGCCCAGGCCGAGACCAGCGCGTCGCGCTGTTTGTCGCCGAGCGGCTGGAGCATGTCGTCGAAGAGGTGACTCATCGGTGCGCCTGCCTGTGAGGTCGAGGGGGCGGTATTTCACGCCACAGGTCACGAAGTAGGGGGATGTCCCGGTCGGGCCAGGTGGCTGTCCGGGGGCCGAGGCGGACCGTTTGCGCCTGGCCATCGATGTACAACCACCGGCTGGCATGCAGGCGGCGGAGTGCTCCCATTGCGAAGCGGTGCAGAACTTCTCTTTCGCGTCCGGGAATGAGCTGGCCCACGACGTCCAGTACCTCGTACATCGTTGCCGGCTGTCCTGGCCAGGGGCTTGCCTGAACATCGGCCCAGCAGCAGCGCAGGGCTGCGGCAAGGACGCGGTTGGTCTCGTTGGGGTACCTCACCGAGAGCGAGGGTATCTGCAATTCCCGGAGCACGGCTGGCGTCACGTCATCGGGTGGGCGGGGTATCAGCCAGAAACTCTCACCATCCTGCTCCACTATGCGCAGCATGCCTGCCGGTGTTCTTGTGGCTGCCGGCATGCGCAGCGGGCCTTCGGCTCGCACCCTTGCCCACCACAGGGCCTCGTCCGGATCACTCACGCGGGTCTCCGTACTCGTTCGAACGCGCCCCAGGTGAGCCAGGAGGGCACACTGCCTGCCCGTACCTGGACCGGGCCGGTCCAGGTCAGTCGGTAGGGCAGTCGGTCGTTGTTGCTCGCGGCGGTCAGGTCGGACAGTAAGCGGCGTGCTGTTACCCAGTCGATGTCCGACAGAAGGTGTTCGACTGCCACAGAGTCTTCGCCGCTGAGCGCTTCTTCGGCGATTGCCGCCAGCCGTTCGGCCTCAGCGTCCTTCCATTCCTGGTAGGGCTGTTCTTTGTTATCAGGAGCCTGGGACCGCGGTGGTGTCGGGCGGTTGGTGGTTGCCTGTGGCGCGCGGGCCACGGCCTCCGTGAGGTCAGCGACGTCGTGCCAGGGGGATGGCGCGTCGAATACTTGATCGGCCAGGACCGCCGCGAGCTCGTCCACCGATGCGCGGTTCGCGAAGCGCTTCCACATCTCGGGGGGTAGGAGATTCAGTGCCCGGGAGGTTCCCGCTGCTGCCATGAGGCGTGCCGAGGCGTTCGTCGAGGCATCTTCGTAGGCGGCGATCGCCGAGCGCAGTTCGCCGCACTTACGTCTGAGTGCGGGCCAGAACTGCAACAGGATCTCGTGCACTGCGGACGCCTGGTCGATCAGCGACTTGGCGTTCCACAACAGCGGCGCGCGTTCCCGCAGGTTTTCCACCGTGCCGCTGACGGTCAACGCGACGAGTTCGGCGACGAGCAGTCGAAGTGCGGTGGTGATACCGACAACGACCTCAAGGGCTTCCTCGGCTGTGCTCTCCCCGCCTTCCAGCCTGATCTTCTCCATCGTCAGAAGCTGGTGCAGTTCCGACTGACCTCCGCGGGCCAGCATGCGCTGGACGAACAGCATGGAGACGTAGCTGGTGAAGGAGGCCCGGTACTCATGCTGGTACGGCTTGTCAAAGGCAGGCTGGATCGCGCCGAGCCCTTTCAGTACGCTCAGGCGGTCCTTGACGAGCTCGTCCGGGAAGGCGGCGCAAGCTGCCTTGATCTGCTCTGTTGTGAGTCCGTCCTCCCCCGCCCTGGCAAACGCGGCGAACAGCGTGTTTGCCAGGTGGAACGGGGCGGCGTCATCGATCGCCGCGTTGGACCGGCTCGCGAGGACAGCAACAATCTGCCTGAACACGGAAACGACCGTCTGCTCGGCCGCTGCTGTATCCAGTCCACTCTGCTCGTCAGTCATTGAATCGTCCTGGTTGTGCCCAGACTCTAGGTTGGGGTTCCAGGTGAGGTTGAACCCCGATGCGCATGCGAGGGTGGATCGTCTGCGCAGGGAAAGTAGTCACCCCCAGCACCACTCTCAGCACGTAAGGTAGCCGATCCGATAGAAGGACTGCGGGCAAATGCGATCACAGGCAGACTTCGGGCCGGGATCAACACGGACGCTTGAGTCCGGATCGCTGGTCGATCTGAATGTTTGAAGAAGTCGGGCCGCTGGTCGGCCCGGAACGGTTCAGCTCGGCCTCGTTCGCCTACAGAGAAGGTTTCAGTCACCCCGGCGGTAGTTCGAACCGCAGACGCATGGCCGTGCCGACGAGGCGGTAGCCAGCGAGGCCGGGAGCGCTGAACGGGTTGGGAAGGGGCGTTATGCGTCGGTGGGTGCTGTCGAGGACGTGGGTGACGTAGACGATGGTGTAGGTCTCGTCCGGGCGTAGGTGACTGGCTCGTTCGACTTCGGACTCGCCGAGTTCGAACTCGCCCCGGTTCCCCGTCGAGGCCTTCACTTCGTACAGGAGGGTGCGATCGCCGTCGTGGATCAGGAAGTCGTAGCCGAGGCTGTCGTCGCCCGAGCCGTCGGCTAGGACGTGCTGGCGTAGCCCGGACTTCCAGGATTCTTCGCGGGGGACGCCGTACTGTCGCTCCAGCCAGGCGGCCACGGCCACCTCTCCGGCGAGTCCCACGGCCCTGTCCCTCCGGGGGTCCCGGGGGACGGCCTGGTATCCCGCGCCACGACCGGCGACCGCGGACGTGGTTCGTTGTCTCGGGAGGGCGGGTGCCGACGGTGTCCCGGGCTTTGGGGAGGCGGCGAGTTGGTCGGGGGTGAGGTCGGCGGCGACCTGTCGGGCAAGGTCGCGCAGGTGGTCGGGGCCGATCGGAAGGGCACGGCCGTTCAGGAGAAGTGACGGGCCCGACGGCGCGGCAGGAAGCGAGGCGCTGCCGACGGGCGGGCTCGGCGGGAGGGGCGCGGGTTCGCGCAGACCGAGGTCGGCCGCCCGGTCCGTGGCGGGCATGCCCGCGGGCCAGTGACCGTGGGTCTGGAGCCAGGCGATGAGCGTACGGGTGCCGATCGGCTCGAAGTCGAGCAGGCCCTCGGCGTCCATCGCCGACGCAACCTCGGTGGCCGACGGCAGGGAGGGGATCTCGCGGCCCTGGCGGTTCAGCCAGGCGTCGATGCGGACACGCAGGCGGGGAAGGCGCGCGTGGATGGTGTCGACGCAGTCCTCGTGGATCTCGGTCACCGGACGCGGGGGGTGCTGCCGGGCCGGTGTCGGGGGCAGGTGCGTGACCGTCCATTCCTCGGCGTGGGCGTCGAGGAGGTCAGCAGGAAGGTCCCAGTGTTCGAGTCCCCACCGGGGGTCCGGCTCCAGTCCGGGGAGCGAGCGCAGCCGAACGTACTCCGTGAGGGGGGCGCCCGCCTTGTGCGTGGCCACGTAGGCGTCACGGACGCGGTCGGCCATTCGGGCCCGGTTCTGCTGCAACCAGGCCTGGAACTGGCGTTGGTGGGTCTCCGCGTTGTCGACGGTCAGCAGACCCAGTGTCTGCCAAGCCTGGTTGGCCTCGGCCAGGGGCACTCCCAGTGCGGACAGCATCCGCTGCCAGTCGGCCTCCTCCACGAGTCCCAGCAACTGGTCAGCGCGGTCGACATCGAGCCGGGCGACCAGCCAGTCGTGGAGTTCGCCGCAGTCGTGCAAGGTCTCCTGTCCGCGTTGCAGTTCCTCGGCGAGGGCGAGGTCAACGCAGGCGAGAAGGGGGACGAGTCGGGCGCTGCCGGAGCGGATCGAGGCACGGTCGGCGAGCACCGCCTCCAGGCGCTGTTGCGGGATGGCGAGCACGGAGGCGATATCCGCCTCGGTGACGTCCGCGACGGTCCGGTCCAGCCGGTTCAGTGCGATGAACGCCAGCTGTACCGCCGTGCTCAGGTAGGGGGCGCCGATCAGGGTACTCAGGGCGGTCGCGGCTACCTCCAGCACATGCCAGTCGGAGCGCTGCTTTGCGCACACCACGACGAGGCGGGGTTCGTCCGGATCGTCGTGGAGGAGGGAGCGGTCATCGCCGGAGGCATCGAGGGCGTGCCCGGCGATATGGGTGACCGCGGTCCGCGCCACGACGACGCCACAGGATCGAAGCCGTTGCCTGACGCGGCGCGCCGCGGGGACCGCGGCGCGGGAGGACCGCTCCTCGTCGAACTCGACCAGGGCGACCATGAGGGTCTCCAGCCAGGGCCCGGCCAGAGCGAGCAGCGGTACTCGGGGTGCGTCGGCGATCGGCAGCTGGTCGACCCAGACGTCGAGTTCTGCTTCGCTCGTCGGCCGGATCACGAAACGGCCCTGCGCCTCCAGGTGCTCGTGGACGCGCTGGCCCAGAGCCCGGTCGTCGACCGGAAGGACGGGCAGGGGTGCCTGGTCGAGCAGCCTTCGCTGTTGGGTGCCGCGGATGTCGGCCACGTAGACCGGCTCGGGCTCGGAGTCAGCTGCCAGGACATCCAGTGTCCCGGCCCGGCTCACAAGGAGCTCGGGGAAGATCCCGGACTGCCACCCCCTGCCGAACCCGTCCGGAGGAAGGAGGTCCGCCCAGGCCTGTTCGTAGGCCCGCCGCAGCAGATGCCCAAGGCTTCCCTGCCGTAGCCGGGGCATACGGCGGAGCAGGGCGGGCAGGTGGCGGAGCCGGTCCGCGGCGGTCTCGGGATCGTCCCAGCGGCGTACGCCGAGCAGCTCCAGGCGTTCGAGTACGCGGTCCGACTGCCGTCTGCGCAGCACGGCGGAAGCGACGGTGAGGAAGTCGGGCGGCGCCTCCGCCGAGGCCCACCACCACGCATGGCCGGCCGTGGTGAAAGCGGGGGTGTCTTCCTCGTCGCCTGTCTGGGGAATCCACGGCACTCGGCTCAGGAAGGCCGCCAGCGGGGTGGGCCACGGTGTGCCCTTCTGATCCGAGCCGCCCGCGAAGCGGAACTCGAGTGCCTCGGGGGCCCAAGTGTCCAGGCCGTGGACAATCAGTTCGGCGTAGAGCCGACGGCTCTCCTCGTCGAACGCGGCGTACTCCCGCTGGCCGGGGAGAACGGCCACCCTCTTGCGGGTCGGGCGGTACTCGACGGTCAGGTAGAGAGCGTCGCGGCGCTTGGGCCAGCGCTGGGCCGTCGACTGCCATTGGGCCCGCTCATCCGGGTCCAGGTTCAGAGCCCACAGTCCGGGAAAGAGGGAGGGGCGGTTGAGATACTGCCCCTTCACCGCCTGGGACGTTGCCACGTAGGTCGGTAGCAGGCCGTGGCGGACGCCCTGCTGTCCGAGGAAGCGCCGCAGGGTCTGCGTGTCGGTGCGAGTGCCGGCACAGATGTCCTGGGCGGGGCGGACGACCCGGTCGGCGGCGGCGACAAGGTCAGGGGAGACAGCTTCGGTACGGTCGAAGAAGCGGACCAGTGCCCCGTCGATCCCACCGTTCCTGCCTGTCCAGCCATCTCCGAACATGGCCTCCGTGGCGGGCACCCAGGTCTTGCGACCCGGCACCAACAACCCCTTGATCACAAGTCCCTTGCCGTGCCGGTCCACGGAGGACGCCCACAGGGCGCAGGCAAACAGGAGGTGCTCGCGCAGGGCTTCGTCGTCCTCACGGACCTTGCGCATGGCGTCGCCCAGCACTTCCAACAGGGCTTTCGGACTGTAGTCCCGTACCAGGCCCTGTTCCTCCAGCCAGGTACGCCCGCGGGAGCGCCGACTGGTCTTCCGTCCCGCCCAGGCGATCTCCGTGTGGACGAAGGAGATGCTCTTCGCGAGTCCAGGTGGTAGTGAGGGCAGCGCGGCCGACGGGCCGTCCGAACGGCGGAAGAACAACCCGGGATCGCCAGCCGGAGCCCGCTTCCCGTCGACCGTGAGGACGATTTTCTTCCCCTTCAGTTCCTCTCCGGTGCGGGCGAAGCAGACCGAGAGGTCGTGGTAGTAGTCCGCCCACTTTCCGGCGTCGAACTCATTCTGGGCGAGGGCCGTGGCTACGCTCTCCGCCCAGCCGGCGAGCACGCTGGCAGGTGGGACGAGACCCAGTCCACGGGCCGTACCCAGCGCGGCCAGCCGCTCGGCGCGCCGGGGATGGAGTTGTGGGTCGATGACGTGCCGGACCCCAGCGGCAGCCACGGCCTGCGGTGTGAGTACGCGAGCCTGTTCGGGGCCGCGCCACAAGTAGCCGTAGCGGTACGCGGTGCGGGTGCCCGCGGGGTGCAGTACCGGCATGAACGGAACGTCGTCGAACTCACGGTCCTGTGCCTTGAAGGCCAGCTCCAGGCGCCGAAGCTGGTCGTGTTCCCAGCACATCAGGTCGATGAGGGTGCCTGCGGGCAGCACGACGCGTCCCTCGTCGACCAATGCGGTCGCCCGTGCGCAGGCCTCGGCCGCGGTGTCGAGTAGCAGGTCATTCCATTGCGTGGACTCCGCCATGGTGCGTCGGCTCACGTCCGTGTGGAATGGCGCGTTGACGAACCCGCGTACCGGGCAAGTCCGTTGTGTCCCCATGGGCAGGAACGTGTAGAGCCTGCCGCGCTCCAGAGGGTCGCCCGCGGGTACCGCCACGCTGACCACGGCCGAGTTTCCTAGTGCCTGCCAGCCGTCCTTCAGCGGTCCGGATCCCAAGCCGGCGGCGATGGCTTCGCGTGCGCGCTCGCTGTCCACTGCGGCCGTCACCATGATCAGGCGGGTGCGACGGCGTAGCATGATCTGCTGGATCTTCAGGTCACGAGAGGTGAAGAGGGTGTCCACCTTGCGTGTGTAGACGCTGGGGCGCCCCCGGCCGCCCACCCGGTGCGTGACGGTCACTTTGCCGAGGCGGTCCAGGAAGAGTTCGAACGGCGCCCCGTCATCGGTCAGTTCCCGCAGCTGACGTACCGCTTCCAGCCTCGCCTCGGCGGACCGCAGCGGGAGCCGGACCACGGTCACCATTCCCCGTCGGCGGAAAGGAGCCACCGCAGCCGGGACGTCGTCCACCGGCACTGGAACCTTCAGCGATGACAGGTTCGCGCGCAGTTGGTCGGCAGCCTCCGGGTGGCCGGGCGCGACCTGGTCCGCCAACCAGTCGAAGTCGTCGTCCCGGGCGAAGCGGCAGCAGAACCCGTCGAAGGCCTTGGACGCGGAGCCCGTGACACTGTACATCTCTGGGGCGGAGGTGAGCTGAAGCACGCTCTTGAAGCCGACCCCCTTGTGGCCGATACCCTCGTCGGGTCGCTTGCTCGACAGGCCGATGCTGCACAACGCCTCGAAGTTCTTGTACCCGAGAGGCCTTCCGCCGTTCGCCACGCAGAGGACGCCGTGTTCGCCCTCGTCCTCGTCGAGGACGATCTCGACGCGGCCATCGCCGTGCCGGGCGCTGTGCGCGTCGTGGGCGTTCTGAAGGAGTTCAACCAGCACGCGCCCCTTGTACTCAGGAGAGAGCATCTGTTCGGTGACTTCTTTGAGTTCGCGAGCGGCACGGCGCCCGCGCTTCAGGTCGGCGAGACACCCCTCGGCCTCCATGACCGCCGTCGCTACAACCCGCTTGCGCCTGGCCAAACCGCCGAGACCCGTGGACCGCCTTGCTCGCTTCTGTCCGTCGGTCACTCTTCCCCCGGAAGCCTTCTGACAACTGCCCTTCCCAACGATAGGGGCGACCACTGACATTCGGACGCACAACCCGAAGCACGGTGGTCGGCGAGGAGTCATCGCCCCACCAACCAGTACGAACGCCGGTGCTGAAGGAGTGGCAGCCGGTTGCCGTGAAGGCGTACAGCACACCCCAGGCGAAGATCTCCGTGCGACCCGCGGTGGCGCCCCGGTAGTACTCGGGGCTCAGCCAGCCCGGAGTCCCGGTCGGCACGCCAGGACGGATGACCGCGGTGCCGTCGGTGAAGTGTGCGATGCCGCAGTCCAGCACCCGCGCCCCGTCCGGGGCCAGGATCACGTTCGGGCTTCAGATAGCGGTGAACCACCGCATCATCAGGCACAACCACCTCCTCCTATCGCGGCAGTTACCACTTTGATCTGCAAATTTGCAATCTCTGCCTTTACACCAGCCGCAACCACCGCGTCCGGCACTCTGAACTCGCCCATTCCACGAACCCTGACTGAAGATCCGGGCCCAATCCGGAAGGTCCGGAACAACAAGCAGTGTCCGAAAGCGGTGAGTGAATCACCGGAGTGAATCTCGTCGTGGTGCACCTCGCAGCGCCCGTGCCTCGTCACCCGACGGCGCGGCATCACTACGATGGGCCAGCGCACCGCCACCGCCGCCAGCCCTGAAGGGTTGTCCGTCCTTCGTCTGGCCTGTTCGTCCGGCCCCGAGGCGTGTCAAGGCGAGCATCAAGCGGGGCTACCCGCTCAGGCCGGTGGGTCGGGCGTGGTGTGTGCGGCACGGAACTCTGCGAGCGACTGCTCGACACCGGAAATGGTCAGCCGCC
The DNA here is from genome assembly GCF_040295245.1 of Streptomyces sp. NPDC002884. Lineage (NCBI taxonomy): Bacteria > Bacillati > Actinomycetota > Actinomycetes > Kitasatosporales > Streptomycetaceae > Streptomyces > Streptomyces sp. NPDC002884. The sequence continues at coordinate 156,283 of NZ_JBEOVB010000006.1, read as the reverse complement.
AGAAGTCCCAGCCGTCGATGTCGTCGCTGCCGGTGGCGGCCCGGGCCGCGGAGTTCGGGGTACCCCAAGGACGCTTCCAGACACTGATGCGGCCGTCCGCTTGCAGAACACCCGGGTGCGACTTGTTGTTGTGACGGCCGATCAGCGGGATGCCGGCGGTCAAGTCGGCCGGATCCAAGTGCTTGAGCAGGTCCCGCACGTCGACGGTCGAACGTCCCGGGTCGACGACCGGGGTGCCGGGATGCTCTGCCGGGGACTGGTCGGGCTCATTCCTCGTCAGAGCACATGCACGGTGCAGGGCCAAGGCAGCGGCGGCGGCTGCGCTCCATTGCGCCGTTGTCGCAGTTTTCCCGGCAATCAATGCCTGGACGCTGGGCAGGTCGCCCGGTATCTGGGCGAGTACCGCGATCTCCTCCATCAGGAAGCGGCGTTGGTCTTTGATCTGGGTGGCGTTGAGCGCCAGGATCCGTATGGTCTCGTCGGCGCGGCAGACCCCGGGGTGCGCCTCGGCCTTGGAGTAGGGAGTGTGACTGCGCCGGGCGTAGCCGGCGGTGTCGAACCCGAGCAGGTCGGGATCGCCGATCCGGGCCGGGTCCAGGAGCATCGGCTGCTCCAGGCCCAGGTCGTCGTGCTGGCGCCAGGCGCGCGGCCCGGCCAGGAGCGGGAACCGGCTGCCTTTGGCACGGCCTTCTCGTGCACCGTTGAACCGGGCCCCGCCGCTGTTGCAGTGCTTGCATGCGATGCGGTAGTTGTCGATCGTGTAGGCGAGCCACCAGTAGCCGTCATGGCCTGGTTCGCCGAGCACTTCGGACTTCGGCCGGAAGTGGTCGACGGTGATATCCGCGCGCTGGATTGTGGTCTCGCAGTACCAGCACTTTTGTCCGACGAGCGCGAGCAGGGGGTCGCGTACCTCGTCATCGGTCCAGTGCTCGGTGAAGGCGCGCTTGGTGTTGCTGGCCATCGCAGCCCGCACGGCGTCCAAGGTGGTCTTGGTCTTGGCCGTCCACGCCGGTGGAGTGGTGAGTCCGCTCATGTCCACGTGTCGCATCAGCGTCAGATCACCGACGAGAAGTGCTCGTTGAAGAGTTCGGCGACCATGGCCTCCAGGACCTGCTGCGGTGGAGGGTTGGTGCTGGTGGCGGCATCGAGGAGAGCACGGCGCCTGCGGTGGAGTTCGGCGAGGAAGGCCGTCACGAGAGGATCACGGTTCGCGGTGGTAAAGCCCAGTGCGTCGAGCTCGTCGGTGACCTCGCGGAGCTCCGTCTGCAGCACCGGGTCATGGGCCGCCGCCGGCAGTAGCGTGTACTGGCGGTCAATCAACTCCTGGGTGTGTTCGTCGAGTTGGCTGGGCAGCCCGAACAGATCGGTGGTCAGCAGGCCGCCGGCGCCCTGTCCCCTTGGGGTGGCCTCGGGAGTTACGGCCGTGGTGTGGCCTTCCTGATCGGTGGCGATGATCCGGATCTGCTGGCGGGTCATGTTGGATACCAGCAGGGGTTCGTGGGTGGCCGTGATGAACTGCGAGTCCTGATGTGCCCCGAGCACGGTGCGCACTGAGCTGTACCAGCGTCGGCTCCATTCGGGGTGGAAGTGTGAGTCGGGCTCGTCCAGGAGGAAGAGCGACTCCTGTGCGCGCTGGAGCCGCAGCAGGCCCAAAATGGTCAGGAGTTGCTGCTCTCCGGAGCTCAGGTCGTCCAGGCCGAGCATCACCGCGCCGGTCTTGCGCAGGCGAACGTCGACGGTGAGGTATCCGGCGTCGAGCAGGGTGGCGAGCAGCCCGAACATCGACAGATCACTGTCGAAGAGGTTGCGGAAGGCCCGGACGTCCTCGGTGGTGCCCAGCATGATCCGGAACCCGTCGGCAGGACTGCCGGCGCCGTCCACTGGGTCGGCGTCGGGAATGGGGCCGAAGCGGCCGGCCTCGGCCACGGCCGCGAACAGCGTGCGGGCGGGCCCGCCCAGGCCCCAGTACGGCAGTTCGGCCAAGGGCGCTCCCCGCACGGTGCGGGGGGCTTTAACGCGCAGGACGGCCGAGGCGACGTGCTGGATGTAGGAGTGCTCCCGGAGGTAGGTACCGAACGAGTCGGCCCAGTGGGTGGTCTGCGCCAGGAGCAGCAGCGGTAGGTGAGCGGGGGTGCACAGGAAGACGGGGGTGTAGAGAGGACAGCGGATGGGCAGGGTGAGCTGTTCCGGCCACGCCTCCTCGGGCGACCGGCTGGCAAGCCACTCGTCAAGGGCCTCTCGCCACTGCCGGCGCCAATCGCTCAGGCGGCGCGTCGCGAAGCGGCGGTGCTGGTCGAACTCCGCGGTCCAGGGGGCATGGGGGTGGGCCTGATAGCCGAAGACGTGATCGGGAAGATGGTGCGGCCACTGTTCTCTCGGCACTCTTGTCGGCTCACGGCCCGCCTGTGCCACGGTCAGTTCGGGGGCGGCTGCTCGGGTGGTCTGCGCAACCCGCACGGTTGTGCCGCGCAGCTCGTAGTGGACGACGAAGGGGAATGCCGTGCGGTGTTTCGGCCGGTACAGGGCACCGAAGATCTCAGCGAGCGCGTGCAGGGCCCGCGACTTGCCGCCGCCGTTGGGGCCGATCAGCGTGGCGATGGCATGGCCGCCGTCCACCGCGTCGGTGAGGTCCAGGTGGAAGTCGCGCAGCCCCCGGTAGTCGGGAAGGCTCAGGTGCAGCAGCCGCATGCGGTCCCCCCAGTCGCAGCAGATTTGATCGCGGTCACGTTGCCGGGCCCAGATCCGGGCCGTCGCCGTGTGCGCTGTAGGGCCGCAGCGCTTCTGTGAGAGCGGTCAACTCCTGCAAGGCCGAGCGGAGTTCACCGGCGATTTCCTGGGCCATGTGGTGCAGGTCGGCTTCGGGCTCGGCAAGGGCGAACGGATCGTCCGGTGGGGCTGCGGCCAGAAGATCGAAGTTGGTGCGGTCCCGGGCTAGCAGGTCCTCCACGCTGAAGGACCTGAACACGTGGGACTCGACCCGCTCGCTACGAGGCCGTCCTGGCCGGTAGGCGGACACGAAGTCGTCGTAGTCGGCGCTGGTCAACGTGCTCGTCTTGGCGGGCGCGGGGCGGTGGGAGCGCAGGTCGTACACCCACAGCTGCTTGGTCGACGGCCTTCCGTCTGGCCGGGGAGCGGCCTTGTCGAAGAACAGGACGTTGGTATTGAGGCCGGTTGTGTAGAAGACGCCCGGCGGAAGCCGGAGCAGGGTGTGCACATCGCACGCGTCAAGGAGCCGGCGCCTGACATACTCGCCTGCTCCGCCTTCGAACAGCACGTTGTCGGATACCACGACGGCGGCGCGGCCGTTGACCTGCAGCAGACTGTGGACGTGCTGGAGGAAATTGAGCTGCCGGTTACCGGTCTCCGCCCAGAAGTCGGGCCGGTAGTACGCGTATGTCTCCCCGGCGATCGTGGATCGCCTGCTGAACGGGGGCGTGGTGAGGACCAGCGTCGCGTGCCGCGTCGGAGGATGGGCGAGCGCATCGCCGACGGCGATCAGGGGCTGGGCGTCGGCCCGCGTCAGTCCGTGCAGGACGAGGTTCATCGTGGCCAGCCGCGCTGTGGCGTCGACGAGTTCGGTGCCGCTGAACGCGCCCGCAGTGAGTCGGGCACGCTCGGCAGGGGTAACGCCGGGGGGAAAGTGGTCGACCAGGTACTCGAATGACTTGGTCAGAAAGCCGCCGGTGCCGCAGGCCGGATCGATGATCGTGTCGCCTACGCCGGGCTGGACACACTGTACGATCGCCTCGATCAGCGGGCGGGGGGTGAAGAACTGTCCGGCGCCGGTCTTGGTATCGGCGGTCATCCGGGCCAGGAGGGCTTCGAAGACCGCGCCGCGGCCGAGGCTGCCGTCTCCTGACCAGGTGTAGCTGTCGACCAAGTCGATCAGTCGGCTGAGCTTAGCGGGGTCCGGGATGCGGTTCTGCGCCTTGCGGAAGAGCAGACCGAGGTTGCCCGGACCGTATGCAAGGCGGTCCAGGGCCTGCTCGTAGCGCTGCTGCTGCTCTTGACCGGCGCTCCAGCGGATCTCTGCCCACGCGTCGTAGCCGGTCATCTCCACGGGGTTGAGTGGACGCCGGCTCTGCTCGTCGGCCAGCTTGAGGAAGATCAGGCAGGCGAGTTGCTCGACGTACTCGATGCCCGAGACCCCGTCTTCTCGCAGCACGTCGGCAAAGGACCACAGGACCTTGGCCAGGTTCTTGTCGGGGCCGGGGTGCGAGGAGGCAGGTGGGTTCACAGCGGGGACTCCTGGTGCCCGAACGGGTGGGCGGCGTGGGACAGCTGGCCGGTGAACGCCTGCTGCAGGAGGTTGCTTCGCAGCCGGTCGGCGACGTCAACCGCTCGTTCGGCTGCGGCGGAGGCGGCTCGCAGGGTGGTGAGGTGCGCGTCGACCCATGTGACCAGTCGTTGCTGCTCGCTGGCTGGTGCGACAGGGATCGGCATCAGCCGGATTTTCCCCAGACCGATGGATGCCAGCCCGGTTCCCTGCGTGGCGTTGCGCTGGCACCATTGGCGGCCGAATCCGTTGGCGTGCCAGGCCAGCAGTTTCGGGTGCAGCTGCCAGTCGGTGATGCGTGCGCGGAACAGGTGGTTTTGGTGGACGCAGTCGGGTACCTGCTCCTCCCAGATCCATCCGCGGCCCAGCTCGCCGCGGTCTCCGCCGCCGGTCAGGAGCACGTCACCGGTGCGGAGGCGGGCGGCCTGAGCCCGCTGCTCGGGCACCCGGATCACCTGGATGTCGTCCAGGGCCAGTCGGCCTCGTTGCACGTTGGCGACGCGAAGGCAGGGCACCTCCACGTCTGCGGGATCCCACTGCCGTCTGCTGTTCTTGGCTACCCCGAGGGTCAGCTGGGCGACGGTCTCCAGACGGGTCCACCGCCAGTCGATGGGCAAGGCAGGCAGGGTGCCGTCGTGGGTGCCGGCGGCTGGCAGGCTTCCTGCTGCACGGTCGCTGCCGGACAGGCGGCCCAAGCCGGCCTGGGCACTCATTGTGTGGACCATTTCGCCGGCCTGGTCCACTGCCCTGCGGGTGCGGGTCGTGGTGGCGTCGATCCGAGCAAGATGGTCCTCCACCAGGCTGGTGATCCGGGCCTGCTCGCCAGGTGCCGGCAGCGGAAGCAGGATCTGCGCCAGATCACGGTGGTTGATCCGGTATAGCGCGGCGCCCCCCTGCCGGGCCCGGTCCGCGATCTGGCGGCGCACGATCGGCGAGTTCCACAGGTGCGCGAGGTATCGCGGGTCGACCAGGGAAGGCTGTACGCGCACACGGATCATGGTGTCGGGGAAGGTCGTCGCACGGGGTGGGACGTCCACCAGGGCGCCCTCGCCGACCAAGGACCGGGAGCCGCTGACCCGGCTGACCAGCAGGTCACCGGGTTCGGCCAGGACGGGCGCGCTGTTGTGGGCTGTCTCGTCGCCGCCCTTGGTCTGGGTGAAGTCCACCGTCACCGGGCGAAGGGCCGTCGCCCGCAGCACGGGAAGGCCGTCCTGGCGGGCGGGCAGGGACCGGCCGTTGACCAACGGCTCGTCCAGGACGTCGGCCAACTTCACCAGGGTCCAACCGGCGGGAAGGTCACGGTTCAAGCGAGCGCCTCACCCAGGTCGTCGAGGAGGTCGATCGCGGCATCGGCGCCGAATGTGCCAAGGAAGCCGTCGGTGCCACCCCGGCCCGAGAACGGGACGCTGTCAAGGCCCCGGGGGTCAAATCGGTCCTCGGCTGCGGCAGCCGCCTCCGCGATGTTCTCGATCCACCACACCTGGGCCGGAGTGAAGGGCCCAGCCTGCTGCAGGAACGCGGCCAGACGCCGTCGCATGTCCTCGGCGGCCGCACTCTGTCCGATGGGCTCCCCCGCATCCGGTGTGGCCGGTCGGTCGTAGAGGCAGAGCAACATCTGCCGCAGCGCTGGCCTGTCGCCCAGCAGCGCACCGGCATCGCGGACTTCCTCCTCGAGAGCCTCCGGCCCCCAGGCTGCGCGGACCTGCGCCACGTGGTCCGGATCGACGGTGCCCAGAAGCCGGGCCACCAACCCTTCCAAGGAAACGCCGGCCAGTTTCCGCACGGCAGCGCCATCGGCGTCGCTCAACACGGGAACGAGCCGGGCAAGCCGCACCCCGAGTTCTGCCGTCTCGTCAGCGGTCATGCCGACGTCCGCCGTGCGGTTCAGCAGGCGCTCCAGGGCACGTCGGCCGGCCCGGCCGGACGCATCAGTGACGTTGACGAGCCGTCGGTGATGGTGACGCGAGGTTCCCACCGCGTCGATCACCACGAACTGAGTCTTGGCGAATGCTCCTGGGGTGACCGCGCGGAGCACCGCCGGTGCGATGCGCTGCGCCCCTTGCGCCAGCAGCCGCTCATAGTAGGCAGCGGAGCGGACATCGCGCAGGAACAGCACGCATTCGACCGCCCGCATGTCGGTGGGGCCGGACATGATGTCCACCACCACGGCAATCCGAAACTGCGCACTTGTCCGGAAGTCCCTCAGCTGCTGGTACGGGTTGTGACTTCGCATGGTGATCTTCTGGCAGAAGTCATCGCCGGCGCCGAACACCTCGTGGATGTGGTGCACGATGTCTTGCGCGTGCGCGTCGTTGAGCGCGAAGACCACGGTCTTGGGGACGCCCAGCCTGCCCTCGGTCGCCCGCTCGGGGAACAAGGCAGGCAGTTCATCACGGAACGCCGTCATCACCGCGGCAAGCTGCTTGGACCCCAAGATCCGTGGGGCGCTGGCCGGTCCGGCGTGAGCCAGGTCCTCGTCCAACTGCTCGTACCAGCTGCGGCGCGGAGCTTTGGCCTCGGCGTCGATGTGCTCGGTCAGCGGCACCAGGGCCGCGCGTCCGGACGGCTCGAACCGTGCCTGGTAGAGAGCGTAGTCCACGACGAGTCCGTCGGCGACGGCCTGTTCGAAGGGGTACTCGCTGACCAGGTTGGCGTTGAAGAAGCCGAACACCGGGGCGACCGGTGTCGCGGTGAATCCGACCACAGGAGCGTCGAAGTACTCGAGGAGAGCACGCCCTCGTCCGTAGACCTCGTGATGGCAGTCGTCGACGACGACGAGGTCAAAGGAGTCAGGCGGAAGCGTCGGGGAGTAGGCCACTTCGAGCGGCACAGTGTCGGACTGCGAGACCTGCTCGGCGATCTCATAGGCCGATACGCGGGCGGATCCGTCCTCCGGCTCGGGCGTGCCTGTCAGCATGCCCTCCAGCCGTTGTGCCATGGCCACGACGATGGATGCCGACGGAGGCACGCCTGCCGACGTCAGCTCGGCGACTTGGTACACATCAGCCAGGCTCCGACCCGTATCCGGGAAAGTGAACTGCCGGCACACGGCCGTCAGCTGATGCGCCATCACCACGCTGTCGACGACGAACAGGATGCGGGCGGCCCTGGCGTCTTTGAGCTGGCGGTAGGCCGCGAAAACCTCGGTATAGATCCGTCCTGTGCCGGTAGCCATCTGGACCAGAGCACGGCGGTCTCCGGCCGCGAGGGCTTGCTCGACTGCCAAAACCGCCTTGAGCTGCGGCGGGCGCAGTTGTCCGGCCGCCTGCGTGCCCGCCTGCAGAAGCGGCAGGGCCGCCATCCTGGCGCGATAGGTTGGGGCCTGACCGTCTGCCTCTGCTTCACGCTGCCAACGAGCCAACGTGGCCGGCCGGTGGAAGCCGCTGACCAGCCGGCCGCGCGGTTCTGGATCATTGGCGTCGTAGAAAAGCAGCCGTCGGCCGTCGCTCACGTACCGATAGGGCAGCGGAGAGCGCCAGACCGGCCACGGCGAGGCGTCCGTCACCGCGGCGGCCAGCCTCCCCGCCTGCTCCATGGCCGTGCTGAGATCCGCGCCGTCCTTCTTGCACTCGATGATCCCCACTACCTGCCCGCCAACCAACAGCAGCAAGTCGGCACGGCTGCCGCCGGGCAGACGGGGCTCGATCAACACGCAACCGAGTGAGTAGTGCCGGTCATCATTCGCATTGGGGCCCAGCACATCCCACCCCGCCTTGGTGAGACCGCGCTGCACCTCCGCCGCGATCGCCTCTTCTGCCAACGGCTCATAGGCAGCGTCGCGAGCGCTGACGATCAAGTGTTCGCGCTCGGAGGCCGGCAAAGAAGTTGGCCCCACCCGACGGTCGAATTCCCGGCGCAACCGGGACAACACCGCGTCAAGCCGGGCTACTAGTTCCGCCACCACACGGAGGTCGGACGGGCTGGTATGGACCAAGGACATCGGCTCCTGGTCGGAGGTCTGAAGACGGAAGAACCAGACCGCCAACTCGAAACAGCGCTGCACCAGATGAGACGCGGCCGCCGCTCCCTGGTCACCCTCTGAGGAACCGCGGAGGTCGGTGAACGCGGCAAGGACTCTTGCCGGCAGCATCCCGGCTCGGGTCAGCACCCGCAGACGGGCCAACTGGTCCGCCGTCGGCGGCCGCACCCCGGCCACGTGCGCAAGCTTGGCTGCGAGAACTTCACCGAACTGACGCGCCGACGTCACCGCCACAGCGGGCGCAGTGGACGCACGCGCCTCGGCCGAGGCTCCATAGAGCACGAGGAGCGGTTCGTAGGGAAGAAGAAAACCGAAATTGGCTGAGGCGAGCGCCAGGTCCGTGAACCGGCCTTCGAGGTCGCTCGACTCCCGAGCCACGCCAGCCCTCCCTGCCTGCCTGACCTGCCTGGTGATGCGGTCGGCGGCGTGGTGCACGCTACAGACCGGTCCCCTACCCTATCGCCCGTCAAGCGTGTGGAACATCGAGGTTTCGCTTGATGCAGATCAGTGCCGCCCCAAGGCGAGCCAGCGGATGGCGAGACCCGTGAGGTACCCACTGCGGGCCGGTGCCGGGTACGGAATCCCCCGCTGAACACCTGCGTTTGGCAGCGAAGACCACGGCGGCTCGCACCGGTCCCGGCTCGGCGTGACGTTCTGGCTCATGGTCCCCCAGGAATGACACTTTGAGGAATGCATCATTCCCAGCAATAAGGGCATGTGGGGGCGTTGTGGCGAAACTGGGCCAACACGGTCGGCCGCAGCGACTTCACGCGCCCACTCCGCGGCGTCGCCCTGCTAATGACCGGCCATTCGTCTGTGAGCCGGGCATGCTCCTGTTGCACGATCACAGACTTTCCCGCGCCACGCTCCCCCAGCACCACGACAACCGGCACCTCACGCAGATCGTCGAGGCACGCCCCACCCGCCGGTTCGCCCTGCACCCCGACGAAGTCGGATTCGTTCGCACCGCCACCACGCATGTCGCATCACATCATTCTCCGCGCTGGGCAGCGTCCGTTCGGCCAGCCGAGAAAAATTCCAGTGGTTCATTCTGCAACCGCGCCCTCTCATAGAGTGTCCACCCCTGTGAGCAATGAGGCACGAAGGGCGGTATGTCATGGATCCGATTTCCGTACCACTACTCGCGGCGTTGGCAGGAGGTGCCGGCGGTGAACTCGGACGGCAGACCTGGGCAGGTCTGACCGCACTCGTGCGCCGCCCCTTCGCACGGGGCGAGAGGGAGGCCAGCCAAACGGTCGGTACAGGGCAGGCAGAACTCGACAGGCTTCAGCAAGAGCCTCACAACGAGGTGCACGCGCAGGCATTGAGCACGGCATTGGCCGTACGAGCAGCGGCGGATGCCATGTTCTCTGCCGACCTGCAGCAGTGGCACGAGCACGCCAGGCTGGTGCGGACCGGTGACGGTGAAGTCCACAACACGGTCAGCGGGGGCACCCAGCACGGACCGGTGATCCAGGGCCGTGACTTCTCAGGGCTGTCGTTCACGACCTCGCCCCCACATCCATCCGGAACCGACCAGGTCGGACAACGTTCCGAAGGATCAACTGAGTGACCGGCGAGGACCAGAGCGTGTCCAACACGATCAACGGCGGTGTCTACTTTCAAGCGGTGATCCAAGGGCGCGACATCACCGTGACGCTGCCTCCTACGATCACTCCGGCATTGTCCGGCCTTCCCGCCCCCTCCTCCACATTCACCGGTCGCGAGACCATCGTGGCGGAACTGCTCGCCGGATTGGCCCCTCGTACGGATTCGGCCGAGCCCGTCCCAGTAGCAGCGCGAACGGCGGTCGCAGGTCTGGCCGGTGTCGGCAAGACGGAACTGGCCGTCCAGGTCGCTACCCAAGCCTTGCGCGAGCCCGGCTGGTTTCCGGGCGGTGTGTTGTTCGTGGACCTGCTGGGCTACGACCCCGAGCATCGCCTTTCCCCGGAACGAGCCCTGGACGGACTGCTGCGCTCTTTGGGCGTTCCCGCCACGCACATCCCTCAAGAACTGCAGGTCTTGGAGCGGCTGTATCGAAGTGTGCTGGCCGCGTTCGCCGAACAGGGGCAGCGGATCCTGGTCGTCGTCGACAACGTGTCCAGCGCGGAGCAGGCACGCCCGCTGCTGCCCAGCGACGGCGTGACCGCATGCCTGGTGACATCGCGTCACACCCTTGACCTTGACGCCCGATTGCGCGACCTGAACGTCCTCGACGGCGAGTCTTCCGTAGCGTTGCTCCGACAAGTGCTGCTGCATTCCCGTGGCAGCACCGACACCCGCGTCGAGGACGCCCCTGAAGCAGCCGCAGCCATCGCCAACCTGTGTGCAGGGCTCCCCCTGGCCCTGCGCATCGCGGCGGCACTGCTCGCCGACACCCCCACACGCCCCTTGGCATCACTTGCCGGTGCCCTTCAGGCAGAGCACTCCCGACTGGACCGACTGCGCCGGGAAGACCGCGCCGTACGCGCCGCGTTCGATCTCTCGTACCAGCACCTACCTGCCGGGGCGGCTCGGCTCTTCCGTCTCTTCTCCGCCAACGCCGGCCCCGACCTCTCGTCGGAGACCACGGCTGCGCTCGCAGACTTGGATGCCCACACCACCGAGGAGATCCTCCAGGACCTGAACCGAGCCCACCTAATCGAGGCATCTGGCGCCCGCTGGGGGGCGCTGGCGCATGCACGATCTGATCAGGCTCTACGCCAAGGACCACAGCTGCAGCACGGACCACCGCGCCGAACGAACTGCCGGTGTGGAGCGGCTGTACCACTGCTATTTGACCACCGCACAGCAGGCCGACTCGCTCCTGGAATGGCGGCAGCCGACGCAGACCTCGAACCGGTTCACCGACCGTGATGCGGCCTTGGCGTGGTTCGACGACGAAATGCTCAATCTGACCACAGCCGTAACCGGTGCCGTCGCGAGTGGCCGCCCCGAAGCGGGGATCGGATTGGCCACGGCACTGAACGAGTACCTCCACCGGTGCCTGGCCTTTCCCATGGCTGTGGCTGTCCACGAAGCGTCCTTCGCCTGCGCCGTACACATTGGCAGTCTCGAAGGGCGAGCGAAGTCCCTCAACAACCTCGGGATCGCATATACAGAAGTCGAACGCTACGAGGACGCCATCACGGCGTTCACCCTGGCCGAGGAAGCGTTTGCCGATCTGGGCGATCGCTTCGAGCGAGGCAAGACACTCAACGGGCTTGGCAACGCACTCCGCCACGCCGAACAGGTCCGCCAGGCGGCGCAGGTGCATCAGGAGGCGCTCCGCATCCAACGGGAAGTGGGTGGCGATTCCGAACAGGCGTCAACACTCAACAACCTCTCTCTCGATCACCAAAGCCTCGATGAGCACCCTCAGGCTCTACGGCACGCGACTGAGGCCGCACTGCTCTACGCACAACTCGACGACAGAGAGAAGGAGAGCAAGGCCCGGTGCACCATGGCAGCAGCACTCAAAGAAATGGGACGCCCTCAGGAAGCCTTGGAGAACTACGACCGTGCCATTGACGCGGTCCACGGCCGGGGCAGCGCCCACCAAGAGGGGGTCGCCCTTGCCGCGAAAGGCGAAGTCCTAGCCCTCGCCCTGGAGCGTACAGAGGATGCGGTCTCCTGCTGGACCGAAGCGGTCAAGGCCTTCGAGCAGACCAACGAGAGGCTTCTACGAGTCCAGGTACTGATGCTCCTCGGCCTGGCACTGGCCCAACTCCAGCGCCATGTGGAGGCAATGACTCATCTGCACCTAGCAGCCGACCTGTGCCGTCATCTCGGCATGACCGAAGAACTGGAGGAGGTCCGAAACTGCCTGACTCTGGTCGGGGGGTAGCGTGCCGGCTCACTTCTTGCCCTCTGCTTTGTGGTACACCGTCGGCCGTGCATCCTTCGATAAGCGCAACGAGCTTGATGGTGCGCTCGCTGGCAAGAACCGGGTGGCCTTGCCGCGCGCCTCAACAGCAAACCGAGCTGGCGCGGGGACACTGCGAGGAAGCTAACTAGCCACGGACAGGCCACCTGGTAAAAGCCCGAGGCTAGCTCTGAGCGGCCAGGACTTCCAGCGTCTGCCACGGTCCCTCGGCCCGCACCGTGTCGTCCTGCACCATCCGCTCGATGGCCGCCCGCACGACAGCGGCCGTCTCGACCGGGACGACCCGGGCACCGAACACCGTCTCCAGTGGCGCTGTCCCCGCCCGGGTTGGCTTCCCGGAGTCCGCGTCGAACCAGCCCTCGGCCAACTCGCCCAGATGCCTCTCTGGCCATCTCGTCGGCTCGGCGGCCGCGCAAGGACACCGTCTACATCGTGGATGGCGCCCTGGTGCCCGCCCACGACCACACCTTCGCGGCCTCGAGCCGGAACTATCGCTACTCGACCAACCTGCAGGTCGTCATCGACGCCAACAGCCGCCTGGTGGTGGCGATCGGCCTGCCGCCCGGCAGCCGCAACGAGACCAGACCGGCCCGTTCCGAAACCATGATCCGCTGGGCAATGAACGGCCCCTCATGGTCCCCCGACTCGCCCGCGGCCGACCGGCGACATGGCAGGGCCCGCTCCCGCGAGAAGTTCCGTGGATACGCCGGTGTGCCCACCGAAGGTCGACATCCTGAGTCAGTGCACTACGGCGTCAGGAACCGCTCAACCATTCCGTTGCAGATCAGGTGGTGGGTCGGCCAACACCGAGACGATCGCACGAGCTCTCGGCCAAGTTCGGACGACTCCGTCCAGACCGCCGGGTTCCTAGTGAGGACCGCGGACAGCAGATCACCTTTGTACATGTCTCCTTCTGCCATCGGATTGTCCCGCAGCACCCTCAGGGCCAGTGTACGAACGCCACCCGCACCGCTCCGAAGCCGTGATCCACCTCGCCATGATCGACCTCATGGTCCGCAGACTCATCGGCGAAGCCGCCCTTAACTGGCACAGAAGCTGACCCGGGACCAAACACGAATCACCGGACCAAATGCTCAGTCAGACGTCTGCGGCCAGTTCCTTGCGGCTTGTCTCAGTCTCTTCTGGGCGGCGCTTCCGTCTGCTGGCAGGCAGAGTTCGGGTCGTTGTCAGGGTTCGCTTCAGTTTCGGAAATGCCGTGTTGAGTTCGGCGTAGCCGGTTGCGCTCAATTGAACCTGCCAGGTCTCGGTGCAGGTCGCATGCCGTGGTGGTTGGTGGCTGAGATTTCCTCGGACCAGAAGCACCGTGCGTGCACGCCAGTGGCCGTCCTCTCCCCTCCATGTGAAGAGTTCACATGGGTCGTGCTTCCATCCAAGTTCGGCACCGACGGCTGGATGGAGCGCGAGCCAGTCTCTGTGTTGGGCGTCCGTCCAGTCTTCGTAACCGTGGACAACCAGCTCCTTGTCCGCCCAGTCAAGACCTCGACCGGCCGGGTACCGGGCGAATTCAGCATGGAATGCTTCCCAGGCCCGACGCTCGGGAAGGTAGAAGGCGGCACCGAGCGCGTTGCCGTGCGTCGTGTGGACTCTGCGTTCCTCTTCCGGCCTTCCCCATTCCAAGCTGCACCATTGACCGCGTTCAGCCAGTACGTACGGTTTGGCCGCAGCGTATGCGCGCGCGTACCCATCCACAGCCGGCCCTGCTTCGGCGCACCAGTTATCCACGTCGTAGGAGGAGGTTCCTTCCGGTCTCCAGATCGGCGGCAGCCATCCCGGGAGAGGCCGGGGTCTAACAGTGATCATTTGCTCATCAATCAAGCCGAAGGAGTACGCAGGAAGTGCCGGAGCGTCCCCCAGCGTGTCGGCATCAAGGAGCTCACCAAGGACGGTTCCAAGAGCTCGGCGGCCGGCCATATACGCCCACGGGCGATAGCTGTGGCGCTGACGGCGTGAGGTGAGACGCTGTGCGAGAGCGTGGTGACCTCCCGCAGTCCAGCAATCGGCGTTGGACCTGGCAATCTGGGCGGCCCGGTGGAGTACCGCCGAGTCTTCCAGCCCGGAGGCCTCGGAGAGCATCTGGAGAGCAAGGTCGAACGGGCCGATCATGTGACGTGGATTGTATGCGTCCAGGTGCGGGGTACCGTGCCGGTCCTCTTCTGGAACTGTGCGTTCGGGAAGAGGAGGAAGGGCCAGGCCGTATGCGGCAGGACGGGCTCGGTGCGGCGGATTCTCCAGCTCAATGTCGTGCTGCCGGGCGAAACGGCGGGCGAGGTCTCGGGAGATGGCGTCGGCCCCAGTGGCAGCGACCTGCAGCGCGGCAACGAGTTCGGCGGGCACATCGTCTGCCCGTTCGTCTTTGGGCGTGGTGATCAAGGTGAGCAGGGCAGCTTCGCATGCCCATCCTCCTCGCGAGATGTTTGCGGCGAGGATGGTCTGGATCAAGTGCTGGTGGCGGGTGCCCAGCAACTGAAGGGCCCGTCGTGCGCCGAAATCGAGAGAGCGGACCGGGTGGCCGAGATACAGCCCGACCCATCGTGCCAGCGCCTCGATGGCTGAGCTGGCTGCTGCTGGAGCAGCGGGGATGTCCGTGGTGTCGGTAGCAGCGGGCGCTACCTCATCGAGGTAGGCCTCAACGTCGGGCCAAGCTCGGGCGACGGTTCCGGGTTCTGTGACCAGTTGGGTGATGTCTCGGATGTCGTCGGGCGACAACTGCGCGGACAGGGAGCCGGTGAGGAAGGCGTTGGCGAGGTCATCTCGGGCGAGTTGCACGAGGGCGGGGTGCCGGTAGCGGAGGGCGGTGTGAAGGACGGCCAACCGGGTCCCCCCGTCGTGGTGGCGCAGCCATCCATACGCCGGGGTACGGCTGAGCGCGTCTTTGAGGGCGTCTGCGGCTGCGCCAGATTCGCCCGATTGTGCAGCCAGTGCCGCGAGTCTGCCCAGGGCTGATCCTGACAGGCGCAGACGCCCGGCCTGTTCCAGCAGAGCACGGGCCTGAGCCGGAGTCGTGGACGTAATGGTGGCGGTCGCATGCTCAACGGCTAGATCCCAACCCTCCGGCGGGGAGGTTGCTGCTGTTGGTGCGGTTCGAAGAACGGTGAGCAGACTGCCCAGGGTTAGGACGGACGGTGGAGCGTCTGCAGTATCTGCAGGCGCCTCTTCGATGGCCTCTTGGCCAACTGTCTGTTCGGCTGCGTCGCGGTTCAATTCCTCGACCGCCCAGAGCTGCTGGGCTCGCTCCAGGGCCGACACAGCGTCGCCTCCAGAGCTCTCCGTCATGCGAGCGTGTACGGCTTTGGCGATTTCCTCAGTCGGCTCGGGCGTGATCGGGAACAGCAGATGGACCGCGACGGCCGTGCCGTCCGGGACGGGAATATCTGGGTGGTGGCACGCGGCCAGCACCACGGCTTGGACGACGTCAGTTTCGGCGAGCGTTCCCACAGTGCACAGCCACTCAGCCAGGTCACAGGCCAGAGAGGGATCACGGGGAAAGGTTGAGGCGATGAGTTTCTCCGCTGCGCCTGAGGCGTGATGGCCTGCGTCGGCAGCGGAGATACGAGAGGCGTATGTGAGGACCGTCGCGGTGAACTGCGTGGGAGACATGTCTCTTTCATCTGCGGCGGTGACCAGCCAGTCGAACCACTCGACCAGTTGCCGGTCGTGATCGCTGGCATCGATGCCGAGCGATGTATCGACAGCGCAGCGAGTCGCGTGGCGGGCTGCCTGTTCATCGCCGGCGAGCGCCCAGACTCGCGCTTGTGCCAGCCACAGTGACACCCGGTCGTGTGGGTCGGATGACCAGTCGTTGATCAGAGCATCGAGCCGTTGGAGTTGTTCCACGGCCCACGAAGTGGCGTCGGCGTGAGCTTTGAGGGCGGCCTCAATGACCGCTTGTTGGCGCTGGGGTGCCCAGTAGCCGGCCCGTTCTTCGCTCGCCCAGGAGGTGTCGAATCGCGAGAGCAGGCGTTGCAGGCCAGCGCTGCCGTGTTGTTTGGCCGCGAGGTCCACCACTCTGCCGAAGAGACCCAGGGCAGCGTCGCGAACGATGTACCAGCCTGTCCAGTCACGGGTGTCCTCGGAGGGGACTTCGAGAAGGCGGATGATGGGATCCGCATGTGCCGGCACATCGGGCGGGTCTCCGAGACCGGCGGAGGCAGCAAGTCGCTGGCCCTCCAACTGGGCCAGGACACGCAGTGCTCGCCGGAAACGCTCGTTGCCAGCTTCCTGCGATGTCCAGTCCGAGGTCGGCATGGGGTCTGGCTGTGTCGAATCGGGGTGGACGTACCGGAGTCTGTTGAGCCCGATCAGCGTCCGGAAGGGTTCGAGGCCTTCTTGCCCGGACACGGTGGACGGCCAGGCAACGGCCGTACCAGGGGGCACGAGTTCATCGATTTCGGGCGCGCTGTTGAAACCGTTTCGGACGAGCAGTTCGGCGGCGGCGATCCGGATGCTGAGGTGTACAGCAGGGGCGGAGCCGTTGGCCGACAGCTCCTCATCGTCCACCTCGTCTGCATCCCCTTCTTCCGCGTTGATGGCGATGATTTCGCGCGCCCATCGCAGGAGATCGGTTTGCGCTTGGTCTTCTGAGGCAGCTTGGGCCCGCATGTAGCGTGCTCGTGCGCGCCAACTGGGTGTTGCTTCGGCATCGATCACGGCCGTCAAGGCGTCGAGAGCCACCTCGTCACGGGTCTCAACGAGGAGATCGAAGCAACGGGCATGAGCGAAGCTGCGACAGCTGATCGTGCTCGCCTCGCGCTCCTGCTGATCGCGGAGCAGCGCCCGCCGTGAGGATTCCGCCTTCTCGACGCCTGCGCGCTCTTCAGGTCGTTCGGTGCTGAGCGCCAGCTCATCCGCGTCGTCTGCAGGGTGGGGAAGTTGGTGGTCGAGGGCGGCCAGCACCGCGTCGAGACCGGAGAGGTTCCATGTCGCTTCGGCCCAATCGGCGACGGCCTCCGGCGACGGGTCTTCCTCGCCTGCGATTCCGGCCAGGCCACCGCAGGCATGCAGGATTCTCTGGACCGCATCCACGTTGCCGCGGTTGGCAAAGGTCACGGCATGGGAAAGGGCTGCCTTCCGCGTGATCCGCAGTCGTCCGCCTCGGGCGACGTGGTCCAGGAGCAGTCGTGAGTCAAAGGTGTGAACCGCTTCCGCAAGCGGCTCCCTCTCCAAGACCATCTCGCGCAGCCGTAGTTCGCTGAGGAACACCAGCGTGCGCACGAAGGCCTGCGAATCGTCCAGCAGGCTGGCGGAGCGCAGCGCCAGCAGTGCGTGATCTCTAACCGTGGCCAGGGGCCTCAAGTCGATCAGGGACTGACGCAGCTTCTGCGGCGCAGCAAGGGCCAGAACGCGGTCGTACTGACCGGCCAGGAAGAGGTGCGCGGCTGCTTCGTCTTGATACAGGCTCCACTCAGGCCCGGAGCTGGCGCACACGTCCGCAAGTTGCCTATGGAAGCCGCGTTCACGCGCTTCCTCGGCCATGCCGGCGACGTGAGCCGTGGCGTCTGCGAGAAAGCGCCGGAAGCTGTTATGGATGAAGCGCCAGTCATCACCGGCCGTGTGGAAAAACGTCGCAGCTTGGTCGGCAAAAACGGAAACGGCACGCTGGTCCGCCCAGGTCAAGAGCCACCGCAGGTTCACCGGTACGCGCAGGCGTGCGGCCATCCCCAGCAAGTCGAGAACTTGCTGATCTTCCTGCACAGCCTGGAAGTATCCGCGATAGCGCGCGGCGACATCGCCACCGTAGCGTGATGCGTCTGCGAGTAGGCCGTCGGCCAGTTGACGTCGCACCCCTTCGTCGGGCTCACTGGCTTCCAGCGCGCTGAGCTCCTGCAAGAGATAGGTGAGGGCAAGGGGATGCCCTTCACTGGCGTCGACGACCTTCGTCATCTGACCGGAATACAGCCAGCTTCCATGGCCGGCAGCCTTGGTCAGGTACTCGATTTCCTCAGCGGCCAGCGGGGGCAGGAGCGCAATACGGTCCTCCTGCTCCAGAGGTGTCCGCACCATGGACGGAAGAATGCTTGTGGTCTGGGTGCCGAGGATAATGAAAACCCCTTCGGGCAGCGCCGCCGGGTTGGGAAGCTCTTCCAGCAGGGAACGTGTCGGGTTCTGCTCTCGCGGGATGTGATCGAGTCCGTCCACCACAACGATGGTCCGCTCGCCGCGTCTCCTCCACCGTTGGCCGGCCTGGTCAAGCTGGTCGCTCAGCACGAGGCGCTGGGTGCGCAGGTCGTTACCGATTCCCCGGCGATACAGACCGCTTTCCTGCAGGGCAAGCGAGACGTCATGCAGGAAGCTGTCCGCTTCTCCCCTGCTGCTGAGCGGGTCGGGTGCGTCGGGCACGAAGGCGTAGTAGCGCGCCACGTGTCCTTGTATCTTCAGGCTGGCCAGCAGTGTTGACTTGCCTGAGCCGGCTGGACCGACGAGGGCCAGGTAGCCGCCCGACAGTTGCTGCAGCCGTCCCTCCAGAGCCTGGCGGGCCACCTCGTTCGTCGTGTACACCGTCGGGACCGGGAACTGGTGGGGGTGGCGGTACCGCAACCGGTCCTGCCAGCCCAGACGCTCCATCAGCTGGTCACGGCTCAACTCCACCGGCTGAGCAGGATCCCGCACGATCTCCTCAAGCGTGTGCGCCAGATGCGCGACCTCACCGTCGACCGGTTCGTGATCAGGACGCAGCAGAGGATCGCCGAGCACGAGACCGAACCTCAGTTCCAGATCGCCGACGAAGGCAACGAAATCGTCGTCGGTCAGCTTCGTGAGGGTTCGAAGTGCCTCCCAGGCCGGCGCCCACTCGACAACTTCCGGGAGGATGGCCAGATCCGCCCACTGCGCCGTTCCTCGCGTGATCTCAAGGCGTACCGGGTCAAAAGAGCGCGCCACAAATGTCGCCAGGCTGCGGGCGCCAGTGGCCCTGGCGCGAGCAATCGGGCCCGCCCCCTTAGCTTGCGCCTTCGACGCAAGATTGTTCGTGCATAGGTGGACGGTCAGGGGCTCCGGCGAGGCCGTCCGCAACCGCACCCATGCGGCCGCGAGTTGCGTCAGCAAGCCCGGCTTTTCGCCTACTCCACTCGTCAGGTCAGCCCATGTGAACGACCCGGCAGGCTGCGACCACTTCACCTGCAATGCGTGGCGTCGCAACCCCGATTTGAATTGGAAATCATCAGCCACACCAGCCTCTGGATCCGCCACCCGGATCCATTCCAGCGTTGGAAGTTTGGCAAGCACCACGCGAGCGGCCAACCCGTATTGCCCGCCGAAGCCCACGACGGCCGCTACCTCACCCCTACTCGGCTGCAACAGAACCCCCTGCCCACATTGCCCTAGGTTCCAAGTATGGCCCGAGGGCCACATCCTTCGCACAGCAGAACAGTCCAGGCAGCCCTAGGCCGCATCCGAGGATAGATACGCCGTTACGGCTTGATGAGCGCCGCCGTACGGATTCGGAGGCCCGGTGCGGATGCACCCGTCTCGCGGCAGTCAGTACTCCACGGCCAGGGATCGGACCACCTCCGTCGTCCCCGTCGACGCGGGGTTACTCCCGCGGACGGCTTTGCGGGAAGTAAGGGCCCTCCTTCTCCTGAGCAAGGATGCCCTCCACGAGGCCTTCAGGTTCGCCACGGGAGCGGTCTCCGGGCCTGCCGTCACCACCCCGCTCGGTGCCTCGTCCGTGTTGTTGACGACTCGGGGGAAGAGGGTGTTCTCAGGGACATCCTTGAAGGTGTACGAGATGGAGCCGGGCAGGTCCACGAGCTCGATCGTGACTCGCTTGCCGCGCTCGTACTCCGCCACCCCCCAGGCGAGTTCCACCGTGCCGTCCGCGGTCCGGGTGAACTCGGTGAACTCATCGCCAGGGAGGAACGGACGGTCGATTGTCCCGGTGACGGACCTGGTCAGCACATAACATTTGGGCCAGAACCGGACCTAGATGATGGTATCGAACACCTGCTGGACGGGGCCGTTGATAGTCGAATCTAACGGGATGGAGGAGGTCATGTTGCCCTCCCGTCCCCGCGCACCTGCCGCTGGCGATCTTCGACAACTGCGTCCTCACCAAGATCCGCCACCTCTCCTCCACCAGCGTCGACATCGGCGCCCGCGAGGTGGGCCGACACGTCACCCGCGCCACGCTCGACTGGATTCCCGCCGAGAACGGCAGTTTGACCGACCCACGCTCTTGCAACGGCATCCAAGTCCGCGACGAACGGGCTTCTCGCCTGCGTCGCAACCTACCTGACATTCCATCACAAACGGCCCCCGGACCGAGCCCAAGCCGGGCCCCTCCTGGCCCAGCAGGTTCAAATAGTCGCTTTACACAGGTCCGCCACCCCTTTGGCCTGCACTTATGTGCTACAGGGACCAAAGGGCGGCGAATTCGACCCGGATTCGACCCCACGGCCTCACTTCACAGCGACGCGCACGCCTGATCAGCGATGACGCAACTTCTGCCGCTGCACCAACGAATTGCGGAAACTTAATTGCCACGAGAGCCACAATTGGGATCAACTTCGTAAGTCGACAGCCCTGGAGCGGACACGCAGCCCAGCGATGCAGACACAGTGCCGCGTGTTGGCCCGAGCCCATCCCGACTCAACCCCACGGGGGACTACATACCCTGAACAGGCCTTTTGCCTATCTGCTTCCGTGAGGCGGAAGTGGTATTGCGGCGCGGTGACGCCCTTCCGGACGATGTCGCCATCACCCAACGACGGGAGCCGCAACGATGCCGCACACCACCACACTCGCCAGGAACCAGTGGTACGTCGCCGCATACAGCACCGAGGTCGGGCGCGAGGAGTTGCTCGGGCGGACCATTCTGGGTGAGCCGCTCGTCTTCTACCGCACCGAGGAGGACGGGACGCCCGTCGCACTGCACGACCGCTGTGTGCACCGCCGCTTCCCGCTGTCGGAGAGCCGGCTCGACGGCGACCGCATCGTGTGCGGCTACCACGGCTTCACGTACGACACCACAGGCGCCTGTGTGTACGTGCCGGGGCAGAAACGCATACCACGGACCGCCCGAGTCACCTCCTACCCGGTGGTCGAGCAGGACTCCCTGGTGTGGGTGTGGATCGGCGACCCCGCGCTCGCCGACCCGCAGACGATCCCGCGGGCCCGCCACCTCGACTCCCCCGGCTGGACCACCGTCCAGGGCATGGAGCCCATCGACGCGGACTACGGGCTGCTCGTCGACAACCTCCTCGACCTCTCCCACGAGACGTATCTGCACGGCGGTTACATCGGCACCCCCGAGGTCGCCGAGACGCCGATCACCACCGAGGTGGACGAGGGGGCGGGGATCGTGCGGGTGAGCCGGCACATGGCCGACGCCGAGTGCCCGCCGTTCTACGCCCGTTCGACCGGCATCGAGGGCCGGATCACCCGCTGGCAGGACATCGAGTACCACGCGCCCTGTCTGTACCTGCTGCACAGCCGGATCGCGCCGGTCGGCGTCCTGCCCGAGGCGGACGGCAGCGACCCGAACGGCTTCCACACCGAGATCACCTATGCGATCACGCCGTCCGCCGACGGCAAGGTGTACGACTTCTGGATGGTCTCGCGGGACTGGGCGACGGACGACGACGAGGTCACCGCGTTCCTGCGGGGCAACAACCACACGGTGGTCATGCAGGACGTCGACGCGCTCAACCTCCTCCAGCGCACGCTCGGTTCGGAACGCACCGGGTACCAAGAGCTGAGCATCAACATCGACACCGGCGGCCTGGCAGCGCGCCGGATCCTCGCCCGGATGGTGGAGGAGGGCGACAAGCCGCCCGCGGAGAAGGTCCTTTGACATCCTCCCCTCCCTAAAGGGAGGGGATTCCTGGCTCAGGCTGCCTCCGGGAGCGGCGCTCCAGGAGGTCTTACGCCCTCGACACCAGCCGGGTTGAGACCAGCCCGGACCAACATTACGCGGGCGGAGTTCTTGTCCCTGGGGGACTCGGCTGCGCACGCGGTGCAGGTGTAGGTACGTTGCGAAAGAGGAAGTGCGTGCTTGGTTCTCGCTCCGCACGATGCGCAGTCCATGGTGGTGTACGCAGGGTGCACGAGGCGGACGTCCCGCCCATGCTTGCGGCCCATCTCGATCAGTGCCTGCTTGGTCGCGCCGATCGCGGCATCCGCCGCTTTGCGCGCCATGGTGGTCCTCGCGAGGAACTTCGGACGGAAGTCCTCGACGGCGATGGCGTCGTGGTCGCGCACGACGCGTTTGGCCCACTTACGGGCGGTGTCCTGCCGCTGCCGGGCCACCTTCTTATGGACCTTCGCGGTCTGCTGTTGCGCCTGGCGGTAGCCCTTGGACGCAGCCTGCCCCCTGACGGGGCGGCGGCGGGCCATCATTCGCTGGTAGCGGGTGAGGCGCTGCGCGGCGACCTCCCCGTGCCGGGCGTGGGCGAGGTCGTAGGCATCGCTGGTGGTGGTAGCGGCTTCCCTGACACCCCAGTCGACACCGAGGACGGCACCGGTCGCGGGGAGCGGCTGCGCCTCGGTCGCAACGACGAACGAGGCGTACCAGCAGCCAATGCTGTCGCGGTAGACGCGCACCGAGGACGGCACAGCGGGCAGTTCGCGGGACCACACCACCGTCAGCACGATCCCGCCCGCGAGGTGCAGGCGGCCGTCCTTCAGTCGGAAGCCACGGACCGTGTAGTTCAGGCTCGGGTCCGTCTCGCGCTTCCTCTTATGGCGTGGCATCCCGGCGCGCTGCCGCACAGGAAGCCGCTTGTCGATGTCCTTCAACGCCTTCGAGCGGGACGTGGCGAAGTCCCGGATGATCTGCTGCTGGGGGACGCTCGCGCCGTCGCGGAGCCAGGGTGTGCGGGCGCGGGCCTCTGTCAGCATCCTGTCCAGTTGCGCCGGGCCGCAGGTCAGCCTGCCGTCGGGATGGGCTCGGTTGTGTGCGTGCACGGCGCGGGACCTGGCCACGCACTCGTTCCAGATCCACCGGCAACGGTCCCATTCGGCGGTCAGCAGCGCGCGGGCGGTCGACGACACGCGCAGCCGGTAGGTGTACCGGGCGTGTCCGGTATCTCCCGAGGCCTTCCATCGCGCCACCATGGTGTCATGGTACCACCATCTGAGTGCCATGCAGCCACTATTCTGGGGTCATGGATGAAGAGAAGCGCATCACCCTCCGCCTGCCCGCCGGCCTCCACGAACGCCTTGCCGAACGAGCCCGCGCCGACCGGCGGTCCCTCAACTCCGAGATCCTCCACCTGCTTGAGGCCGCCATCAGCCGGCCGGATTCAGACACCGCATCGCCCTAACCGCGATTCGGCATTCCCTGCCGCATCCTGCAAGACAGTGACTCCACCCCGGCGTGAAGGTATAGGCATCCACGGAGGAACACGATGAGCACCGGTCCCACCGGCGAGATCTACCGCATCGACTGGCTGCCGGGCACCGACGTGCTGCACGGCACCTGCCACTGCGGCGCCGAGCACACCTCGCAGGACCCGATCGAGATGTGGGAGTGGATGCTCGGCCACCCCGAAGGACACCGGCCGCGAGGGAACGACTCATGAGCGTGTACGAAGCCGAACTGGTCGTCGCGGGCCGCGAGTTCGCCGCCGACGGGGTACTCGCCCTCACCCTGCGCCACCCGCTGGGCGAGCCGCTGCCGGTCTGGGAGCCGGGCGCCCATGTGGACCTCGTCCTCGGCCCGGAGCTGGAGCGCCAGTACTCGCTGTGCGGCGATCCGGCCGACCGGTCCGCGTGGCGGATCGCGGTGCTGCGCGAGCCGGCCGGGCGGGGTGGATCCGCCCTGGTGCACGAGCAGTTGAGGCCGGGCGACAAGGTGCGGGTGCGCGGCCCGCGCAACCACTTCGCGCTGCGCCCGGCAGCCCGCTACCGCTTCGTCGCGGGCGGCATCGGGATCACCCCGATCCTGCCGATGCTCGCGGCGGCCGAGGCGGCGGGCGCCGAGTGGAGCCTTCTCTACGGCGGCCGCACCCGGGCGTCCATGGCGTTCGCCGGGGAGTTGGCGCGGTACGGCGACCGGGTCACCGTCGCCCCGCAGGACGAGACCGGTCTGCTCGACCTCGGTTCCGTGCTCGACGGCCTGCCCGAGGGCGCCCTCGTCTACTGCTGTGGGCCGGGTCCGCTGCTGGACGCCGTGGAGGAGCGGTGTCCGGCCGACGCGCTCCGGGTCGAGCGGTTCCAGGCGAGGGAGCAACCGGCGGGCCAGGACGGTGAGTTCGAGGTCGAGCTCGCGCAGAGCGGCCGGACGCTGGCCGTCGCGGCGGGCGTGTCCGTGCTGGACACCGTGCGCGCGGCGGGGGTCGAGGTCCTCTACTCCTGCACGGAGGGCACCTGCGGCACCTGTGAGACCGACGTGCTCGAGGGCACGCCGGAGCACCGGGACTCCGTCCTCAGTCCGCAGGAGCGGGAGGCGGGGGAGACGATGATGATCTGCGTGTCCCGGTGCCGGGGGCGGAAGCTGGTCCTGGATCTCTGATCCGAGGGGCGGCGGCGCCTCTCGCGGGGTCGGTGATCCGCAGATCGGCCTCGATCCGGGCCACGGCCGCCAGCAACGGCGGCAGCAGATCCCGGCGGACGGCGGCCACCGAGGTGCGGCCGGCGTGGACGGCTATGTTCACGGCGGCCACCACCGCGCCGTCCCGGCCGCGCACCGGGGCGCCCACCGACCGCAGCCCCTCCTCCAGTTCCTGGTCGACCAGGGCGTACCCCTGTCGACGTACCCGTTTCAGTTCCGCCCGCAAATCCTCCGGCGCGACCAGCGTCCGTGCGGTGAGCGGGCGCAGCCGTGCCCGGGACAGGCGGAGTTCGAGCTCGTCGTCCGCGAGGGCCGCGAGCATCACCCGGCCCACCGAGGTGACGTGCGCCGGGAAGCGGGTGCCGACCGTGATGACGGCCG
This sequence comes from Streptomyces sp. NPDC002884, assembly GCF_040295245.1. Taxonomy (NCBI): domain Bacteria; kingdom Bacillati; phylum Actinomycetota; class Actinomycetes; order Kitasatosporales; family Streptomycetaceae; genus Streptomyces; species Streptomyces sp. NPDC002884. The sequence continues at coordinate 131,274 of NZ_JBEOVB010000006.1, read as the reverse complement.
ACATGATGCGGGCGGTCGGTACCCGGGCGACGTAGACGATGTCGTCGCCGTCCAGGACGCACAGCGAGGAGGATTCCTTCACCTGTGCGACGAGGTGCTCCAGATGCGGCTCGGCGACCTGCGGCAGCGTGAGGCCGGCCAGGTAGGCGTAGCCGAGTTCCAGCACCCGTGGGGTGAGCCGGAAGAGGCGGCCGTCGTTGTGCACGTATCCGAGATCCGCGAGGGTGAGCAGCAGGCGCCGGGCGGCCGCCCGGGTCAGCCCGCAGGCGCGGGCGACCTCGCTGAGGGTGCGTGCGGGATGCTCGGCGTCGAAGGAGCGGATCACCGCGAGGCCCCGCTCGAACGACCTCACGAAATGCGGTGCTCGGGCCGCGGTGGACATGCCACCCTCCCAACTGTCAACAATTTCGTCAGCTAAACCCATTGACCCCGTCGGACAGCGGGCTCTACGTTCCCTGCACGCCAATTGAGCACTACTGTGCGGTGTGCGCACAGCCTGTCGGAACACCCGTTCTCTGCACAGGAGGAGCCTTGCGTCGTCTGCTCGCCGGTCTCGCGGCCGGCACCTTCCTGCTCGCCACGGCGGCCTGTGGCTCGTCCGACGACTCCGGTACGTCCACCGGGAGTTCGTCGTCCGAAGGCACCACGACCGTCAAACTCGGACTCATCCCCATCGTCGACGTGGCGCCCGTCTATCTGGGCGTGAAGCAGGGCTTCTACGAGAAGCACGGTCTGAAGCTGTCGATCACCACCGCGCAGGGCGGCGCGGCGATCGTGCCCGGCGTCGTCAGCGGCCAGTTCCAGTTCGGCTTCAGCAACATGACCTCCTTGATGGTCGCGCAGTCCAACAACGTTCCCGTGCAGGCCGTTTCGAACGGCATTGCCTCAACGGGCTTGCAGGGCAAGGACTTCGGGGCCATCACGGTGAAGAAGGGCAGCCCGCTCAAGTCCGCGAAGGACCTGGAGGGCAAGAAGGTCGCCATCAACACCCTGAAGAACATCAACGAGACCGCGGTGCGCGAGTCGGTGCGCAAGGCGGGCGGCGACCCGGACCGGGTGAAGTTCGTCGAGCTGGCCTTCGACCAGATGCCCGCCGCCCTGGACAGCGGGCAGATCGACGCGGCGATGGTCGTCGAACCGGCCCTGGCGACCGTCAAGAGCCAGGGAGGTGTGGAGATCGCCTCGCCGCTGGTGGACGTGGCCCCGAACCTCACCGTCGCCATGTACTTCACCTCCACGCAGTACGCGCAGAAGAACCCGGACCTGGTGAAGAAGTTCCAGGAGGCCACCGCGGAGTCGCTCGCCTACGCCGACGCGCACCCGGACGAGGTCCGCCAGATCGTCACCACGTACACCAAGATCCCGACGGCGGTGCTGGCACAGGTGACGTTGCCCAAGTGGCCCGCCGAGGCGAACCGTTCGTCGATCGAGGCGCTGGAGAAGCTCGGCGAGCAGGACAAACTCTTCAAGTCGACCCCGGACCTGGAGAAGCTGCTGCCGTGAGAGGCGAGAACCTCGCACTCGGTACGGCCGGGCTCGCGGCCTTCCTCGCCCTGGGCGAGGCGGTGCCGCGGCTCGGCCTGGTCAAGGAGGCCTACTTCCCGCCGACCAGCCGCGTCGCCGGCGCGCTGGGCGACGAACTCGCCGACTCCGCCTTCTGGACGGCGCTCGGCGACACCCTCACCGGGTGGGCCCTCGGTCTGGCGATCGCGGTGGGAGCCGGGATCGTGGCCGGCGTACTGATCTCCGTCGTCCCCCATCTCCGCGAGGCGACGGCCTCGACCGTCGAGTTCCTGCGCCCGATCCCGTCGGTCGCCCTGATCCCCCTCGCCGTGCTCCTCTACGGCACCGAACTGCGCTCGGTCCTGCTGCTGGTCGTCTACGCCTCCTTCTGGCAGATCCTGATCCAGGTCCTGTACGGCGTCCAGGACGTCGACCCGGTCGCCGAGGAGACCGCCCGCTCCTACGGACTCGGCACCTGGGCACGGGTCCGCCACGTGCTGTGGCCGACCGCGCTGCCGTACGTCATGACCGGCGTGCGGCTCGCCGCGGCCGTCGCGCTGATCCTCGTCATCACCGCCGAACTGGTCATCGGGGCACCGGGGTTGGGCGCACGGATCGCCGTCGCGCAGACCTCCCAGGCGGTCCCCCAGATGTACGCCCTGATCGTCGTCACCGGGGTGCTGGGACTGCTGATCAACGTGGGCGCCCGGACGGTGGAGCGGCGCGCACTGGCCTGGCACCAGTCGGTGCGCGGGGAGGTGGCGGTGTGACCGGGACATCCCCTGTCCGGCCGGCGCCGGGAGCCTGGCGGCGCGTCCTGCTGCGGCTGCTCCTCACGCTCGCCCTGCCGGCCGTGCTGGTCACCGCGTGGTGGATGGCGTCCGACGGCAGCACGAACGTGTACTGGCCGCCGCTGCGCACGATCCTGAAGACCTTCCCCGACGTGTGGACGGCGGAGCGGCTGCGCGCCGATGTGCGGCCGAGCGTGCTGCGGCTCCTCGGCGGCTACGCGACGGCGGCCGTCGTCGGGGTCGCGCTGGGCACGGTCATCGGCTCCTACCGGCGGGTGCGAGCCGTGTGCGAGCCGGTCCTGGAGTTCCTGCGGGCGGTGCCGCCGCCCGTTCTGGTGCCGGTCATCATGCTGTTCGCGGGCATCGGCGACACCATGAAGGTCGTCGTCATCGCGAGCGGCTGTGTGTGGCCGGTCCTGCTGAACACGGTCGAGGGCGTGCGGGCGGTGGACCCGGTGATGGCGGAGACGGCACGGTCGTACGGCATCACGGGCGTCGCCCGTCTGCGCGACGTGGTGCTGCCGTCGGCGAGCCCGCAGATCTTCGCGGGGCTGCGCCAGGCGCTGTCGATCGGCATCATCCTGATGGTCATCAGCGAGATGTTCGCCGCGAGCAACGGTCTCGGCTTCACCATCGTGCAGTTCCAACGGGGTTTCGCCATCCCCGACATGTGGACCGGAATCCTGGTGCTCGGCCTCCTGGGCTTCGTCCTGTCGGTGCTCTTCCAGATCGTCGAGCGCCGGGTGCTCGGCTGGTACCACGGTCTGCGCGCATCCACCCGGCGGTCCCCGTGACCCTCGCGAAAGGGCGTTCCATGCACCCGCGTCTTGCAGTGTCCGGCCTGCGGAAGGTCTACGAGGGGTCCGGGCGCCGGGTCGAGGCGGTGCGCGACCTGACCTTCACCGTCGAGGCGGGTGAACTGGTCTGCCTCGTCGGCCCGTCGGGCTGCGGCAAGACGACCCTGCTGAAGTGCATGGCCGGGCTGCTCGCCCCGACCTCCGGCGAAGTGCTCCTGGAGGGACGGAGGGTGACCGGGCCGCCGCCGGACATGGCGTTCGTCTTCCAGGAGTACGGGCGGAGCCTCTTCCCGTGGATGCGGGTCGGCGCCAACGTCGAACTGCCCCTGAAGCAGAAGGGGTTGCCCAAGACGAGGCGGCGGGAGCTGGTCGCGGACGCCCTTCGCTCGGTCGGCCTGGAGGACGCGCTCTCCGCGTACCCGTGGCAGCTGTCGGGCGGGATGCAGCAGCGGGTGGCGATCGCCCGGGCACTCGCCTACGAGCCCCGGGTGCTGCTGATGGACGAGCCGTTCGCGGCGGTGGACGCGCAGACCCGCGCCGACCTGGAGGACCTGGTCAGGGGACTCTGGCGGGAGCGCGGGATCACCATCCTGTTCGTCACGCACGACATCGACGAGGCCGTCTACCTCGGCGAGCGGGTCATCGTCCTGTCCGCCTCCCCGACGGTCGTCCGGGAGCAGCTGAAGGTCGATCTCCCGCCGGACCGCGACCAGTTGCACACACGGGTGGCCCCGCGCTTCGCGGAACTGCGGACCCATGTGTACGAGCAGATCCAGGCGGCGAAGCGCGGGACTCCGGTGGACCGCCTCACCAAGTCGGACGCGCCTCCCCCGCGCTGACCGTGCGGGTGCCGACCAGGGCGCCGTCGGCGACCTGAACGCCGACGGTGCCCGGTCAGGCCTCGGGGGCCGGGACCACGCTGAGGTGGCTCGCGGTGCGGCGCGCGCCGCGCGTTCTGCGGGGCGCGGGGGCCGGGCGGGTGGCGCGCAGCACCATCGTCAGTCGGGTGTACCCCATGTCCTGCAGGGTCCTCGGGGTGTCGGCGACGATGCGGCACTCCGTGGCGCCCCAGCGGGGGTCGGGGTGCAGCAGGGGCCGGACCGCCCCGTCGTGCTCGACGGCCTCCTCGCCGACCGCGCGGATCCAGTGCGGCAGCCCGTGCCGGTAGGCCGCCTCCATGATCGGATCCAGGGCGATGTCGCGGCGGATCGCCTGGAGCCCGTGGTCGTGACCGTGTCGCTCCATGGCCGCGGCGAAGCGGGCGAGCATCGGCAGGCACCAGCCGGGCTCGTGGTCGCCGAGGACCGAGGGGGCATCGGGATGGAAGAGGACGAAACGCAGGAAGTTGTCGCCGGGCAGGGCCGTCGGATGCGGGCCCACGTCCCGGAAAAGTGACGCGAAAGCGTCGTTGGAGAGAACGACGTCCCAGCGGTGGTCGAGGACGACGGACGGGAAGGGGACGGCCTCCAGGTATGTGGCGTAGTCCTGCAGATACGCCTGGGCCTCGAGACTCTCGGGGACGGGCCGCGGTGCGGACCGCTGCCCTCCTGCCTGATATGCCATCGGGAGGTCACCCCTCTTGCCTATGCGGCCTTCACGCGGCGCCCCGATCCTGCGGCCCGGACGCGAGTGGTGTCAACTATCGTGGCATTCCGTGCTGGTTGACGGCTGAAATTGGCCACAGTTGTGGCGAGACCTGGATGTGAGTTCGAAAAACCCGTTACCCTCCACGCAGTTCACGGCGACCGTCTGTTCTGGTGATCGTGTGCCGGTGAGAGGGACGTGAGAGACCTAGGAGACCTGTCGGTGGCGGAGGATGGCTTCGAGGTTCCGGGCGCCGCGGCGACGGTGCTGATGTCGGCCGTCGTCGCCAGGGTCGCCGCGCTCGCCGACCGGCTCGGCGTGCCGCACGCGGAGGTCTTCGGCACCGGGCGGCTGTCCGTCGCCTCCGGTGTCCCGGAGTCGGTGGTCAAGGCACTGCTGAGCGGCCGGCCCGCCGGCGAACCCGATGTGCAGGCCCGCTTCCTGCAGCGCCTGGACCTGCTGCGCCGCACCCGGCTCAAGCCGAACGGCCGCAAGTACACCCAGCAGGAGATCGCCGACGGCGCCGGCATGTCGCGCCAGCAGGCGGGCGCCCTCATCAACGGCGACCGACGGCCCACGATGGAGCACTGCGACGCCCTCCAGCGCTTCTTCCGCGTGCACGCCGGCTTCCTCACGGCCGAGGACCCCGAAGCGCTCGCGGGAGCCCTGCAGCACATCGAGCAGGAGCTGCTCCAGAAGCTCGCCGCGCGGGAGGCGGCCGCGGCCGCCGCGGACCCGCTGGAGCGGCTGCTGCAGGACCACGGCGTACGCGGGATCGCGTGGCGGGCCGCGCAGCTGCCCACCGACCAGCACCGCGACAAGGTCGCCGAGTGGCTGGACATGCTCCTGGAGAGCGTGAAGCGGCCCGAGTCGTGATCCGGGGGAGATCTGTGAGCATCGCGAGGGAAATGCGCCGTCTCAGCGGCGAGCTGGTCGCGGAACTGACCCTGCCGGCCCCCGCCGTGCCGGCCGACCTGTACACCGCCCTGTGCGACGGGATGAGCAGACGGCGTGGCCGCCCCGTGCACTTCCGCATGGCCTCCTTCCCGGCCGACACGGCCAGCGGGCTGTGGCTCGACATGGCCGACCAGGACCTCGTCGTCATCGAGGAACGCACCGCGCCGGAGCACCAGTTGGTGATCCTGGGGCACGAGCTGTGGCACATGAAGGCGGGCCACTGCGGCCACCACGTCGAGGGCGCCGCGGTCGCGGCCCGTTTACTCCGCGACGGGGCTGATCTGCAGGCGACGGTGCGCAGCGTCGCCGCGCGCACCCGTTTCGACCTGACCGACGAGAAGGAGGCCGAGAGCTTCGGCCTGCTGCTGGCCAGCAAGTGCCGTACCTGGCTGCCGGGTTCGTCGCCGCGGGAACGGGGCCAGCGGGACCATCTGGCCGGCCGGATCGAGGCGTCGCTCGGCTATCTGGGGCCGTAGGACGGCCCGTCCGGGCGGCTGGACCGCGTTCCCGGGCGCCGGACGGCGTTCCCGGGCTCGCCGCCCTCCGGACCCCCTCGTACGGCCGTCAGGTGGCGCTGCGCTCGCTCGCCCCGCGCAGGTCCCGTGCCACGCCGTCCGGCGGACCCGCGGTCCCCGTCCCCTCCCCGGGCCGGCCCTCGCGCAGCAGCCGGCGCCAGTGGTCGCGGCTCCAGTCGGCCGGGGCCGTGGTGCGGGTGAACTCCTCGACGAGGGCGCGGAACCGGGCGGGGTCGCTGTGGAACGGGAAGTGGCCGGCCCCCTCGAAGATCTCCAGCCGGCTGCCGGGCATGGCCTCGTGGGCGCCGTACGCGTGCCGCACGGGCACCACGCTGTCCCGGTCGCCCCACAGCAGCATCGTCGGCATGCCGGCCGTCAGATAGCAGCGGTCGAGCATGGTGACGACCTGGCCGCGCCAGTCGACGACCGCGCGCAGGGTGCGGATGAAGGCGTTGCGCGCGGTCTCGTCCGGCAGGGCGTCGACGAGGTGGAGCAGATCGGGGGCGTCCTGGCCGAGATCGGTGTCCAGCAGCTTCATCAGAGCGACGGCGAGGCCGACCTGCAAGCGCGCGCCCGGCAACCTGAGGGCGGACAGCGCCAGATGGGCGCCCGGCAGGGAGACCAGCCGCAGGGCGGGGTTGACCTCCCGGCCGACTCCGCCCGCGCTGACGAGGATCAGCCGTTCGGTGCGCTCGGGGAACTGGTAGGCGAACTGCATCGCCACTCCCCCGCCGAGCGAGTGCCCGACCAGGGTCGCCGACTCGATGCCGAGCGTGCTGAGCAGATCGCGCAGCCCGTTGGCGTACGCGGCCACCGAGTAGTCGGCGCGGGGCTTGTCGGAGGCGCCGTGGCCGAGGAGGTCGGGGGCGATGACGGTGTGGGTGCGGGCGAGGTCCGGGATCAGCTCGGCCCAGGTCCGCGAGGAGTCGCCGATGCCGTGGACGAGGACCAGCGCCGGGCCCTCGCCCGCCATGCGGAAGGCACGCCGGTAACCGTGCACGACCCGGTACCGCAGCTCCAGTTCGGCGTCGCCCACCGGGCGCAGCCGGGTGCCGCGCGCCGGCCGCCGCTGCGGGACATCGACCACCTGCTCGCCTCCTGATCCCCTGGCCGCCGGCCGTCCGCCGAAAGCCCTTCACCTCAGCGTAGGACCGCTTTCCGCCAGGGGATTTCAAGGAGGTTTCGCCTCCGCTAAGCGGGCGAACCGAGGTCGGGTCAGGCCGGATTGTCAGTGGTGGGCGGCAAGCTGGGGGGTGCGCCGCCGTCTGGGGGCGTACGCGCCGTCGGGCGCGGGGGACACGACGCCGACACGGGGAGAGCCGACCGATGCCCACTGCCGTACTCACCGACCGCGAGCGCACCGCCGTACAGGCCTACCTGCGGCTGCTGCACACCGTACGTGCCGCCTTCGGCGACGAGGGGGACGGCGCGGGCGTCGGCGCCCCCGCTCCGCCGCAGGACCGGCTTCCCCCGGTGGTCCCGCCCGCCGTCCTGGCCGAGGCGGAACAGGCGCTGGCCGCCGCGGGCCTGGCGGGCAACGAGGAGGAGTTCTTCCGGCTGCTGCACAGCTGGTGCCCGGGCCGGTGACCTCGGGGAGCGGTCGCCGCCTCAGCCGTGGTGCACGGTGACCGCCGTGGCCACCAGCCCCCGGCGGACGGTCCAGCGGCCGTCGAAGTGCCCGAGCCGGTGGCCGCCGACCACCGGCCCGGGGACGAGCAGCCGGGCGCGGAAGACGCCGTGCGTGTCCCCGGCGGGGCCGGTGGCGTGGGTGAGGTCGATGTCCGCCTCGCTGAAGTCCAGCCACTTGCGGGTGAGGGGGAACCACGCCTTGTAGACGGACTCCTTGGCGCTGAACAGCAGCCGGTCCCAGTGCACCTCGGGACGCCCCGCCGCCAGCGCTCCGAGCCGCTCCACCTCGGCGGGCAGGGCGACGGCGGACAGGACGCCCTCGGGAAGGGGCTCGTGGGGTTCGGCGTCGATACCGAGGGAGGCCAGGTCGGCGGCCCGGACCAGGGCGGCCGCGCAGTAGCCCTCGCAGTGGGTCATGCTGCCCGTCAGGCCGTCCGGCCACTGCGGGGCGCCGCGCTCGCCGGGCAGCACGGCCTGTGCGGGCACGCCGAGCTTCTCCATGGCGCGCCGGGCGCAGGCGCGTACGACGGTGAACTCGCGGCGGCGCTTGGCGACCGCCCGGGCCACCAGCGCCTCCTCCTGCGGGTACAGCGGCGCGTGCCCGAACTCGCGGACGCCCTCGTCGCCGAAAGCCTCCACCGCCACCACCGACTCCGGCAACAGCTCCTCGATCACTCGGTCCCGGCCTCCCTGGGCAGGATGCGGCGCAGCCGGCCCGGCGGGTGCGTCCGCTTGCGCCATTCACGTGGGTAGCCCACCGACACCTCCTCGAAGCGCACGCCCTCGTGCCAGGTGGTCCGCGGGATGTGGAGGTGGCCGTAGACCATGGTCTCGATCCGGAACCTGCGGTGCCAGTCCGCCGTGAGCCCGGTGCCGCACCACATGGCGAACTCGGGGTGCCACAGCACGTCCATCGGGTGCCGGTGCAGCGGGTAGTGGTTGACGGGGACGACGGGCAGGCCGTCGGGGATCTCGGCGAGCCGCCGCTCGGTCTCGGCGACGCGGGCCCGGCACCAGGCCTCGCGGGTCGGATACGGGTCGGGGTGCAGCAGGTACTCGTCGTTGCAGACGATGCCGGTGCCCTCCGCGTAGGCCAGCCCCTCCTCCTTGGTGGCGCAGCCGGCCGGGAGGAAGGAGTAGTCGTACAGCAGGAAGAACGGCGCGACGACCACCGGGCCGCCGGGGCCCTCCCAGACCGGGTAGGGGTCCTCGGGAGTGGTGACACCCAGGTCGCGGCAGACCTCGACCAGGTGCTCGTAGCGGGCGACCCCGCGCAGGGTGACCGGGTCCGAGGGGTGGGTCCACAGCTCGTGGTTGCCGGGCACCCAGACGACCTTGCGGAAGCGGCCGGCGAGGGTCTTCAGCGCCCAGCGGATGTCGGCCACGTTCTCCGAGACGTCGCCCGCGACCAGCAGCCAGTCCTCGTCCGACTCCGGGGCCATGGCCTCGACCAGAGCGCGGTTCTCCGGATAGCCGATGTGGAGATCGCTGATGGCCAGCAGTTGTCCGGCGCCACCGGCCGTCGACGTCACCTTCCGCCCCCGCTCACTAGCCCACTCTCCGCATCCTCACGAATACACCAGTGCCACCACGAGAACACATTCACGCGTGCGGTACAAGGTCGGATCGGGTCTCCGGCCGGGTCCGGACACGGCCCCACCTGCGCCGCAGCGCGCCCCTACCCGAACACGCGCCTCACGTGAACAAGATCGGAAAATCCGTAACACGCACGTTGCACGCGGCACCCCCGGGAAGCCGTATGATCGCCCCAACACCACCGCCATGGACGTCCCTTCCGCAGGGCGGTTTGGTGACCCACCAATCCCCCTGCCCGGGCCGGGCCCGCTTTGCCCTGCCCGCGAACCGTGAAAGGCGGCCTGCATGGTCTCTCGCGTACGCGTCTGGCTCAACCGCACGTACGCGGAGAACGTGTTCTTCTCGGATCAGCTGCGACGAAATCCCAGTGACCGCGCGGTCGAGATCCACGCCACGCACGGTGACGCCGACTCCCCCGTACTGGCCGCCGCCGACACCGCCGAGCTGGAGCCGGAGGGCCTGTCCCCGGCCGCGTACGTCGAGTACGCCCTCGCGCAGTGCAAGCGCCGCAGCATCGACGTGTTCGTGCCCCGGCTGCACCAGGCGGCCCTCGTGGCCCACCGGGCCGACTTCGACGCGATCGGCACGGCCCTGCTGGCGCCGCCGCCGGAGGCCGTCGCGGTCTTCCACGACAAGGTGATCGCCTACGAGGCCGTGAAGGCGATCGGCGTGCCCGTGCCGCCGTGGTTCCGGGCCCGGACGGCGGACGAACTCGTGGCCGCCGTCGAGGAGTTGGAGGAGGCCGGGCACCGGGCGTGCTTCAAGCCGGCGTCCGGCGCGGGCGGGGTGGGTTTCCGCGTGATCACCCGCACCCCCTTCTCGCTGATGCACCTCAGCGGCTTCCCGAGCCCGTACGTCCAGCTCGACATGGTGGTCGAGGCGCTGCAGCGGGCCGAGGCCGAGGGCGAGGAGCAGATCGACTGGCTGGTCATGCCGCGCCTGGAGCAGCCGGAGGTGTCCGTGGACTGCCTCACCGGCCCGGACAACATCCTGCGGATGGCCATCGGCCGGACGAAGAACGGACGCCGCCGCGGGTTCACCCTGCACGAGCAGTGGCTGGAGCCGGCGCGCCTCATCGCCGAGGGCTTCGGGCTGCACTACCTGTCCAACATCCAGTTCCGGATGTTCGGCGACCACCCGGTCCTGATGGACGTCAACACGCGCCCGGCCGGCGGACTTCACCAGCTCTCGCTGTGCGGCGTCAACGCCCCTTGGGCAGCGGTGCAGTTGGCGCTCGGCGAGGACCCGGGAGAGATCGTGCCGCCGTTCCTGGGGCAGGACTACACGGTGGTGTCGGGGCCGCGTCCGCTGCGCGCGGTCACACTGCCGCACCAGCGGGTGGAGGAGACCGCCGAGCCGCTGCTGCCGGCCGTGCCCGCACCCGCCGACTCCGTCGAGGTGACCACGGCGGGCGCCGCGCAGGCGCTGCCGCTCTAGTCGCTGCCGATCCAGGCACTGCCGCTCCAGGAACGGCCGGCCGGCCGGAGTACCCGAGCAGGAAGACCGAACAGAACATTTCCCTCACCGGTATGGACCAATTCCGTCTCTCTCCTTGACAGGCGGATTGGTCCATACCAACTTTGTTGCGCACCCTCTTGCACTCCCCTGCACTCCCGAACACCCCCATTCCTTCAGGGAGATCGCGTGCGCACCACATCCCTCGGACGCCCATGGCGTCGCTTCCTCGCCCTGCTCGGCACCGCCTGTCTCGCCCTCGCCGGGGCCGTGGCCCTGCCGGGCACCGCTCAGGCGGCCAACATCCTCACCAACCCCGGTCTCGAGTCGGGCGCCCTCTCGCCCTGGTCCTGCACCGGCAACCTCGGCTCCGTCGTCTCCTCGCCCACCCACGGCGGCTCCAAGGCCCTCGCGGGGGCGGTGAGTTCGAGTGACATCGCCAAGTGCAGCCAGACCGTCCCGGTCCAGCCGAGCACCACGTACGCGCTGACCGGCTGGGTGCGCGGCTCCTACGTCTACCTCGGCGTCGACGGCGGTGCCTCCACCTGGGCCTCGTCGCCGTCGGCGTACGGCCGGCTGTCCGTGTCGTTCACCACCGGGGCCTCCCAGACCAGCGCGACGATCTACGTCCACGGCTGGTACGCCCAGGGCACCTACTACGCCGACGACATCAGCCTGGACGGGCCGGGCGGCGGGGGCGGCTCCGACACCCAGGCGCCGACCGCGCCCGGCGGGCTGACCTCGACCGGCAAGACCTCCTCCAGCGTGTCGCTGTCCTGGAACGCCGCCACCGACAACGTGGGCGTCACGGGCTACGACGTGTACAGCGGGTCCGCCAACGTGCTCACCGTCTCCGGCACGTCCGCCACGGTCAGCGGACTGTCCGCGAGCACCGGGTACACCTTCACCGTGAAGGCGCGCGACGCGGCCGGGAACACGTCCGGGGCCTCCAACTCCGTGAGTGTCACGACGAACGCGGGCGGCGGTGGCGGGACCGGGTTCAAGCAGGCCGCGCCCTATCTGTTCGAGGGCTGGGGCGACCCGCCGAGCGTGTCCACGGTGATGAGCTCGACCGGCATCAAGTGGTTCACGATGGCGTTCATGCTGGACGGCGGCGGCTGCAACCCGATGTGGGACAGCAACCGGCCGCTGACCGGCGGTGTCGACCAGAGCGTCATCAACCAGGTGCGCTCTGCGGGCGGTGACATCGTGCCCTCGTTCGGCGGCTGGCAGGGCAGCAAGCTCGGCGCCAACTGCTCCTCGGCGAGCGCGCTGGCGGCCGCGCTCCAGAAGGTGATCGACGCCTACTCCCTCAAGGCGATCGACATGGACATCGAGAACACGGACGAGTTCGAGAACGAGGCCGTACAGGCGCGGATCCTCACCGCCCTGAAGACGGTCAAGGCCAACAACCCGGGCCTGAAGACCATCGTCACCTTCGGGACCTCCACGACCGGCCCGACCTACTACGGCAACCGTCTCATCGAGCAGGCCAAGTCGCTCGGCGCCGACATCGACGTCTTCACCATCATGCCGTTCGACTTCGGCGGCGGTTCCGACATGTACGGCAACACCGTGAACGCCACGGAGGGGCTGAAGAACAAGCTGAAGTCCACCTTCGGCTGGGACGACGCGACCGCCTACGCCCACATCGGCATCTCCGGTATGAACGGCCTGTCGGACCAGCAGGAGAACACCACTCCGGCGATCTGGACCCAGATCCGTGACTGGTCCAACAGCCACCACATCGCCCGGCTCGCCTACTGGGCCGTCAACCGCGACCGGCCGTGCCCGGGCGGTGGCGTCGTGAGCAACTGCTCCGGCATCAGCCAGAGCACCTGGCAGTTCACCTCGATCACGGCCGGCTTCACCGGCTGAGCGTCCTCGGACGAGAGCGGAGAAAGTCCCCCGGACCACGGTCCGGGGGACTTTTTCCGCTAAGGGTGTATCAGGACCCGAGGGACCCGCTCTTAAGAGTGAAGGGCCCCACAGGGGAGCAACCGGGGAAGCACGGGGCTCCAGGGGGAAGCACAGGGATCAACGGGGGAAGTCCGGGAATCGACGGGGGATTCCCGGCGGTACGGGGGATCGGGTCGGTCGGCCGCTGTCACGGGGAGCGGCCGACCGGCCCGAGTCGCTGTGCCCCGCCGGTCGTACGGCCGGCCCCGAGCCCCCTGATGACGCGATCACCGCCGGGCCCGGACGGATCCTCAGAAGCGTCCCGCCCCCCGGTACAGCTCCAGTTCGCCGTCCAGTTCCAGGGCGAGGACCGTGGCGTGCGGGTCCAGGTCGGAACCGGCCGGCGGGTCGATCCACAGCACGCCGACCGCCTCGTGCAGTCCGCCGACGACCCGGTGGCCGAGTTCCGTTCCGGTGCCGAGCACGGTGACCTTGCGGACCGGCGTGACCAGACCCCGGACACCGATCTCGGAACGCGGGAGGTCGAACAGGGTGAGGTAGAGCGTGCGGCGGTCGGCGGAGAGGGTGCTGGGCCCGTAGTGGTGCCCGGCCGGGAGCCCCCGCACCGTCCCGTACACGGCCTCCGCGTGTTTGCGGATCCACTCCCCCAGGCCTTCGAGGCGCTCGACCTGCGGCTGCGGGATGGTGCCGTCCTCCATCGGGCCGACGTCGAGCAGCAGGTTGCCGCCGCCGCCGATGGTCTCGGTGAAGTAGCGGACCAGCCGGGTGAGCGACTTGTGGTGGTGGTCGTGGTGCCGATAGCCCCACGAGTCGTTGATGGTGAGGCACAACTCCCAGGGTCCGGCAGGGGGTTCGATGGGGGCGCCCTGTTCGGGGGTGGCGTAGTCGCCCTCGCTGAGCATGCGGGCGTTGAAGACCACGTCCGGGGAGTACGAGCGGATCAGCGTGGCGAGTTCCTTGATGCGCCACTGCTCCTCGCTGCGGTCCCACTCGCCGTCGAACCACATCAGGTCGGGCCGGTAGCGCGAGGCCAACTCGCGGATCTGACCGTCCCGGTAGGCGATGAACCGTTCCCAGGCCTGGAGGTCCTCGTCCTCGGCGGAGCACTCGGAGTAGCGGTTGTCCTCCATCTCCGGCGGGCGTCCCGGCTTGCGGGTGGTGGCGTAGTCCGGGTGGTTCCAGTCGGAGTGCGAGTAGTACAGACCGACCTTGAGGCCCTTCTCGCGCAGGGCGTCGGCGTAGCCGGTGAGGAAGTCGCGGCCCAGGTTCAGATCGCCGTACGCCGTGTCCCACAGCGCGACGCCGTCGTGGTGGCGACTGGTGAGGACGGCGTATCCGGCGCCGGCGCGGGCGAACAGGTCGGCCCAGGCCCGCGGATCGTAGTGCGCGCCGGTGAAGCGGTCCAGCTGGGACATGTACCGGTCGTGGGGCACGATGTCGTCGTAGAACGACCAGGACTCCTGGACGCCGTCGACGGCGTAGATGCCCCAGTGGACGAAGATCCCCAACTTGGCGTCGGTGAACCAGGGTTGCATGGGCACGGCTGAACTCCTCAGCAGAGCAGAGCACTTCGGGGGCGGGGGGCGGGCGCGCGCCGGGTCGCGCCCGCCCCGGGGGGCCGCTGCTAGCGGCCGGTGGCGGCGCGCTCCAGGCGGAGCGTGAGGATCTGGAACGGCCGCAGCACCACGGCGACCGTGCCGTCCTCACCGACGGCCGCGGACTCCAGCGGCCGTTCGAGCAGGTCGGTCACCTGGGCGCCCGCGAGCGGGAAGCCCGTGCGCAGGGTGCCGGTGGAGCGACCGCCGCGTGACTCGTAGAGCCGGACGACGACGTCCCCGGACTCGTCGTCGGCGAGCTTCACCGCCTCGACGGTGACCCCTTCGCCGTCCACCGAGACGACGGGCTCGGGGGTGGTGTCCGCCGCTTCGGCCACGCGCAGCGGGAGGTTGAGGGAGTAGCCCTCGGCGACCGCGTCCTCGATGCTCGCGCCGGGGAGCAGCGCGTAGCTGAAGCGATGCCGGCCCTGGTCGGCCTCGGGGTCCGGGATCCGCGGGGCGCGGACCAGGCTGAGGCGGACGGTGGTGGTCGTGCCGCCGTCCTCGCGGACCGTGCGGGAGACGTCGTGGCCGTAGGTGGAGTCGTTGATGACCGCGACACCGTAGCCGGGCTCGCCGATGTGCACCCAGCGGTGGCCGGAGACCTCGAACCGGGCCGCCTCCCAGCTGGTGTTGGTGTGGGTGGGGCGCTGGATGTGGCCGAACTGGATCTCGGCGGAGGAGTGCGGCGCCCGGATGTCCACCGGGAAGGCCGCCTTGAGGATCTTCTCCGCCTCGTGCCAGTCGATGTCGGTCTCGAAGTCGACACGGGGGCTGCCGGCCCGGAGCGTGATGGTCTGGGTGATCGTCGAGCCCTTGCCGAAGGAGCGGGTGACCCGGATCGCGCCGACGAGCGGACCCTCCTCGACGACCGTCACCGCGTCCGGCTCCAGCAGGTCGGTGTACCGGTTCTGGTAGTGCTTGTCGATGTCCCAGGCGTCCCAGTAGTTCGGGAGGTCGGTGTGCAGACGCAGCAGGTTGCCCTGGTCGGCGAGGACTTCACGGTCGGCCCGCAGGTCGTGGACGGACGACAGGGTGCCGTCCTCCGCGACCTTTACACGCACCAGCCCGTTGTCGAGGACGCGCCCGGAGACCGTCACCGGCCGCGGGGGCTCCGCGCCGGTCAGCGGCGCGCTGCCGTTCGCGGGCACCTCGACGTAGGCCGGCGCGCCCTCGGGCGTGCGCACCACCTCGGCACGGCCGTACGGGCTGGTGTTGAACACCCGGAGCGAGCCGTCCTGCCGTCCGCCGCCCAGCGCGGCGACCGCCTCGGCCGTCAGCACCTCCAGCTCCTCGGCGACCCGCGCGTACTCGGCCTCCGCCTCGCGGTGCACCCAGGCGATCGAGGAGCCCGGCAGGATGTCGTGGAACTGGTGCAGCAGCACCGTCTTCCAGAGCCGGTCGAGCTTCGCGTACGGGTAGGCGTAGCCCGGCGCGTGCAGTGCGGCCGTCGTCGCCCACAACTCCGCCTCGCGCAGCTTGTGTTCACTGCGGCGGTTGCCCTGCTTGGTGCGGGCCTGGGTGGTGTACGTGGCCCGGTGCAGCTCCAGGTAGAGCTCGCCGACCCAGACGGGGGCGTCCGGGTACTCCTCGCGGGCCTTCGCGAAGAAGGTGTCGGGGTGCTCGACGACGACCTTCGGCGAGCCCTCCAGGTCGGCCAGCCGGCGCGCCCGTTCCATGATCTCGCGGGTGGGACCGCCACCGCCGTCGCCCCAGCCGAAGGGGGCGAGCGAACGCGTACCGCCGCCCTTCTCCGAGTAGTTGCGCACGGCGCGGTCCATCTCCTCGCCGCTGAACCGCGCGTTGTAGGTGTCGACGGGCGGGAAGTGGGTGAAGATGCGGGTGCCGTCGATGCCCTCCCACCAGAAGGTGTGGTGGGGGAACTTGTTCGTCTGGTTCCAGGAGATCTTCTGGGTGAGGAACCAGTCGTTCCCGGCGAGCTTGGCGAGCTGCGGGTAGGCGGCGTTGTAGCCGAAGGAGTCCGGCAGCCAGACGCCCTTGGTCTCGATGCCGAAGTGCTCGATGAAGAACCGCTTGCCGTGGACCAGTTGGCGGGCGATCGCCTCGCCGCCGGGCAGGTTGCCGTCGGATTCGACCCACATGCCGCCGACCGGCGCCCACTGCCCCTTCTTCACCGACTCCTGGATGCGCGCCCACACCTGGGGGTAGTTGTCGCGCACCCACTCGTACTGCTGGGCCTGCGAGCAGGCGAAGATGAAGTCGTCGTACTCCTCGGCGAGCGAGGTGACGTTGGAGAAGGTGCGGGAGGTCTTGCGCTTCGTCTCGCGGATCGGCCACAGCCAGGCGGAGTCGATGTGCGCGTGACCGACGCCGGAGATGGTGTGGGCGCTGGCGTGGGCGGGGCTGGCCAGCACGGGCGCGAGGACCTCGCGGACGGCCGCGGCGCTGCCGGAGACGTCGTCCAGGTCGAGGGCGTCCATGGCGCGGTCCAGGGCGTGCATGATCTCGTGGCGGCGCGGCTCGTGCTCGCCGAGGTGGACCATCAGCTCGCGCAGCACCTGGAGGTCGAGATCGAGGTGCCAGACCTGCTCGTCGAGGACGGCGATGTCGGCACGGCGGAATGTGTACAGTGGCCGGTCGCCCGCTGTCAGTACATCGCCCAGCAGGGTCGGACCCGCGAAGTCGTTCGCCAGGATGTCCGGGTTGGAGGCCGCCTCGACCAGGTAGTCGATGCTCTCCCCGCCCGTCGCCGGGTTGCCGATCGGCACGTACTGGTTGAGCGGGTTGACCGCCTTCAGCGGCGTTCCGTCGGTCAGGTGGACGAGGGCCTCGGCCTGGTTGCCGGGCCAGTCGCCCACGAACCCGAGGTCGATGACGGCCTCGACGCGCCGGCCGGCCCACTCGGCGGGCACCTGCCCGCGCATCCGGAACCAGGTGGTGCCCCACGGCGGGCCCCACGGGGTGCCCATCGCGAAGGGCTCGTAGGCGGCGGCCTCGGCCTCCGCGAAGGGGACGGGCTCCCCCGGCGCCTGCCAGGCCTCGACCTCGAAGGGGACGTGGGCCGCGTAGATCGCGGGCTTGACGCGCTGGTTGTGGACGCGCTCGACGCGCTCCTCGATGCGGCGGCGTTCGTCATGCATGGGGAATCTCCAGAGAGGGACCACGAGGGGCGGGGAGGCCGGAGGGCCGGGGGACGAGCTGCTCGGAGGGAGGCGGGGAAAGCGCTTTCCCTCCGAGACTCACCTAAGGTACGCCAGCCCGGGATGGACGTCGGTGTAGCCCTCGACCAGCTTGCGGGCCACGTTCACCGAGTCGACCAGCGGATGCAGCGCGAACGCCTTCACGGCCGTCGTGCGGGAGCCGGACTCGGCGGCGGCCAGCACCTCGCGCTCGACCCCCTTCACCGCGCAGACCAGCCCGGTGGCATGGTCGGGCAGCGGGGCCACGGCCACCGGGTGCGCGCCGTTGGCGTCGACGAGGCAGGGCACCTCGATGACGGCGTCCGCGTCCAGCACCGAGAGGGTGCCCTGGTTGCGTACGTTGAGGATCAGGGTCGTGCGCTCGTCCCGGGCGATGGCCCGCATCAGGGCGAGGGCCACCTTCTCGTAACCGCCGGAGAGGTCGTCCGCGTCGCGCTCGCCGGCGCCGGCCGTCTCCCGGTTCTCGGCCATGTAGGTGGCCTCGCGTTCGGCGCGGGTGCGGTCCCAGGCGGTCAGGGCCGCGGCGTCGGGGCGCTTCATCTCCTCGTAGAAGCGGGCCTGCTGGTCGGCCAGGAAGGCGCCGCGGGTCTTCTCGACCTGCTGGTAGGCCCGTACGGCTTCCCGGTTGAAGTAGTAGTAGTGCAGATACTCGTTGGGGATGGCGCCGAGCGACTGGAGCCAGTCGACGCCGAAGAGCTTGCCCTCCTCGAAGGAGCCGAGCAGGTCGGGGTCGGCGAGCAGCCGCGGGAGCTCGTCACGGCCGGCGACCCGCAGACCGCGGACCCAGCCGAGGTGGTTGAGACCGACGTAGTCGATCCACGCCTCCTTCGGCTCCGCGCCGAGCACGCGGGCGATCCGGCGGCCGAGCCCGACCGGCGAGTCGCAGATGCCGATCACCCGGTCGCCGAGGTGGCGGGACATGGCCTCGGTGACCAGGCCCGCCGGGTTGGTGAAGTTGATGACCCAGGCGTCGGGGGCCAGGCGGGCCACCCGCCGGGCGATGTCGACGGCGACGGGAACCGTCCGCAGACCGTAGGCGATGCCTCCCGCGCCGACCGTCTCCTGACCCAGGACGCCCTCGGCCAGGGCCACCCGCTCGTCGTTCGCGCGGCCTTCGAGGCCGCCGACGCGGATCGCGGAGAAGACGAAGTCGGCGCCGCGCAGGGCCTCGTCGAGGTCGGTGGTGGCGGTCACCCGGGGCGCGTCGGGGACGACGGCCGCCTGCTCGTTCAGTACACGGGCGACCGCATACAGCCGGCTGTCGTCCAGATCGTGCAGAACCACTTCCGTGACCCGGCCCTCGGCGCGGTCCGTCAGGAGCGCCCCGTACACGAGCGGCACCCGGAACCCGCCGCCGCCCAGAATCGTCAGTTTCACGCTTGCACCTTTCCTGCCACGACCACCTCGACGCCCGCCTCCTCGAAGGAGGACCGGGTCGCCGGATCGACCGGCGTGTTCGTCACCACCACGTCCAGGTCCTCGGGACCGCAGACCTTCGCCATGCCCGTACCCGGGAACTTCGCCGAGTCGGCGAGCAGGACGACCTTGTCACCGGCCTTGATCATGGCCCGTTTCACCGGCACCTCGACGACCGTCGTGTCCATCACCTGCCCGCCGGGGCGCACTCCACTGGTACCGAGGAACAGCCAGTCGGCATGCAGCTGGCGCAGGTTGTCCTCGGTGAGGAAACCGACCAGGGAGCGGTACTCGCGGCGGACCATGCCGCCGAGCAGGACCAGCTCGATGCCCTCGTCGTCGGCGAGCTCCTCGTAGACCACGAGGTTGCTGGTGATGACCGTCAGCCGGCGCCCGTGCAGCTGCCGGGCCAGGCGGTAGGCGGTGGTGCCGATGTCGAGGAGGACCGACTGACCGTCGGCGACCATCGCCGCCGCGTGGGCGGCTATGGCGTCCTTCTCGCCCACCCGCACCTCGGCGACCTCGGCGAAGGGCTGGTCGCCCTCCTCCGCGACGGCGCCGCCGTGCACCCGGGTGAGCAGGCCGTCCTCCTCCAGTTTCACCAGGTCACGCCTGATCGTGGCCGGGCTCACACCCAGCTGTTCGGAGAGATCGGTCACGGCTGCGGGGCCACCGGAGCGCAGGGCCCGCAGGATGAGTTGATGTCGTCGTTCTGCCAGCACGGCGTGAACACTACTCGTCATCTTCAATCAAATCCATGCTCACTTCTGCTGAGGTATTGACCAATCTCGCCGAGGGGCGCACGATTCCGGTCACCGAATTGAAGAGTTCTGACGAGCTCCCCCACGGGACGAGCTCCCCCGACGAGGAGGATGTGCGGTGGACGACGACCGGCCCGAGGTACTGCTCACCGGGCTGCTCTTCTACGACCTCGTCCTCACGGGGCTCGGCGGGCCGCCGACGCCGGGCGAGGAGATCTGGACGGCCGGCATGGGCTGCGGCCCCGGCGGCATCGCCAACCTCGCGGTGGCCGCGTCCCGCTTCGGCCTGCGGACCTCGCTGGCCACGGTCTTCGGCGACGACTTCTACGGCGCCCACTGTCACGAGGTCCTCGCGGGGCAGGAGGGCGTCGACCTCACCCTGTCGCGGGTGGCGGACGGCTGGCACACACCGGTCACCGTAGCCCTCGCGCACGGGCACGACCGGGCCCTGGTCACCCACGGCCAGGAGCCACCGTACTCGCAGGACACGCTGATGGGCGACCCGCCCGAGGCGCGCACGGCCCTCGTGCACCTCGAGGCGGAACCGCGCGCCTGGCTCGCCAAGGCGGCCGCGAACGGCACCCAGATCTACGCCGACGTGGGCTGGGACCCCACCCGGCAGTGGTCCACCGACCTGCTCGACCAGCTCGCCCTGTGCCACGCCTTCCTGCCCAACGAGACCGAGGCGATGGCGTACACCCGCACCGACAGCGCGCTCGCCGCGCTCGGCACGCTCGCGGAACTGGTGCCGGTCGCCGTGGTCACCCGGGGCGCCGACGGCGCGATCGCGGTCGATCAGGCGACCGGGGAGTTTGCCGAGGTCCCCGCCCTTGACATCGATGTCCTGGACGCGACGGGCGCCGGCGACGTGTTCGGCGCGAGCTTCGTGGCCGCTTCGCTCGGCGGCTGGCCGCTGGTGGAACGGCTGCGGTTCGCCGTCCTCGCCGCCGGGCTCTCCGTACAGCACCACGGCGGGGCACTGGCGGCCCCCGGCTGGTACGGCGTCGACCACTGGTGGCGCTCGCTGCGCGACCCCGAGCTCAAAAAGGCGTACGGCTTCCTCGCCGACCGCATCCCGGCGGACGTGGGGCCGCCCGTGCGGTACGCGCCGGTCACCCCGCCCGCCCCGCGGTCCTGACCGCGCCCGCATCCAGAAGACAACCCCACGCATGCCCCTCGAATTGCACCCCGTCTGCGAAGACGCGAACAGATCCGAAAGGCGGTGGGAGCTGTGCGGCTCTCACGTAGAGGCCTGCTCCGTGCGGGCCTGGCCGGTTCGGCCGCCACGGCGCTCGGCGGCCTGGCGTCCGGCTGTGCCGTTCCGACCGGTTCGACCGGCCGGAACATGGTCCTGTGGTACTGGGACGGAGGCCTGGGCGACACGGTCGTCAAGAACGCCAGGGCCCGCTACGACAGCTCGGTCGACCTCCAGGCCATCAAGATCGGCGGCTACTACCGGTCGAAACTGATCACCACGATGGCCGGCCGCGCCCATGTCCCCGACATCGCGGGCCTCAAGGGCGAGGACATGGCGTCCTATCTGCCCAACGCCGACCAGTTCGTGGACCTGCGCACACTCGGCGCGGACACGTACAAGTCGCGGTACCTGCCCTGGAAGTGGGAGCAGGGCATCGCCGACGACGGCACGATGGTCGGCTTCCCGATCGACTGCGGGCCGGTGGCGCACTTCTACCAGTACGCCGTCTTCCGCAAGGCAGGCCTGCCCTACGAACCGGCCGACGTGTCGCAGGAGCTCGACACCTGGGAGAAGTTCTTCGCGGCGGGCGAGCGGCTCCGGCAGCGGATACCGGGGACCTTCCTGCTCACCGACGTCAACAGCGTCTTCGAGAACGTGGTCCAGCAGGGCAGCGCGCGCTACGTCGACAAGGACCGCCACTTCATCGGGGACCAGGAGCATGTGCGCAACGCCTGGGCACTAGCCGTGGAGGCCAAACAGCGCAAGATCGTGTCGAACCTGGTCAACGGCACCCCCGACCAGCTGTCGGCCGTCGAGGACGGCAAGCTGCCGAGTCAGCTCGGCGCCTCCTGGGCCACCAGCGACATCAAGAACGGCGTACCGAAGACCAAGGGCCGGTGGCGGGTGGCCGACATGCCCGTGCGGCCCTCCAACAACGGCGGCTCCTTCCTGTCGGTCACCAAGGCGTGCCGGGAACCCGAGCGCGCGTTCCAGATCATCAGCTGGATGCTCGACGCGGGCAACCAGGCGCAGGGGTTCGTGGACGCGGGGCTCTTCCCCTCCACCCCCGCCTCGTACGACCTGAAGCAGGTGCGCCAGCCGGACGAGTTCTTCGGCGGGCAGGTCACGATGGACATCTTCGGTCCGGCCGCGCAGAAGATCGTGGTCGCCTACAACAGCCCGTTCGACATCGCGCTCGGGCAGCCCATCAAGGACGAGATCAAGAACGTCGGCGTCCTCGGCAAGGACCCGGAGCAGGCCTGGAGTGACGCCATGAGCAAATGCCGGCGCATCGCGAAGCACCTGGGGGTGAGCTACTGATGGCCACCCTCCGCACGCTGGAGAAGCCCCCGGCGGTCGTGGCGGACGTGCCCGTCACCCGGCCCCGGACGGGCTTCAGGAAGTACTGGCACCTCTACGCCGCGATCTCCCCCTTCTATCTGCTCTTCCTCTGCTTCGGTCTGATCCCGGTCGGCTTCTCGCTCTACCTCTCCTTCCACCGCTGGGACGGCCTCGGCTCGATGGAGTGGGCCGGCCTTTCCCAGTACCAGTACCTGCTGAACGACTCCGAGTTCTGGAGCTCGATCGGGACCACGATCGTCATCTGGGCGCTGGCCACCTTCCCCATGATCTTCCTGGCGATGGTGACGGCCGTGATGCTCAACTCGGCGGTCCGTTTCAAGAACCTCTACCGCGTCGCCTACTTCCTGCCGAACGTCACCTCGGTCGTGGCGATCGCGATCATCTTCGGCTCGGTCTTCTCCACCAACTTCGGCCTGGTGAACGCGTTCCTCCAGGCAATCGGTTTCGACCAGATCGCCTGGCTGAACACACCGTGGGGCATCAAGATCGCCATCGCGACGCTGATGACCTGGCAGTGGACCGGTTACAACGCGATCATCTTCCTCGCCGGGCTGCAGACCGTCCCGAGCGAGCTGTACGAGGCGGCGCGCATGGACGGCGCGGGACCGGTGCAGACCTTCTTCCGGATCACGCTGCCGATGATGCGGCCGGTGCTGCTGTTCGTGCTCGTCGTGTCCACGGTCACCGGTCTGCAGAGCTTCTCCGAACCGCAGGTACTGCTCCAGAACACCTCGAACGACTCGACGTTCTCGGGCGGTCCGGGCCACGCCGGCCGGACGATGGTCCTCTACTTCTTCCAGCAGACCTTCGACAACAACGACTTCGGCTACGGCGCCGCCGTGGCATGGGGCATCTTCCTCGTCGTCGTCCTCTTCTCGATCATCAACTGGCGCCTGGTGCAGCGCCGGGGCGAAGAATAGGGAGGCCCGCACACCATGGCATCCACCCAAGAAACACGGCGCACCCAGCGGATCGACGGATCCCGGCGCAGAGGCATCGGGCTGCACGCCGCCCTCGTCGTCGGCGTCCTGCTCTCGGCCTTCCCGTTCTACTGGGCCGTGATCATGTCGACGCACACGTCGTCGGAGATCTTCTCCTACCCGCCCAAGCTGCTGCCCGGCACGCACTTCCTGGAAAACGTGCGCAGCCTTTTCGACAACATCGACTTCTTCGGCTCGATGTTCAACTCGCTGCTGGTGGCGGGATCGGTGACCTTCCTGGTCCTGTTCTTCGACTCGCTGGCCGCCTTCGTCTTCGCCAAATTCGAGTTTCCGGGCAAGCGGTTGCTGTTCGTGTTGCTCATGTTCATCTTCATGGTCCCGGCGCAGCTCCAGGCCATCCCCCAGTTCGTCATCATGGCGAAGCTCGGCTGGATCGGCTCGATGACGGCACTGATCGTGCCGGCGGCCGCCAACGCGTTCGGCATCTTCTGGATGCGCCAGTACATGAAGGGCGCGATCCACGACGAGCTCCTCGACGCCTCCCGCATCGACGGCGCGAACTTCCTGCGCCAGTACTGGCACGTGGCCCTCCCGGTGGTCCGGCCCGGCCTGGCCTTCCTCGGCATCTTCACCTTCATGGGCCAGTGGAACGACTACGCCTGGCCCCTGATCGCCCTCACCAATCCGGACAACGTGACGCTCCAGGTCGCGCTGTCCCAGCTCAACGGCACCCACGGCACGACAGACTACGGAATGGTCATGACGGGCGCGCTGCTCGCCCTCGTCCCCCTGTTGATCGTGTTCGCGATCGGCGCCCGTCAGATGATCGGCGACCTCGCGAAGGGCGCGATCAAGTGAGCGATCCGCTGCTGGCACTGCGCCCCTGGGAGGCACCCGAGGTGACCTCGTGGGGACGGCTGCCCATGAACGCCGTCGACCGGCGCTCCGGAGCAAACTCCCTGGACGGCGACTGGCGGTTTCGGTTGCTGTCCGCTCCGGACGCGCCGGTCGGCGGTCCCTGGTCGACGGCGTACGTGCCCGGCGTATGGACCATGCAGACCGTCCACGGCGCCGACGACCTTCCGCGGTATCTGAACGTCCGTATGCCGTTCGCGGAATTCCCCCCGCTGTCGCCCGCGGACAATCCGACGGGCGTGTACGAGCGGGAGATCGACATCCCCGCCGAGTGGGCCGGGCGCCGCGTCGTCCTCCAGGTCGGGGCGGCCGAGAGCGTGCTGCTGGTCCATGTGGACGGGCGGCCCGTCGGCATCTCCAAGGACTCTCATCTGGCGGCCGAGTTCGATCTGTCGGGCGTCGTACGCCCGGGCGGCCGGTCCGTGGTGCGGCTGACGGTCGTCAAGTGGTCGGACGCCTCGCACCTCGAGGACCAGGACCACTGGTGGCATGCCGGGATCACCCGCTCGGTGCTGCTGTACGCCACCGACCCGCTGCGGCTGGCCGACGTGACCGTGCGGGCCGCGCGGGACGGCGAGCTGCGGGTCGACTGCCAGGTACGGGACTCGGGCGGAGCGCTGCCCGCGGGCTGGTACGTCAGCGGCGAACTGGACGGGCTGCCACTGGCCCAGGACGCGGAGTTCGACCTGGCCAACGCCGAGGAGGAGCGCGTCTCCGCCTTCCTCGGCGAGGCACGGCTGCGCGCGCGGGTGCCCGAGGTGCGCACCTGGACGGCCGAGACGCCCGAGCTGTACGGCCTGACGGTCCGGCTGCACCGCGCCGACGGCACCGTCGCCGACACCTCCCGCCACCGGGTCGGCTTCCGCGACGTGGCGATCGTCGGCCGGGACCTTCTGGTCAACGGCGAGCGGGTCTTCATCCGGGGGGTGAACCGGCACGACTTCCACCCCCTGACCGGACGCACGGTGTCGTACGACGACATGCGCGCGGACCTGGTGCTGCTGAAGCGTTTCGGCTTCAACGCGATCCGCACCGCGCACTACCCGAACGACCCCACGCTGTACGACCTCGCCGACGAACTCGGGTTCTACGTCGTCGACGAGGCGGACATCGAGTCCCACGACCACGCCCACGAGATCGCCGACGACCCGCGCTATCTGAACGCCTTCGTCGACCGGGTCTCGCGGATGGTGCTGCGGGACAAGAACCACCCGTCGGTCATCATCTGGTCGCTGGGCAACGAGTCCGACTACGGCGCCAACCACGACGCCGCCGCGGGCTGGGTGCGCCGGCACGACCCGACCCGGCCGTTGCAGTACGAGGGGGCCGCCAAGCGCGGCTGGGCCGACCCGGAGGTCGCCTCCGACATCGCCTGCCCGATGTACGCGCCCCTGGAGGACTGCGTGGCGCACGCGCTGTCCGGGCAGCAGACCAAGCCGCTCATCCAGTGCGAGTACTCCCACGCGATGGGCAACAGCAACGGCACGCTGGCCGACCACTGGGCCGCCATCGAGGTCACCCCGGGTCTTCAGGGCGGGTTCATCTGGGAGTTCTGGGACCACGGCATCCTCCAGCGTGTGAACGACGGAAGACCGGTCGGGCGTGGGGGCGCCGGACTCTATGACAACGCTGTCGCCGCGCCCGGACACCGCTGGGCGTACGGCGGCGACTTCGGCGAGAAGGACCACGACGGCGCGTTCGTCGCGGACGGTGTCGTCTTTCCCGACCGCACCCCGAAACCGGTGATGTACGAGCACCGGGAACTCTCCGCACCGGTACGGCTGCAGGGCGTCCGGCCGGAGGGGGTGACGGTCTCCAACCACCAGCACTTCCGGGGCCTGGAGTGGCTCGCGGGCGAGTGGGAGCTGTCGCTCGCCGACGGCTCGACGCTCACCGCGCCGGCCGAGCTGCCCGAGCTGCGGCCGGGCGGGACGGCCGTGGTGCCGCTGCCGTTCGCGTTGCCGGACGACGGCGGCGAGGCCTGGCTGACCCTGCGGGTGACGACGGCGCAGGATCTGCCGTGGGCTCCGCGGGGCACTCGGGTCTGCACACCGCAGGTGCGGCTGCGGGCGCCGGCGCCCGTCGAGGACCCGGCGGGTTCCGGCCGCGTCGAGATCGACGCCGACGGACTCCTCGTCCACCCCCTGCTGACCGCCGCGCCCGCGCTGTCGCTGTGGCGGGCGCCCACCGACAACGACGAGCTGGGCGGGACGGCGCTGCGCTGGCGGACGTGGGGCCTGGACGCCCTCGTGCGCAGGCTGGTGTCCGTGCGCCAGGAGGGCGACGGGGTGACCGTGCTCGCCGAGTACGCCGGCACCACCGGCGTCGTCCGGCACCGGCAGGTCTTCACACCGGTCGAGGGCGGCATCCGGATCGACGAACAGGCCGAGCTGCCCATGGAGTTCGACGATGTGGCGCGCGTCGGGTCGGTCTTCGAGACGGTGGCGGGACTCGACCTGCTGGAGTGGTTCGGGCAGGGCCCCTGGGAGTCGTACCCCGACCGGAGCGCAGGCGCGCCGGTGGGCCATCACCACGCCCCGGTGGACGAGTTGTTCACCCCGTACCTGCGTCCGCAGGAGAGCGGCGGCCGGCACGGCGTGCGGCGCTTCACGCTCTCCGCGCCGGACGCCACGGGCCTCGCCGTCACGCTGGACGAGCCGCGCCAGGTCAGCGTCACGCGCTACCGCGCGGAGGATCTGACGGCCGTCACCCACCACGACGAACTCGTCCCGCGCCCCGGCTGCGTGGTGCACCTCGACGCGGCGCACCGCGGCCTCGGCACGGCGTCGTGCGGCCCCGACACCTTCCCCTCCTACCTCGTCGCACCGGGCGTCCACCGCTGGAGCTGGACCCTGCGCGTCCTCTGAACCCCCTTTCCCAGCAACGGAATCACCTACGGAGCACACGTGTGTACTTCGCATGCCCACGATCAGGGCGAGGCCGCGCAGGCCGGTGCCGGAAGACGCGGTTTCCTCCGGGCCACCGCGCTGCTCGGCGCGGCCGCCACGGCCGGCCTCGCGCTGCCGGCCGCCGCGGAGGCGGCCTCCGCCGAGTGGCACCCGGACCCGGAGAGCCGCCGCTTCACGCTCGCCGTCATGCCCGACACGCAGTACCTCTTCGACGGCCCGAGCATCGACAGGGCACCGGTCGAGGCGTCCTTGCGCTACCTGCTGGAGCGCGGCGACGACGGCGGTGCCGAGAACCTGGTGTTCCTGTCCCACCTCGGCGACCTCACCCAGAACGGGGCGAAGGACGAGGTCGGCGCGATCAGCGAGGCGTTCGGGCTGCTCGACCGGCGCGGGGTCGGCTACAGCGTGCTGGCCGGCAATCACGACGTGAAGTCGTCGACGACCGACCAGCGCGGTACGACCCCCTACCTGGACGCCTTCGGTCCGCGCCGTTTCCAGGGGAAGCCCACGTTCGGCGGGGCCTCGCCCGACGGCTACAACACCTTCCACCTGTTCCGGGCGGGCGGCCGGGAGTGGATGGTGCTGGCGCTGGACTGGCGGCTGTCGGACAAGGGGTACGCCTGGGCCGCCGGTGTCCTCGCCCGGCACCCGAGGACACCGGTCGTCCTGACCACGCACGAGCTGGTCGTCGAGGACGACTCCCTGTCGGCGTACGGGCAGCAGTTGTGGGACCGGTTGATCGAGGACCACGACCAGATCTTCCTCACCCTCAACGGGCACTACTGGCCGGCCGGCCGCGCGACGCGCCGGAACGCGGCCGGACACGACGTCCATCTGCATCTGACGAACTATCAGAACCGGTACTTCGGCGGCGCGGCGATGATCCGCCTCTACCGCTTCGACCTCGACCGGAACGTCATCGACGTGGAGACGGTCTCCCCGTGGATCCTCGGCCGGGCCGCGAAGGGGCTCAACGAGCTGGAGCGGCAGGAGATCGAACTCAGCGGCGACGCCGACCGGTTCACGGTCGACATCGACTTCACCGAGCGCTTCGCGGGCTTCGATCCGGTGCCCGCGCGTCCCGCCCGTCCCGTGTCGAAGGTGCTGGTGCGCGACACGGTCGCCTACTGGCGGTTCGACGGCCACGACGACGGTACGGCGGTCGGCGGCACCGTACGCGACCTGTCCGGGCGCGGCAACGACCTCGCCCTCGTGACGGTGGGCGACGGCGCCCTGACCTGGTCGTCCGACCACCACCCCGACCAACCCGGCCACGGCAGCCTGGAGTTCCGGGGATTCAAGTCCCCGCTGAAGGGCGCCTACCTGCGCACGGTCGACGGCGCTCCGCTCAACTCGGCGACCTTCAGGAACGGTTACACCATCGAGGCGTTCTACCGCCTCCCCGCCGACTGGGACCCTTCGCACCACGCCTGGTCGGGACTGGTCGGCCGGACCGGAACGGGCGGCGCGGCGGGCAAGAGCGGCGACGACCCCGACGAGCCGCTCGCCACCCTGTCCCTGTCCAACGACCGGGAGCCGCAGTGGGCCATGCGTCCGCTGAACCAGGAGGGCATCGCCACCAACTGGGGTCAGGAGACCCCGCTGGAGACCTGGTGGCATCTCGCGGTCGTCAACGACGGACGGCACACCACGCTGTACGTCGAGGGCTGCCCGACCGTGCGCAATCCGAAGGCGGCGTCCGTGGGCGTCACCTCCGTCGGGCTGCCGTGGCTGCTCGGCGGCTACGAGTACGGCGGACAGATCGACCAGATCCTGCACGGCCGCCTCGGCGACGTCCGGATCGTCTCGCGGGCGCTGCCCGTCACCTCCTTCATGAACCACTGACCTTCTTCACGAGGATCACCGTGACCGAGCAGCAGCTGCCCGCCTGGGCCGATCCGTCCGTCCCGCCCGCCGTTCTCGACGCCCAGGGCGTGTCGAGGCGCGGACTTCTGCGCCGCGCCGGCCTCTTCGGCGCCGCGTTCGCCCTCGGCGGCGCGGCCACCCCGGCCGCCGCCGCCACCGGCCGGGGCCACGGCGGCGAGGACCCGCGTCTCGCCTACCTGGTGGGCGACCACCACGTCCACTCCGTCTACAGCCATGACGCGAAGTACACCTTCTCCCAGCAGGCCCGGGCCGCCGCCCGGTACGGCCTCGACTGGATGGTGTTCAACGAGCACTCCAACTTCGGGCACGCCTCCTACGGCGCCGCGCTGGAGCACAAGGAGATCCTCGGGGCCCGCGCCGCGAACCCGCGCCAGCTGATCTTCCAGGGCCTGGAGTGGTACATCCCGGCCGCCGAGCACTGCACGGTGTTCGCCGCTCCCGGCCCGCACGAGACCGACCTGCTCACGCGGTTCGAGCTCGCCTACGACGGCAAGCTGCTGGGCTACACCGAGGGCGCCGCCGGCGCGGCCGACACCGCCCGCAACGAGGCGCACGCCGTCAAGGCGGTCAGATGGCTGGCCGAGCAGCGCCGCACCGGTTACGTCGACGACGTCCTCGTCTTCGCCAACCACCCGCTGCGCCTGGGCATCGACTCCCCGCACGAGATGCGCAACTGGCGCGACGCGGCCCCCGAGATCGTGATCGGCATGGAGGGCGCGCCCGGCGCCCAGGGCGCGGCGATCCCCGGCTGGCGCGGTGCCACGTCCATCCGCGGCGAGTACGAGAACAAGCCGTCCGCCCAGTCCTGGGCGGGCTATCCGGCGGACGCCTACCTCACGTACGGCGGGTTCGACTGGGCCACCGCGACCGTGGGCGGCCTGTGGGACTCGATGCTGGCCGAGGGCCGGCTGTTCTCGGTCACCACCAACTCCGACAACCACCGCACCGTCTTCGACACCTGGAAGAACGGCGACTGGCCCGCCGGGCAGAACTTCGACAACACCGGCAGGCTGCCCGATCCGGTGAACACCGACACCCCGCAGCCCGGCAGCGACTTCTGGCCGGGGCAGTTCAGCCGCACCCATGTCGGCGTGACCCGCTACGGCTACCGCGCGGTGATGACGGGCCTGCGCGAGGGCAGGGTCTGGCTGGACCACGGGCATCTGCTCGACGGCCTGGAGGTCCGGCTGCGGCGGGAGCACGGCAGCGGGCGGGGCGTCACACTCGGCGGCCGGCTGCGGGTGCGCAAGGGGGAGAAGCTCACCCTGGAGATCACCGTCACCAGCGCCTCCCGCCCCAACCCCCAGGGGATCCTGCCGCAGTTGGCGCACGTGGACGTGATCCGGGGCGCGGTGCGCGGCGCGGTGTCCGACCGCGACACCTGGCGGGCTCCCGACACGAAGGTCGTCCGCACGACCGACGTGAGCGGCCGCAAGGGGACCTACACCCTGCGGGTCCCGGTCGCGGTGGGCGACGAGTCCTGCTACCTCCGTCTGCGCGGCAGCGACGGCAACCGGAACGGAACCGGTTACCTGGGTGCTTCCGTGGACCCGCACGGCCCGATCCCCCACGAGCCGGGCAACGGCGACCCGTGGGCGGACACCTGGTTCTACTCCAACC
Source organism: Streptomyces sp. NPDC002884 (assembly GCF_040295245.1). Lineage (NCBI taxonomy): Bacteria > Bacillati > Actinomycetota > Actinomycetes > Kitasatosporales > Streptomycetaceae > Streptomyces > Streptomyces sp. NPDC002884. The sequence goes on along the minus strand of NZ_JBEOVB010000006.1, from coordinate 100,762 downwards.
CGATCTTCGTCGACGTCGTGAGCTGAGGCGCCCGAAGAGGGCGGGGAACTGCGCGACCGGCCACAGCGGTTCCGCAGTTCCCCACCACGTCGAGCCCTGACGGCGCGACGTTCGCGCAGCCCTACGCGTAGAAGCGCGACAGGCTCTGCAGCACCGCGGCCGGCTTCGCGCCCCCCTCGATCTCGATCGCCCCGTCGACGGTGATCTGCACCCCGCCCGGCACCTCCTCGACCTCGGCCAGCTTCCCGGTCAGCCGGATCCGCGAACCGACCCTGACCGGCGAGGGGAACCGCACCTTGTTCAGCCCGTAGTTGACCTTGGTCGTGACGCCCTGGACGTCCAGCAGTTCGGTGAAGAGCGGGATGAACAGGGAGAGGGTCAGGTACCCGTGGGCGATCGGCGCTCCGAAGGGCCCGGCGGCCGCCCGCTCGGGATCCACATGGATCCACTGGTGGTCCCCGGTCGCGTCCGCGAACGTGTCGATGCGCTCCTGGGTGACCTCGATCCACTCGCTGGTGCCCAGGTCGCTTCCGGCCAGCTTCTTCAGCTCGTCGAGACCGTTGACGGTGATGCTCATATTCCGTTCCTCACAGGAGAGTCGTTCAGGAGTCGGTGCCGAACCGGGAGCGCACCCGGGACTTCAGGAGCTTTCCGGAGGCGGTGCGCGGGAGTTCGTCCGCCACCACCACCGACTTGGGGATCTTGTACTTGGCGAGCCGCCCGGACAGCGAGGCCAGTACCTCGTCGGGATCCAGCGAGACGCCCTCGCGGGGCACGACGACCGCGCGCGGCACCTCGCCCCACTTGTCGTCGGACACGCCGATGACGGCGCACTCCACGATGTCGGGGTGAGCGAGGAGGAGGTCCTCGATCTCGGCGGGGTAGATGTTCTCCCCGCCGGAGATGATCATGTCCTTGATGCGGTCGACGATGTGCACGTACCCGTCCTCGTCGACCCGGGCCGCGTCCCCGCTGCGGAACCAGCCGTCGGCGAAGGAGGCGGCCGTCTCCTCGGGCAGCCCCCAGTAGCCGGGCATGACGTGCGGCCCGCGGACGACGACCTCGCCGGTCTCGCCGACCTCGACGGGGGTGAGGTCGGGGCGCAGGACGCGTACGTCGCTGAAGAAGTGCGGGACGCCGGCCGAGCCCGCCTTGCTGACGGAGTGCTCGGCGTCCAGGAACAGCGTGCCGGGGGACGCCTCCGTCATGCCGTAGCCCTGGAGGAAGGTGAGTCCGCGTTCCTGGTAGGCGGCGATCAGCGGCGTCGAAACGGGCGAGCCGCCGCAGGTCAGGATCCGCAGGCTGGACAGGTCCGCGGCCGCCCAGCGCGGGTGCCGGGCGATCTGCTCGAACATCGTCGGCACCCCGAACATGAAGGTGATCCGGTGCCGCTCGATCAGACCGAAGGTGGCCTCCGGGTCGAAGGCCTCGACCAGGACGCAGCAGCCACCCTTGAGGAGCACCGGCAGGGTCAGCATGTTCAGGCCGGCCGTGTGGAACAACGGCGCGGAGACCAGGGCGCGTTCGTCGGCGGTCAGATCGGTGTCGACGAGGACGTTGACCGCGTTCCAGGTGAGGTTGCCGTGCGTGAGCATGGCGCCCTTGGGTCGGCCGGTCGTGCCCGAGGTGTACATGATGATGCAGGTGTCGTCCGGGGTGACCGGTGTGTCGATCGGCTCGTCGGAGGCCGTGGCGAGCTCCCCCTCGTACTCGGCGCCGACCTCGAGGTAGGTCCGCACGTCCGTGTTCCCGGGCAGTCCGGCGACCAGGCCGGCGTGCGAGGGACCGTAGACGAGCGCCTTGGCGCCGGAGTCGGCGAGCTGATAGGCGATCTCGGGGCCGGCGAGGCGGGTGTTGAGGGGGACGAACACCGCGCCGAGGGTGCCGGCGGCGAACAGGGTCTCCAGGTAGGAGGGGTGGTTCGGGCCCAGGTAGGCGATGCGGTCGCCGCGCCGCACGCCCCGGGCGCGCAGGGCGTGGGCCAGGCGCGTGGTGCGTGCATACAGTGTGCGATAGTCCGTCGACTGCTGACCGTGGACCAGGGCGGTGCGGTGCGGGGTCTTACGGGCCCGGCGTGCGGGCCAGGACCCCAGTCCCTCGTTGCGCATCTTCCACGCCCCTTACGGTGTGGTCAGCCCGAGCAGACGGGCGGCGTTCTCCTTGAGGATCTTCGGCTTCACCTCGTCCTTGATCGTCAGCTTGTCGAAGTCGGCGAGCCAGCGGTCGGGGGTGAGGACGGGGAAGTCGGAGCCGAAGAGGACCTTGTCCTTCAGCAGCGTGTTGGCGTACTGCACGAGCTGCGGCGGGAAGTACTTGGGCGACCAGCCGGACAGGTCGATGTGCACGCCCGGCTTGTGCGTGGCGACGGCGAGAGCCTCGTCCTGCCAGGGGAAGGACGGATGCGCCAGGATGATCTTGAGATGCGGGAAGTCGGCCGCCACGTCGTCCACGTGCAGCGGGTTGGAGTACTTGAGTCTGATCCCGCCGCCGCCCGGGACTCCGGCGCCGATGCCCGTCTGACCGGTGTGGAACAGGGCGATGGTCCCCGTCTCCTCGATCACCTCGTACAGGTCGTACGCCACCGAGCGGTCGTTGGGGAAGAAGCCCTGGATGCTGGGGTGGAACTTGAAGCCCTTCACCCCGTACTCCTCGACCAGGCGCCGGGCCTGCCGCACGCCCGCCTTCCCCCGGAAGGGGTCGATGGAGGCGAAGGGGATGAGGACGTCGGCGTTGGCGGCGGCGGCCTCGGCGACCTCCTCGTTCGGGACGGGCGCCGTGCCGGTCGCGGACTCGGCGTCCACCGTGAAGATCACGGCGGCCATCCTCCGCTCACGGTAGTAGCGGGCCGTCTCCTCCAGGGTGGGCTTCCGCTTCCCCTCGACCTTGAAGTAGGCGGAGGAGGCGTCGTGCAGGTCGTCGTCCAGCGAGGAGTGCCCCTTGGAGGACACCTCGGCGTGGGTGTGGACGTCGATCGCGACCAGCTCGTCGACCTTCATGGAGGGGGTCGCGGCGGGGGTCGTGGAGGGGCTCATCACGCCTCCGGGAAGGTGGGGGCCGGGATGCCGACCGTCTGGAGTTCGGCGCCGACCGAGGCGGGGAAGACGTCGGCCAGCGTCTCGGGCGTCCAGCCGCCGTCGGCGTAGGCCGTGCGGATCTCCTGCGGATGCGACCAGAGTGCCACCTTGTCGCCGCCGATGCCGATGGCCTGGCCGGTGATGCCCCGGGCGGCCTCGGAGGCCAGGAAGGGCACCAGGGCCGCACAGTCCTCGGGGGTGCCGAAGCCCTCGCCCTTGCGCAGGAAGTCCGGGAACGGCTCGCCGTTCTTCAGTGCCTCGACATAGGGGGCGAAGGCGGGGATGGTCTCGGTCATCGCGGTCGCGGCGACCGGGACGATCGCGTTGACGGTGATGCCCGCGCGGCCCAGCTCCATGGACCAGGTGCGGGCGAAGGCCGCGATGCCGGCCTTGGCGGCCGCGTAGTTCGTCTGGCCGAAGTTGCCCCGCTGGCCGGCCGGGGAGCCGACGAGGATCAGCGTGCCGCCCTCGCCCTGCTCGCGCATCCGTACGGCGGCGGCGCGGGCACAGGTGAAGGTGCCCTTGAGATGGGTGGCGATCACCGCGTCGAAGTCGTCGTCGGTCATCTTCCACAGCACCTTGTCGCGCAGGATGCCGGCGTTGGTGACCAGGATGTCGAGCCGGCCGAACTCCTCCACGGCACGGTTCACCAGCCGGTCGGCGGCCTCCGCGGTCCCGACCGGGACCACCTCGGCGACCGCCCTGCCGCCTGCCGCGACGAGGGACTTCACGGCCTGCTCGGCCACGGCCTCGTCGACGTCGTTGACGACCACGGAGGCGCCGCGGGCGGCCAGGGCATGGGCGTAGGCGAGGCCGAGGCCCCGGCCGCTGCCGGTGACGACGGCGACCTTGCCGGTGAGATCGATGCTGGGCACGACGGTGTCCCTTCACATGGGGTGCGCGGGGTGCTGACTACGAGATCGAAGCTAAGAGCAATAATTGTTGTCGTCAATAGTTGTTGTCGTCCTATGGGTACGTCATGCTGGAATCTGTACGTCGAACCACCCCGGAAGGGGACCGAGCCCAGGGAGCCCGCCATCGCCCGCCAGGACAACGCAGTGAACGCCGCCCCGATCGACGCGGACGAGCCCTGGATGCGCGGGCTGCACGCGGACACGGGATACCTGCTGTACCGCCTGGGACTGCGCTCGGGTCAGCTGTTCAACACCTTCCTCCAGGAGTCGGGGGTGCGGCTGCGCCACTACGCGGTGCTGCGCTTCCTCGCCACCTCCGAGGGCGCCCTCCAGCGGGAGCTCAGCGCGCGGCTCGGCTATGACCCCAGCGCGATCGTCGGCCTGGTCGACGACCTGGAGAAGCTGGGCTTCGCCGAGCGCCGCCCGGCACCGGACGACCGCCGCAGCCGGATCGTCGCCCTCACCCAGGACGGCCGCGCGTTCCTGCGCGGCACCGACGAGGCGGGCCTGCGGGTGACGAACGAGCTGCTGGACCCCCTCGACCCGGCCGAACGCGAGACGCTGCACAGCCTGCTGCGGCGGATCGCCGAGGACGGACTCGTCTGATGCCGTGAGGAGGACCCGATGGACCAGGGCGCCCTCGCCGTGACCGCCCGCTCCGCGCCCGCGCGGCTGCTGGCCGTGCTCGCCGCGTTCGACCACACGCACCCCGCGCTGTCCCTGACCGACATCAGCCGCCGCGCCGGCCTGACGCTCACGACCGCGCACCGGCTGGTGAGCGCCCTGACCGAGTGGGGCGCCCTGGAGCGGGACCCGTCCGGCGTCTACCACGTGGGACTGCGGCTGTGGGAGGTCGCGGCGCTGGCCCCGCGCGGTCTGGCGCTGCGACAGGTCGCGCTGCCGTTCCTGGAGGACCTGTACGAAGCCACGCACGAGAACGTGCAGTTGGCGGTGCGGGACGGGTCCGAGGTGGTCTACACCGAATGGCTGTCGGGGCGGTCGGCGGTCGGTGTGCACATCCGGGTGGGCGCCCGCTGGCCGCTGCATGTCACCGGCGTGGGCCTCGCGCTGCTGGCGCACAGCGACGTCGAACTCCAAGAGGCCTACTGCACCGGCCCGTTGGCCTCGTACACCGCCCACACCATCACCGATGCGGCGCGGTTGCGCCGGGTGCTGGCCGAAGTCCGGCGGTCCGGCGTCGCGGTGAGCAGCCGTCAGGTCACCGCGGACGCCCTGTCGGTGGCGGCCCCGGTGCGCGGACCGGGCGGCGCGGTGACGGCCGCCGTGTCGGTCGTCGTCCCGCACGCCGACGCGCAGGTACCGGTGCTCGCACCGGCCGTACGCCTCGCGGCACGCGGGATCTCCCGGGCGCTGGGCTGGCAGCCGGACTGACCGCCGGGAACTCGGATTTCCGGGTGTGGCACGGGTGAGACCCGGTGGCCACGAGTGGCGAACTCCCGGATGACTTCCGGGCTCGTACGAATATGTCCGAGGCCGGCGCATTGAACGGGGGCCGCCGCATTGAAAATGGTAAATACAGGGCGGCCTTCCCGACCGCGATAAAACCTGCCGCCATGCTAATCAGTGATGCGCCCCGACGGCAAGGGCATACTTCCCCAATGCATGTCTCTCGCACACCACTTGACCATAGGTGGACCGACTCCTGATCCGCGGCACCGAGCAGTCCGAACCGACGTCCATCGTCGAATAAATTCGACAACGACAGGGCTCGTGGCTGCTGTTACAGTCTCCGATTGGCATCTGAAATGAGGGGCGGAGCGTGATGGGAACCGGGGAGGCATTGATATCTGCCCAGGGCCTGGTCAAGCGTTATGGCGATTCCCTGGCGGTCGACGACATCCACTTCGAGGTCCGGGCCGGCGAGGTTTTCTCGTTGCTGGGGCCCAACGGCGCCGGAAAAAGTTCCACGATGCGTATGCTCAGCGGCACTTCCACGCCCAGCGGCGGAAGCCTGAGCATCTTCGGTATGAATCCTGTGAAGGACGGGCCCGCGATCCGGGCACGGTTGGGCGTTGTACCGCAGAAAGACAATCTCGACCGCGAACTGACGGTGCTGGAGAACCTGACGACGTATGCCCGACTCTTCGGGATGAACCGGAGAACCGCCCGGAATCGCTCCATGGAACTGCTGGAGTTCGTCCGGCTCACCGACCGGGCGAAAGACCTCATCGACTCGCTGTCGGGCGGGATGATGCGCCGACTGGCCATCGCCCGCGCCCTGGTGAACGAGCCGGACATCATCCTGCTGGACGAGCCCACCACCGGGCTGGACCCCCAGGCCCGCCATCTTCTGTGGGACAGGCTGCGCGAGCTGAAGCGCAACGGCGCGACCGTGGTTCTCACCACCCACTACATGGACGAGGCCGAGCAGTTGAGCGACCGCATCATGATCGTGGACGGGGGACGGATCGTGGCCATCGGCACACCCGGGCAGTTGCTGCTGACCCACGGGACGCCCGAGGTGGTCGAACTGGGCTACGACGACGGCTTCGACACCTCACACCTGCCGGTGCTCCGGTCACTGGCGGAGCGGGTGGAGGTCTTGGGCACCCGGGTGGTTCTCTACGTGCAGAAGGCCGGGGAGACGGTGGCCGCGATCCACCGCGCCGGGCTCCGGCCGAGCGGGACACTCGAGCGCAGGTGCACCCTGGAGGACGTCTTCCTGCGCCTGACCGGGCGCTCCCTCGTGGAGTAGCGGCGATGCCCAGCGGAACACTGCGTGTCACGCGCTTCCACCTCACGCTCTACCGCAAGACCTGGCGGGCGGGCACCTTCACCGGCTTCCTCATGCCGCTGTTGTACCTGGGCGTCGTCGGGATCGGAGCGGGGGGCTATGTGGAGCAGGAGGTCGAGGGCCTCACCTTCGTCCGGTTCCTGGCGCCCGGGCTGCTGGCCGTTGTCGCCTTCCAGACGGCCGCGGAGGAGGCGGGCTTCCCCCTCTACGCCGCGATCCGGCTGACCGACCGCTACCAGCGGATGCTCACTGCTCCCCTCAGCCTGGGCCAAGTGCTGGCGGGCCACCTGCTCTTCGTCGCCGTCCGGGCGGCCCTGTCGGCCGCGGTCTTCTGCGCGGTGGCCGCACTGCTCGGTGTGTTCGACAGCTGGCTGTGCCTGCTTCTGGTGCCGGTGGCCATGCTGCTGGCGCTGTCGGCGGCGACACCCCTCTTCGCCTTCACCGGTCGGCTCACCAGCTCGGCCAACCTCATGGCCGTGTCCCGGCTGGTGGTACTGCCGCTGTCGATGTTCTCCGGGGTGTTCTTCCCGGTGGGGGACCTTCCGGCCGCTCTGCAGCCACTGATATGGATCTCCCCCCTGTGGCACGGAGTCGAGCTCTGCCGCGGCATCACCGGCGAGTTCACCACCGCGTCCGGCCCGGCGCTGCTGTCCCTCGCCGGTCACCTGACGGTCCTGCTGCTGTGGGCGGCGGCCGGCTTCGCCGTGACGCTGCTGGTGTTCGAACGTCACCTTGCCGACTGACCGCATCCGTCCTGAACCAGAGGTTGCCGCCCATGCCCAGCTCCACCACGGCGAGCGCGAAGTTCCACCGCTCCAGCACGTTCGTGTTACGGGGGCTGCTGCTGAACCGCCGCGCCTGGCCCAACTTCGTCTCCACGCTCCTGGAGCCGGTGATCCTGCTCCTCGCCCTCGGCATGGGAATGGGCCGGCTGATCGGCGAGGTCACCGTCGACGGCCGGATCATGAGCTACGAGCAGTTCATCGCCCCGGCCATGCTGGCCACGGCGGCGGTCTCCGGCGTGGTCAACGAGACCACTTACTCCTTCTACGCCAAACTCGCCCAGCGGCTGTACGAGGGCTATCTGGCCACTCCGCTGACGATCGGTGAACTGGCCGCGGGCGAGACCGCCTGGGCGCTGCTGTGCGGAGGGGTCTACTCCTCCGCGTTCCTGGTCACCATGGCGGCCTTCGGCCTGGCACCCTCGTGGTGGATCGTCCTTGCGCTGCCCGGTGCCGCGTTGATCAGCCTCGCCTTCGCGTCCGTCAGCATGGCCGCGACCACGTTCATGCGCCGGTGGGAGGACTTCGAGCAGGTCAGCATCTGGATGTTCCTGATGACCATGTGCTCGGGAACGGTCTTTCCGGTCGAGGCGTACCCGGGCTGGGGACAGGTGATCGTACGGCTCACCCCCCTCTACCAGGGAGTCGAACTGATGCGGGACCTGTCCGTCGGCCGCCTCACCCCGGCGACGGCGGGCCACGTCTGCTATCTGCTGGCCATGTCCGTGGCCGGATTCACGCTCGCCCGGCGCCGGTTGAACCGACTGCTGGCCAACTGATCACCCGCTGGGGCGGGACGGCGAAGAGAACAGGGGATGCGTCATGTCCGTGCTCGAGCGCTCCGGCCCTTTGCAGTCGGGGCTGTGCCAGGTGGAGTGGATGCACTCCGTGTGCGAGGGGTGGGAGCCGTTCCCGGGTCCTCGCATCGACATGGAACTCGCCGGCTCCGTCAGCCGGCGGCAGGCCGAGGAGGCTGTCGGCCTCCTCGTCGCCCGTCACGAGGTTCTGCGCACCACCTTCGCCAGGGACGAGCGGGGCCACGCGGTACAGCACGTGTGGCGACCGGAGCGGGTGCGGCTCCGGGAGCCGGACGACTCACTGCGGGCGCCGTTCCGCATCGAGAAGGAATGGCCTGTCAGAGCCGCTGTCACACAACGGAGCGACGGACGAGCACAGTTGACTGTGGTGGTGGCCCATATCGCGGTCGACGCAGGGGCGATGGACATCCTCCAGCGGGATCTGCGGACGATCCTCGACGCGATCGCGTCCGGTCGCCGGCCGGAGCTTCCTCCCGTGCTCCACCACCCTGTCGACCAGGCACGGCTGGAACGATCGGAGCGCATGCGGGCTGTCCGGGCACGGAATCTGCGCTTCTGGGAAGAGGAGTTCCGGCACCTGCCGAGCGGGTTGTTCGCCGTCCCGGTGATTCCTGCGGACGTCGGCTACCACCACGTCGTCCGGGACTCGGCTGCGCTCGGCCCCGCACTCACCCGCATCAGGCGGCGGCTGCCGGTGCCCTCCGTGTTCCTCGCGGCAGTGGCCCTGGCCGTGTCCGCGGTGTCCGGGCAGGACCGCATCGCGCTCGCCACCTCGTGGTCGTCCCGGGCGAGCAAGCCCACTCAGCAGATGATGGGTTCCGTCATGCGGGACCTTGTTCTGACCGTCGACGTCCCCCGCGACGGCCGGTTCCGGGACGTGGCGGGTTCGTCCGTGCACGCCAGTCTGCGGGCCGCGCGACGCAGCGACTTCGACGTACTGGAGCTGCTGGAGGCCGAGGCGCGGGCGGGACGGGACAGAGGAGCGCGCACCCACCCGGGGGTGTTCGTCAACTTCCACTACGACGCCCGGACACCGGACGCGGACAGCGACGGCGACGCCTCGGCCGCGCTCTCCCCACTGCTCGCCGGTGGCCGTACGGAGTACACGCACATTGCGCCGACGCCTTCCAAAGGCGCCCCGCACGTCCTGTACGTGTCGGCGGCTCCCGGCCCCGGGGGCCGTCCGCGGCTCTTCCTGTCCGCCAACGACGCCGCTCTGGACGCGGAGGCGGCCCGCGACCTACTGCTGCTGATCGAGCGCGTCCTGGTCCGGTTCGCCGACGATCCCGGTCTCGACTGCGCTCAGTTCCTGCCGGACCCCGGCTTCCGGGACAGCCGCTGGGTGACGGTCGACGGATCCCGGACCGATCTCCGGCTGATCGAAAGGACGCTGCGGGAACACCCGGGCGTCACCGGTGCCCGGGCCTTCACCGGTGACGACGGTGCGCTGTGTGCCGCCGTCACCGTCACCGGTTCGGACACCGATGCCTTCGCGCTGCGCAGGTTCCTGCTCAACAGAGTGGGGCCGCGGCACGCCCTGGTCGTGCCGGACCGCTTCCTGATCGACGGCGAGCCCGCCGGAGAGGGCTTCGGATCCGAGCGCCGCATCGCCCGCCCGGCCACGGACCGGGAACAGGCCCTGCACGACGCCGTGGTCCGGGCCAACGGCCTGGAGGAGGCGAGTGTGCACGACGGGTACGTGGAGGCGGGCGGTCGCCTGGCAGGCGTACCCGAGGTGCTGGAACTGCTCGCCCGGCAGGGGCTCACCGGGCTGCGGTTCGACGACTTCCGGCTGCCCTGCGACCTTTCCGCGCTGGCGGCGCGCCTGTCCTCGTAGCGCGCGTCACCGCCCGGACACCGAACGCCCCTGCTCACCGCACCCGTGGCGCCTTGCGGTAGAGCGTCCGGTCCAGGACGAGGAAGTCCAGGTCCATGGAGCGGAAGGCCGCGAGGGCGTCCGCGGCGCTGTTGACGATGGGCTCGCCCTTGTCGTTGAAGGACGTGTTGAGGAGTACCGGGGGCGCTCCGCGGTCGGCGAGCCTCGCCAGCAGCGTCTCGACCACCGGGGCCGCACCGGGAGCCAGGACCTGCGGACGGGTGGTGCCGTCGACGTGCACCACACCGGGAGCGACCCGCCGGGCCTCGTCGGTGACGCGGGCCGCGCCCAGCATGTAGCGGCTGAGGTGCTCCTGGCGTTCCCACAGTCTGCTGCCGTACTCGGGGGTGGTGACGCCGGCGAACGGGCGCCAATGCTCGCGGTGCTTGATCCGGTTGACCCGGGTGGACACCTCCACCGAGTCCGGCACCGCGAGGACGGAACGGTGGCACAGGGCGCGCGGGCCGATCTCGGCCCTCCCCTGGGCGAACGCGCCCACCTGTCCGTCGAGCAGGAGGTCCGTGACCTGATCCGGGTCGAAGTCGGCCCGGATCAGACCGGACGCCTCCGTGTCCGCCACGCCGTGTGCCCGGACGTCCTCGCCCAGATAGGGGCTCATCGCCTCACCCGGCAGCTTCGGGGGACACACCGTCCACGCGGCGCCCAGTGCCACGCCCGCGTCGTGCGGGACGGGCGGGACGAACACGGACCCCGGCAGCATGCCGTTGGCACTGCAGTTGAGTGCCACGCCTCCGGCCAGGCAGAGTTCCTCCACACCCGCCAGTTTTCGGGTCGTGGCGGCGAGGGACGTCACCGCGTCCTCGATCAGGCGCTGCGCGCTGTAGGCGACGAGCACGGCCGCCGGGTCCTCGGTCAGCCTGTGTGCCGGGACGCATGGCCCGTCGGCCCCGGCAAGCTTGGCGTAGAGCTCGCGCCAGGACGCCACCGTGGCACCGTAGTGGCGCCCGATCTCGTCGATCGTCGCGCCGGCCTGGCTCTCCGTCAGCGGGGGGACCGCCGGCCTGAGGTCACCGCCGTCGGTGTCGACCAGTGTCTCCACGGAAAGCCCCAGCGCCCGTCCGTAGGCGGCCAGCCCCATGGTCTTGCCGGCGTTCAGATGGTGGAAGCCGAGCCACTCCGAGGCGCCGTCGTACGCGTACCCCAGGGAGGCGGTGCGCGGCCAGTCGCGCTTGCGTTCGGGCTCACGACCGTAGGAGAACGACCAGATGCTGGTCGACTCGTTCTCGCCGTTTCCGTCGACGACCAGTACGCCCGCCTCGGAGAACGGCGAGGCGTAGAAGGCGGACGCGGCATGCGCCCGGTGATGGGGGACGCGGACGATCTCCGGAAGCCGCCCGGGGAAGTCGAGGCCGGTGGCGTGCGTGGCCAGCTCCCGCTCGTCCGCGAAGAACCCGGGGAACATCTGGTCGATGTTCCAGCCGATGGCGATCACGTCGACGTCGTCGATCGTGATTCCCGCCCGGCCGAGGCAGAACCGCGCGGCCCCGACAGGTTTGTTGAAACCGTCACCGATCGCATGGCGGACCCTGTTGTGGCGTTCCTGTTCGGAGTAGGCGACGACGTTTCCGCTGCCGTCCACGAGGCAGGCGGCCGCGTCGTGCCAGCCGGCGGGTGGGGCGTTCACACCAAGGATCCACATCTCGGTTCTCCCATGGCTCGTCGAAGTGGAACGGGGGTGGTGACGCGGGTGCCGGAACCGTTCACTCATTCCGGGGCGGGCACCGGGCTCTGCGGTCGCAGCAGCGCGAGCGTGCGCAAACTGCACGGACGCAGGAAGTCACCGGCGGCGAAGCCCTCCACACCGTGCCGGCGCAATCGGGCGAGAACGACGGGGACGCGTCTCAGCAGGCCGCCGGCCTCTGCATAGCTGAGGGACATGTCCACGTCGTCGAGGTCGTTGGCCGCCTCCACCGACGCCCGGACGGCTCGTTCCACCGTGTTCTCCACGGCCTCCCGGGCGGTCCGCCCCCGAGACCCGGCGCGCTCCGAGACGACGACGCGCTCGGGCACCATCAATGCATGCCGGAAGTCCAGGTGCGCCAGGAGGAACTCGCGGAGTTCGGCCGACGTCGGCCCCCCGGGACGGGTGTCGACGTAGGCGACCGTCGCCCCGCCCGGCTCCACGCGCGCACTCGCGGCGGCCACTCCCTCATGACTGCGCAGAATGTCCTCGGTGAGCCCGTGGTGGAACCATGATCCCTCGCGGGAGATCCAGCCCTCGCCGACGGACCGTGGCGTCAGGCCGCTCGCCCGACGTGCCTCCGCCATCGACAGCCGGCCGGCCAGCGCGAGTTCCACGAGTATCGCCTCGATACCGCGGGTGATCCCGACGACCTCGGACTCGGCGAGGACCGCCTCGTGCGCCGTGAGGAAGATCTCGGGGCAGTCGTGCTCGCCCCTGGACAGGGACGTGTACAGGTTGAAGTCGTCGTAGGGTTCCTCGGGTCCCGTCTCCACCGTCACCGAACGGTCGCGGAGCAGCCCCCGCAGATCGGCGGCGGCCGGTCCGGGCGCCGTGCGGGACCACGCCGTGTCCGGGTCGGACCCGAGGTTCACGAAGAGGGCGGATCGGCGCCATGTGCCGCGCCGGCGGTTGATCAGGGAATCGGTCTGCAGGAGCGCGTAGACGTCGTACTGGCTGTGCCGCGCGCACCGGCGCATCGCCTCGTCGGTCCTGTGCACGGCCGCTTCGAAGGACGGGGAGTCCGAGAGGTCGATGTTCAGGATGATGTCCCGCATCACCGAGGCGACGAGTCTCCTCGTGCGCTCCGGCTCGCGTGCCGGCCAGGTGCAGGACACCGGGATGACGGGCTGCCGACAGACGGTGGCGAGGCAGACGGCCAGAGCTGTGAGGAATACCGGCTCCAGTGGCAGCCGGTGTCCCCGGTGAATGACGTCGAGGGCCTCCCCGAGCGCCGGCGACAGCAGTCGCGCCCTCGTGTAGCGGACCCGCTCCGGTATGACGGCGGTGGGGAAGACACCCGCCGGCGCGGCGGAGATCACGGTCCGCCAGTGTTCGAGACAACTGCCGTCGTCGGCGTCGGCTTCCGCCAGGGCGTGGTCGAGCGGCTGGCATTCGACGGGCGGAAGCGCCACGGGTCGGCCCTGAGCGGCCGCAAGCAAAGCCTCGGTGAGCTCTTCTCGAAGGACCTCCTGTCCCCGGTAGTCGATCGCGATGTGGGCGATGACCAGCAGGAGCTGGCGACGTCCCTCGTCCCGCAGGATCACAGCGGCCCGCAGCGGCGTCACGGTGAACACGTCGAACGGGGCATCGCAGAAGGCGTCCAGTTCCGCGGTCCGAGGGTGCTCGCCGCAGAGGTCGAACCGCTGCAGGGGGACAGGAGCCGGGGGCCGGACCCACTGCGTCGGATCCCCCTTGGCGTCGGCGGGGAAGGTGGTCCGCAGTACCTCGTGCCGCTCCACCATGAGGTCGACGGCTCCACAGGCGTCCTCGAAGGCCAGACCGGCAGGCAGATCCAGCCACAGGCACTGGCGTGGATGACGTGCCCTTCCGTGCTTGCGGTAGTACAGCCATTCCTGCTGCGCTATGCCGTACTGGAGGGGGCCGTGCCGGACGGGGGTGTCAGTCATCGTGTCCTCCATGCCTCGTCGCGCAGCCCGCGAGGACCGCGCGAGTGGGGTGCGCGGGTCCAAGGCCCCGTGAGGCGTTCGAGCCCCGCGACGGCCACGGGGAGCGACTGCCGCCGGCGGCCCCGCGGTGGGCGGTGGGCGGCCTCCGCCCGGCCGTCCCGCGTCGGATGTGTCCGGGCCCACCGGCCGAGCCGCCACCACGCTCGGGCGGGCGCCGCCGGTCCCCCGCGCGGGCCCTCCGCGAGCGGCACACCTCCGGCGCGGCTCCACCCGGAAGGCCTCTCCCGCTCCTGCGGGGCCTCATCCCTGCACAGGCGGGTGAGGGTGTCCCGGCGTGCTCGCGGGAGGGCACCGGATCGTGCGCTGTCGCCCGGAACCCGCGCGTCCGGACCTGGCACTTCCTTGGACCATGGGCTCCACACCTCAGCGGTTGTCACGGCCGTACAAGATCGGGCGCCACGTAGCCTGACACACTCACGAGAGGCCCACAAGCGCTTTCTATCGCACCTCGCAGGCATCGCGGCGGGTCCGTCCGCCCGGTCGCGCACGCGGGCCCGGTACGTCCACGGCGCTCCCGCCGCACGCGCGCGGCGAGCCGGTCCGCGGGACGTGATCACCGCGGGCCGGCCCGCTGCATCCTCACGAAAATCTCAGCCCGCGCAGCAGCCGTTCAAAGGACCGCCCCAGGTGGGAAGCGCAGGATGCACGCGCAAAGGTGGACAACTCAGGAAGGCGTGCCGTGGGCGTCTCGCACATATCGAACCGGTCCGAACAGCAACCGGGGGGCTGGTCCCGGCGCGGGATCCTGGGCGTGCTCGGGGCCGTCCCGGCCGTCGCGCTGACCGGATGCAGCTCCGGATCGGCGGACGCCTCGGAGAACACGACGACCGGGACCGGGACGTCGGGTTCCGCGTCCACGAAGGCCTCGGCGGCCGCCAAGCAGCCGGTGATCTCGGTCACCCCCGCCGACGGCACCAAGAAGGCGGCCTTCACCAGCCCCGTCGAGGTCACCGTGACCGACGGCACGCTCACCTCCGTGAAGGTGACGGGCAACGACGGCTCGACGCTCGCCGGCTCCCTCGACGAGGCCCGGACCACGTGGAAGTCCACGGCCCACCCGTACTCCGGGACGAAGTACACAGTCACCGCCCAGGCGGAGGGCGCCGACGCGCAGACGGCCACCTTCACCACCAAGTCCCCGGGCGAGACCTTCGTCGGCTACTTCACCCCCGAGGCGAACTCCACCTCCGGCGTGGGCATGCCGGTCTCGATCAACTTCTCGCACGCCGTGTCGGACAAGGCCGCCGTGGAGAAGGCGATCACGGTGACCGCCGAGCCGGCCGTGGAGATCGTCGGACACTGGTTCAGCGACACCCGGCTGGACTTCCGGCCGAAGACGTACTGGGCGGCCGGGACGACCATCACCCTCGGTCTGCGGTTGAAGGACGTCGAGGGAACCCAGGGTGTATACGGCATGCAGTCGAAGGACGTCACGTTCCACATCGGCCGCGCACAGATCAGCACCGTGGATCTGTCGAGCAAGAAGATGGTGGTGAAGCGGGACGGCGCGACCCTGGCCACCTACCCCGTCTCCGGCGGCGACTCCGACCACACCACCTGGTCCGGGATCATGGTGATCAGCGAGCGGTTCAAGCAGACCCGGATGGAGTCCTCCACGGTCGGCCTCGGCGACGAGTACGACATCTCCGACGTCCCGCACGCCCAGCGCCTGACCACCTCCGGCACCTTCATCCACGGCAACTACTGGGCCTCGACCTCGATATTCGGCAGCCAGAACACCAGCCACGGCTGTGTCGGCCTGCACGACGCCAAGGGCGCGGACGACAGCTCCGTCGCGGGCTACGAGTACTACGCGAGCTCGATGCTCGGCGACGTGGTGATCGTCAAGAACTCGGGCGAGAAGACCGTGGCCGCGGCCAACGGCCTCAACGGCTGGAACCTCTCCTGGGCGGACTGGACCGCGGGCAGCGCGCTTTAGCACGTTTGCGTGGTTCAAGCCATGAACTTCCTTGCCCTGAAAGGACTTTCCTTGCTTTAAGTCTTGACGGCCTCCGGGACGGAGAGCACATTGGGCCCACTTTGAGAGCGCTCTCAAGCGTTCTCGAGGACACCCGCGCCCATCACTCCGTACCCGAGAGGCCCACCCCCATGAGTGCAATCTCCGGCATACCCAGACGGCGACGCGCACTCGTCGCCGTGCTCAGCACCCTCGGCCTCGCGGCCGCCGCCGCGGCGGCCGTCACGCTGCCCGCGAACGCCTCCGCGCCCACGCCCCCGACGGGCTGGACGCAGGTCTTCCTCGACGACTTCACCGGCGCCTCGGGCACCGGGGTGAACACCTCCAACTGGCAGTACAGCACCGGGACTTCGTACCCGGGCGGGCCCGCCAACTGGGGCACCGGCGAGGTCGAGACGATGACCAACAGCACCAGCAACGTCTCACTCGACGGCAACGGCAACCTGCGCATCACCCCACTGCGCGACTCCGCGGGCCGCTGGACCTCGGGCCGCATCGAGACCACCCGCACCGACTTCCAGCCCCCGTCCGGCGGCAAACTGCGGGTGGAGGCCCGTATCCAGATGCCGAACGTGACCGGCACCGCCGCCGAGGGCTACTGGCCCGCGTTCTGGGCGCTCGGCGCGCCCTACCGCGGCAACTACCAGAACTGGCCGGGCGTCGGCGAGCTGGACATCATGGAGAACGTCCAGGGCCTCAACAAGGTCTGGTCGACGATGCACTGCGGCACCAACCCGGGCGGCCCGTGCAACGAGACCACCGGCATCGGCAACTCCGTCGCGTGTCCGAACACCACCTGCCAGTCCGGCTTCCACACCTACAGCATGGAGTGGGACCGCTCGGTGAGCCCCGAGGCGATCCGGTTCTACGTCGACGGCGTCAACTACCACACCGTCACGGCGAACCAGGTCGACGCGACGACGTGGACCAACGCGACGAACCACGGCTACTTCGTGATCCTGAACGTCGCGATGGGCGGCGGCTTCCCCGACGCCTTCGGCGGCGGCCTGGACGGCGACACCCAGCCGGGCCACCCGATGGTGGTCGACTACGTGCAGGTGCTCCAGGCCGCGGGCGGCGGGGGCGGCACCACCACTCCCCCGCCGACCGGCAGCCGTGACGCCTACGGCACGATCCAGGCCGAGTCGTACGACAGCCACTCCGGCACGGTCACCGAGACGACCACCGACACCGGCGGCGGCCAGGACATCGGCTCCCTCGCGAACGGCGACTACGCGGTGTACAAGGGCGTCACCTTCGGCTCCTCGGCGGCCACCCAGTTCAGCGCGCGGGTCGCCAGCGGCGCGGCCGGCGGGGTCAGCGGACTGGTCGAGGTACGCCTCGACAGCCGTACCGCCACGCCCGTCGGCAGCTTCGCGCTGGCCAACACCGGCGGCTGGCAGTCGTGGCGGACGGTCCCGGCGAACATCAGCTCCGTCACCGGGACCCACGACGTCTATCTGACCTTCACCAGCGGCCAGCCCGCGGACTTCGTGAACGTCAACTGGTTCACCTTCGGCCACTGACCGAGGGCCGCGCGGCGCCGGACGGCCGGCCTTCACCTACGGGCCGGCCGCCGGCGCCGCGTGCGCGACGCGCGCGCCCGCTTCCGGGGTTCAGCGGCCGGCCTGCTCGCGTGGCGCGACGCCGCCCGTGAGGTGGGTCCGGGCGGCCTTGCGGAAGGCGGTGACCAGGCGGCCGCGGTCGTCGGCGCGGGTCGCCAGGACGACATGGCTCGGCTCGACGCCGACGAGGGGAACACCGGTCAGGTCCGGACGCAGGGCGAATCCGGGGGCGGCCGCGGAGACCAGCACCGTCTGTCCCGCCGCGACGAGTTCGAACTTGTCCTCGACCTCGTCCACGTACGGCCCGTCCGGCACCGGGAGTCCGTCGGGGCGCGGTTCGAGACGCCAGAACCGGCTCCAGGCGGGGTCGGAGTCCCGCACCCGGGGCATGGGTTCGCCGGCCAGGTCGTCGACGGTGACGGACTCCTTGCCGGCCAGCCGATGGTCGAGGGGGACGACCAGCACGCGGGGTTCGTCGTAGAGGACGGTGACGTGCAGCCCGTCCGTCGGGAACGGCAGCCGGGCGACCAGGGCGTCCACCCGTCGGTCGAGCAGGGCCTGGCGCGACTCCTGCCATGTCAGGTGCAGGGTGCGGACGTCGGCCTCCGGGTGCCTGCGGCGCAGCTCGCGGACGGCCGGGGTGACGATGATCGCGGTGAGGTAGCCGACGACGATCCGGCTGGGCTCGGCGGCGGCGCGGGCCCGGGCGGCAGCCTCGGCAGCCGAGCCCAGCAGCGCCCTGGCGCGCGGCAGGAACACCTCCCCCGCCTCCGTCAGCCGCGTGCCCCGCGGGGTGCGGTCCAGCAGGCGTACGCCCAACTGCTGCTCCAGGCGCTGTACTTGGCGGCTCAGGGACGGCTGGGTGAGGTGCAGGGCGTGGGCGGCGCGGCCGAAGTGCCCGTGCTCGGCGACGACGGTGAAGTAGCGCACCAGCCGCAGGTCGAGGTCGGTCACCGGGGCGGAGTCACCGTCGGAGGCGCGGTCTGGGGTGCGGTCGGAGGCACGGTCGGGGGTGCGGTCGGGCATGCGGCAAGGATATCCGCCCGGAGGTCGACCGGCAGGGCGTTCGTGTCGCCTGACCTGGGGTGATGCCCAGAACGTATTGCGCGATGCGAAACAGGCCTTGGACCTGGGCGGCTCCCCCCGCGGACGATGGAGCCCTCGCCCGGCCCCGGCCCGGCGGCCTTGCCGAAACCCCTTGCCGGCACGTCTTGCTGCCGGCCGTTGCTGAAACCCCTGACCGACATCGCTCGAGGAGTGCACTGTGCGCGTTTTCATCACCGGCGCAACCGGTTTCATCGGTTCCGCCGTCGTCCGGGAGCTCGTCGGCGCCGGCCATCAGGTCGTGGGTGTCGCCCGCTCGGACGCGGGCGCCGCGTTCCTCACCTCCGCCGGGGCCGGGGTGTACCGCGGCGATCTCACCGATCCCGACGGGCTGCGGAGCGGAGCGGCCACCGCCGACGGCGTGATCCACCTGGCCTTCCAGCACGACTTCGCGAACTTCGAGGCCTCCGCCCGCACGGAGCGGCGGGCCGTCGAGGCGCTGGGCGAGGAACTCGCGGACTCCGGCCGGCCCTTCGTCGTGACCTCCGGCACCGCGGGCCTGCCGCCGGGCCGGGTGGGCACCGAGGACGACGGGTTCGTCGACGACTCGCCCGCGGCGGCGCGGTTGCCCAACGAGGCGGCGGCCCTCGCGTTCGCCGAGCGCGGTGTGCGGGTCTGCGCGGTCCGCCTCTCGCCCTCGGTGCACGGCGTCGGCGACCACGGCTTCGTGCCGCGGCTGATCGGCCTCGCCCGCGAGCGAGGTGTCTCGGCGTACGTCGGCGACGGCGCCAACCGCTGGCCCGCCGTGCACCGGCTCGACGCGGCCCGCCTCTACCGGCTGGCCCTGGAGTCCGCCCCGGCGGGCAGTCGCCTGCACGGCGTCGACGACGAGGGCGTGCCGTTCCGCGACATCGCCGCCGCCATCGGCCGTCACCTGGACCTGCCCGTCACCGCGGTCCCGGCCGCTGCGGCGGGTGCCCACTTCGGCTGGCTCGGCGGGCTCGTCGGCCGGGACATCCCCGCCTCCAGCGCCGTGACCCGCAAGCTGCTGGACTGGCAGCCCGAACAGCCCGGTCTCCTCGCGGACCTGGACGAGGGCCACTACTTCGCGAAGGGCGCCGCCCAGGTCTGACACCCCCGTCGAATCGCACCCCGGTCGAACCGCACCCCGGTCGCCTCAGCGCAGTTCCGCGCGAAAGGCCACCGGGGTGTTTCCCGTGTGCAGTTGGAAGAACTTGGAGAAGTTCGCCGGGTCGGGGAAGCCGACCGCCGCACCGACCCGGCCGATCGGCAGGTCCGTGTGGGCCAGGAGCCGCTTCGCCTCCAGGACGACGCGCTTGTCGATGAAGCCCTTGGGCGTCTCGCCGGTGGCGGCGCGGACCGCGCGCACGAGGGTACGGCGGGAGTAGCCGAGCGCGTCGGCGTAGGCGCTGACGCTGTGGTTGGTGGCGAAGTCCCGTTCCACGGCGTCCCGGAAGAGCGTGAACGTGGTGTCGGCCCGACTGCGCGCCGCCTCCGCGCTGCTCGCCGCGAGGTGCGCCAGCCGCAGCAGGAACGCGGTGAGGGAGTGCCGCAGCACCGCCGTGTGCAGGCTCAGGGGCAGCGTGCCGTCGGCGCCGCCGTCGTCGTACTCCCCGCGCAGATACGTCAGTGCCGCGCGCAGGCCCGCGAGCTGGGGTCCGTCCGGGTGGAGCAGCGGCGGCAGGTCGTAGCGGTACAGGCCCGCGGCCTCGACGGTGGCGCGCGGCAGAAAGCCGGGCTGCATGGTCAGGACCGTTCCGCGGTACCCGCTCGACCGCGAGAAGCGGTGGACCTGTCCCGGGCGGATCCACAGCACGTCGCCGGCCCTCGCCTCGTGCTCGGCGAAGTCGATCATGTGGCGGACGGGGCCGTCGTCGAAGAGCATCACCACGTGGAAGTCGATGCGGTGCACACGGTCCAGCGGTGCGTCGGTGTGCCAGGTGCGGCCGGTGCCCATCGGGCCCACCTGCATGCCGACGCCGCCGACGCTGAGTTCGACGGGAAAGGGGAAGGTTCTGATGCCCTCACCGGCGCCGTCTTGGGTACTTGTGTCCACCATGTCCTTCTCGTGCCGCCCAGTTGCCGCCCCGGGGCGCTCATGTGTCGCCGGCGGGTGTCCCACTTTCACCACAGGCTGACACAGGGAGACCTTCCTTCGTAAAAGTCAGACTTTTAGGTTTGAACGCAGAAGAGCAGCTGACCCGCTCCTATCGAGGATTTCTTGAAGATGAGCACGCAGACACCGAACAACTTCGAGTGGACCGAACTTGACCGGCGTGCCGTCGACACCGCACGCCTTCTGGCGGCGGATGCCGTGCAGCAGGTGGGCAACGGCCACCCCGGAACGGCCATGAGCCTGGCCCCGGTCGCGTACACGATCTTTCAGAAGGTGATGCGACACGACCCGGCGGACCCCGAGTGGACGGGTCGTGACCGCTTCGTCCTGTCCCCCGGCCACACCTCGCTGACCCTCTACACCCAGCTCTTCCTCTCCGGCTACGAGCTGGAGCTGGCGGACCTGAAGAGCTTCCGTACGCACGGCTCGAAGACGCCCGGCCATCCCGAGTACGGGCACACCGCCGGTGTCGAGACCACCACCGGACCGCTCGGCCAGGGCGTCGCCAACGCCGTCGGCATGGCCATGGCCGCCCGCTACGAGCGCGGTCTGTTCGACCCGGACGCCCCGCAGGGCGAGTCGCCGTTCGACCACACGATCTGGGGCATCGTCTCCGACGGCGACCTGGAGGAGGGCGTCTCCGCCGAGGCCTCCTCGCTCGCCGGCCACCAGAAGCTCGGCAACCTCGTCTTCGTCTACGACGACAACCACATCTCCATCGAGGGCGACACCGCCACCGCCTTCTCCGAGGACGTGCTGAAGCGGTACGAGGCCTACGGCTGGCACACGCAGCGCGTCGAGCCGACCGGGGACGGCGACGTCGACGTCCGCGCCCTGTACACGGCCCTGAAGGCGGCCCGGGCCGAGACCGGGCGCCCCTCGATCATCTCGCTGCGCACGATCATCGCCTGGCCCGCCCCGAACGCCCGCAACACCGAGGCCTCCCACGGCTCGGCCCTCGGCGCCGAGGAGATCGCCGCCACCAAGCGGCTCCTCGGATTCGATCCGGAGCAGAGCTTCGAGGTCCCGGACGAGGTCCTCGCGCACACCCGCGCCGCCCTCGACCGGGGCGCCGAGGCCCACGCGGCCTGGGACAGGCAGCTGGAGAAGTGGCGCGGCACCGACCCCGGGCGCGCCCGGCTGTTCGACCGGGTCCTGGCAGGTCAGCTGCCCGAGGGCTGGGAGGACGCGCTGCCGGTGTTCGAGCCCGGCAAGCCGGTCGCCACCCGCGCCGCCTCCGGCAAGGTGCTCCAGTCGCTGGGAGCGGTCCTGCCCGAGCTGTGGGGCGGCTCCGCCGACCTGGCCGGTTCCAACAACACCACCATCGACAAGACCTCCTCCTTCCTCCCCGAGGGCAACCCGCTGCCCGGGGCGAGCCCGTACGGCCGCACGGTCCACTTCGGTATCCGCGAGCACTCCATGGCCGCGGAGATGAACGGCATCGCGCTGCACGGCAACACCCGCATCTACGGCGGCACCTTCCTGGTGTTCTCCGACTACATGCGCAACGCCGTCCGGATGTCGGCGCTGATGCAACTGCCGGTGACGTACGTGTGGACGCACGACTCCGTCGGTCTCGGCGAGGACGGGCCCACCCACCAGCCGGTCGAGCACCTGGCCTCGCTGCGCGCGATCCCGGGCCTGAACGTCGTCCGCCCGGCCGACGCCAACGAGACGGCGATCGCCTGGGCCGAGATCCTGAAGCGGCACGCCACCCGGCCGGCCCCGCACGGTCTGGCCCTCACCCGTCAGGGGGTGCCGACGTACGCGCCCGACCCGGACGCGGCGAAGGGCGGTTACGTCCTGATGGACTCCTCGACCGCGACCCCCGACGTCGTCCTCGTCGCCACCGGCTCCGAGGTGCAGCTGGCCGTCGCCGCGCGCGAGACGCTCGAGGCCGAGGGCATCGGCGCGCGGGTGGTGTCGATGCCGTCCGTGGAGTGGTTCGAGGAGCAGCCGCGCGAGTACCGCGACCGCGTCCTGCCGCCGTCGGTGAAGGCCCGCGTCGCGGTCGAGGCGGGCATCGGCCTCACCTGGCACCGGTTCGTGGGGGACGCCGGACGCATCGTCTCCCTCGAGCACTTCGGCGCCTCCGCCGACGCCCGCACCCTGTTCGCCGAGTACGGCTTCACCGCCGAGAACGTCGCCGCCGCGGCCCGGGAATCCCTCTCCGCCGCGCGTGGTTGATCAGACCGCCAGAAAGAAGATGATCGAAGTGACCGAAGCAACCGCGACCGCGGGAGCACTGGACCGCCTCTCCGCCGAGGGCGTCTCCATCTGGCTGGACGACCTGTCACGTGAGCGGATCGCCTCCGGCAACCTCGCCGCACTCGTCGCGACGAAGAACGTCGTCGGCGTCACCACCAACCCGTCCATCTTCCAGGCCGCGATCGGCTCCGGCGAAGGCTACGAGGAGCAGCTCGCCGACCTGGCGGTGCGGGGTGTCACGGTCGACGAGGCCGTACGGATGATGACGACGGCCGATGTGCGGGCCGCAGCCGATGTCCTGGATTCTGTATACACGGCTACGGGTGGTCGTGACGGCCGGGTCTCGATCGAGGTCGACCCCCGTCTGGCCCATCACACCGCGGCCACCGTCGCCGAGGCCAAGCAGCTCTCCTGGCTCGTCGACCGCCCCAACGTGATGATCAAGATTCCGGCGACGAGGGCCGGTCTTCCGGCGATCACCGAGGTCGTCGGCCTCGGCATCAGCGTCAACGTCACGCTGATCTTCTCGCTGACGCGCTACCGCGAGGTCGTCGACGCCTACCTGGCGGGCCTGGAGAAGGCCGCCGCCAGGGGCCTTGACCTGTCCACGATCCACTCGGTGGCCTCCTTCTTCGTCTCCCGCGTCGACGCCGAGATCGACAAGCGGCTCACCGCGCTCGGCACCGACGCGGCCCGCACGCTGAAGGGAAGGGCGGCGCTCGCCAACGCGCGGCTGGCCTACGAGGCGTACGAGGAGGTCTTCGCGGGCGACCGCTGGACCGCGCTCGCCGGGGCCGGGGCGAACAGGCAGCGTCCGCTGTGGGCATCCACCGGTGTGAAGGATCCTGCCTACAAGGACACGCTGTACGTGGACGATCTGGTCGCACCGGGCACGGTCAACACCATGCCCGAGGCCACGCTGAACGCCACCGCCGACCACGGCGACATCACCGGTGACACGGTCACCGGCGGCTACGCCCAGGCGCGTGCCGACCTCGCCGCCGTCGAGGCGCTCGGCATCTCCTACGACGAGGTCGTCACCCGGTTGGAGGACGAGGGTGTCGCCAAGTTCGCGGTGGCGTGGCAGGACCTTCTGGACGCGGTCACGAAGTCGCTGATGAGCAAGGGAGTTGACGCGGAATGAGTACCAGCAGTCTCGGCGCGGCCTGGGAGAACCCCCTGCGGGACGCAGGCGACCGGCGCCTGCCCCTCATCGCCGGCCCCTCCGGCCTCGTCATCTTCGGCGTGACCGGCGACCTGTCCCGCAAGAAGCTGATGCCGGCGGTCTACGACCTCGCCAACCGCGGTCTGCTCCCGCCGGGCTTCTCGCTCGTCGGCTTCGCCCGCCGCGACTGGGAGGACCAGGACTTCGCGCAGGTCGTCCACGACGCGGTGCGCGAGCACTCCCGGACGCCGTTCCGCGAGGAGGTCTGGCAGCAGCTCGCCGAGGGCATGCGGTTCGTCCCCGGCGACTTCGACGACGACACGGCGTTCAAGCAGCTGCGTGACGCGGTCGAGGAGCTGGACTCCTCCCGCGGCACGGGCGGCAACTTCGCCTTCTATCTCTCCGTGCCGCCGAAGTTCTTCCCCAAGGTCGTCGAGCAGCTCAAGAAGCACGGGCTGGCCCGGGGGCCGGAGGGGTCCTGGCGGCGGGCGGTCATCGAGAAGCCCTTCGGGCACGACCTGGCCAGCGCGCAGGAGCTGAACGCGGTCGTGCACGACGTGTTCGAGCCGGACCAGGTGTTCCGCATCGACCACTACCTGGGCAAGGAGACCGTCCAGAACATCCTGGCGCTGCGCTTCGCCAACACCATGTTCGAGCCGATCTGGAACCGGTCGTACGTCGACCACGTGCAGATCACGATGGCCGAGGACATCGGCATCGGCGGCCGGGCCGGCTACTACGACGGCATCGGCGCCGCCCGTGACGTCATCCAGAACCACCTGCTCCAGCTCATGGCCCTCACCGCCATGGAGGAGCCCGCCGCCTTCGACGCGAACGCGCTGCTCACCGAGAAGCTCAAGGTGCTCAGGGCCGTGAAACTGCCGGAGGATCTGGGCAGGCACACCGTGCGCGGGCAGTACGCGGGCGCCTGGCAGGGCGGCCAGAAGGTGCTCGGCTATCTGGAGGAGGACGGCATCGACCCGGTCTCCACGACGGACACCTTCGCCGCCGTGAAGCTGAACGTCGACAACCGCCGCTGGGCGGGCGTGCCGTTCTACCTGCGCACCGGCAAGCGCCTCGGCCGCCGGGTCACCGAGATCGCGGTCGTCTTCCAGCGCGCTCCCCACTCCCCCTTCGACTCCACCGCGACCGAGGAGCTCGGCCAGAACGCCATCGTCATCCGCGTCCAGCCGGACGAGGGCATCACGGTCCGCTTCGGCTCCAAGGTGCCCGGCACCTCGATGGAGATCCGGGACGTCACGATGGACTTCGCGTACGGCGAGTCCTTCACCGAGTCCAGCCCGGAGGCGTACGAGCGCCTCATCCTGGACGTGCTGCTCGGCGACGCCAACCTGTTCCCCCGCCACCAGGAAGTGGAAGAGTCCTGGAAGATCCTCGACCCGATCGAGGAGTACTGGGCACGGCACGGCAAGCCCGCGCAGTACGCCTCGGGCAGCTGGGGACCCGAGGAAGCCGACGAGATGCTCGCACGAGACGGACGGAGCTGGCGCAGGCCATGAAGATCGACCTGGACGACACCACGGCAAGCAAGATCAACAAGGCGCTGGTGCAGGGTCGCCGCGCCATCGGCACACCGGCCGTGGGCATGGTCCTGACGATGGTCATCGTCACGGACGAGGAGAACGCCTACGACTCGATCAAGGCGGCCGAGGAGGCCTCGCACGAGCACCCCTCGCGCACCCTGGTCGTCATCAAGCGGCATGCCCGCAGCCCGCGCGACCGCACCAACTCCCACCTCGACGCCGAGGTCCGGGTGGGTGCCGACGCGGGCACCGGCGAGACGGTCATCCTGCGGACGTACGGGGAGGTGTCCGACCACGCCGACTCCGTCGTCCTGCCGCTGCTGCTGCCGGACGCCCCGGTCGTCGTGTGGTGGCCGGTGGACGCGCCGGTGAACCCCGCCAAGGACCCGCTGGGCGCCCTCGCGCAGCGCAGGATCACCGACATGTACGCCGTCGAACGGCCGCTGACGGCCCTGGCGGCGCGCGTGAAGTCGTACGCGCCCGGCGACACCGACCTCGCCTGGACCCGGCTCACCCCGTGGCGCTCGATGCTCGCTGCGGCTCTGGACCAGGCCCAGGTGCCGATCACCTCGGCAGCCGTCGAGAGCGAGGCCGACAACCCCAGCGCCGAGCTGCTCGCGCGCTGGCTGGAGGCCCGGCTGAACGTCACCGTCGACCGGGTCGTCACCCCGGGACCGGTCGTCACGGCCGTCCGGCTCGGCACCGCGAACGGCGAGATCGTCATCGACCGCCCCGAGGGCCCGCTGGCCACGCTGACGCTGCCCGGCCAGCCCTCGCGCACCCTCGCGCTGAAGGTCCGCGCCACCTCCGAACTCATCGCCGAGGAGCTCAGGCGCCTCGACGCGGACGAGATGTACGCCATCGCCCTGCGTGGCGAGGGCACCAAGGAGACCCCCTCCCATGTCTGACACCCCCCGGCTCGACCAGCGGCCCGAGTGGACCGCGCTGAAGGACCACCGCGCCCGGTGGCAGACGCCTCTGCGGGAGCTGTTCGCGGCGGACCCGGAGCGCGCGGAGCGGTACGTGGTGCGCGTCGGCGACCTGCGCATCGACTTCTCCAAGAACCTGGTCACCGACGAGACGCTCGCCCTGCTGCGCGAACTCGCCGCCGCCACCGACGTGTTCGGGCTGCGGGACGCCATGTTCCGCGGCGAGAGGATCAACATCACCGAGGACCGCGCGGTCCTGCACACCGCGCTGCGGGCCCCCGCGGACGCCGTGGTCGAGGTCGACGGCGAGAACGTCGTCCCCCAGGTCCACGCCGTCCTGGACAGGATGAGCGGCTTCGCCGAGCGTGTGCGCTCCGGTGAGTGGACCGGTCACACGGGCCGGCGCATCCGGAACGTCGTCAACATCGGCATCGGCGGCTCCGACCTCGGGCCGGCGATGGCGTACGAGACGCTGCGGGCCTACACGGACCGCTCGCTGACCTTCCGGTTCGTCTCCAACGTCGACGGCGCCGATCTCCACGAGGCGGTCCACGACCTGGATCCCGCCGAGACGCTGTTCATCGTCGCCTCCAAGACCTTCACCACGATCGAGACGATCACCAACGCCACCTCCGCGCGCACCTGGCTCCTGAAGGGGCTGGGCGGCGACGACAAGGCGGTCGCGAAGCACTTCGTGGCGCTGTCCACGAACGCCGAGAAGGTCGCCGACTTCGGCATCGACACGGCCAACATGTTCGAGTTCTGGGACTGGGTCGGCGGTCGTTACTCCTTCGACTCGGCGATCGGCCTGTCGCTGATGATCGCCATCGGCCCGGAGCGCTTCCGGGAGCTGCTCGACGGGTTCAGGACGGTCGACGACCACTTCCGGACCGCGCCCGCAGAGTCCAACGCCCCGCTGATCCTCGGCCTGCTGGGCATCTGGTACGGCAACTTCTTCGACGCCCAGTCGCACGCCGTGCTCCCCTACAGCCACTACCTCTCGAAGTTCACCGCCTACCTCCAGCAGCTCGACATGGAGTCCAACGGCAAGTCGGTGGACCGCGAGGGCCGGCCCGTGCGGTGGCAGACCGGACCCGTGGTGTGGGGCACCCCGGGCACCAACGGGCAGCACGCCTACTACCAGTTGATCCACCAGGGCACGAAGCTGATCCCGGCCGACCTGATCGGCTTCGCCCGTCCGCTCGACGAGCTGAGCGGCGAACTCAAGGCACAGCACGACCTGTTGATGGCCAACCTGTTCGCGCAGGGGCAGGCCCTCGCCTTCGGCAAGACCGCCGAGGAGGTCCGGTCGGAGGGCGTGCCCGAGGAGCAGGTGGCGCACCGCACCTTCCAGGGCAACCACCCCACCACCACGATCCTCAGCCCCGAGCTGACCCCGTCGGTGCTCGGTCAGCTCATCGCCCTCTACGAGCACAAGGTGTTCGTGCAGGGCGCCGTGTGGGACATCGACTCCTTCGACCAGTGGGGCGTGGAGCTCGGCAAGGTGCTCGCCAAGCGCGTCGAACCCGCCCTCACCGAAGGCGCCGAGGTCCCCGGCCTCGATCCCTCCACCGCCGCTCTCGTCGCCGCCTACCGCGAACTCAGGAAGTAGTGAACTGACATGACATCGATCCAGCTGGGCCTGATCGGTCTCGGCAAGATGGGCGGCAACATGCGCGAGCGCATCCGCCGCGCCGGCCACACCGTCATCGGGTACGACCGCAACCCCGAGGTCTCCGACGTCAGCGATCTCGCCGAACTCGTCGACAAGCTCGAAGCGCCGCGCACCGTCTGGGTGATGGTCCCGGCCGGCGCCGCCACCCAGTCCGTCATCGACGAGCTCGGCGGGCTGCTCGAGAGCGGCGACACGGTCGTCGACGGCGGCAACTCCCGCTGGACGGACGACGAGAAGCACGCCGAGGAGCTCGGCGCCAAGGGCATCGGCTTCGTCGACGCCGGTGTGTCCGGCGGCGTCTGGGGCCTCCAGAACGGCTACGCCCTGATGGTCGGCGGCGACGCCGAGCACGTCGCCAGGGTGCAGCCGATCTTCGACGCGCTCAAGCCGGAGGGCCCGTACGGCTACGTCCACGCGGGCAAGGTCGGCGCCGGGCACTTCTCGAAGATGGTCCACAACGGCATCGAGTACGCCATGATGCAGGCGTACGCCGAGGGCTGGGAGCTCCTCGAGAAGGTGGACTCCGTGGAGAACGTGCGCGAGGTCTTCCGGTCCTGGCAGGAGGGGACCGTCATCCGGTCCTGGCTGCTCGACCTGGCCGTCAACGCCCTCGACGAGGACGTGCACCTCGACAAGCTGCGCGGTTACGCGGAGGACTCCGGCGAGGGCCGCTGGACGGTCGAGGCCGCCATCGACAACGCCGTACCGCTGCCCGCCATCACGGCGTCCCTCTTCGCGCGGTTCGCCTCCCGCCAGGAGGACTCGCCGCAGATGAAGATGATCGCCGCGCTGCGCAACCAGTTCGGCGGCCACGCCGTCGAGTCGGCGAAGAAGTAGGCCCGGCCGTGGGGGATCTGCTGCTGGTCCGCCACGGGGAGACGGAGTGGAGCCTGTCGGGACAGCACACCAGCTTCACCGACCTGCCTCTCACCGGACACGGTGAGGAACAGGCCAAGTCGCTCGCTCCGCTCCTCTCCGGCCGGACCCTCTCGCTCGCCCTGACCAGCCCGCTGCACCGCGCGATACGCACCGCCGAACTCGCCGGCATCACCGGCGCCCTGCCCGAACCCGACCTGCACGAATGGGACTACGGCGGCTACGAGGGCGTCACCACCGACGAGATACACCGCACGCGTCCCGCCTGGGACCTGTGGACGGACGGCGTGCCGCCCGGCCCGGACGGCCGGCCCGGCGAGTCGCCCGAGGAGATCGGCCGCCGCGCCGACCGGGTGCTGGCCCGGGTGGACACCGCGCTGGCACGCGACGACGGTGACGTCGTCCTCGTCGCCCACTCGCATTTCCTGCGGGTGCTGACGGCTCGTCGGCTCGGGCTGCCGCCCGCCGAGGGACGGTTGTTCCAGCTGGCCACGGCCACCCTGAGTCGTCTGTCGACGGAGCACGGGCGGCCCGTGATCGCCGAATGGAACGTACGGGCATAGGCGGTTGACACCGCTCGGCGAGGCCCGCCAGAGTCACGGCTGATGGAGATCGACGATCTGACACCGGCCGAACGGCGACTCTGGCGGGCCTTCGCCACAGGGGCGGCCGTGGACTTCCGCGCTCAGGGCGAGGAGTACGGCCCCGAACGCAGCGTGCGCGCGGCCGTGTTGCGGGCTCTGCTGCTCAACGGCCCCCGTGAACCGGGGGAGATAGCCGCCCTCAAGCTCGCCGGCGCACGCGTCACCGGTCTGCTCGACCTGCGGCACGCGGTCGTCGACAGCATGTTCCGCCTGGTCCACTGCCGCTTCGACGAGGCTCCGCGGCTCGTCGGCGCCCAGCTCAACTACGTCAGCCTGCGCGACTCCGAGCTGCCCGGCCTGGACGCGTCGCACGCCCGGATCGACGGGGGGCTACGGCTGACCCGCTGCCGTATCGGCGGCCCCGTGCACCTCAGCAGAGCGCAGATCTCGGGTGCGTTGTACCTCGACGGGGCGGAGGTCACCTCGACGGACCCCGTCCAGCCCGTCCTCCAGCTCAACCAGGTCTCCATCGACGACGACCTCTGCGCCCGCGGTCTGCGCACCCAGGGCCTGATCCGGCTCGACGGCGCCTCCGTCACCGGCTCGATCGACCTGGAGGACGCCGAACTGAACAACCCCGGCGCGCATGTGCTGAGCGCGGAGTCCCTCGACGTGGGGGCCAACCTGCTGGGCCGGCGGCTGCGCGCACACGGCCGGATCGACCTGCGCGGCTCCCGCATCCCCGGCCGGGTGGATCTGCTGCGCACCTCCCTGTCCAACCCGGGCGGCACCGCGCTGCGGGCCAGCAGCTGTGTCATAGGGGAGCTCTGGCTGCGCGAGGGCACCCCGGTCCAGGGCCGGCTCAATCTGCGGCGCGCCGAGGTGGGCCAGCTCCAGCTGGAGCCGGAGATGCTGCCCGACCAGGTGCGGCTGCTGGATCTCACCTACACCTTCCTCACCCCGCACGAGCCCGCCGAACGGCGGCTGCCGATGCTGGAACGCGACGACGGGGCGTTCGACCCGCACGCCTACGAGCAGTTGACCGCCGCCTACCGCCGCACCGGCGACGACCGCGCGGCCCGGGTGGTGCAGCTGGCCAAGCAGCGCCGGCATCGCGGCACCCTGCCCTGGTACGGCCGGGTGTGGGGCCACCTCCAGGACGCGGCCGTCGGCTACGGTTTCCGCCCGCTGCGCGCGGCCGTCTGGCTGCTGTCCCTGCTGGCCGTCGGCTCGATCGCCTACGCGGGACACCACCCGCCCCCGCTCAAGGCCGGCGAGGCACCCGACTTCAACCCGGTCTTCTACACCCTCGACCTGCTCCTGCCCGTCATCTCCTTCGGGCAGGAAAGCGCGTTCGCGCCGAGGGGCTGGTACCAGTCACTGTCGTACGTCCTCATCGTGACCGGCTGGATCCTGGCCACGACGGTCGTCGCCGGTGTGACCAGGACGGTCAGCCGGCAGTAGGTCAGCGCACGGCGCGCTGGGCGGCCAGCCGCACCGGCGCGTTGGCGGCGCCGTACCCCTGGTAGCCGCCGTCGCGCTGGACGAGCTCGAAGAAGACCCGGCCGACGGTGTGCGTGTAGCAGTGCCGGAAGACGCCGTGCGCGTCCCGGTCGTAGAGGATGCCGAGGTCACGATAGGTCTCCAGCTCGCCGTCGGCGAAGTCGAAGCGGGCCGCGAGGTCGTCGTGGTAGTTCGCCGGGATGGGCAGCAGGCGTCCGCCTGCCTCGGTGAACCGGCGGGCCGCGGCGACCACGTCGTCGGTCGCCAACGCGATGTGCCGGGCGTGCGCGGTGTCGTCGCCGGGGGCCGCGCCGACGGTGAGCGGGAACCGGACGCTGCCGTCGGCGTTGGCGACGGCGCGGCTGCGCAGCAGCCCGTAGGGGTCGGCGACGTCGACGCTCTCCTGGGCGTCGAGGCCGAGGACGCCGCGGTGGAAGAGCACCGCCTCGTCGAAGTGGTGCCAGGGCTGGGTGAGCGCCACATGGTCGACACGGACGGCGTCCGAGGCGGCCGCAGCGTGCGGGACGTCCGCGAAGTCGGCACGCCAGTTCGGCAGTTCGGGCCGGTCGGTCGCGCACAGGAAGAGTTCCGTGCCGTCGGGGGCGGCGACCGCGTCGAGCGGGGCGTCCTCGGCGGCTCGACGCCGGGGCAGGACGGGGGCGAGCAGCGCCTCGGCGCGGCGGGCGGCCGCCGCCGGGTCCGGTGACTCCAGGCCGAGCGCGGTGAGGGTGGTGCCGTCACGCCGGGCGGCGGGACCGGTGTTGACCAGGACGCGGGCCTCGCCCTGCTCCCACAGCTCGACCGGCTTGCCGCGGTGGCGGGCGGTGCGGACGAAGCCGAGGCAGGTGAGGAGGGCGGCGACGGGTTCGGCGTCGTGGGTGACCAGCTCGGCGAAGGCGACCCCGGTGGGGGCGGCGGGCGCGGGCAGCGCCCGGACACCGGCCTCCTCCTGGAGGATCAGCAGGGAGCGGCGGGCGTCCACGGCGGTCGGGCCGGCCTCGGCCTGCCGGAAGACGTCGTTGAAGACCTCCAGCGAGAGCGGTCCGTCGTAACCGGTGCGCAGCACGTGTCTCACCAGCCCGGCGACGTCGAAGCCGCCCTGACCGGGGAAGCAGCGGTGGTGGCGGCTCCACTGGAGGACGTCCATGCCGAGCAGCGGGGCGTCGGCCAGCTGGAGGAAGAAGATCTTCTCGCCGGGGATGTCCTCGATGCCTGCGAGGTCCTTCGGACCGGAGCTCCGGGACAGGATGTGGAAGCTGTCCAGGCAGGTGCCGAGCGCGGGGTGGCCGGCCGCCTCGACGATGCGCCAGGCGTGGTCCCAGGTGCTGACGTGCCGCCCCCAGGCGAGCGCCTCATAGGCGATGCGGATGCCGAAGTCCTGGGCCAGGTCGGCGAGTTCGCCCAGCTGCCCGGCGGCGAGCACGTCGTCGTCCACCGCGAGCGGGGAGACGCTGGAGCAGACCAGGACGGTGTCCGCGCCGAGCCTGTCCATCAGCTCGAACTTGTGCCGGGCGCGCCGCAGGTTGCGGGCGAACTCCTCGGCCGGCACCGCCTCGATGTCCCGCATCGGCTGGTAGAGATCGACGGTGAGGCCGAGATCGGCGCAGCGGGCGCGGACCTCCTCCGGGGTGAGGGGGCTCGCGAGCAGGTCGTTCTCGAAGATCTCGACGCCGTCGAAACCGGCCCGGGCGGCGGCCGTGAGCTTCTCGGTGAGGGATCCGCTGAGGGAGACGGTGGCTATCGACGTACGCACGGGCGTGCTCCTTCGGAGGCTGTGCCGCGTCCTGTCGGGGGCGCGGGGGGTGACATCCCGCGGCTTCGCCGCGTGGGCGCCGCGGGCCGTGGACGGCCCGCGGGCGTCATACGGCGTGGCCCGCGGAGTGCTCCGCGCCACGGGCCATCTCCGCGAAGTCGCCCAGCATGCCGACGCTGTCGGGTTCACGGCCGGTGAACAGACGGAAGGCGTCCACGGCCTGGAAGACGGCCATGCCGCCCCCGTCCAGAGTGGCGCAGCCGACCGCGCGCGCGGTGCGCAGCAGCTCGGTCTCCAGCGGACGGTAGACGACCTCGGCGACCCACAGGTCGGGGCGCAGCAGCCCGGCCGGGAAGGGCAGACCGGGGTGGGCGGCCATGCCGGTGGGGGTGGCGTGCACGACGCCGTCGGCCCGCGCGAGCAGTTCGGCCAGCCGGTCCGGGCCCGCCGCCGCGGCCCGGCCGGGTCCGAAGTGACGGTTGAGGGAACCGGCGAGATCCGCGGCCCGGTCGGCCAGCGCGTCCACGACGGTGACCTGCCCGGCGCCCAGGGTGAGGGTGGCGTGCGCGACGGCCGCGCCCGCGCCTCCGGCGCCCAGCTGCACCACCCGCTCCAGCGGCACGTCGGGCAGACCGCGCGCGAAAGAGGCGGCGAAACCGGTTGCGTCGGTGTTGTGGCCGACGGCCCGGCCGTCCTCGAAGACCACGGTGTTGACCGCGCCGAGCGCCTCGGCCTGCGGGGCGAGCGCGTCGAGGTGCGGGATGACCAGCTGCTTGCACGGGTGCGTGATGTTGAGCCCGTCGAAGCCCAGGTCACGGGCGGCGCACACCAGGTCTCCGACCGCCTCGGGCCCGAGCCCCAGCACGTCGATGTCGATGAGCCGGTACACGTACCGCAGGCCCTGCCGGTCGGCCTCCCGCTCGTGCAGCGCCGGGCTGAGGGACGGACCGATGCCGGAGCCGATCAGTCCGACGAGATACGAGTCCTTGAAGACGACGGCCACGGCGGACCTCCTGATCGGCTGGCTAATGTACGAACTGGTGAGTTAGTCATAACACCTGGGCGGACGCCGAGGGAAGCCCTCTCACGTCACGGGACGGGGGCAGGCTTCTAGAATCTCGACACTGCACCCACGCCGCCCGAAGGAACCCGGATGACCAGCGTCGACGAACCGGCACGACCCCACGGCAACGGGCGCATGCGCGACGCCGCCCGGACCCGGGCCGAGATCCTCGACGTGGCGACACTGGAGTTCGCCCGGGTCGGCTACGCCGGAGCCCGGGTCGACGACATCGCCGCCCGCACCAGCACCACGAAGCGGATGATCTACTACTACTTCGGCGGCAAGGAGCAGCTCTTCACCGCCGTCCTGGAGCGGGCCTACGGCGTGATCCGCGAGGCCGAGCAGCAGCTCGACGTCGAACACCTCGACCCGGTGGCGGCCATCCGCCGGCTGGCGGAGCTGACCTTCGACCACCACGAGCAGCACCCCGACTTCATCCGCCTGGTGAGCATCGAGAACATCCACGAGGCCGAGCACATCGCCGCCTCCGAGAAGCTCGGACGGATCGGCTCCCCCGCGCTCGACGTGATCCGCCGCATCCTCGCCTCCGGGCGGGAGTCCGGACTGTTCACGGCCGAGGTGGACGCCGTGGACCTGCACGCGATGATCAGCTCCTTCTGCTTCTTCCGGGTGGCCAACCGGCACACGTTCGGCGCCCTGTTCGGCCGCGACCTGGTCGACCCGGCCCAGCGGGAGCACTACCGCGCCATGCTCGGCGACATGGTGATCGCCTACCTGACGGCGGAACGCGCGACGGACTGATCCGGCGGGCAGCCCCGTCGGGACCCGGTGGGCCGGTGGGCCGGTGGGACCCGGCGACCCGGTGGGCCGACCGCCACGGCCGGTCCCGCACGCCGGTCCGAGGGGCAGGGCCGTCGGGCCGGTCCGAGGGGCCGACCACCGGGCCGACCGGGCGGGCCGACCCGACGGCCGGCACGTGCGGACCCGGCGGGCCGGACCCCGCGGACCGACGCGGCACTTCCTCGGAGATCCTTGGCGCCCCCTATTGACAGCGGAGAAACATCAGCGCAACATCCCTAGCCATCCGCTACTAACTACCCAGTGGGTTAATTAGCCGGGCACGCACCCGGCGCAGCCGCCCCGCACCCCAGGGGACCGGCCCTACTCCCCTTGCCTCACTCCACGTACGTTGGAGTTCCCTCGAAGGAGCACGCCGTGTCCGTCCCCGCCGCACCTCCCGGCCAGCCGAAGAAAGCCGCCATGGCGGCCTGGATCGGCAGCGCTCTGGAGTACTACGACTTCTTCATCTACGGCAGCGCGGCAGCACTGATCTTCCCGAAGGTCTTCTTCGACGAGTCCGACCCGGCCACCGCGACCCTGCTCTCGCTGGCCACATTCGGTGTCGCCTACGCGGCCCGGCCCATCGGCGCGCTCTTCCTCGGCCACTTCGGCGACCGCGTGGGCCGCAAGAAGATCATGGTCTTCACGCTGATCCTGATGGGCGTCTCGACGTTCCTCATCGGCTGCCTGCCCACCCGCGGGCAGGTCGGCACGCTCGCGCCCGTCCTGCTGGTGCTGTGCCGCGTGCTCCAGGGCATCTCGGCGGCCGGGGAGCAGGCCAGCGCCAACTCCATGACGCTGGAGCACGCGCCGTCGGAGCGACGGGGCTTCTTCACCAGCTTCACCCTCAGCGGCACCCAGGGCGGTCAGCTCCTCGCCACGCTCGTCTTCATCCCGATCGCGGCCCTTCCCGAGAAGCAGCTGCTGTCCTGGGGCTGGCGGGTCCCGTTCTGGCTGAGCATCGCGGTCGCCGTCGTCGGCTACGTCATCCGCCGCAAGCTGGAGGAGACCCCGGCCTTCGCCGCCCAGCAGGCCACCGGCGAGGTCGTCAAGCTGCCGCTGGTGGTGCTGCTGCGCGAGCACTGGGCGGACGTCCTCCGGGTG
This sequence comes from Streptomyces sp. NPDC002884, assembly GCF_040295245.1. Lineage (NCBI taxonomy): Bacteria > Bacillati > Actinomycetota > Actinomycetes > Kitasatosporales > Streptomycetaceae > Streptomyces > Streptomyces sp. NPDC002884. The sequence goes on along the minus strand of NZ_JBEOVB010000006.1, from coordinate 64,942 downwards.
GTCGCGGGCGCGCTCGTCGCCTCGGTCAGCACCATCTTCACGGTGTGGGCGCTGGCGTACGCGACCAGCGACTCGGTCGGGATGAGCCGCACCTCCATGCTGTGGGTGGGCGCGCTGGCCAACCTGGTGGCGCTGGCGGCCATCCCGGCATGGGCCACGCTCTCCGACCGCATCGGCCGCCGTCCGGTGTACCTGATCGGCGCGGCCGGCAGCGCGGTGATGATGTTCGCCTACCTCTGGGCGATCTCCACCGGCTCCTACCCGCTGATCCTGCTGCTGGGCATCGCCACCTTCGGTGTGGTCTACAGCGCCGCGAACGGCGTGTGGCCCTCCTTCTACGGCGAGATGTTCTCCACCCGCGTCCGTCTGTCCGGCATGGCGATCGGTACCCAGATCGGCTTCGCGGTGGCCGGATTCGCGGTCACCTTCGCCGCGCAGATCGCGGGCCCGGACGGCGACGGCTGGTCCTCGGTGGCCCTCTTCACGGCGGCGCTGTGCGTCCCGCCGGTGATCGCGGCCCTGTCGGCCCGGGAGACCGCGAAGATCCCGACGGAGCAGCTGGGCGAGCGGGGCGTGCGGGAGGCGTCGCAGCCGGAAACGGTTGCCGCCTGATTCCCTCACTGCCAGGGTGACTCACCCCGGCGCCCCGGCACTCCGGCACTCCGGCACCCCGGCACTCCGTGACTGGGGCGCTCCGTGACTGCGCAACGCGGTGAAACGGGATTTCCGTGACACCCGGTTCCCCGACCCCCGGCTCCGTCGCTCCCGGTCCCGCGACTCACGAACCCCCGGCCGCCTTCCTGGCGCCGGGGGTTCGGCCGAGCCCACCGGTGGCGGGTGGGGTGACGCTCACCCCTGGGCGACGCCTCTCGCGACGGCCGCGTCCAGCAGGGGAGCCAGCTCCGTCGCGACCGTCGTCAATGCTCGTACGTCCCGTTCCGCCCGGGCGATCAGGATCGCTCCCTCCAGGGCGCCGACCATGAGGGTGGCGAGTGAGCCGGCCCGGGCCACCGGGACGCCCATGCCGGTCAGGGCCTCGGCGACCGGGCCCGTCCAGGCCGCGAACGCGGCGGCCGCGGCCTCCCGGGTGGCGTCGCCGGAGGCAGCGCAGTCGACGGTCGCGGCGGCGACGGGGCAGCCGGTGGCGAAGCCGGACGCCGCGTACTCGTCCGTCCACTGGCGCACCATCGCGGCGAAGAGCCCGGCGGGAGTGGGCTCGCCGGTCTTCGTCAGCTCGTCCAGGAAACGGGCGACGCGCTTGCCGGCGTAGCGGCCCGCCCAGTCCACGGCCTCGTTGACCAGCTGCTGCTTGCCGCCGGGGAAGTAGTGCTGGAGCGAGCCCCGGGGCGCACCCGCATGGACGGCGACCTCGCGCATGCCGGTCGCGACGACTCCGTCGCGGCGGATGAGCTGGGCCGCGCTGAAGACCATCCGCTCACGGGGTCCGCGTTCGGGCACCGGCATGGTGGGCCTCCTCCGAGATCAGGTACTCCCCCGCATCCTATGACCGGCGTCATAGGATCTGCCACGCACCCGCTACTATGACCGCTGTCATAGACATCGGGGTGACGGAAAGGCGGCCGCCGTGCAGGTCGGATTCATCGGTCTCGGCGTGATGGGACGCCCCATGGCGCTGCGGCTGGCCCGCGCCGGGACGCCCCTGGTGGTGTGGAACCGCACGGCGGCCCCCGCCGAGGCTCTGCGCGCGGCCGGTGCCGAGGTCGCGGCGGGCCCCGCCGACGTGTTCGCGCGCGCCGGCGTCGTGATCCTCATGCTGGCCGACGGGACCGCCGTCGACGCCGTCCTCGGACGCGGCACCCCGGACTTCGGCGCGCGGGTGGCCGGTCGGGTGGTCGTCACCATGGGCACGACCTCACCCGAGTACTCGCGCGCGCTGGAGGCGGACGTGCGCGCCGCGGGCGGCCGGTACGTCGAGGCGCCCGTGTCGGGGTCGCGGGTCCCGGCCGAGGAGGGCCGGCTGGTGGCGATGCTCGCCGGCGAGGAGGCGGCCGTGGACACCGTACGGCCGCTGCTCGCCCCGATGTGTCACGAGACGTTCCGCTGCGGTCCGGCGCCCGGCGCGCTGCTGATGAAGCTCGCGGTGAACCTGTTCCTGATCACACAGGTGACCGGCCTCACCGAGGCGTTCCACTTCGCGGAGCGGCAGGGACTGGACCGGCGGCTGTTCCTGGACGTCGTGGCCGCCGGCCCCCTGGCGAGCGGGGTGTCGCGGATGAAGGCGCCCAAGCTGCTGACGGGCGACTTCGCGGTGCAGGCCGCCGCACTGGACGTCCTCAAGAACAACCGCCTGATCGCCGACGCCGCACGGGCGTCCGGTCTGGCCTCCCCGCTCCTCGACACCTGCCACGCCCTGTTCGAGGAGACCGTGGCCCTGGGCCACGCGGGCGCGGACATGGTCGCCGTCCTGCACGCGCTGGAAGCCCGCAGCGACGACCACACCCCGTAGCCGGACGGCCGGGGCCGCCGGCGCGGTGGCCGGAAATCCCCCCGCCCAGGATGCCCGGGACACCCGGAACGCCCGGGACGCACCGCCGGTTCAACGCACGTAGGAGTCACAGAGGGAGGCCGCCCCCGACGGCACGGGAGCCCGATGGGCCCAGCCACACACGGTGCGCAGGTCGTAAGTGGACTGCGGCCGGGCGGTGCGCGGTCGCGCCGGCCGGTGACGGGGCGCCGCCGGCGCGGCGCCGTGACGGCGGGCGCCCGGACCCGCGGGCCGGGCCGGCGCGGGACGCACGGCCCTGTGCGGCTGCTGCGGCGCCGGGACGCGGGGCCGCTCGTGCCCGGCGGAACCCGTGGAACGCCGCCGGGTCGTCACCGGGCGGTCCGCGTGCCGTTTCGCCGCCTTCCTGACGGGAGCGGTGGTGACGAGGGCGGTGCGGGCGGAGGGCTGGGCCGCCGGAGGCAGCGGGGACGGTGTGCGGGCGGCGGCGGCCTCCATGCGAGGGGTCGGCGGCGGGGCACTGGAGGGAACGGAGACACAGCCTCCGGCGAGCAGGACGCAGGCCAGGACGGCGGCGAGGGACAGTGGGCGGCGCATGTCCCCAGGGTGGCGGCGCCGGACGCGGCCGTGGGGACATGCGCCCCGAGGATCACCGGCACGGGTGACGGACGGTCCGGCGCGGCTCACCGGACCCGGAGCAGCCGCGCCGCCGGGACAACCGGAGAGGCACCACGGGAGTACTAGCCGTCGTTGGCGCCCTTGGGGATGCCGTACGCCCGCTCCACCCGCAGGCGCAGCACCAGGCGGCGGTCGCGGACCATGGCGGCGCGGTAGTCGTCCCAGTCGGGATGCTCGCCCAGGATGTCGCGGTAGAGGCGGACGAGTTCCTCGACGGTGGCGTCGTAGGGGTCCTTCGCGACCGGCGAGAGGTCGGCGGTGGCCTCGGCCACCGTGTAGGCGCGGCGGTCCGCGGCGGTGACGTGGTACGACGCCCGGGGGTCGCGGCGCAGGTTGCGGGTCTTGGCGCGGTCGTCCGTGACGGAGATCCGGATGACGCCCTCGTCCGGGTAGTAGCGGTGGCTGACGTTCGACAACTGGGGGCGGCCGTCGTGCTTGAGGGTGACCAGCACCCCACCGCGGCCCTCGGAGAGCAGTGCGAGCAGCGCGTTCTGCGTCGTGTCCTGAGTCATGTCGACACAACCGGCACCACCTCGGACCGCATTCCCGGTCCGCACCTCCGGTGCGCCTTCCCGGCCCGCATTCCCCCGTCCGCATCCCGGCGCTCGCCGCGCACTCAGCGAGTAGACACTGTCTACTCACTCCTGGTAGACAGTGTCTATGAGTCACTCCGAGAAACCGGCCCCCGAATCAGCCCCAGAACCGGACCCCGATCTGCGGACCCGTCTCGTCGACGTCGGTGTGGACCTGGTCGCCCGGGAAGGCGCGGGAGCGCTCACCCTGCGGGAGATCGCGCGCCGGGCCGGCGTCTCGCACGGTGCGCCCCGCCGCCACTTCCCCACCCATCTGGAGCTGCTGTCCGCCATCGCCCACCGCGGCTTCGCCCAGCTGGGCGCCAGGGTCACGGCGACGCCGAGCGACGGCGCGACCGATCCGCGCGTCCGGCTGACCGAACTGGCACGGACCTACCTGGAGTTCGCGCTGGACAACCCGGGCATGTACGAGCTGATGTTCCGTCATGACCTGCTGGAGAGCGGCCACTTGCGACTTCGGGACACCAGCCTTCCGCTGTTCGGCGTCCTGGTGGACCTGGTCGGCCGGATCCGGCCCGGCAGCGACGCCCCGTCGGTCGCGGGCGCGCTGTGGGCGAACCTGCACGGCATCGCCCAGCTCTGGCGCTGGGGAAGCCTCCAACTCGCCACAGGCGCCGAGGACTTCGCACCCCTTCTGCGCACCGCCCTGGACGCGCATCTCGGTCCGGCGGCCGGCCGGTGAAGCGTTCCCGCCTCTCCCCGCCACTCACGCTGGCGAGCAGCGTGGCCGGTGCGATGGTGGTCGCCCTGGACGGCACCGTGCTCACCGTCGCGCAGCCCACCCTGCGCCGCGACCTGGGCGCCTCCCTCACCCAGGTCCAGTGGACCAGCACCGGGTATCTCGTCGCGGTGGCGGGCCTGTTGGTGTTCGCCGGACGGCTCGGAGACCGCTACAGACACCGGCGCACCTTCGCCCTGGGCATGCTCGGCTTCGGCGCCGCCTCGGCGGGCATCGCGCTGGCGCCGGACGTCGGCTGGGTGATCGGGCTGCGCGTCGTGCAGGGAGTGTTCGGAGCGCTGCTGCAGCCGGCCACGCTGGGGATGCTGCGGGCCGCGTACCCGCCCGAGCGGCTGCGGACGCCGATCGCCGTGCGCACCGCGTCCATCGGGGTGGCCGCCGCGGCCGGGCCCGTGGTGGGCGGTGCGCTGGCCACCGGGTTCGGCTGGCGGGCCGTGTTCCTCCTCAACATCGCCCCCGCGCTGGTGTTCGGCCTGCTCGCCCTCGCCTCCCGGGACCGACAGGACCCGCCGCGGACAGCCGCCGACGTCCCGCTCGACCTGCCCGGCGCCCTGCTGCTCGCCGTATCCCTGGCCTGCCTGGTGCACACCCTCGTCACCCTCCCCGGCGTGACATGGTCGGCGCCGGTCGCCCTCCTCGCCGGCGCCGCCTTCGTACGGCACGAGCGCCGGACCGGCTCCCCTCTGCTGCCGCCGGAGGTCGTGCGCTCCCGGGCGGTGGGCGGGGCCCTCGCGGTGCTCGTCATGACGTCCGGGGCTCTCAACGGCTCCTTGCTGACCTGCGTCTACGTACTCCAGGACGAGCTGGGGCTGACCCCGCTGCGCAGCGCGCTGCTCAGCCTCCCGCTGGCCGCCCTGCTGGTGGCCGCCGCGCCCACCTCCGCCGTCCTGCTGCGCCGGTCCGGCGCCCGTCTCACGGTCGCCGCGGCGATGGTCGTCCTCGCCGCCGGCCTGCTCGTCCTCGCCCGGGCCTCGGCGCCGGTCGCTCTGTGCGCCGGGTTCGCGCTGGTGGGCGCGGGGTTCGGCACCGTGATGGTCGCGGCGACCCATGTCGTCGTACGACAGGCCCCCGCCGAGTCGGCCGGGGTGGCCGGCGGGTTGCAGCAGACCGCGATGAACGTCGGGCCGCTGCTGGGCGTGGCTTCGGCGACCGTGCTCATGGATCTCGGCGCGGTGCGCTCGCCCCTGGTCGTGCTGGCGTTCGTGGCCGCGGCGGCGCTCCCGGTCTGCCGGGCGCTGCCGGGCGGTCCGCCTCCCGCCCCGGCCGGCCCCGCGCCCGGCACTCCGGCTGGTGGAAGCGACGCAACGCACACCGATCACGACGTCGAAAGGGGTCCGCACTCGCGTTCCCTACGCGACCATGAGGTCTGAGGTCGTCCGGGCGGGGTAGGCCGGGACCGCACCTTGAACGAGCGCACCGGAGGAGAACGATGGCACTGCTGCGGCAAGAGGTCGACCCGAGCGAGGTCGGGCTGGACGCGAAGGCGCTGGACCGGCTCGACCAGCACGTCGCCCACTTCGTCGACGAGGGGCGCCTGCCCGGGTTCCTCGTGGCCGTCTCCCGCGGCGGCCGGGTCGCCCACGTCACCGCGCACGGCCACCGTGACATCGCCGCCGGACTGCCCGTCGAGGCCGACACGCTCTATCGGATCTACTCGATGACCAAGCCGGTCACCTCGGTCGCCGCCCTGATACTGGTCGAGGAGGGCCTGCTGCGCCTCGACGACCCGGTCGCCGACCACCTCCCGGCCTTCGCGGAGCAGCGGGTGTACACGGGCGGCTCGGGCGCCGGGCTCACCACCCGGCCGGTCGGGCAGCCCCTGCTCGTGAAGCATCTGATGACCCACACCGCGGGTCTGACCTTCGCCTTCTACCACTGCCACCCCGTCGACGCCCTGTACCGCGAGGCCGGGCTGGAGTCGGCGGTGCTGCCGGGCTCGGACCTGGCCGGGACGGTGGAGGCGTACGCGCGGCTGCCGCTCCAGTTCGAGCCGGGCACGCAGTGGAACTACTCGGTGGCCACCAACGTCCTGGGCCGGATCATCGAGGTCGTCTCCGGCCGGCCGCTGGACGAGTTCATCGCCGAGCGGATCTTCCGCCCGCTCGGCATGCCGGACGCCGGCTTCCAGGTCACGGACGAGCAGGCCGGCCGGCTGGCGGAGCTGTACGGCGACGCCGACAGCGGCGGTATCGAGCGGATCCCGGGGCTGCCGCTGTTCGGCCGTCCCCGGTTCCTGTCGGGCAGCGGCGGTATGGTGGCGACCGCGTACGACATCCACCGTTTCAGTGAGCTGCTGCGCCGCCGCGGCGAGCTCGACGGCGTGCGGCTGCTCAAGCCCGAGACGGTCGACCTGATGACCCGCAACCACCTCCCGGGCGGCGCCGACCTGCGCGCCCTGGGCAGCCGCCCCGCCCACGACGAACCCGGCAACGACGGTGTCGGCTTCGGTCTCGGGGTCTCCGTGGTCATCGACCCGAGCCGCACCCAGGCGCCCTCCGGGCTCGGCACCTACGGCTGGAGCGGCGTCGCCACGACGACCTTCTGGGTCGACCCGAGCCGCGATCTCACCGTCCAGTTCCTGACGCAGCTCAGGCCGAAGAAGTCGCTGAAGCTCTACCCCGAGCTCAAGCGACTGGTCCACGAGGCGATCACCGACTGACCGGCCCGTCAGTCCTCGACCCGCAGCGTGAACTCGAGCCCCTGGTCACCGAGTTCACGAAGCCATTCCTCGGAGCGCGGCGCCGTCCCGGCCGCCCTGCTCAGCCCGGCCGGCAGCGAGCCGTCCAGGATGTGCCGGACGCCCAGGGCGAGCGGCCGGGAGACACAGCGCGCCATCGCGCTCTCCTCCTCGTCGCCCCGCAGGTCCAGGAGGTAACTCCCGGACCACGCGGTGCCGTTGCCGACGCCCTCGGTCCGCTGGCCCGAGTCGCCCACGTCACCCGTGCCGGCCCCGGGCACGCGCACCTCCAGTGACACGGCGAGGACCACGCGGTCGCGGTCGGTGTCCGTGGTGGGGTGGGCGGCCGCCAACTCCCGCGCCAGCGCGGCGATCCTGGTGTCGTCGCCCGTCCTCAGCTGCTCGAAGACCGTGTCCCAGGCCCGCAGCCAGCCGTCCAGGCGCAGGGTGCCGCGGACGAAGGTCTGCGGCTTCCAGGCCCGCGGCAGCTCGTACTGTTCGATGAACGGCACGCTGTCGCGGTTGGGATACACCTCGAAGGTCTCGCCGTCGACCAGGTGTTGCCGCGTGGCCTCCCAGGGCCGGTCGACCACGGTCTCGATGCCGTTCTCGACGTGACGCGCGGGTGACCGCAGGGCGTTGAGGACGCCGAAGGGTGCCCAGCTGAAGCGGTACCTGAAGTCGTTGGGGACGGCCGGGACGCCTCCGCAGTACGAGGTGAGGCGGTACGAGGCCGCCGTGTCGTCGCCGACCGCCTCCCGGGCGCGTGCCACGAGGCTGTGCGCGAAGAGGTGGTCGATGCCCGGGTCGAGCCCGGCCTCGGTGAGAACGACGATCCCGGCCTCGGCGGCCGCGGGCACCTGCTCCAGCACCGCGTCGGAGACATAGCTGGAACACGCGAAGTGGGCCCGCCGGGCCACGCAGGCCGCCAGCAGCGCCGCGTGCTCGGACGCGGGCAGCATCGACACCACGACGTCCCCGGGGGCCAGTCGGTCGTCCAGCGCGTCGAGGGTGTAGGCGAGCGACTCGGCGCGTCCGGTCAGCCCCAGCCGGTCGAGGGCCTCGGCCGCCCGCTCCGCCGTGCGGTGCCACAGCCGTACGCCGTCGGTGTGCTCGCACAGGGCGGCCAGGCCGCTGCCCGTGGAGAGGCCGGCGCCGATCCAGTGGACGGTGCCGGTCGCCGGAACCAGGTCAGACACGGCCGGACTCCTCTTCTGCGACGCCGAGTTCGCGGGAGGCTCGACGGAAGCGGTCCAGACAGCGGCCCCACGGTCCGCCCACGCCGAAGTCCAGCAGCCGGGGCGTGAGGTCCGCCGAGAAGTCGACGCTGGACTCGCGCGGCAGCAGGGACGGCAGGTTGTCGATGGCGATCAGGTCGAGCGCGGGTTCCTTGCGCAGCCGGCGCACGGGGTCCGTCCACTCGGTGGTGCGGTCGTAGACGGGCAGGACGTTGAGGGGCGAGCCCACGTCGCAGGTGACGTCGGAGAGGGTGCGCAGCCGGCGGGCCGGGTCGTCGAGGTCCTCCTCGCGGACGAACGGCGGCACCGGGGCCGTGGCGAGCACGCAGTTGACCATCACGTCGTGGGCCAGCAGGGCGGCGCGGTCCAGGTCACCGGTCTCCGCCAGGTCCCAGCAGGTGGGGTCGGATCCGGCCGTGGCGAACGCGGCCCGTGCACCCCGGCCGCTGCGGCCCAGGGCGCCCACGACGAGGGCGGTGAACTCCTCGTCACCGGGCGCCGGACGCAGCGTCTCGTCCAACTCGTCCTTGCCGGTGGGACGCAGGGGGGCGGTCAGCCGGCCCCGGTGCTGCAGGACCGCCAGGGCGGCGCCCAGGTAGCCCGCCCAGAAACCGAACGCGGCGAGACGGCGGCCGTCGTCGTCCACCAGGTACTCCAGGTCCAGGAGCGCCCCTCCCCCGGCGGCGAACCGGCGCAACAGGTCGACGGCACCCGGCTGTTGTTTGTAGGCGTGCCCGAAGAAGACATGACGGTGCCTCAATCGGGCTGGCCGGTCCGGGAGTTCCTTCAGGCCGAGGACGACCGCCTCGGACGGCGCCGACACCCAGGAGCCCGCAGGGGCGGTCCGGGCGCCGACGGCCTCGTACTCCCGGGTCGGGAAGACGCGCTGCGGGGAGTCCTCGACGGTCAGTTCCACGCCGGCTTCCACGAGGCGGCGGGCGTCGTCGGGGACGACCGGGGTGCGCCGTTCGGTGGTGCGGACCTCGTGCCGCAGCCACAGGTGCAGTTCGGTCATACGCGGTTGACCTCCGGACGCGGGGCGTCGGCCGCGAAACGGTCGGCGCTCAGGGGGGTGACGTCCACGAAGGGTACGCGGCCGAGAATCAGGTCGCGGACGACCTCGCCGACGGCCGGCCCCTGGAGGAAACCATGGCCGGAAAACCCGGTCGCATACAGAAAACGGGATACCGAGGACGACTCGCCGATCAGTGCGTTGTGGTCCGGGGTGACCTCGTACAGCCCGGCCCAGCCACCGGTGCGGCGCAGGTCGAGGAGGGCGGGGGCGCGGCGCTCCATGGCCGCGGCGAGGCGGGGGATCCACCGGTCGTGGGTGTCGGTGGCGAAGCCCGGCCGTTCGTCGGGGTCGGACATGCCGACCAGCAGACCGGGGCCCTCGCCGTGGAAGTAGAGGCTGCTGGTGAAGTCGATGGTCATGGGGAGGTCCGGCGGCAGGCCGGGGACCGGTTCGGTGACCGCGATCTGGCGGCGCAGCGGCTGCACCGGCAGCTCCACACCGGCCATCGCGCCGACGGCCCTGGACCAGGCGCCGGCCGCGCAGACCACCGTGTCGGTGGTGACGCGGCCGAGGGTGGTCTGCACGGCGGTGATCGTGGCGCCCTGCCGTTCGATGCCGGTGACCGCGGTGTGCCGCAGGATGCGCGCCCCGTACCGGCGGGCGGCGGCCGCGTACCCGTGGACGACGGCCTCCGGGGTGCAGTGCCCGTCGTCGGGGGAGAACGCGGCCGCGAGTAACCCCTCGGTGCGGATCAGCGGGGAGAGGCGCCGCGCCTCGGCCGGGTCGATCATGCGGCTGGGGACACCCAGCGCGTTCTGGAGCCGTACGCCCGCCTCGAAGGAGGCGACCTCCTCGGGCGTGGACAGCAGGAAGAGATAGCCGACCCGGTGCAGCCCGATGTCGTACCCGGTCTCCTCCTCGAACCGCCCGAAGGTCTCCAGGCTGCGCGCCCCGAGCTGGATGTTCAGCTCGTCGGAGAACTGGGCGCGCACCCCGCCGGCGGCTTTCGAGGTCGAGCCCGCGGCGAGTTCGTCGCGCTCCACCAGCAGGACGTCACGGACGCCGGCGGCGGCGAGGTGACAGGCGATGCTCGTGCCCATCACCCCGCCGCCGATGACGACTACCGAGGCATGCGTGTTCACCCGAGCGGCTCCTTGTCACGGCGGCACCGGCCGGTACGCCGGGACCGGGGCTGTCGTACGCCATGGCCGCCGTGATCCCTACCCGTCGGGACGGCGGTCCCAAGCGCGGGTCAGGACCAGTGCGCCACCGCGTCCAGATGGGGCAGCCGGTGGTCCAGGCGCTCCCGCTTGGTGCGCAGATAGGTGATGTTGTTCTCGCAGGGCTCGATCAGCAGCGGGACCTCCTCGGCGACCCGGATGCCGTTGTCCACCAGCGCCTCGCGCTTGCGCGGGTTGTTCGACATCAGGCGGACGGAGTCGACGCCCAGGTCGCGCAGGATGTCGGCGGCCACCTTGTAGTCGCGGGCGTCGACCGGGAAGCCGAGCGCCACGTTCGCCTCGACGGTGTCCAGGCCCTCCGCCTGCAGGGCCATCGCCCGCAGCTTGCCGAGCAGCCCGATCCCCCGGCCCTCGTGCCCGCGCAGATAGACGACTATGCCGCGGCCCTCGGCGACGACCGCGCGCAGCGCGGACGCCAGCTGGTCGCCGCACTCGCAGTGCTGGGAGCCGAACGCGTCGCCGGTCAGGCACTCCGAGTGCAGCCGGGTCAGCACGTCCTCGGCGCCGATCTCGCCGTAGACCAGGGCGACTTGCTCGTCACCGCGGTCGTGGTCCATGTAACCGACCGCCTGGAATTTCCCGTACACGGTGGGCAGGGGTGCATTCACCACGCGTTCCACACCGGTGCGCTGCGGGGTCTTCGTGCCGAGTACGCCAATTTTTTCTGTCATGATCTGGTTCCTAAGCAGAGACGAAGGGCCGGGAAGAAATGAGTGGTTCGGAAATACGGTCGGCGGCGTACGGACTGGTGCCGACGGACACCACCGAAGACGTACGGACCCGGGGCGCCGGCGTCTCGGCACAGGTGGCGGTCCTGCCCGTCGGAAGCTTCGAACAGCACGGGCCGTACCTGCCGTTGGCCACCGACACACTGGTCGCCTGCGCCATCGCCCGGGAGATCGCCGGGGCGTACCCGGTGCACCTCCTCCCGCCGGTGACCATCGCCTGCTCCCACGAGCACGCGGCCTGGCCGGGAACCGTCAGCATCTCCTCCGTGACCCTTCACGCGGTGGTACGGGACATAGCGGCGTCGCTGCGCCGCTCGGGCGTCGAGGCCTTGGTGCTGGTCAACGGACACGGCGGGAACTACGTCCTGGGCAACGTCGTCCAGGAGTCCACCGCCGCAGGTGAACGGATGGCGCTCTTCCCGGCCCCGGAGGACTGGGAAGCGGCGCTGGAGCGGTCCGGGGTGTCCACCTCGCTGCTCACCGACATGCACGCCGGGGAGATCGAGACCTCGATCCTGCTGCACGCCCACCCCGAACTCGTCCGGCCCGGATACGAGTCGGCCGATTTCGTCGCGGACGACCGCCGTCATCTGCTCACGCTGGGAATGTCCGCCTATACCGATTCGGGCGTCATCGGCCGTCCTTCCCTGGGGTCCGCGGAAAAGGGGAAGGAACTCCTGGCGAGCCTGGCGGATTCCTTCGGCGCGTATTTCTCCTTGCTCACCGCGGGCGCTCCGACGGCTTCGGGAACCGAAACCCCGGCCGCCGCCGCGACGAATGAGTCCGCCGCCGGTGACGGCTTCGGAACGGATACCGCGACGTCGTCGTGACGCCGCTCGTCGAGCCCGGGGCCCGTCTCTCCGGCGGCGGCCCCGGTCCGCAGTCCCGCGTACCAGCGGGCGACCAGCACGACCGCCCCCGGCAGCGCCGCCACGAAGCTGAGCACGCCGTAGACGACGGCGACCGCGAGGCCGGTGCTCGCGCCGAGCCCGGCGGCGCCGAACGCCCAGGCGGTGACGCCCTCACGCGGGCCCCAGCCGCCGACGTTCAGCGGCAGGCCCATGGCGAGCAGGGCGAGGACGGCGATCGGCAGCAGTTCGAGGACGGAGGCGCCGGAGCCGGCGACCCGCGCGGCCACCACGAACATCCCGAGGTGTCCGGCCAGGACGACCGCCGAGGACACGGCGACACCGGGCCCGTTGCGCCGCGACAGCAGTCCCTCGCGCGCCTCGGCCAGTCCCGCCCGCAGCCGACCGCCGCGCCGCGGCGCCGAGGAGTTCATCCGGACGGCGAGGACGACGGCGAGCGCGCCCACGCCGGCCAGCAGGACCAGCGGGGCGATGTGCCGTACGTCCTCCATGACCGGGGAGGGCAGGGTCAGCAGGACCGTTACGCCTGCGACGGCCAGCACGAGCTGTCCCGCGGTGCGCTCCAGGACCACGGCCCGCACGCCGCGACCGACATCACCGGCGCTCTGCCCGTGCCGTACCGCGCGATGCACATCGCCGAGGACGCCGCCGGGCAGGGCCGCGTTGAGGAACAGGGCCCGGTAGTAGTCGGCGACGGCCGGGCCGAGCGGCAGCCGGATGCGCAGCCCGCGGGCCACCAGCGCCCACCGCCAGGCGCTGAACACCGTGGTGACCGCGCCGATCCCGAGCCCCACCAGCAGCGTGGGCACGTCGATCCGGCGCAGTCCGTCCATGAAGACGCCGGTACCCAGCCGCCACAGCAGCACACTGAGGATGGCGACTCCGGCGACCGTCCCGAAGTGGGTGCGGACGGCTCGGCTGCCGAGCAGGGCGCGCAGCCGGGAGGGCCTCCTCGTCCGCGGCTCGGTCACGATGACACCGATACGGGCCTCGGACACGGCGGCGCCGGTGCGGGCCACCGAGGGGCTGCGCGGAGGCCGGCGTGCGACCGCCCTGGCTCCCTCCGCCCACCCGGTGGGCGGCACGGCCGTCACCCGGGGCCCCGCTGTGTCCGCGCTCATCACGCCCCGCCCGTCGGCCGGGCCAGAGCCAGCAGATCGCTGTGGTGGACGGTGACGTGCAGTTCGCCGGCCGCGCAGGCCGCCAGCCGGGCGGCCAGGTAGGCCTCGGCGCGCTCGGCCAGTGCCGGGCGCTCCTCCACGGCCGCGCCGACCCAGCCGCGCAGCCACTGGGCGGTCAGGCCCACGTTCTCGGGGCCGAGCCGCCACGGGCTCGGGTGCACCTTGACGGTCGCGCCGTGGGCGGCGAACGCCTCGCAGGCCACGGTCACCGAGTCGGGGCCGAGGAGGCCGCCGCGCCGCTGATGGTCGTTGAAGGCGGCGGCGATCTCGTCGTCCAGCGGGTCCGGGGCGCTGAGTTCCACCCGCCCGGCGACCGAGAGCGTCAGCAGCGCCGGGCAGCCGGCGCCCGCACAGGCCGCGGCGAGCGTCTCGACCTCCTCGCGGGTGAGGACGTCCAGCAGCGCGGACGCGGTGACCAGCGAGGCGCCGAGCAGGGCGTCCGGGGTGAGGCGGGCGACGTCGCCGCGCCGGGTCTCGACGGTGACCCGGCTGCCGTCGGCGGCCGCCCGGGGGGAGGCGACGGCCGCGAAGTGCAGGAGGTAGGGGTCCCGGTCGTGCAGGATCCAGTGCTGGGCGCCGTCCAGGCGGGGGGCCAGCCAGCGGCCCATCGAGCCGGTGCCGCAGCCCAGGTCGTGGATGGCGAGACCGCCGCGTCCGGGCAGGTTGGCGAGCCGGATCCGCAGCGGGTCCAGCAGCTCCATCGACCGGGCGGCGGCGTCGGCGGGCTCGCGCAGCTCCAGCCATTCGGGGGCGTACCGGGGCTGCTCGTCCGGCCCGACGTCCCGCAGCCGTACGGTCGGCCGCTCACCGGTCCGGGTCACCGGCCCGGCGCCCGCGATCACGCCGGGCACCGCGTCGTCACCGGCGACCGCCGACTGCGGCCCGCCGTCGGGGATCAGGGACTCCGCCATGGAACCAGGCTCCTTCCGGACCGGCTGGGCCGGAATGCCGCCCACGCGTCGTGCCACGTCGGCCGGGGTCGCCGTCGTCTTCCTCATGCCGCCCTCCGGGGTTCGCTGGGAAGCCGGCCCAGGACGCCGGCGAGGCTCTGGGCGGTCGTCGCCCAGCCGTTCAGGGCCGCCCGGCGGCCCCGCGCGGCGGCCTTGAGACGACGTCGTACGTCGGCCTCGCCGAACCAGCCGCGCAGTTCGACCGCGAGGGCGGCCGGGTCCTCCGGCGGGACGAGGATGCCGGGGACGCCGCCGTCGGGGGCGCGGCCGACCGCCTCGGGCAGCCCGCCGACGTCCGTCGCGAGGACGGGGATGCCGCGGGCGAGAGCCTCGGTGACGGCCATGCCGTAGGTCTCCGCGTAGGAGGTGAGGACCATCAGATCGGCGGAGGCGTAGGCGGCGTCGAGCTCGGCGCCGGCCTTCGGGCCCGCCAGTTCCAGCCGGTCCTGGAGGCCGTACTTGGCGATCAGGCCGCGCAGATGGGTGACGTACTCCGGGTCCTGCCCGAGTCCGCCCACGCACACGCAGCTCCACGGCAGGTCTCTCGCCGCGGCCAGCGCCTCCACCAGCCGGTGCTGGCCCTTGCGCGGGGTGACGGCGGCCACGCACAGCAGCCGCGACACACCGTCGGTGCCGGAGGCGAGGGGGGCGATGTCGGCGCCGGGGGCGGCGACATGCACCCGTTCGGGGGCGAGCCCGTGGTGGGAGACGAGACGGCGGACCGCCCAGTCGCTGGTGGCGATCACCGCGGGGACGGCCCGCAGCACGGCCCGCTCCTTGGCGTCCAGCTCGGCCGCCACCTCCGGCGCGAGGCCCCGCTCGTCGCCCAGCGGAAGGTGGACGAGGACGACGAGCCGCAGCCGCTCCGCCTCGGGGGCGATGATCTCCGGCACCCCGCAGGCCACGAGCCCGTCGAGGAGGACGATCGTGCCGTCGGGGAACTCGCGCAGCGTCCGCGCCAGTTCCGCGCGGGCGGCCGCCTCCGGGCGGGGCCAGGAACCGGACACCTGGTGCTTGTGCACCTGCCAGCCGAAGCCGGGCAGGTCCAGGCAGAGGCGCCGGTCGTAGGCGTTGCCGCCGCTCGGGTTGGCCGGGTCGTCGACCCCGCCCGGCATCACGAACTGAACGGAGCGCAGGGACATGGGGATGATCCCGCCGATCTTGGGAAGCGCGGCCTGCGCGGGCACGTACGCGAGCGGGGTCTTGTGCACGGCGGCCTTCTCCACGGTCACGTCGGTCACAGCGCACGCTCGTAACTCGCCCAGGCGACGTGCGACTCGTGCAGGCTGACCGCGATGGCGGCGATGCCCCGGGCGCCCTCGCCGAGCGCGCCCTTGTGGATCCGCTCCGCGAGCCGGTCCGCGATGACCTTGGCCAGGAACTCGGTCGAGGTGTTGACCCCGGCGAAGTCGGGCTCGTTGTCGAGGTTGCGATAGTTCAGCTCGCTGACCACGGCACCGAGCTCCTGTGTGACGAGCCCGATGTCGACGACGATGTTGTCGTCGTCCAGCTGCTCGCGGCGGAAAGTGGCGTCCACGAGGAACGTCGCTCCGTGCAGGCGCTGCGCGGGTCCGAAGACCTCGCCGCGGAAGCTGTGGGCGATCATGATGTGATCGCGGACGGTGACACTGAACAACGGACGACCCTCCAGGTGCGGCGCCTCTGCTCCCCCCGGCCGTTGGCCGCCCGGGGGATGCCGTGTAGTACGGACCTTCGCTTCCCCTTGTTCAGCCCGATCTCACTCTTTTCTCAGGTCAGGCGCTCTTGTTCGTACCTGACGCGGTGACAGAGGGCCGGAATCTCGCCCGTCGCGAGCTTCGGCATCACCTCCGGGAGCTCCTCGAAAGCGCTGTCTCCGGTGACGAGGGCGTCGAGCGCCGGGTCGGCGAGCAGCTCCAGGGCGAGCGCGAGCCGGTCGGCGTACGTGCGGCCGGCGCGGCCCGCCGGGGAGACGGTGCCGACCTGGCTGCTGCGGATGACCAGCCGCCGGGAGTGGAAGTCCTCGCCGAGCGGGAGGGAGACCTTCCGGTCGCCGTACCAGCTCAGTTCGAGGACGGTGCCCTCGGCGGACAGCAGCTCCAGGGAACGGGTGAGTCCCTGTTCGGTGGCGCTGGCGTGCACGACGAGGTCGAGGCCGTCGCGGGCGTGCTCGGGAAGGGCGAAGTCGACGCCGAGCGCCTCCGCGACCTTCGCCCGCGCCGGGTCGGCGTCCACCAACTGCACGCGGACGCCGGGGAAGCGGGCGAGCAGCGCGGCCACCGAGCAGCCGACCATGCCGCCGCCGACCACCGCGATCCGGTCGCCGACCAGCGGCGCCGCGTCCCACAGGGCGTTGACGGCCGTCTCGACGGTGCCGGCGAGGACGGCTCGCGGCGCGGGCACCGAGTCCGGTACGACCGTCACGGCGGCCGCCGGGACGACGTACCGCGTCTGGTGCGGGTGGAGACAGAAGACCGTGCGCCCGGCCAGCGC
Source organism: Streptomyces sp. NPDC002884 (assembly GCF_040295245.1). Taxonomy (NCBI): domain Bacteria; kingdom Bacillati; phylum Actinomycetota; class Actinomycetes; order Kitasatosporales; family Streptomycetaceae; genus Streptomyces; species Streptomyces sp. NPDC002884. The sequence continues at coordinate 48,097 of NZ_JBEOVB010000006.1, read as the reverse complement.
GGCCGGCCCCTTCTCCACCACCCCGACGCTGAGGTAGCCGTACTTGACGGGTGCCGGGAAGTCGCCCTGCTGGAACGGCGCCCGCATCGCCGCGTGCTGGCTCTCGGGCACCCCGCCGTTGAAGACGAGGGTCTCGGTGCCACGGCTGACGCCGGACCACAGCGAGCGGACCAGCACCTCGTCCTCGGCCGGGTCGGGAACGACGACCTCGCGGATCTCTCCTTCACCCGGAGAGCTGACCCAGAACGCACGAGCGGTGACAGACATCGGCATCCTCCTGAACGATCGGCAACCGGCCCACGTACCGAGGTGTGCACAGTCCGCGCACAGTACGCGGCACTGATCATCTTTGTCATCTGGCCGGAGGAATGTGCGGTGGCCCTGAACAACACTTACGACGCAAGGCTGGTCCAGCAGGAGACCGCTGTGGGAGCGGGCGTTCAGATCCTGTTGCTGGCTCTGCTCGGCTCGGCGATCGGCCTGGGGCCGGCAGGCTGGGTGACCGGTCTCGTCTTCGCCATCGCCACCTGGGGGGTGCTCTCCCGGGCGCTGCACCGCTCCAGCCTGCGCTCGTTCGGCCCGGCCAACCGGGTCACGCTCGGCCGGGCGACGCTGGTCGGCGGGGTGACCGCGCTGGTCGCGGACTCCTTCGAGAGCACGCCGCCGGTGACGCTGCTGGTCGGCCTGACGGCCGTGGCCCTGATCCTCGACGGCGTCGACGGCAAGGTCGCCCGCCGTACCGGCACCTCGACGGCGCTGGGCGCGCGCTTCGACATGGAGGTCGACGCGTTCCTGATCCTGGTGCTCAGCGTGTACGTCTCGATGGCTCTGGGACCGTGGGTCCTCCTGATCGGCGGCATGCGCTACGTGTTCGTCGCCGCGGCCCGGGTCGCCCCCTGGCTCAACGCCCCGCTCCCGCCGAGCACCGCCCGCAAGACGGTCGCCGCGCTCCAGGGCGTCCTGCTGCTGCTGGCGGGCGCGAACCTGCTGCCGTACGCGGCCAACTTCGCCGTCGTGCTGCTGGCGCTGGGCTCGCTGGTGTGGTCCTTCGGCCGGGACGTGCTGTGGCTGCGGCGGACCTCGCGGATCGCCGCGCAGGCTCCGGCGCCGAAGGTCCTGGAGCTCGTGTAGCTCCCCTCTCCCATGGGGCAGGGCCCGGACCGGGTGCACGGTCCGGGCCCTGCCCCATGGGCTTCCCGCGTGGTTACGACCGTGCCGACCGCGTCCGTACGACGGCGAAGGCGGCCGCCGCGAGGCCCAGCACGCCGACGACCAGCCCCGCGACGCCCAGCCCGCGGGCGGTGGAGTCACTGGCGTCGGCGGCGGTGACCTGGACCGTGCCGCTCTTGGAACCGGCCGTGCCGCTCGCGCCGTCCGTGGTCTTCGAGGCGCCGTCGGAGGTGCCGGCGCCGTCGTCCGCCGCCGCTGTCAGCTTCAGCACCGGCGCCGGGTTCTCCGGTTCGTCCGCGCCCTCCTCGGCCTCCTCGATCCAGCGGACCGTCTTGCCGTCGGAGTAGGTCTGGAGGGTCTTGAAAGCGAGCGAGCCGGTGTCGTCGGGGAGCTGACCGAAGGCGACGTCGAAGTCCTCGTACTGGCCGGCGCCGATCTTCCCGCCGGTCCAGGTGATCTCGGAGACGGCCTCGGTGATCGTGCCGTCGTCGGTCTTGACGGGCGTCTTGAGCTTCGTGGTCGTCACCTTCGCGGTCCAGCCGTCCTGCGGGTGGACCAGCACGCCGAGCACCGGGTGGTCGGTGGGCAGGAAGACCTGGACCTCGGTGGTGCTCGCGGTGTCCTCCTCGTTGGGGACGCGGAAACTCAGGACGCCGTCGGTGGCGCCCTCGGCGTAGCTCTCGGGGTGCACGGTGACGTGCGCGGAGGCGACACCGGCGGCGGCGAGGACCGCGGCGGCGGCCAGTACGGTGCCGAGACCGGCGCGGCGCAGGGCGGGGTGTGTCGTGGACATGAGTGGGTGATCTCCGTACAGGAAGAAGGGGGTCCGGCTCGGGTCCGGCTCGGGGTCAGATCGCGTACGGGATCGGGGCGGGGGGTCCGCGGCGGCTCACCGCGTGGCGCAGCAGCCGCTGCCGGGGCGGGACGGGAGCCGGGGCGGCGGGGTGGACCGACGGCACGGGCAGCGGGACGGGGGTCCCTCGCCACCAGGCGGCGAGGCCCGGCAGGAAGGCGACCGCCCAGCGCAGCAGCGACCACAGGGCGGCCTCTCCGCGCCGCAGCCACCAGGAGGCGGCCAGGGCGGCGAGGACGTGGGCCGCCGTCGCGTGCGGGGTCATGGCCGCGACGGTGTGGGCGTGCGCGTGCATGCCGTGCGCGTGCATGCCGTGCGCGGACGCCATGGGCATCGCGGGCATGGACCGCGCGGCCGTACGGGAGCGGGCCGCGTCGAAGGCGACGTGCAGGCCTGCCTGGGTGGCCAGCATGGTCGCGCCGATCCCGGGCAGTGCGCGTTCCCGGGCGCCGAGCAGCCACCCGGCGGCGAAGACGGCCAGGAATCCGGCGCCGTCCGCCCACAGTGGCGGCGTGTCACCCGTGGCGAGCCCGTGCCCGGCGGCGGCCAGCAGCACGCACACCGCGGCGAACACCGCGGCGCGCAGACTCCGGACGGCCGGGGACGCACTCATGGTGAGGGATCCTCCCACGTTCGACTGATACGTCGGCCGCCGCTGCCGCGTTCACGTGCGCCCGCGTTCCCGCTCCCCCGCGCGCGCGTCGGCCGCGGGCAGGAGCGCGACGGCGGCCGCCGGTACGGCGGCCAGGAGGAGCCAGGGGACGGCCGGCGGGAGCCCGGCGTCCAGGAGGGCGCCGGTGGCCGCGCTGCCGAGCAGCACGATCAGCCCGGAGACCGAGGACAGTGCCCCGGTGTACAGGCCGAGCCGGCCCTCCGCGGCGAGGTCGGGCACCCAGGCGCGGGCGGCGGGCACGACGAGCATCTGACCGAGCGTGAGCAGCAGGACGAAGCCGGCCGCGGGCAGCAGCCCGGCCGTCCCGGTCCGTCCGGCGGGCAGGGCGGCGGCCACCACGGCGAATCCCGCGGCGATCAGCGCGAGCCCGGCCGCCATGGAGCGGCGCAGGCTCAGCCGCTCCCCCGCCCACCGGGTGACCGGCAGCTGGGTGGTCACCACCAGCAGCGACGACAGCGCGAACAGCCAGGCCAGCGGCGCCTGTGAAGCGGCCGCCCGCTCCACCTCGGCGGGCAGGGCGAGGTAGAGCTGGTTGTAGGCGAGGAGATAGGTGCCGTACGCGCAGCACAGGGCGAGGAAGCGGCGGTTGCGGAGCAACGGGACGGCACCGCCTCGTACTCGGACCCGGGAGCGGCCGGGGATGCGCTGCGGCAGCAGCCAGGCGTGACCGGCGAGGACGAGGACGAAGATACCGGCCCCGGCCAGACACACCGCGCGGAAGTCGACGGCGAGGAGCAGCGCGCCGAGCAGCGGCCCGACGAACGCCCCGGCCTGCCCGGCGACGGTGAACAGCGCGAGCACCCGGGTCCGCGGCCCACCGCCCGACTCCTCGTGCACGACGGCCTGCCGCGCCACCTCGGACTCGACGGCGGGTGAGAACAGCGCGGCCGCGAACCCGGTCAGCAGCACCGCGCCGACGACCATCCAGGTCCGCTCGGCGTACCCGAGCCAGCCGAACCCGGCGATGCGCAGCGCGCACCCGGCGAGGACGACGGGCCGGACGCCGTAGCGGTCGGCCAGCGCCCCGCCGACCACGAACAGCCCCTGCTGGCTGAAGGTCCGCAGCCCCAGCACGAACCCGACCAGCCAGCCCGCCATGCCGACCGCGTCGCCCAAGTGCTCGGCGAGGAAGGGCAATACGGCGAAAAAGCCTACGTTGAAGGCGAGTTGAGTGAGGATCAGCAGGCGCAGAAGAGGGGAGAGCGGCGGCGACCCCTTCGTGCTCCGGCGCGGTGAAAGGCGCGTCGTCGTCATCGCGCGACCGCCAACTCCGTTTTACGGGACGGCTGTTCGTCGGCGATCGGGTCTGCTGTACGAGGTCGCCGTGGACGCGGTCGCCGCAGTCCGCCGGCCGCGGTCACCGCCAGTGCGCCGAGGAGGGCGAGGACGGTGGCGGGGGCGAGGACGGCCCAGGGGGCGCGTTCGGCGTAGGGCTGGTTCTCGGCGAGCAGCAGGCCCCATTCGGGGGACGGCGGCTGGGCGCCGAGACCGAGGAACCCGAGGGAGGCCAGCGCGAGGGCGATACCGGGCAGCCGCAGGAGGGCGTGGCGGGCCACGGGCGGGAGGACGGCGGGCAGGAGCTCACTCCTCAGCAGATGTCCGGGGCCGGCGCCGAGGGAGCGGGTGGCGGTCAGATGGAGGGTGGCCCGCTCCTGCCGCAGCAGCGCGGAGGTGTGGGCGGCGAGGGGCGCCCAGGCCACGACGGCCACGGCGAGAACGGGCGTCGTGGGCCCGCTGCCCCAGACCGCGGCGACGAGGAGCGCGGCGAGCACCGGCGGTACGGCGTTCACGGTGTCGACGAGCGGCCCGGACAGCCGGGGCAGCAGCCCGAGCAGCACTCCGGCCGTCAGCGCGACGGCGCTGACGGCGAGGGCGAGCAGCAGGGTGTCGAGGGCGCCGTGCGCGACCCGGGCGAGGACGTCGCGGCCCAGCGCGTCGGTGCCGAACGGGTGGGCGGCGGAGGGGGGCCGGAGGCGGGCCACGGTGTCGAGGGCGAGCGGATCGCGCGGCAGCCCGAGGGAGATGACGACGGACAGCACAAGACCGTATGCAACGGGCAGGATCCTGCGGACCGGTGGCGGGGGCCGGTGGAGTGTGTGCAGTGCGCCGTCGCGCAGCGCGGGGCCGATGAGGAGCCGGGCCGCGAGCCGGGCGCCGCCGGTGGTGACGGCCGCGAGAGCGACGAGGACGAGAGTGCCGGCCTGGAGGACCGGCAGATCCTGCGCGATCGCGGCCTGGAGGGTGGTCCGGCCGAGCCCGGGGATGTCGAAGATCTGCTCCACGGCGACGGCTCCGCCGGTCAGACCCACGACGAACAGCCCGAGGTTGGGCAGCAGTCCGGGCACACAGCGGCGCAGCGCCTTGCGGGCGATGCTCCGGCCGGGCAGTCCGCGCGCCGCGGCGGCCAGGGCCCAGGGCTCGACGAAGGCGGCCGGCAACTGGTCGTCGAGGAGACGCCCGAGCACCGCGCCGGCGGGCAGGCCCAGGGCGAGCGCGGGCAGTACGGTCCACTGCGGGCCGTACCAGCCGAGAGCGGGCAGCCAACCCCACTGCACCCCGACGACGGTGGCGAGCACGGAAGCGGTCAGGAACTCGGGCAGCGCGGCGAGCACGGCGGAACCGGAGCCACCGGCGGGCCGGCCCTCCAGCCGCCGCCGCGCACCGAGGAAGAGGGTGCGGGCGCACACGCCTGCGGCGGTGACCAGGGCGACCGCCAACGCCACCGCCATCAGCAGCAGCGACGCGCCGAGCGCCTCGAGGACGGCGGGCAGAACGTCGGCTCCGGAGATCCACGAACGTCCGGCGTCGCCGTGCGGCAGCCCCGCCAGCCACTGCCCGAGCAGCCGCAACGGCCCCTCCTCCACACCCAGTTGGGCGCGGATGTCGGCGAGCACCTCGGGGGTGGCGTCACGGTCGGCCGAGCGCGCCTTCAGCACGGTCAGCGCCGGGTCGGTGTGCGACAGCCAGGGCAGCAGCCCGATGCCGCACACCAGCAGCGCGGCCAGCACGGCGCGCCACAGCAGCGCGCCCATCCTGCTCCTCATGCCGTCAGCGCCGGGTCCCGGTGCCGACGAGGGTGCGCTCGTAGGGATCGAGGAGCACACCGCTGACCTCGGCGCCGACACCGGTGATGACGCGCTGGTGGACGAGCGGGACGACGGCGTCCGTGCCGAGGATCGCGGCCTCGGCGGCCAGGGCGGCGCCCTGCCGGTCGTCGGTGTCGGCCACCGTCTGCGCGTGGGCGACGGCCCGGTCGACGCCCTTGTCGCACAGCAGGGCGAGGTTGTAGCCGCCGTCACAGGTGAAGTCGCCGGCCAGGAGGGACACGGGGTCGCCCGTGTCGAGCAGGCTGTTGCGGGCGCCGAGGAAGGCGTCGAACTTCCCCGCGAGCGCGTCACTCTCCAACCTCGAGTACTCCCGCACCTCCAGCTTCACCTTGAAGCCGGCCTTCTCCAGCTGCTGCTTCAACACCTGTGCGGCTTCCGGCAGTTCGGGCCGGTTGTCGTAGGTGGCGAGGGTCAGGGAGGCGCCGTCGGGGCTAGCGGCCTGCGCCCGCCCTGCGGGCGGGACGCGCTTGCCCTCGGCCCAGGTGACGGCCGGCCCGTAGATGCCGGCACCGGCGTCCGCGTGTCCCTCGTAGACGCCCTTGGCGAGCGCCGAGGTGTCGACGGCCGCGCGGGCGGCGGCGCGCAGTGCCGGGTCCTCGAAGACGCCCGACTTCACGTTGAGAAGCAGGCTGGTGGTACGGGTCGTGGCGGTCTCGCGGCGGGTGTCCGCGTCGAGGGTGGCGGCCTGGGAGACGGGTATCGCCTCGGCGACGTCGACCTGACCGGTGCGCAGGGCGTTGGCACGGGCGGTGCCGTCGGCGATGAAGCGCACCTGGACGCCGGAGGCCTGGGCCCGGCCGCCCCAGTAGTCGTCGAAGCGGTCGAGCTCGGCGGCCGTGGCGCCGGTGACCCCGGTGATTTCGAAGGGTCCGGTGGCGGTGCCGGCCGGGTCGACGGCGCCCTTCTTCCCGTAGGCCTTCGCGGCGAGGACGGGGAGGCCGGGGCTGGACAGGCGCAGGGGCAGGACCGGGTCGGGGGCGGCGGTCGTGACGCGTACGCCGGTGCTGCCCTGCGCCTTCGCCGTGAGGGTGACACCGGAGAGCGCGGCCGGGGCCGGCTCGGCCTCGGTGGCGTGCGTGAGGGAGGCGGCGACGGCAGCGGGCGTGACCTCCGTACCGTCCTGGAAGGCGGCCTCGCGCAGGGTGAACAGCCAGTTGCGGTCGTCCTCGCGGCGCCAGGACGCGGCGAGCGCGGGGGCGGCGGCGCCGTTGGCGTCGAGGGCGGTCAGCCCCTCGGTGACGCCGAGACGGCTGAGGATCGTGGCGTCGGCGCCGTAGGGGGAGAGGTTCTCGGCGGGCGGGAAGGCGAGGGCGACGCGCAGCCGGGAGCCGTCGTCGGCGCCGGAGGCCGCACCGCCGCCGCCACCGGAGGAGGCGAAGCAGCCGGCGAGCAGCGGCGTGAGGAAGAACGCGGCGAGAAGCCGCGGAGGACGGGCGCCGCGGGGACGGCGGGGACGGCGATGGAAGCGCATGGAGTTACCGGCCTGTGGGACGAGGGCGAGAGGAGGAAGGAGCGCCAGGAGCGCCAGAAGCGGCAGGAGCGGCAGGAGCGGCAGGAGTGTCAGGAGCGGCGGCGACAGAGGGGACCGAGGGAGCCGAGGGAGCGAAAGGGGAGGGGGAGGCGGGGAGGAGGACGTCGAGGGGAACGTCGAAATGCACGATGCCCTGACCGCCGGTCACCCCTTCCCGCTCGTCGTGCACGACCGTGCCGAGCGACCGCCAGAACCCCTCGGCGCCCTCCACGGCGGGGTCCGTGTGCAGATAGGCGGACCGATAGCCGCCGTCCGCGACCGCGAAGGCGAGGAGTTCGGCGACCAACCGCCTGGCGAGGCCGCGCCGACGGTGTTCCCTGCGGACGTAGACACGGCGCAGTTGCGCGGTCGTGCCGCAGGGGTAGCGCTCGGCGACATGACGTGGGTTCGGCGGGTGCGCGGGCCCCCGGGAGTCCAGTGCCGCCGTGGCGACGACCTCACCGTCCGCGCCGTCGCGCGCGACCAGCAGGGTGTGGCGGGCCGGGACGAGGTAGGCGGCGACGGGGTCGATGATGTCGGCGTGCCAGCGAGGCACGTAACCGGTACCGAAATCGCGGTAGACGGTGTCGAGCATGACGGCTCGGGCACCGTCGAGGTCCTCGGGGCCCGCGGGCCTGATGCAGTAGTCACGCACTTGCGCATCATATGCATTAAGCGCAGAAGGTTGATCACTTAACCACCACTCCCGGATTTGACAGAGATCACGGCCCGCCCCTAAATCTAGCCACATGACTTTCATTTTCAACAAGGGGGTGCTGTGATGCGCGTCGCGTTCGTGGGGAAGGGCGGCAGCGGCAAGACGACCCTGTCGGCCCTGTTCGCCCGGCAGTTGGCGCGATCCGGCGCAGCGGTGCTGGCCGTGGACGGCGACATCAACCAGCATCTGTCCGAGGCACTGGACCCCACGGCGGGCACGGCGCGCTTCACGGCCCCGCCGCTGGCGGCGCATCTGGGCGACATCAAGGACCTGCTGCGCGGCACCAACGCGCGGATCACCTCCCGCGAGGCGATGGTCAAGACGACCCCGCCGGGCCGCGGCTCACGGCTGCTGCGCCTGCTGGGTGACGACGAACTGCACGGGCGGCACGTCCGGAAGGTCGGTGGCGTGCCGTTGATGGTGACGGGCGAGTTCGACGAGAGCGACCTGGGGGTGGCCTGCTACCACTCCAAACTGGGCGCAGTGGAGCTCTATCTGAGCCACCTGGTGGACGGCCCCGGCGAGTACCTCGTGATGGACATGACGGCCGGCGCCGACGCCTTCGCCTCCGGCCTCTTCACCCGTTTCGACATGACGTTCCTGGTGGCCGAGCCCACCCGCAAGGGCGTCTCCGTCTACCGCCAGTACCGCGACCACGCCCGCGAGTTCGGCATCCCCCTCGCCGTGGTCGGCAACAAGGTGACCGGCGAGGACGACCTGCTCTTCCTCAAGGAGGAGGTGGGCGACGACCTCCTCACCCACCTCGTCCTCTCCCCCTGGGTCCGCTCGGCCGAACGGGGTTCTCCTCAAGGCGAGTTGGAGGGAGCCAACCGCCATGCCCTCAACCTCCTGCGCGAGACGGTCGACGCCCGCGAGAAGAACTGGCCGGTCCTCCACCGCCACGCCGTGGAGTTCCACCTCCGCAACGCCCGCGCCTGGGCGGACGCGGCGACCGGTCAGGACCTGGCCGCCCAGGTGGACCCGGAGTTCGTCCCGGGCCCGGCATCACTTCACTGACCTGCCCTCCCCCTCCACCTCCCGCAGGCGGGCCGACCGGATCCCCGCACGGTCGGCCCGTTCACGGGCGGCAGCCGGGAGAAGGCGCCCTCGGCCGTGTGCACGCGGCTACCCCTTCTGCTCCACCCGCACCCAGTCCACCTCCGCCTGCACTCCCCCGCCGGCGATCCGGTCCACGCTCGACTGCGGCAGGCCCCAGTACGGGGTCGTGACCTGGTTCCAGCCTGCCGGGTACGCGCCGCCGAGGGCGAGGTTGAGGATCACGTACTGGTTGTGGCCGTAGACCCACTGGCCCCGGGTGGACTCGAGCTTGTTGCGGGTCGTCTCCTGGACGAGGCGGTCGTCGACGGAGAAGCGCATGCCGGTCGGCGTCCACTCCACGGCGTACGTGTGCCAGGCGTCGGCCCGGCCACCGTTCGGGTAGGTCTGGCGGGCGCCGATGTTGCCGTCCGCGGAGTAGCCGGGGCCGTGCAGGGCGGAGCTGGTCCAGTCGGCGTAGCCGATGTTCTCCATGATGTCGGTCTCGCCGGAGGCGGGCCAGGACACGGAGGGGTCGTCGACGTTGCTGCCCAGCAGCCAGAAGGCGGGCCAGAATCCGTCGCCGACGGGCAGCTTCATCCGGGCGCTGACCCGGCCGTACGTGAAGTCGAACCGGGTGTTGGTGTCCACGCGGCCGGAGGTGAAGTCGTAGGTGCCGCCGCCCGCCGGGGTGCAGCCCTTGCAGTACTTGGCCCGCAGGACCAGAGCGCCGTTCTCGGTGCGGATGTTCTCGGTCGAGTCGACGTACGCCTGCGCCTCTCCGTTGACGGATCCCATCTCCGTTCCGGTGCGTACGACACGCCACTTGGAGCGGTCGAGGGACGCGGTGGTGAAGTCGTCGAAGAACGTCGTCCGGTACGTGCCCTGCTGCTCGCCGGGGAGGGCCGGGTAGGCGGCCGATGCGCTGCCGCCGGTGCCCCAGACCTCGAACTCGTAGAGGGAGTAGCCGAACTGGGCGGTGGCGGGGGCCGGGTTGTAGAAGGAACGGCGTTCCTTGCCGAGCATCCGGACGTAGCGACCGGTCTCGGGCCGGCTCAGTCGCACGCTGTCGCGCACGCCGACCGCCTCGGACGGGGATTTCACATTCGCCCGCCGCGTGGCGACCTCGGCGGCGGACGGCTGGTACACGGTGCGCCAGGTGCGGTTGTCGTCGGAGACCTGGAGCCGGTAGTCGACGGCGTAGGCCGCCTCCCAGTACAGCTCGACCGTGTCGATCGTCGAGGTCGCGCCGAGGTCGACGGTGACCCAGCGGTCCGCGTTCCAGTCGCTCGACCAACGGGTGGCGTCGTCCTTCAGATTTGCCGGGTGGCCGCCGTCGGTGACGAACGCCGGTGAGTTTCCGGCGTGTTGGTAGTAGTCGGCAGTGGCGGGGTGGTGGAGGGCGAGGTTGGTGCGCAGGGTGGAGGCGGGGGCGGGCTCACCGCCGTAGACCTTGAAGGAGTAGAGCGAGTAGCCGTACGGCGTGGCGCGTTCCAGACCGCGCAGACGGACGTAGCGGCCCGTCACCTCCTGGGGGTAGGTGTGCGCGGTGACCGACCCTCCGGTGCCGGCGGTCTCCGTGTAGAAGGGGGTCCAGTCGGTGCCGTTCTTCGACACCTCCAGGACGTAGCGCTTGCCGTAGGCGGCCTCCCAGTCCAGGACGACCCGGTCGACGCGGACGGTGGTGCCGAGGTCGAGACGGATCCAGGCGTCGTCGGCGAAGTTGCTGGACCAGCGGGTGGCGCCGTCGCCGTCGAAGGCGAGGCCGGGAGCGGTGCCGCCGTTCTCGCTGCCGGAGGCGGTGACCGCGGCCGGGTTCGCGGCGTACGCGGCGGCGGCGCGGTCGGCGTCCCAGGCGGGGGCGTCGGCGGTGGGCGCCGCGGCCGCGACCGGCGCCATGAGGGCCGGACCCGCGCTCAGCAGGGCCAGGGCGGCGACAGCGGTCAGGAGGGTGCGGGGAGTGCGAGCGGTGCGTGGGGACATGCGGCTCTCCTCGGTCGGGACGGGCAATTAATGTCGTGCTCATGACATGGCAGGTGCTCATGGCTCATCGCGCACGGGCATCCAGGGAAGTGGGGCGCGGCGGGCGCGCGCTCCCGCACCCGCGCCCGCCGCGCCCCGTGGCCTCAGGCCGCCTTGGCCACCCCTTCCCGGTGGCGACGGATGATCTCCGCGTAGTGGCGTCCGGTGCCCTTGATCGTGCGGGCCTGGGTGCGGTAGTCGACATGGACGAGGCCGAAGCGCTTGTCGTAGCCGTACGCCCACTCGAAGTTGTCCAGCAGGGACCAGGCGAAGTAGCCGGCCAGCGGGGCGCCCTTGCGGGCGGCGGAGGCGCAGGCCGCGAGATGGCCGGTCAGGTAGGCCTGGCGCTCGGGGTCGTCGACGGTGCCGTCGGGGCGGACGACGTCCGGGTACGCGGAACCGTTCTCCGTGACGTACAGCCGACGGGCGCCGTACTCCTCGGTCAGACGCAGCAACAGGGTCTCGATACCGCTCGGGTCGACCTCCCAGTCCATTCCGGTGCGCGGGACACCGGCATGGCGTACGGAACGAGCGTGCGGAGCGGGACCGTCGGGGTCGTCACTCACCCTCGCGGGGAAGTAGTAGTTCAGGCCCAGCCAGTCCAGCGGAGCGGCGATCGTCGCCAGGTCGCCCGGCTGTTCCGGGAGTTCCACGCCGTACACCTCCCGCATGTCGGCCGGGAAGCCCCGTCCGTGAACCGGGTCGAGCCACCAGCGGTTGGTGTGGCCGTCCATGCGGTGGGCGGCGGCGATGTCCTCGGGGCGGTCGGTGGCCGCGTGGACGGTGGAGAGGTTGTTGACGATGCCGATCTCGGCGCGCGGGACGGCCGCCCGGATGGCCTGGACGGCGAGTCCGTGCCCGAGGAGCAGATGGTAGGAGGCGCGGACGGCCGCCGTCAGGTCCGTGAGGCCGGGGGCCATCTTGCCCTCGAGGTGACCGATCCAGGCCGAGCACAGGGGTTCGTTCAGGGTGGCCCAGTGGCTGACGCGGTCGCCCAGCCGCTCGGCGACGACCGCCGCGTACGCGGCGAAGTGCTCGGCGGTGTGCCGCTCGGGCCAGCCGCCGCGGTCCTGGAGAACCTGTGGCAGATCCCAGTGGTAGAGGGTGACGGACGGGGTGATGCCCGCCTCCAGCAGGCCGTCGATCAACTTGTCGTAGAAGTCGAGGCCCTTGGGGTTCGGCGGCCCGTCGCCGCCCGGCAGCACCCGGGGCCACGAGATCGACAACCGGTACGCGTTGGAGCCGAGTTGGCGCATCAGACCGATGTCCTCGCGCCAGCGGTGGTAGTGGTCGCAGGCGACGTCACCGTGGTCGTCGTCCGCGATCTTTCCGGGAGTGTGCGAGAAGGTGTCCCAGATCGACGGCGAACGGCCGTCCTCCGCCACGGCTCCCTCGATCTGGTACGCCGAGGTGGCGGTCCCCCACAAGAAGTCCTGGGGCAGGGCGGCAAAGTCGATGGTCACTGAAGTCCCTTCGGAATCGGGCGGGTTGCTCACTTCACGGCTCCGGCCGTCAGTCCGGCGACGAGATAGCGCTGGAGCAGCAGGAAGCCGGCCACCACGGGCACGCTCACGACCAGCGAGGCGGCCATGATCTGGTTCCAGTAGACGTCGTTGAGGGTGGAGTAGCCCTGGAGTCCGACGGCCAGCGTGCGGGTGGTGTCGTTGGTCATGACGGAGGCGAACAGCACCTCACCCCAGGCGGTCATGAAGGCGTAGACGGCGACCGCCACGATGCCGGGTATGGCGGCCGGCACGACGATCCGGAAGAGCGCGCCGAGCGGACCGCAGCCGTCCACCAGCGCCGCCTCGTCGAGGTCGCGCGGCACCGAGTCGAAGTAGCCGATCAGCATCCAGATGGAGAAGGGGAGGGAGAAGGTCAGATACGTCAGGATCAGGCCCCCGCGCGATCCGAACAGCGCGATGCCGGTGGCGTTGCCGATGTTGACGTAGAGCAGGAACAGCGGGAGGAGGAAGAGGATGCCCGGGAACATCTGCGTCGACAGCACGGTGACCGTGAAGGCCCGTTTCCCACGGAAGTCGTAACGGCTTACCGCGTAGGCGCTGAACACGGCGATCACCACGGAGCAGACCGTCGCCGCGCCCGCCACGACCAGCGAGTTCACGAAGTACCTGGCGAGCGGGACCGTCGACCAGATGTCGATGTACGGGCGGATCGTCAGGCCGCTGGGCAGCCAGTGGAACTCGCCCGTGACGTCGGCGAGGGGTTTCAGGGAGCTGGAGATCATCACGTACACCGGCAGCAGCACGAAGCCGGTGAGCAGGGTGAGGAAGATCCGCCGGGACCAGAGGAACGAACTCGGCGGAGTCAGCGGGGAGTTACGACGCACGGGAGGTCCTCCGTCCGCGCGAGGTGACGGCGAGGTAGACGCCCGTCACGGCCAGCAGGAAGAGCAGCAGCAGGACCGACATCGCCGAACCCGTGCCGAAGTTCCAGGTCACGAAGGAGGCCTGGTAGATGTGGACCGAGATGAGATCCGCGGCCTCGGGGGCGGCCCTGCCGAAGAGGACGAACGGCGTGTTGAAGTCGTTGAACGTCCACAGGAACAGCACCAGGATCAGGACCTGGTTGACCGGGCCCAAGGACGGCAGGGTGATGCGGCGGATCTGCTGCCACATGCCCGCGCCGTCCAGTGCGGCCGCCTCGTACAGCTCGCCGGGGATGTTCTGCAGGCCGGCCATGACGATGAGGAAGGCGAACGGCCAGCCCTTCCACACCGACACGGTGAGCAACGCGTAGAAACTGTTGTCGCCGATCAGCCAGAAGGACGGCTTGTCGGTGAGGTGCAGCTGATCGTGCAGGACATGGTTCACCAGGCCGTTGTCGTGCTGGAACATGAAGACCCAGGTGATCACGGCCGCGTAGACCGGCAGGGCGTACGGCACCAGGAAGAGCGCCCTCAGCAGACCCCGGCCGCGGAAGGTGTCCTGCATGAAGATCGCCGCCGCGGTGCCGATGAGCCAGCACAGGCCCACCGACAGCAGGGTGAAGCCGACGGTGACGAGGAAGGAGTGCAGCAGGGCCTCGCCGACGGGGGCGTCGAAGTCCACCGACACCTTGTAGTTGTCGAGGCCGGACCAGGGCGCCGTGCCCCAGTCGCGGATGTAGAACTGGGTGAGCTCCTTGAAGCTCATCACGATGCCGATCACCATCGGCACCAGATGGACGAGGAGTTCGAGGACCAGGGCGGGCAGAAGCAGCAGGTAGGGCAGTCCGATACGGCGGATCCGGCCGGGGCGCGGGCGCGGGGCCCGGCCGGGGCCAGGGTCCACCCGAGGCTTTTCGACCTCGGCTGTGGTGGTCATCCGGCTCACTTCGCCGGCATCTGCTGCTGGGCCTTGGCGAGCTTGGCCTTGACCGACTCGGCGGTCACCGGACGGCCGGCGGCCGCGTCGGCGAACAGTTCCTTGACGGCCGTACCGATCACCGTCTCGAACTGGGACTCGTCGGCGACCTGCGGCAGCGCGGCGGCGCTCTTGGCGAGGGTGTCCTTCAGGACCGCGTTCGCGGGCGAGTTGAACCCGGCGTCCGACTGGGCGGAGGCGACGGGCGGGATGGTGCTGTAGGCCTTGTTGAGGATCTTCTGCTCCTCGTCGCCGGTCATGAACTTCACGAACTCGGTGGCGCCGTCGAGGTTGTCGGTGTTCTTGAAGACCGCCAGGTTGATGCCCGCGACCATCGAGTTGACCTGGGCGCCGGTTCCGGGGGTGCCGGACTGCACGGGCACCGGGGCGATGCCGTACTTGTCCTCGCTCATGCCCTGGGACTTGAGGTTGGCGGACGCGGACTGCCACAGCAGCATCGCCGTCTTGCCCTTGGCGAAGTCGCTCACGGACTGGTTCTGCGCGTACTCGGCGTTGCCCGGCGGGATGGCCTTGTCCTTCGCCATCAGGTCGACGTACTGCTTGACCGCCGAGACCGCGCCGTCGGACGTGAAGTCGGGCTTCCCGTCGGCGGTGAAGAAGTCGGCGCCGTGCTGCTTGGCGAAGACGAAGACGTGATGGACGTTCTCCGAGACGTTCGCGCCCTCGGCGCCCAGGACCTGCTTGCCCTTCGCCTGGATCTTCTTGCCGTCGGCCACCACCTCGGCCCAGGTGGCGGGCGGTTGGGCGATGCCGGCGTCGGCGAAGATCTGCTTGTTGTAGTAGAGGGCGTAGGCCATCGAGTACAGCGGCACCGCGGCCGGGTCCTTGCCCTCCGCTCCGGTCGAGCCGAGGGCGGAGTCGACGAAACGGTTTCTGCCGCCGATCTTCGCGAAGTTCGCCTCGTCCCAGGGCAGCAGCGCGCCCGTGGCCTGGAGCGAGGCCGACCAGGTGTTGCCGATGTTGAGGACGTCGGGGCCCTGGCCGGACGTGGTCGCCGTGAGGATCCGGTTGAGCAGGTCCGACCAGGGGACGACCTCCAGCTTCACCTTGATCCCGGTCTGCTTCTCGAACTTGTCGAGCTCCGGCTGGAGGACCTTCTTGTCCACCTCGATGCTCGCGCCCTGGTTCGAGGCCCAGTACGTCAGGGTCTTCGGCGAGTCGTTGGAACCTTCGCCGTCCGTCGAGGTGCCGCCTCCACAGGCCGTGGCCGCGAGGGCGAGTGACATGAAGACGGCGCCTGTGGCCGCGGCTCGGATCGTGCGCATGGGTCGGCTCCCGGTGTCATCAGGACTTAATTTAGGACGTGAGTTAAACCTCGGAAGAGGGCTGCGTCAAGAGTTCCGGCACAGTCCGGGGAACTCCGGTCGCACCACTTGACGCGCACGTTCAGGTAGTTGAAGCATTCAACGCTGAGAGAGCGCTCTCAAGACAGCGATCGTTCACTTCCTTAAATCAGCCGTTCACTTCGAGCGGCCTGGACCGAGGAGAGCCGCCCATGCCCCACACTCCGTCGTCGAAGACGCCCGCCGTGCGCCGCAGAGCGGTCCTCGCCGCCGCCGCCACCGCCGCGGCAGCCCCCGCCCTGGCCGGACTGGCCTCCGCGCCGGCCTCCGCCGCCCCGCGCGGAAAGCGTGTGCGCGCCCTCCCGGGCGGTGGTGACCTCGGCCCGAACGTCCTTGTCTTCGACCCGTCGACACCGGACATCCAGGCCCGGCTGGACGCGGTGTTCCGACAGCAGGAGTCGGCCCAGTTCGGCACCGGACGCTACGCGTTGCTCTTCCGCCCCGGCGCCTACCACGGCCTCAACGCCCAACTCGGCTTCTACACCTCGATCGCGGGCCTCGGGCTCTCCCCCGACGACACGACCATCAACGGCGACGTGACCGTCGACGCGGGCTGGTTCGGCGGCAACGCCACGCAGAACTTCTGGCGTTCGGCGGAGAACCTCGCGCTCGTCCCGGTCAGCGGCACCAACCGGTGGGCGGTCGCCCAGGCGGCCCCCTTCCGCCGGATGCACATACGCGGCGGCCTCAACCTCGCCCCGTCCGGCTATGGTTGGGCCAGTGGCGGCTACATCGCCGACAGCCGTATCGAGGGCGAGATCGGCCCGTACTCCCAGCAGCAGTGGTACACCCGGGACAGCGCGATCGGCAGCTGGCTCAACGGCGTGTGGAACATGGTGTTCTCGGGGGTGGAGGGCGCCCCCGCGCAGAGCTTCCCCAACCCGCCGTACACCACGCTCGACACGACGCCGGTCTCCAGGGAGAAGCCCTTCCTGTACGTCGACGGCGCCGGCGCGTTCCGCGTCTTCCTGCCCGCCAAGCGCACCAATGCGCGCGGGGTCACCTGGGGCAACGGCACCCCGCGCGGCAGCTCACTGTCCCTGTCGCGGTTCTACGTCGCCAAGCCGGGCGTCTCCGCCGCCACGCTCAACCAGGCGCTCGCACAGGGGCTGAACCTGCTGCTGACCCCGGGGATCTACCACCTCGACCGGCCGATCCAGGTGAACCGCGCCGACACCGTCGTGCTCGGCCTGGGTTACGCCACCCTGATCCCGGACAACGGCGTCACCGCGGTGAAGGTGGCCGACGTCGACGGCGTCCGGCTGGCGGGCTTCCTCGTCGACGCCGGACCCGTCAACTCCCCCACCCTGCTGGAAGTCGGTCCGCCCGGAGCCTCGCGCGACCACTCCGCCAACCCCACCACCGTCCAGGACGTGTTCGTCCGGATCGGCGGGGCGGGCGCCGGCAAGGCCACCACCAGCCTGGTGATCAACAACCGGCACACGATCGTCGACCACACCTGGATCTGGCGCGCCGACCACGGCGAGGGCGTCGGCTGGCAGACCAACCGGGCCGACTACGGCCTCGTCGTCAACGGCCACGACGTGCTGGCCACGGGCCTGTTCGTGGAACACTTCAACAAGTACGACGTGCAGTGGAACGGTCAGCGCGGCCGCACGATCTTCTTCCAGAACGAGAAGGCCTACGACGCGCCGAACCAGGCGGCGATCCAGAACGGCTCGGTGAAGGGATACGCCGCCTACAAGGTCGGCAACCACGTCACCGCGCACGAGGGCTGGGGGCTGGGCAGCTACTGCTTCTACAACGTCGATCCGACGATCGTCCAGCACCACGGCTTCGCCGCCCCGAACGTACCGGGGGTGAAGTTCCACGACCTGCTGGTGGTCTCGCTGGGCGGCCAGGGCCAGTACGAGCACGTCATCAACGACCTCGGGGCGCCGACCTCCGGCACGTCGACGGTGCCGTCGACGGTGGTGTCGTATCCCTGATCCGCCTGCGCGGTGACGACCCTGATGCGGCGCGGGCCCCGCCCCGTGGACGAGCGGGGTGGCACGCGCCTGTGGTTCGTGCCACGAACACCAGGTGTTCGTGGCACGAACCGACAAGGCGGCGTGCGACCTGCGCCCTCACGGGGCGAGGCTTGGGCTCCTACCGCGTCATCGCCGTCGCCGGCGCCGGGGCGTACCCCGTCGGCCGGGCCGAGAAGGTGCCTCGGCCCTGGGTCCGGCTGCGCAGGCGGGTCGCGTAACCGAACAGTTCGGCCAGCGGCACGGTGGCGGTGACCACCGCCGAACCGCCGCGCACGGCCGAGTCGGTGACCCGCCCGCGCCGCGCGGCCAGATCGCCGAGGACGCCGCCGACGGCGTCCTCGGGAACGGTGACCGTGACCTCGACGACCGGTTCCAGCACGACCATCGCACAGCCGCGCAGGGCTTCCCGCAGCCCGAGTCGGCCTGCCGTGCGGAAGGCCATCTCGGAGGAGTCCTTCACATGGGTCGCCCCGTCCGTCAGGGTGACCCGGAGCCCGGTGACCGGGTGACCGCCCACGGGCCCCTCGGCGAGGGCGTCCCGGCAGCCGGCCTCGACCGCGCGGACGTACTCCTGCGGCACCCGTCCGCCGACGACGGTCGATCGGAACGTGAAACCGGTTTCAGCAGCGCCTCCCGGTTCGTCCGTCTCCGCGCCGAGCGGCTCGACATCGAGCACGATCTGCGCGAACTGGCCCGCTCCACCGTCCTGTTTGACATGCCGGAAGACCAGACCGGACACCCCGCGGGCGACCGTCTCGCGGTAGGTCACCCTCGGGCGCCCCACGCCGACCTCCAGACCGAGGCTGCGGCGGATCTTCTCCACCGCCACCTCCAGATGCAGTTCACCCATGCCCGAGAGCACGGTCTGACCGGTCTCCGGATCGGTCCGGACTACCAGCGAGGGGTCCTCCTCGGCCAGCCGCGCAAGTGCCGAGGCCAGCCGGTCGGCGTCGGTGCTCGTGCGCGCCTCGACCGCCACGGAGACGACCGGGTCGGCGACCCCGGGCGGTTCGAGAACGACCCGTGCCCCCGGCGCGCTCAGCGTCGAACCCGCACGGGCCGACTTCAGCCCGATCACGGCCACGATGTCCCCGGCGACCGCGCGCTCCAGCTGCGCGTGCCGGTCGGCCTGCACACGCAGGATCCGGCCGATCCGCTCGACACGCCGCGCGCCCGAGTCCCATACCGCGTCTCCCTTCTCGATCGTGCCCGAGTACACCCGCAGATAGGTGAGCCGGCCCGTGGGGGTCGCGGCGACCTTGAACGCGAGCGCCGCGAACGGTGCGCCGGGGTCGGCGGGTCGCTGTTCGCCCCCGGCATCCTGCGTACGGTCGGCACTCGCGCGCGCGGGGTCGGCACCTTCGTCCGTACCGCCCTTGGTGTTTCGCATACCGTCGACGCCACCAGGCATACCGCATACCGGCGGCACGTCCAACGGCGACGGCAGGTAGGCGACGACGGCGTCGAGCAGCGGTTCGATCCCGCGATTGCGGTAGGCGGAGCCGCACAGGACGACCACGCCGTCGCCGGTGCGGGTCAACTCGCGCAGAGCGCCGGAGAGGGTCTCGACGGAGAGTGTCTCCCGGTCGCAGAACTCCTCCAGGGCGGCCGGGTGCCGCTCCGCCACAGCTTCCTCCAGCAGCCGGCGCCGGCGCAGCGCCTCCTCGCGGAGACCGTCCGGCACGACGTCCTCGACGGCCGTCTCGCCGCCGTCGGTCCAGGTCAGCGCACGCATGCGCAGCAGGTCGACGACGCCGGTGAAGCCGTCTTCGGTGCCGATCGGCAGTTGTACGACCAGGGGGAGCGGATGGAGCCGCTCCCTGATCGACGCCACCGCGGCGTCGAGGTCGGCGCCCACCCGGTCCAGCTTGTTGACGAACGCGATCCTCGGTACGCCGTGCCGGTCGGCCTGCCGCCACACGGACTCGCTCTGCGGTTCCACGCCCGCGACGGCGTCGAACACCGCCACCGCCCCGTCGAGCACCCGCAGGGATCGTTCGACCTCGTCGGCGAAGTCGACGTGCCCCGGGGTGTCGATCAGGTTGATGCGGTGACCGTCCCAGTCGCAGCTGACGGCCGCGGCGAAGATGGTGATTCCACGGTCGCGCTCCTGGGGGTCGAAGTCGGTGATGGTCGTGCCGTCGTGGACCTCGCCGCGCTTGTGCGTGGTCCCGGTGGCGTACAGGATCCGCTCCGTGACGGTGGTCTTGCCGGCGTCGACGTGGGCGAGGATGCCCAGGTTGCGCACGGCGGAGAGATGACGGTCGAGGTGGTTGCGCACGGCCCTTGGCCTTTCGGGGTGTTTCCGGGAACGGGCAGCGCGATTTTCCGGACGTACGCCGAGGCACGTGGTCACGTGCCGATACGTGCTGATGCGTGCTAATGCGTTGACACGTCGTCAGATACGGGACCTCAGTGAGGCGTTGCTGTACTCAGGCGTCCGTCAGGACGTCCGGTGCCGGCCGCGCAGCGAGCACCGGACGGACGGAGACACGAGGATCACCTCGTAGCGGGATCGGGGAGCGACGACAGCGGTGTGGTCACGCATGGCCGGGCCCCCCTCGTTCGTCTCGGTACCGCGCCGCCCGTGTCGTGGGCCGCGCTCGGTTCTGGCGAGTGTAGGGGCGAACGGGCCCGCCCCGCACTTGATTTGACGCACGCGCCACGTGGCCGTGCCGGCACCGTTCCCTCTCCCGGCGCAGACCGCGAGCGCGCCCGTCGGTCACCCGCTCGTGGTCTGCGCCGCCGTGTAGAACTGCCTTCGCACCCGGCGCAGCCAGGCGTCGGCGGCCGTGTCGTCGGGCTGTTCGGGGAGCACGCTGCGCGTCTCGGCGAACGCCTCCTCGAAGCCGCTCAGCAGCGGCAGCGCCGCCTCGGGATCGGCCGCGACCTGCTCACCGAACCTGTGGTAGCTCTCGGGATCGTCGACGCGGATCGTCAACCGTCCCGTGGCATACAGCTCGTAGCCCTGGGTGCACAGTCGCTTGAGGTGACGGGCGTGTTTGGCGGTCCGTTTACGGGTGTCGGCGACGACAGGGCCTTCGCTGCGGTTGCGCAGCCTGCGGAACTGCTGCGTGGCGTAGCCGAGATAGGCGTCCCGGACCCGACGGGCGCCGAGCAACGTCCCACGGATGGCGATGAGCTCCTCGCCGAGCGGTGTCCGCACCTCGTACAGCTCGTCCGGCAGCCAGACGAGTTCCATCACGGTGGGGTTGCCGCCGAGGGCGAGTCGGCACCACTTGCCCGCCTCGTGCAGGGTGCGGTCGGGTGCCGTGCTGACGTGCGACTCCTTGGGCGGGTGCAGACCGTGCAGGTCGTCGGTGGAGGCGGCGAACATGCCGAGCCGGTCCACGTCGGAGCCTTGGTGGGCGAGCCCGTAGGCGGTCGAGCCGACGATGCCGGACAGCAGGATGTTGGTGACGGTCACAGGTGCCCCCGGTCGTTCCCCTGATGGTGATCACCTGCCCCCTCGGCCGGGCGGCAGGACCGCCATGATGCCCCGGCTCCGGCCCGTACCACCTCGCATTTTCCGGCCGGACGGCCTGCTCCGCCCTCGGTCGGGCCCGTGCCCGGCCCCGCCCGCCGCTTCACCCGTACGGATCAGTGCGCTGGTCGAGCGGCCCGGCCGGTGGTGCCGTGTAGGGGCAGAGGTAGCAGCAGCAGAGCCCACAGGGTGCCCGGCAAGCACCCAGGTCGACGAGAGGAATCCCTCGGGAGCCCGCCCGGGGCGCGCCCACGCGGGGACCGGCCCCGCCCGCCCCGTCCCCGAACCGTCCTCAGGAGGTATTCGTGACCAGCCCTCGCCTGTCGTCCCGCCCGTCCGCTCCACCCCGTCCCGTCGGACCGCCCGGTCCGGCCGGTCCGACGCGTCCCGGCCGTCCGACCCGTGCGCTGGCCGTCGCCCTGGCCGTCGGCACACTGCTGGCCACGGCGGCCTGCTCCGACGACGGGGGCGACAGCGCGTCGACCGACGCGAGCACCACGACCGCGACCGCCACCGCCGGCAAGCGGACCGCCACCGCGTCCCCCACCATCACGCCGCTCACCTCGGCCGGCGCACAGACGGCGCTGATCACCGCGGGAGACCTCGAGGACAACTGGACGCAGGTGAAGACCGCGGCCAGCTGGGGGAACCGGCTGCTCATCGGCACGGTCGACGCCGCCCAGTTCCTCACCGGCAAGACGCAGGCGGCGGACTGCCAGCGCCTGCTCGACGGGCTCTACGACGAAGACCTGCTGGGGACCCCGCCCGGCCCGTCGGCGCTCACCGGCTTCACCCAGGGCGACTCGCGGCTGCTCTACCAGGTCGCCGCCTACCAGCCGGCCAGCCTCGACCAGTCGTTCGACTGGCTGAAGTCGCTGCCGACCGCGTGCGACCAGTTCAACGCGGTCGCCTCCGACGGCACCACCCGCACCGTGCAGGTCGTCGAGGCCTCGCTGCCCAAGGAGGGCGACGCCCGGCAGGGCCTCACCGTGACGGTGGCGGGCCCCTCCGGCGGCACCCCGGTCACCCTCACCCTGGACGTCGCCGTCGTACGGGTCGGGGACGACGCGATCACGGTCACCAACGGCGGTACCGACGGGGCGGACCACGACAGCACCGAGGCCGCGGTCAGCCACGGCACCACGCGGCTCAAGGACGTACGGGAAGGCCGTACGCCGGCGCCGGAGCCCAGCGAGTTCGACTGAGCGCACCCGGTCCGGAGGGAGCGCCCTCCCCCGCTTCGGCCTTCTTCCTCCCGCCAGAACCATGTGACATATTACTGTGGTGACCAAGCGACCGAGCGGTGACGTCGTGGTCGTCGGCGCCGGCATGGTGGGCGCCGCCTGCGCGCTGTACGCGGCCCGTGCCGGACTCGACGTGATCGTGGTCGACCGGGGCCCGGTGGCCGGCGGCACGACCGGCGCGGGCGAGGGAAACCTCCTCGTCTCCGACAAGGAGCCCGGACCCGAGCTGCGACTGGCGCTGCTGTCGGCCCGGTTGTGGGAGGAATTGGCTCAGGAGCTGGGCACGGCCGTCGAGTACGAGCCCAAGGGCGGCCTCGTCGTCGCCTCCACGCCCGAATCGCTCACCGCCCTGACGGACCTGGCGGCCGGGCAGCGCACGGCCGGTGTCCTGGCGGCCCCGGTTGAGGCGGACCGACTCCACGAACTGGAACCGCACTTGGCGCACGGGATGGCGGGTGGCGTGCTCTACCCGCAGGACGCCCAGGTGATGCCCACCCTGGCCGCGGCCCACCTCGTACGGGCCTCGGGTGCGCGTCTGGAGACCGGCCGCACGGTGACAGGGGTACTGCGCGACACCACCGGTGCCGTGCGGGGCGTACGTACCGACCGGGGCGACATCCTGGCGCCGGCCGTGGTGAACGCGGCCGGGACCTGGGGGGCCGAGGTCGCCGCGCTGGCGGGCGTCCGGCTGCCCGTACTCCCCCGCCGCGGCTTCGTCCTGGTCACCGAGCCGCTGCCGCGCCGCGTACGGCACAAGGTGTACGCCGCCGACTACGTGGCCGACGTGGCGAGCGACTCGGCCGCCCTGCAGACCTCACCGGTCGTCGAGGGGACCGCCGCCGGGCCCTTGCTGATCGGCGCGAGCCGTGAGCGGGTCGGCTTCGACCGGTCCTTCTCACTGCCGGTCGTCCGCGCCCTGGCGGCGGGCGCGACGCGCCTGTTCCCGTTCCTGGCACACGTACGGGCGATGCGCGCCTACCTCGGCTTCCGCCCCTACCTGCCCGACCATCTGCCCGCCGTCGGGCCCGACCCACGCGTGCCCGGGCTGTTCCACGCCTGCGGGCACGAGGGCGCGGGCATCGGGCTCGCCACCGGCACCGGTCACCTCCTCGCACAGACGCTCACCGGCCGACGCCCGGACCTGGATCCGACGCCGTTCCGCCCCGACCGCTTCGACCGCCCCGACCACCTTGCCCGCTTCGCCGAGGAGGCCACGCCGTGAACCCCCTGAAGCTGGTCCGGGCCCGCCCCGGCGCCCCGTTCACCGTCACCTTCGACGGCCGGGAGATCGAGGCGTTGCCCGGGCAGACGATCGCCGCCGCGCTGTGGGCGTCCGGCGTCACGGCGTGGCGCACCACACGGGGCGAGGGGCGTGCGCGCGGGGTCTTCTGCGGGATCGGCGTGTGCTTCGACTGTCTGGTGACCGTCGACGGTCACCCCGGCCGACGGGCCTGTCTGGTGACGGCCGTGCCCGGCGCGGACGTCCGTACGCAGGTGGGGACAGGTCACGAGGCGGCGGATCGCGAAGGGCCGGGTCACCATGACTGAGCACCGCCCGGTACTGGCGGTGATCGGCGCGGGTCCCGCCGGCCTCGCCGCGACCCTGGCAGCCGCTTCCCGCGGCGTGCGCGTGGTCCTGATCGACTCCGCCGCCGAGGCGGGCGGGCAGTTCTACCGGCAGCCCGCACCGGGACTCGGCGCCCGGCGCCCCCAGGCACTCCATCACCGGTGGCGTACCTGGGAACGACTGCGCGCCGGGCTCGACTCCCATCTCGCCGCAGACCGCGTCACGCACCTGAGTGATCGTCATGTGTGGTGTGTCGAGAAGGAGTCGGACGGTTTCTCCGTGCACGCGCTGATCGGTCCCGAGCAGGAGGAGTCCGTCAGGATCCGCGCCGACGGGGTGCTGCTGGCGACCGGCGGCTACGAGAAGGTCCTGCCGTTCCCCGGCTGGACACTGCCCGGTGTGGTCACCGCGGGCGGCGCCCAGGCACTGCTGAAGGGCGGCCTCGTACTGCCCGGCCGTACGGCGGTCGTGGCCGGCACGGGTCCTCTGCTGCTTCCCGTCGCCACCGGCCTCGCGGCTGCGGGCGCCCGGGTCGTCGCCCTGGTGGAGTCGGCCGGTCCGGGAGATTTCGTCCGTCGCGCCCCGGCCTGGGCCGCGGCGCCCGCGAAGCTCGTCGAGGGGGCCGCCTACGCGACGCGACTGCTGCTCCGCGGAACGCCGGTGATGGCCCGTCATACGGTGGTAGAGGCGCACGGTACCGAGCGACTGGAGTCCGTGACCGTCGCCGCACTGGACGCGGAGGGCCGACCGGCGCCGGGCACGCAACGACGTCTCGCCTGCGACGCCCTGGCCGTCGGCCACGGCCTGCTGCCGCACACCGACCTCGCGGAGGGGCTCGGCTGCCGTCTCGACGGGCCGGGCGTGGGTGTGGACGACGAACAGCGCACCGACGTCCCCCGCGTGTGGGCCGCCGGTGAGACCACCGGAGTCGGCGGCGCGACCCTGTCGCTCGCCGAGGGGCACATCGCCGGACGGTCGGCGGCGGCAGGACTGACGGGCACGGTTCCCGACCCGCGGGAGTGGGCCCCGTCCGCACGCACCCGTGCGCGGCTGCGGTCGTTCATCGCCACTCTGGACACCGCGTATGCCGCCCGGCCCGTCCGGTGGGCGGAGCAGCTGACCGACGAGACGGTCGTGTGCCGCTGCGAGGAGGTCACCGCCGGGGCTGTCCGCGAAGCCGTGGGCGCGCTCGGCGCGGGTGACCTGCGCACCGTGAAGCTGCTGACCCGAGCCGGAATGGGCTGGTGCCAGGGCCGTGTCTGCGAGCCGGGCGTGGCCGGCGTCGCGGGCTGCGAACTCACTCCGGCACGACGACTGCTGGCCCGCCCCGTGCCACTGGGGGTGCTGGCCGCGCCACCTGATCCCACGGCCGCACAGTGATATGTCACATGCCACAGATGGAAGAAGGGACTCGCCGTATGGCCGCCTCCACCGCGCCCACTGATCCTGCCGCCCCCGCCGCCTCCCCACACCGCCCCTGGCGTGGCGTCCTCGTCGCCACGGCGCTCCCGCTCCACGACGATCTCTCCGTCGATCACGACCGGTACGCGGAGCACTGCGCCTGGCTGGTGGCGAACGGCTGTGACGGCGTCGTACCCAACGGCTCCCTGGGCGAGTACCAGGTGCTCACGCCCGAGGAACGCGCCCGAGTGGTCGAGACCGCCGTGGCCGCGATCGGCGGGGAGCGGGTGATGCCCGGCGTCGCCGCGTACGGCTCTGCAGAGGCCCGCCGTTGGACCGAGCAGGCGGCAGAGGCGGGCTGCGCGGCGGTGATGCTGCTCCCTCCCAACGCCTACCGCGCCGACGAGCGTGCCGTCGTGGCCCACTACGCGGAGGTCGCGGGAGCCGGCCTGCCGGTGGTGGCGTACAACAACCCGATCGACACCAAGGTCGACCTCGTGCCCGAACTGCTGGCCCGGCTGCACGGCGAGGGGCACATCCACGGCGTCAAGGAGTTCTCGGGCGACGTCCGCCGCGCCTACCGGATCGCCGAACTCGTTCCGGATCTCGATCTGTTGATCGGTGCGGACGATGTGCTGCTGGAACTGGCCGTGGCGGGCGCCAAGGGCTGGGTGGCCGGCTACCCCAACGCGTTGCCGAGGTCCTCGGTGGAGCTCTACCGGGCAGCCGTCGCCGGTGATCTCACCACCGCACTGCCCCTCTACCGCCGGCTTCATCCGCTGCTGCGCTGGGACTCGCGCGTCGAGTTCGTCCAGGCGATCAAACTCTCGATGGACATCGTGGGGCGCCACGGCGGCAGCTGCCGCCCACCACGCGTCCCGCTGTCGCCGGACCAGGAAGCCACCGTCCGCGCGGCCACCGAGAAGGCCGTCGCGGCGGGTCTGGCGTGACCATCGGAAAAACTCAACTCTGGTGACCGGAAGGGCAGTTCATGCGCAGCAAGCTCGTCCTGCACGCCGTCGACTCGCACACCGAGGGCATGCCCACCCGTGTGATCACCGGCGGGATCGGCACCGTCCCCGGCGCGACGATGAACGAGCGGCGACTGTACTTCCGTGAACACCGCGACGACATCAAACAGTTGCTGATGAACGAGCCGCGGGGGCACTCCGCCATGAGCGGCGCGATCCTCCAGCCGCCCACGCGACCGGACTGCGACTGGGGTGTCGTCTACATCGAGGTCTCGGGCTATCTGCCGATGTGCGGGCACGGCACGATCGGGGTGGCGACCGTACTCGTCGAGACGGGCATGGTCGAGGTCGTCGAACCGGTCACCACCATCCGTCTGGACACCCCGGCCGGGCCGGTCGTCGCCGAAGTGACGGTCGAGGACGGCGCGGCAACGTCCGTGACCCTGCGCAACGTTCCCTCCTTCGCGGTCGCGCTGGACCGCACGGCGACACTGCCCGACGGCCGTACGGTGACGTACGACCTGGCGTACGGCGGCAACTTCTACGCGATCCTGCCGCTGGAGCAGTTCGGGCTGCCCTTCGACCGCGCACGCAAGGACGACATCCTGCGAGCCGGCCTGTCACTGATGGAGGTGATCAACTCCGAGGGGGAGCCGGTCCACCCCGAAGACCCGTCCATCCATGGCTGTCATCATGTCCACCTGTACGCGCCCGGCGCCACCGCCCGCCACTCCCGGCACGCGATGGTCATCCACCCGGGCTGGTTCGACCGCTCGCCCTGCGGTACGGGGACGAGCGCGCGCATGGCGCAACTGCACGCACGGGGCGAACTGCCTTTGCACACCGAGTTCGTGAACGAGTCGTTCATCGGCACCAGGTTCGAGGGCCGGCTGCTCGCCACGACCGAAGTGGCGGGCCTTCCGGCAGTGTTGCCCAGCTTCACCGGCCGCGCCTGGATCACCGGCACGGCCCAGTACCTGCTCGACCCGAAGGACCCGTTCCCGGCGGGCTTCGTGCTGTGACGCCCACCGCGGCGGCCGCGGCTCGGGTGGATACTGAGTGTGCACAGTGATACGTGACATGGCACCTCATTTCCATGCATCTGTTTCCAGGAGAATCCCATGGCCGCCCCGCACGACAGCAGCCCGGCAGCCGCCGTGCCCTCCCTCCCTTCGCTGGGCGGCCGGCGGAGCAGCTACCGCGAGCGGGTGGCCGATGCCCTGCGGGCCGCGCTGATCGCGGGTGAACTGCTGCCCGGCGAGGTGTACTCGGCGCCGGCCCTGGCCGCGCGCTTCGGTGTGTCGGCGACCCCGGTGCGCGAGGCGATGCTGGACCTCGCCAAGGAGGGCCTGGTGGACGCGGTGCCCAACAAGGGGTTCCGGGTCACCGAGGTCTCCGACCGGCAGCTCGACGAGTACACGCACGTCCGCGCGCTCATCGAGATCCCCACCGTGGCGGCGCTGGCGACGACGGCCGACCCGGTATCGCTGGAGGCGCTGCGCCCGGCCGCCCGGGAGATCGTCACGGCGGCGGTCGCGGGCGATCTCATCGCCTACGTCGAGGCCGACACCCGCTTCCACCTGGGCCTGCTCGCGCTCGCCGGCAACTCCCACCTCGTCGAGGTGGTGCGCGGGCTGCGCGGCCGGGCCCGTCTCTACGGCCTGACCGCACTGGCCACCTCGGGCCGCCTGCTGGCCTCCGCCGAGGAACACCTGGAGCTCCTGGACGCCCTGCTCGGACGCGACGAGCGGGCCGTGCGCGAGGTCATGACACGGCATCTCGGACATGTGCGGGGGCTGTGGGCATCCGCCCAGGAGTGAACGACCGTCTCCCCCGCTGCTCCCCTTCTCCCCCGGCGCCCGGCCGGCCTCCATGGCTCGCTGTGATCCTCGTCGCGGGCGGGTGAAGAGTGAGAGGAACGCCGGATGGGCAGTCACCTGCCCGTGCGCGAAAAGATGCTGTCTCACCTGTGGGGGAATCCGTGCGTCTGTGTCTGATCGGTGCGGGTCTGTCGGGGCTGGCGACGGCACACGCCCTGAAGACGGCCGGTGTCGACTTCGTCTGTCTGGAGCAGGCGGGCGATGTCGGCGGGATCTGGCGTCGGCCGCAGGCGGGCGAGCGCGGTCCCGGCTATCTGTCACTGCATCTCAACACCGCCAAGCAGCTCACGGGTTACGCCGCCTACCCCATGCCCGACTCCTACCCGCTCTATCCCCGGCACAGCCAGATCGCCGCCTATCTGAGATCGTTCGCCGAGTGGGCCGGTGTGCTCGACCACATCGAGCTGGGGACGACGGTGGAGTCCGTGGACCAGGAGGCCGACGGCGGGTGGACGGTCGTCGGCCGGGATGCCGACGGCACGCTCTCGTCCCGGCGCTTCACACACGTGATCGTCGCCTCCGGGCACAACTCGGAGCCGTCGATGCCCGCTCTGCCGAAGGGCGCCGAAACGTTCACAGGAACGATTCGGCATTCCTTCGACTACCGCGACGGCAGCGACTACACCGGACAGCACGTCGTCGTGGTGGGGCTCGGCGCCTCGGCGGTGGACATCGCCGCGGACCTCTCCAGATACGCGGAACAGACGGTCCTCTCGGTGCGTCGAGGGCTGCACATCGTCCCCAAGCAGTTGTTCGGCATGGCCCTCGACACGATCGCCGACGCGCCGTGGTGGATCAGCATGTCCCTGCCCGAGCAGCGCCGTTTCGTCGAACAGGCTCTGCTGGTGGCCCGCGGCAAGCTCGGCGACTACGGTCTGCCCGAGCCGGACCACCCGATCTTCGCGTCGGCGATCACCATCTCCGACGAGATCCTCAGCCGTATCCGCCACGGCGCGGTCACGCCGCGACCCGCGATCGACACGCTCGACGGCGACCGGGTCTCCTTCACCGACGGCACGTCGGTGAAGGCCGACGCGATCGTCTACTGCACCGGTTTCCAGATGAGTTTCCCCTTCCTGCAGCCCGGCAGCCCGGTCGGCGCGCAGGGCACGGTCGAGCTCTACAAGCGGGTCGTCGCCACCGACCGTCCCGGGCTGTTCTTCGTCGGTCTGGTCCGCCCGGTCGGTTCGATCACCCGGATGGTGGAGGCCCAGGCGCAGTGGGTGGCACGGATCGTCACCGGCGAGGCGGTGCTGCCGGAGGCGGAGGTCATGCGCAAGGAGATCGCGACGTATCTGAGCGGGATCGCAGGTCAGTACGGGCAGCGGGAGGGCGCGTCGATCCAGGTCGACGTGGCGCCGTATCTGGAGCAACTGCGCGGGGAGTGAGGTGCGGCAGGCAGCGGACGCCGGTCCCGGGCGCGGAGGTCGACGGTGTCGGCCGCCGCATGGGGGAAGCGGTGCCACGGCATCGGCGTACGGGCCCGAAACAAGCAGATACCCGCCCTGGAGGGCGGGTATCCGGTGCTTCTGCTGTGAACTCCGCCGCTGAACTCCGTCTCTGAGAGCTCGGGTTCGGGTCCTCGGCGGGAGGGCGTCCGGCGGAAGCAGCGTCGAGGGCGCCGAGGTCCACGACCTCGCCGTTGCGGGTGAGCGACACGGAGGCCGCGTGCTCACCACGCATACGACGGAAAGGTTCACACAGTTGACGTGAAGGCTTCGAGAAGCGGGCGGATCACTTGGTCAGCCAGTTGAGGAACTTGCTCCACACACCCGTCTGTTCGGCCTGGCGGGGCGCTGCGCCACTCTCGCGCGCCGGGGCTTGGGCGGGGGTCTGCCGGGCCGGTCGGCTCACCGGCTTGATCGGGGTGAATCGCGCGGGGAGCGTGACGAGACCACGGCTGAAGGGTCCCGGACGCCAGGTCAGGCTGTCCTCGGGGACGCTGAGCTGGACGTCGGGCAGCCGGTTGAGGAGGTTCTCGATGGCCGACACGGCGATCTGCCGGGCGGGTTCCTTCGAGGGGCAGGCGTGCGGGCCTGCGCTCCAGGCGAGATGCGCCCGGTTGCTGCCGGCCTTGCGGGCCGCCGACAGCGCGGGACCGGTGTTGGCGGCGGCGATGCTGACCAGCATCAGGTCACCGGCGGTGAGCTTCTGGCCGGCGAACTCCATGTCGGCGACCGGGTAGTGGGCGGCGAAGTTCGTCATGGGCGGGTTCTCCCACAGCGTGTCGTCCATCGCCTCGTCGATCAGACCGCCCTCGTGGGCGTACCGGTCGTCGGTGAGCAGCCGGTGCAGGGTGTTGCCGATCAGGTTGACCAGCGCCTCGGCGCCCGCGCCCAGCAGCAGCGCGACCTGGTGCAGCATCTCCTCGTCGCTCAGGCCCGTGTGATGCTGCATCAGCCACGAGGTGACGTCCTCGCCGGGCTTGCGCCGCTTGAGGGCGACCAGCTCGCCGACGGCCTGGAACAGCACCTCGATGGCTTTGTCGGCGTTGACTCCGTCGAACATGCCGGAGATGCCGAAGAAGACGCGGTCGCCGATGTCGGCGGTGCAGCCGAAGAGCTCGTTGAACACGAACAGCGGGAGCTGCTTGGCGTAGGAGCCGATCAGGTCGGCCGAACCCCGCTCGGAGAACTGGGAGATGAGGAAGTCGGAGATCCGCTCGACGCTCTGGCTCAGCTGCATCGGATCGACGCGCGCCATGCTGTCCGTGATGGACTGACGGAGCCTCAGGTGCTCGGCGCCGTCGGTGTACATGCAGTTGGGCCGGTGGGCGAGCACGGGCAGGACGGGACTGTCGGGGGCGATCCGGCCCTCGTTGAAGTCCCGCCAGCGGCGCGCGTCCTTGCGGAAGGAGCCGGAGTCCTGCAGGAGTTGGAGGGCGCTGGCGTAGTCGGTGACGAGGGTGGCCTCGACTCCGGGGGTGATCTCCACGGGTGCGGTGGGCCCGTAGTGCCGCAGGTACGTGTAGTAGGCCTGCGGGTCGGCTGCGAACTCCGGTCCGTACAGCGGCACTCGGCCGCCGGCCTGATGCGCCGGGCACCCGGGCGGGGGCACGGGTGCGGTGGGTTGGTCCATGTCTGCTCCTAGTGTGCACGGTCCTGCAGGTGGCGGACGAGGGTGATCAGCGCGTCGGCCGACGACCGCTCGTCTCGCGCGTCGCAGGTGACGACGGGGGTGTCGTCGAGCAGGTCCAGTGCGTCGCGCAGGGCCATCTCGTCCCGCAGGGGGGCGCCGTCGAAGTGGTTGACGGCGATGGCGTAGTCGAGTCCGTACTGCTCGATCAGGTCGATCACGGCGAAGGAGTCCGCGAGCCGCTCCGGGTCCACGAGCACCAGCGCGCCGAGGGCACCGCGCGCCATGTCCTCCCACATCTGTACGAAACGCTGCTGGCCCGGCGTTCCGAACAGATAGAGCACGACACGATCGCTGATGGTCAGACGACCGAAGTCCATGGCGACCGTGGTGGTGGTCTTGCCCTGGACTCCCTTGAGGTCGTCGACCGACTCGGCTGCCCGCGTCATCGTCTCTTCGGTGGTCAGCGGCTCGATCTCGGAGATCGCTCCGATGAACGTGGTCTTGCCGACCGCGAAGTGACCCACGACGAGGATCTTGACCGCCGTCTGCGTGGCCCCTTCTCGGACGTAGGCCTGCTCATCCAAACTTGGCCCTGAGACCATTCAGCACCTCCTCCAGGATGTCCCGGTCGGCGAGCGGGGCCCGCTGCACCGGCGGGCGGGTGACGAGGTAGCCGCCTTCGGTGAGGGCGGCGAGGAGGATCTTCACCACACCCAGGGGCAGTTGGGTGTGCCCGGCGATCTCGGCGACCGACAGGTAACCGGCCGAGCACAGGTCCAGGAGGCTCTGTTCCTCGGGCGACAGGCGGGTCGGCCGCTGCTCGTGATCGGCGGCCGCCGTGACCAGGGTGATCAGGGAGAGCTGCCCCTCGTCGGGCAGCCTGCGTCCCTTGGTGATGACGTACGGACGCACTAACTCCGGCGTCTGCGGCTCCAGTTCGTCGAAACCGTTCATGACCGCGCGCCGAGGTTCTCGCGCGGCGGAGTCGTCAGCGCCTTGCCGAGCTGGCCGACGAGCTGCTGCATCCGGAAGGTGATGTCCGCCATGTCGACGTCCGGCGAGGCGGAGACGCCGAGGTAGGCGCCCTCGCCGGCGGAGATCAGGAAGACCCAGCCCCCGTCGAACTCGACCAGCGTCTGCCGCCACCCCATCTGCGGGTCCTCGCAGAAGAACGCGAGCGAACGGCTGAGTGACTGCACACCGCTCATCGCGGCGGCCACCCGGTCCGCGTCGTCCTTGTCGAAGTCCTGCGTCCGCGCCATCAGCAGGCCGTCGGCGGAGATGAGGACTGCGTGCAGGGCCCCGGGTATCTCCAAGGCACTGTCAAGCATCCATGACAGATCGTCGTTCACGAGACCTCATGCCCTTCGCTGCCAGCACCACGGGTGCTGCTCGACTTTTCCGCGGGACTCGCAGGCGTGGCCCGGCCCGACTGGGTGCCTCGCTGGAAGGCGCCCATGATCGCCGCCGTCTCGGCGCCCGAGCGGGCGGGAGTGGCCGCGGACGCGCTGCCGGGCACGATGGCCATGGGCCGCTTGCGACGCCGCTTCGGCAGGCCGTCGGCGGTGGTACTGGTGGCAAGCCCGCCTTCGGGTCCGCTGCGGGCCGTGGTGGCGGCGGCGGGAACGACCGGAGCCGGCTCTCTCTGCTCGGGCGCGTTGGTGAGCAGGTCGTGCGGCAGGAGAAGGACCGCGCGGACGCCTCCGTAGGGGGAGGTGGAGTCCACCGACACCTCGAAGCCGAAGCGCTCGCTGAGCACGCCGATCACCGCGAAGCCGAACTGCGGCGGGTTGCCGAGTGCGGAAACGCCCGAGACCCGCTGGCTCGACAGGAGTTTGTCGGCACGGGCGCGCTCTTCGTCGTTCATACCGACACCGGCGTCGTCGACGACGATGCAAATACCCTTGGGCACTGTACGAATGTTGATTTCGACGACGGTGTCCGGGCTGGAATAGCTCGTCGCGTTGTCGAGGAGTTCGGCGAGAGCGAGTGCGACGGGTTCGACCGCACGACTCGTGATGCCGAAGTCGACCTG
Organism: Streptomyces sp. NPDC002884; assembly: GCF_040295245.1. NCBI lineage: Bacteria > Bacillati > Actinomycetota > Actinomycetes > Kitasatosporales > Streptomycetaceae > Streptomyces > Streptomyces sp. NPDC002884. The sequence continues at coordinate 14,629 of NZ_JBEOVB010000006.1, read as the reverse complement.
CGAGAGAATTTCCACCCGCCGGTAGTGGCGGACCCTGCCCTGCGCGCTGCGTACCACGTCGTACACGGACGCGACATCACGCGCGCGACCCAGCCAGCCGTCGCAGAGAACGGCGATGGACTGGGCTCGTCGACCGAACTGCGAGTTCGTGTGGTCGATCTCCAGGAGGTCCTGGAGAATAACCGACTCGCCATATTTGTTCTGCAGCCGCGAAACAATCAACTGCTGTTCCGCGGCAAGGCCCTGAAGGGTCCGCATGGCGGACTTGAGGACCGTTTTCGTAGCCTCTTCGGCTCGTTCCTGAGCTGCCTCGACGGATTGCGCGTACTCGTTTTCCAACGCGGAGTAGTGAGACCTGAGCCCCGCGATCTCCTGCCTTAAGGCACGCGCCGCCCTGCGCTGGCGAACAATGAGGGCGACTGCGACGAGTACGGCCACGAGGAGAGCCCAGAGTACCGGGTTCTGTATGTAATGCGTCATAAGACTCTCTTCAGGCGACTGACGGCCAGTTGCTGAATTCCCGTCAACGCGGGTGGACCGGCGGACCGCCCGCATTGACGGGTGACCGCCCGGACTGTCCCCGTAGTCGGAGATGTCGTCTTGCACCCATCCGCCCGCTCTACAAGCGAGCGTGATCGTATCACCACAAGATGGAGTCACAGACCGTCAATATGCGGACTGAGGTGAACATTGACGGATCGTCAGTGAAGATGGTGAGCAACGGCGGAGTGACCGGGAAGTGCCCCCGCGAGCGGGCCGGCACACAGCCCGACACGACAACCGATAAACGGGCTTCCGCGACATTCCGGAGGCAATGGATACGGAAACAACAAAACCCGCACCCGGCGGGACGCCGAATACGGGTAATTGATTACTCACCGAACGAAACCGCTCGATACGGAGAGTGAGAGTGTCCGAGGGGGGACTTGAACCCCCACGCCCGATAAAGGGCACTAGCACCTCAAGCTAGCGCGTCTGCCATTCCGCCACCCGGACCAGGTGTTGCCGCTGCGCGAGATCTCCCCGCGGCGACAGGCACAACAATACCAAGCTTTCGGAGTGCGTCTCACCTGCATATCCGCTGGCCGCGCGGGTGCCGGGGCCGCCGCGCGAGCGCCGCACAGCGGGTGACGGCCCGATCACTTCGCCGTCGGCTCCGCTGCGGCGAGCATCCGCAGCGCCCGCAGCAACGCGGCCGCCGCCTGCTCGTCCAGCGGGGCCAGGAACCGGCGCTCCGCGGCCCTGCGCGCCGCCTCGGCCCGCTCCAGACAGAGCAGGCCGGCGTCCGTGAGCCGGACGATGTTCCTGCGGCGGTCTCGCGGACTGCGCCGCCGCTCCACCAGGCCGTGGTCCTCCAGTCCGTCGACGAGGGCCATCATCGTGGTGCGATCGACGCCGAGCCGCCCCGCCGCCTCGGCCTGCGACAACGTTTCTTCATCGGCGAGCACGACCAGGACCGCCAGCTCGCGGCCGTCCACTCCGCACGGGACGAGCGCCTCCGCGGACTTCCTGGCCAGTGTGGCCTGTGCGTGCTGGAGGAGGTCGCCGAGCCGGTACTCCACAGGCCCGGACTGCTCTTCTCGATCACTCACCATGCCCCGAGCGTATCGGTCCGTACCAATCGCCGATCGTTGCCCACCGCTGATCGTTTGCCGCACCGGAGATCGATCCGAGAGGGACGGTGACCCCCTGGTGGACCCGGCCGGCCACCGTCACAGCCTCGGTCAGGTCTCGGTGCCGGTCACGGCTCGGTACCGGTCACGGTCGCGGTCACGATCACGGCCCGGTTCCGGTCTCGGTGTCGGTGTCGGTGTCGGTCACGGCCGTCCGACCGAGGCGCCGTCACGGCCTCGGCCGGCGGTCCGTCCAGCAAGGGGTCAGGGCATCAGCCGGTAGTCCGGGAAGTTTCCGGGCAGCCTCTCCCCCGTCGGCCCCCGGGTCACCGCGCGCACCAGCAGCTCACCGCCGACGAACGCGCCCCGCCAGGACGCGCCGAAACCGCCGAAGAGCTCGTCGCGGTCGCCGCGGGAGCGGGCGGTGCCGTGGCCGACCTTGAACGCGCTGATCTGCGGGGCCAGTCGGTCGTAGGTGCTCCGGTCGTCCGTCGACAGCGTGGCGACGAGTGCGCCGTTGGACGCGTTCATGGCGGCCAGCAGCTCCGCCTCGGTGTCGACCAGGACGATGGTGTCGACCGGGCCGAACGGCTCCGCGTAGTGCAGCGGAGAGGACGGCGGTGGTCCGAGGAGCGTGACGGGCTGCACGTACGCCGAGGTGTCCTGGCCGGGCAGGAAGCGGGCGTCGGCCGGCCTGCCGCGGTGCAGCGGGACCGCGCCGCGGTCGATTGCCTCGGCGATCTGGTCGTGCAGCTCCTTGGCCTTGGCCGCGTTGATCACCGGCCCGAGGTCCGGCCGGGGATACGGATCGTCCCGCTTCTCCACGGCCAGCGGGTGCCCGAGGGTCAGCGTGCGCACCGCCGGGAGGTACGCCGCCAGGAACTCGTCGAACAGGGTGCGCTGGACGACGAATCGCGGGTACGCCGTGCACCGTTGCTTGCCGTAGTCGAAGAGTCCGGGCACGACCGCGGAGAAGGTGTCCCAGTCCGAGTAGTTCCAGATGCCCCAGGCGTTGAGTCCTTCCTGTTCGAGTACGTGTCGCTTGCCGAGGTCGGCGACGGCCGTGGCCACCGCGGCGCCGGTGTCGCGACCGCCGACGAAGGAGACACAGCCGATCTCGGGCGCCCGGACCAGCGCCTCGGACAGCTCGCCCCCGCTGCCGCTGACGAGGGTGATCGGGAGACCCTCGCGGGCGGCGAGCGCACAGGCCAGCGTCAGACAGGCGACACCGCCGTCGGTCGGGGTCTTGGCGATGACCGCGTTGCCTGCCAGTGCCTGTACCAGCAATGCGTGAACGAGCACGCTCATCGGGTAGTTCCAGCTCGCGATGTTGGACACCGGGCCGTCCAGCGGCACGCGCCCGGCCAGCATGGGTTCGATGCCGTCGACGTACCAGCGCACGCCGTCGACGGCCCGGTCGACGTCGGCCTGCGCCAGGCGCCAGGGCTTCCCGATCTCCCAGACGAGGAGGAGGGCGAGGAGTTCGCGGTGTTCGGCGAGGGCGTCGAGGGTGGCCGCGACGCGGGCGCGGCGCTCCTCGAGCGGGACGTGCCGCCAGGCGCGGTGCTGGTCCAGACCGGCACGGACGGCCTGGTGGGCGGTGGCCCCGTCCAGTCGGGGCGGACCGGCGATCGGACCGCCGTCGACCGGGCTGGTGGCCGGCAGCGTCCGGCCGTCGGCCTGCCAGGAGGCGTTCCAGAGGTTCAGGACACGGTCGTCGCGGAAGGCCTCGGGGGCGACGGTGAGGCATCGTCGCCAGGCGTCGGGCCAGGACGTGCCGGATTTGAGGGTGAGGGTGGTTGCCATCGGGCTGCTCCGCTCTCGGTGCACGGTCGGGGGCGGGGTGGTGCGCGGTGGTGGAGAACGCCGGGCGCGGCGGCTCCGTGAGCTGATGGGACGTCACCCTTCAGCGGCGTAGCGCCTCTTCGTCGAGTGCGGCGAGCACGAGACGCGCGGTCTCGGTCGGCGTGGCGCCCACCTTGACCCCCGCCGCTTCCAGCGCCTCCTTCTTCGCCCGCGCGGTTCCCGAGGAACCGGAGACGATCGCGCCCGCGTGTCCCATGGTCCTGCCCTCGGGCGCGGTGAAGCCGGCGATATAGCCGACGACGGGTTTGGTGACGTGCTCGCGGATGTAGGCGGCCGCTCGCTCCTCCGCGTCGCCGCCGATCTCGCCGATGAGGACGACGAGGTCGGTGTCGGGGTCCTCCTCGAAGGCGGCGAGGCAGTCGATGTGGCTGGTGCCGACGACCGGGTCGCCGCCGATGCCGACGCAGGTCGAGAAGCCGATGTCGCGGAGCTCGTACATGAGTTGGTAGGTGAGCGTGCCGGACTTGGAGACCAGGCCGATACGGCCCGGTTTGGTGATGTCGGCCGGGATGATGCCCGCGTTGGACTGGCCGGGGGCGATCAGACCGGGGCAGTTGGGGCCGATGACGCGCGTTCCGCGTGCGGCGGCGTGGGTGGTGAAGGCGACGGAGTCGTGGACCGGGACGCCCTCGGTGATGACGACGGCGAGGCCGATCCCGGCGTCGGCCGCCTCGATGACGGCGGCCTTGGTGAAGGCGGGCGGCACGAAGACGACGGTGACGTCGGCGCCGGTCGACTGCATACCGTCGACGACCGACCCGAAGACGGGCACCGCGCGGTCGTCGAAGTCGACGGCCCGGCCGGCCTTGCGCGGATTGACGCCGCCGACGATGTTGGTGCCGGCCGCGAGCATGCGCCGGGTGTGCTTCATGCCCTCGGCGCCGGTCATGCCCTGGACGAGGACTCTGCTCTCCTTGGTGAGGTAAATGGCCATGGCGTCGTCTCCTCAGACTGCGGTGGCGAGTTCGGCGGCGCGGCGGGCGGCGCCGTCCATGGTGGTGACCTGCTGGACCAGCGGATGCCGGTGCGCGTCGAGGATCGCCCGCCCCCGGGCCGCGTTGTTCCCGTCGAGGCGGACGACGAGCGGCTTGGTCAGCCGTACGGTGTCCAGCGCGCGCACGATGCCCTCGGCGACCGCGTCGCACGCGGTGATGCCGCCGAAGACGTTGACGAGGACCGACTTCACGGCCGGGTCGGAGAGGACGACCGACAGCGCGGCGGCCATGATCTCGGCGGACGCGCCGCCACCGATGTCGAGGAAGTCGGCGGGCCGGGCGCCGCAGCCCGCGACGACGTCGAGGGTCGACATGACGAGTCCGGCGCCGTTGCCGATGATGCCGACCTCGCCGTCCAGTTTCACGTAGTGGAGACCCTTGGCCGCGGCGGCCGCCTCCAGCGGGTCCGTGCGCTCCGGGGCCTCCGCACCCCAACGTGACTGCCGGAAGGACGCGTTGTCGTCGAGGGTGACCTTGCCGTCGAGGGCGAGGATCCGGCCCTGCCGGGTGCGGACGAGTGGATTGACCTCGACGAGGAGGGCGTCCTCCCTGATCAGTACCTGCCAGAGCCGGACGAGCACGTCCGCGGTCTGCGCGGGCAGTCCGGCCGCCGCGGCGATCTCCCCGGCCTTCGCCGAGGTGACGCCCTCCGCCGGGTCGACGGGGATCCGGGCGACCGCCGTGGGCCGGGTCGCGGCGACCTCCTCGATCTCCGTGCCCCCCTCGGCGGAGGCGATGGCGAGGAAACGTCCGGCCGCGCGGTCCAGCACGTAGGAGACGTAGAACTCCGCCTCGATGTCGACGGGTTGGGCGAGCATCACCGTGCCGACCGTGTGCCCCTTGATGTCCATGCCGAGGATCTGGCGTGCCGTCAGTTCCGCCGCGGCCGGGTCGGCGGCGAGCCTGACGCCGCCCGCCTTGCCCCGCCCTCCCGTCTTGACCTGGGCCTTCACCACCACTCGCCCACCGAGCCGTCGAGCGATCTCGCGCGCCTCCTTGGGCGAGCCGGTCACCTCGGCCCTGGGGACCGGGATGCCGTGTTCCGCGAAGAGTTCCCTTGCCTGGTGTTCGTACAGGTCCATCTCGGCTCCTGCCTGTGAAGTCGGATCCGAAGTCCGCCGGGCCGTCGCGAGGCCGAACTCCGATGACCGAAAGTGCCGCACGCCCCCTGGACACCACCCATCGGATGCGGGATAACAAGCTTCATACAGTATTCGTCGACTGTATGCAATGTACCGCGAGAGCCTTCCACCCCCTACGAAGGGACGGAACTTCGCCATGCCCGACGACACCCAGGACCTGATTTCCGGTGGCCATCTCGTTGCCAAGGCGCTCAAGGCAGAGGGCGTCGACCGCATCTACACCTTGTGCGGCGGCCACATCATCGACATCTACGACGGCTGCGTCGACGAGGGCATAGAAGTCGTCGACGTACGCCACGAACAGGTCGCCGCCCACGCCGCCGACGGCTACGCGCGCATCACCGGCAAGCCCGGCTGCGCCGTCGTCACCGCGGGACCCGGCACCACCGACGCCGTCACCGGTGTCGCCAACGCCTTCCGCGCGGAGTCCCCGATGCTGCTGATCGGCGGCCAGGGGGCGCTCACCCAGCACAAGATGGGCTCGCTCCAGGACCTGCCGCACGTCGACATGATGACGCCGATCACCAAGTTCGCCGCGGCCGTGCCGGACACGGCACGCGCGGCGGACATGGTGTCGATGGCGTTCCGCGAGTGCTACCACGGCGCGCCCGGCCCCGCCTTCCTGGAGATCCCGCGCGACGTCCTCGACGCCAAGGTGCCGGCGGCGAAGGCCCGGGTGCCGCGGCCCGGCGCCTATCGCGCCTCGACCCGCTCGGCCGGCGACCCCGAGGCGATCGAGAAACTCGCCGACCTGCTCGTGCACGCCGAGAAGCCCGCGATCCTGCTGGGCAGCCAGGTGTGGACGACCCGGGGCACCGCAGCCGCCATCGAGCTGGTGCGCGCCCTGAACATCCCGGCCTACATGAACGGCGCCGGCCGCGGCACCCTGCCTCCGGGCGACCCGCACCACTTCCAGCTGTCCCGCCGCTACGCCTTCTCCAACGCCGACGTCATCGTGATCGTCGGCACGCCCTTCGACTTCCGCATGGGGTACGGCAAGCGGCTGTCGCCGGACGCGACGGTCGTCCAGATCGACCTCGACTACCGCACCGTCGGCAAGAACCGCGACATCGACCTCGGGATCGTCGGCGACGCCGGGCTGGTGCTGAAGTCGGTGACCGAGGCCGCCTCCGGACGCGTCAACGGCGGTGCGTCCAAGCGCAAGGAGTGGCTCGACGAGCTGCGCGCGGCCGAGCAGAGCGCCCTCGACAAGCGGCTGCCGCACCTGCGGTCGGACGCCTCCCCCATCCACCCCTACCGCCTGGTCAGCGAGATCAACGATTTCCTCACCGAGGACTCGATCTACATCGGCGACGGCGGCGACATCGTCACCTTCTCCGGTCAGGTCGTGCAGCCCAAGTCGCCCGGCCACTGGATGGACCCGGGACCGCTGGGCACCCTCGGCGTCGGTGTGCCCTTCGTGCTGGCGGCCAAGCAGGCGCGGCCCGACAAGGAGGTCGTCGCCCTCTTCGGCGACGGCGCGTTCTCGCTCACCGGCTGGGACTTCGAGACCCTCGTCCGCTACGACCTCCCCTTCGTCGGCATCGTCGGCAACAACTCCTCCATGAACCAGATCCGTTACGGCCAGGCCGCCAAGTACGGCCTGGAGCGCGAGCGGGTCGGCAACACCCTCGGCGACGTCCACTACGACAAGTTCGCGCAGATGCTCGGCGGTCACGGCGAGGAGGTGCGCGACCCCGCCGACATCGGACCCGCTCTGCGACGCGCCCGCGAGTCCGGGAAGCCCTCGCTGATCAACGTCTGGGTCGACCCGGACGCCTACGCCCCCGGAACGATGAACCAGACGATGTACAAGTGAGGTGCCCCCGATGACCCCCATGACCTCCACGACCTCCATGACAGGAACAGCGGCCAAGGCTCTCGAAGGCATCCGCGTCCTCGACATGACGCACGTCCAGTCGGGCCCGTCCGCGACCCAGCTGCTCGCCTGGCTCGGCGCGGACGTCGTCAAGCTGGAAGCGCCGTCGGGCGACATCACGCGCAAACAGTTGCGCGACCTCCCGGACGTCGACTCCCTCTACTTCACGATGCTCAACTGCAACAAGCGGAGCATCACCCTCAACACCAAGACCGAACGCGGCAAGGAGATCCTCACCGAGCTGATCCGGCGCTCCGACGTCATGGTCGAGAACTTCGGCCCGGGCGCGGTCGACCGCATGGGGTTCACCTGGGACCGCATCCGTGAGATCAATCCGCGGATCGTCTATGCCTCCATCAAGGGGTTCGGGGACGGCCCGTACACCGACTTCAAGGCGTACGAGGTCGTCGCGCAGGCCATGGGCGGGTCGATGTCGACCACCGGTTTCGAGGACGGGCCGCCGCTGGCGACGGGGGCCCAGATCGGGGACTCGGGGACGGGTGTGCACGCCGTGGCGGGGATTCTCGCGGCGCTGTACCAGCGGGAGAACACCGGGCGCGGGCAGCGGGTCAACGTGGCCATGCAGCACGCCGTACTCAACCTGTGCCGGGTGAAACTGCGGGACCAGCAACGCCTGGCACACGGACCGCTCGCCGAATATCCCAACGACGACTTCGGCGACGAGGTTCCCCGGTCCGGAAACGCGTCCGGCGGCGGCCAGCCCGGCTGGGCGGTCAGATGCGCGCCGGGCGGCCCCAACGACTACGTGTACGTCATCGTGCAGCCCGTCGGCTGGCAGCCGCTCAGCGAGCTGATCGGCCGGCCCGAGCTGGCCGGCGACCCCGAGTGGGCGACGCCCGAGGCCCGGCTGCCCAAGCTCGGCAAGATGTTCCAGCTGATCGAGGAGTGGTCCTCGACACTGCCCAAGTGGGAAGTGCTGGAGAGGCTCAACGCCCACAACATCCCGTGCGGGCCGATCCTGTCCACCAAGGAGATCATCGAGGACGAGTCGCTGGCCGCCAACGAGATGGTGGTCCGCGTACCGCACCCGAGGCGCGGCGAGTTCGTGACCGTGGGCAGCCCCCTCAAGCTCTCCGACTCCCCCGTCGAGGTGACCGGCTCACCGCTGCTCGGCGAGCACAACGAAGAGGTGTACGTCGGCGAACTCGGCCTCGGGGACGAGGAGCTGCGCCTGCTCAAGTCGAACGGGGTGATCTGACGTGATGGCCGAGGACCGGATGCACAGGGTGCGTGCGCTGCTCGACGCGGTGCGGGCCGACGGGCGGACCGCGCTGACCGCGCCCGAGGGCAAGGTGGTCGCCGACGCGTACGGGATCGCCGTACCCGGCGAGGATCTGGCGAAGGACGTCGAGGAGGCCGTCGCGTACGCGGCGCGCTTCGGTGGCCCCGTCGTGATGAAGATCGTCTCGCCGGACATCCTGCACAAGACCGACGCCGGCGGAGTGGTCGTCGGGGTGGAGGGCGCGCCGGACGTACGGGCGGCGTTCCACCGGATCGTCGAGAACGCGCGCGCGTACGACGCCGACGCCCGGGTCGAGGGCGTACAGATCCAGGAACTGCTGCCGAAGGGCCAGGAGGTCATCGTCGGGGCGGTCACCGATCCGACGTTCGGCAAGGTCGTGGCGTTCGGGCTCGGCGGGGTGCTCGTCGAGGTGCTGGGGGACGTCACCTTCCGGCTGGCTCCGGTGGACGCCGACGAGGCGCTGTCCATGCTGGACTCGATCCGTGCGGCGGAGATCCTGCGCGGGGTGCGCGGGCAGGCCGGGGTGGACCGGTGGGCGGTCGCCGAACAGATCCGCCGGGTGTCCCGGCTGGTGACGGACTTCCCGGAGATCGCCGAGGTGGACCTCAACCCGGTGATCGCCACGGCCGAGGGCGCGATCGCCGCGGACATCCGCGTCATCCTGTCCGACACGCCGGTCAAGGAGCGCCGGCGCTACACGCGCGCGGAGATCCTCATCTCGATGCGCCGTCTGATGCAGCCGAGCTCCGTCGCCGTGATCGGTGCCTCCAACGAACGGGGCAAGATCGGCAACTCGGTGATGCGCAACCTCGTCGACGGGGGATTCGCCGGGGACATCCATCCGGTGAATCCCCGGGCCGATGACATCTTGGGCCGCAAGGCGTACAAGAGTGTCACCGACGTTCCCGGAGAGGTGGATGTGGCGGTCTTCGCGATACCCGCCAAGTTCGTGGCCTCGGCCCTGGAGGAGGTGGGACGCAAGAACATCCCGAACGCCGTGCTGATCCCCTCCGGGTTCGCGGAGACCGGTGAACACGCGCTCCAGGACGAGATCGTGGCGATCGCCGAGCGGTACGGCGTCCGGCTGCTCGGGCCGAACATCTACGGCTACTACTCGACCTGGCAGGACCTGTGCGCCACGTTCTGCACGCCGTACGACGTCAAGGGCGGGGTCGCGCTGACCTCGCAGTCCGGTGGCATCGGGATGGCCATCCTGGGTTTCGCGCGCACCACGAAGACGGGCGTTTCGGCGATCGTCGGGCTCGGCAACAAGTCGGACCTGGACGAGGACGACCTGCTGACCTGGTTCGGCGAGGATCCGCACACCGACTGCATCGCGATGCACCTGGAGGACCTCAAGGACGGCCGCGCCTTCGTCGAGGCCGCGCGGGAGACCGTACCGAAGAAGCCGGTCGTCGTCCTGAAGGCGGGCCGCACTGCCGCGGGGGCCAGGGCGGCCGGCTCGCACACCGGGGCGCTCGCGGGCGACGACGCCGTCTACGACGACATCCTGCGACAGGCGGGCGTCATCAGGGCACCGGGGCTGAAGGACATGCTGGAGTACGCGCGCGCGTTGCCGGTGCTCCCCACCCCCAAGGGCGACAACATCGTGATCATCACGGGCGCGGGCGGCAGCGGTGTGCTGCTGTCGGACGCCGTGACCGACAACGGCCTCACCCTGATGGACATCCCGCCGGACCTGGACACCGCCTTCCGCGCGTTCATCCCGCCCTTCGGGGCGGCGGGCAACCCGGTCGACATCACCGGGGGCGAGCCGCCGTCGACGTACGAGGCGACGATCCGGCTGGGGCTCGAGGATCCGCGCATCCACGCACTGGTGCTCGGCTACTGGCACACGATCGTCACTCCCCCGATGGTCTTCGCGGAGCTCACCGCGCGCGTGGTGGGCGAGTTCCGCGAACGCGGCGTGGCGAAGCCCGTCGTGGCGTCGCTCGCGGGTGACGTGGAGGTCGAGGAGGCCTGCCAGTACCTCTACGAACGGGGCGTCGTGGCCTACCCGTACACGACCGAGCAGCCGGTGGCGGTGCTCGGCGCCAAGTACCGGTGGGCGCGTGCGGCAGGACTGTTGGGGGGCGGTTCATGAGGTGAACCAGGCACGGGGCCGGCCGACGGTGCGCGTCGGCCGGCCCGGGACCCGAGCGCACACGAAAGGCATTGGACAGGGGGCGCTGGCCAGAACTTTCGACGCAAGGGGTGCTGAGCGACATGACAACCACCGACTACTCGACGTCCCTCCCCTACCGGGAGGTGACGGACCGCAACGGCCGTGTGTACCGGATCGGCGAGAGCGACCGGGACATCATGGGACGACCACGCTGGACCATGGTGCTCTTCCCCTGGATGGGCATGCTGGGCATCAGCTCCTCGGAGTACGCGTTCACGTCGGCCGAGGACACACTGCACGACGCCCACCTGTGGAGCAGTGGGCACATCTTCTGGCTGATGGGCGTCTGGGTGTTCTTCCAGGCGGCCGTGGCCTTCCCGGCCGGGCAGCTGCGGGAGAGCGGCAGGCTGCCCGCGCGGTACGCGATGATGCTCGGCGCGCTGGGCACCGTCCTCGGCTATCTGTCCCTCGCGTACGCGCCGCACGTCGTCGTCGCCTACCTCGGCTTCGGCATGTGCAGCGGCATCGGCGCCGGCCTCGTCTACGCGACCTGCGTGAACATGGTCGGCAAGTGGTACCCGGAGCGCAAGGGCGGCAAGACCGGCATGGTCAACGGCGGTTTCGCCTACGGCTCGGTGCCCTTCGTGTTCCTCTTCACGTCGTACATGGACCTGAGCAACTACAAGGGCGTGCTGGTCGCGGTGGGCCTCGTCTGCTGCAGCGTCGTGGCGTTCGCCGGGTGGTTCTTCAAGGACCCGCCGAAGAACTGGTGGCCGGCCCACGTCGACCCGCTCAGGCTCACCGACGACCCGAAGATCCGCCGGGCGCTGCAGAAGAACCCGCCGGCCGTGAAGCAGTACACCCCCAAGGAGGCAGCCCGTACCCCTGTCCTGTGGATGATGTGGTTCTGTCTGCTGTGCACGGCCGGGATCAACATCTTCGGTATCGCCTTCCAGGTGCCGTTCGGCAAGGACATGGGCTTCGCCGGGGGGATCGTGGCCACGGCCATGTCCCTGAAGGCGATCGTCAACGGCACCGGGCGCGGCATCATCGGCTGGATCTCCGACCGCTACGGACGCCGGCACACCCTGATCATCGTCTGTCTCGTGCTCGGTACCGCGCAGTTCGGTGTGCTGGTCTCCGGCCAGATGGGCAGCATGCCGTTCTTCCTGTTCTGCTCCATGGTCTCCGGCTTCGGCGGCGGCGCGATCTTCCCGCTGTTCGCGGCGATGACCGCGGACTACTTCGGTGAGAACAACAACGCCAGCAACTACGGCATGGTCTACAGCTCCAAGCTCATCTCGGGCCTCGTGGGCTCCGGAGTCGGCTCGATCGTGGTCGGCGTCTGGGACTACGAGGGCGCCTTCGTCCTGGCGGGCTGCATCGGTCTCGCCTCCGCGGTACTGGCGGTCTTCCTGAAGGCACCCGGCAGGCCGACGGCCGGTCGCCGCATCGTCCCCAACCCGCAACCGCTCGGCGAGGAAACGGCCTGACATGACGGCGGGCCCCCTCGCGACCAGCAGCTCTTCGACCGTCGCCGCACACCGTCCCCACCGCGAGGTGACCGACCGCATCGTGCTGCCGCGGCAGCCCGGACCGAGCGGAAGGATCACGTCGGCCGCTCGGCCTCGGCCCACGGGCTGACGACGCACACGCGTGTGGAGGCCCCACCCCGCTGCCTGCCGGGGGTGGGGCCTCCACGCGCGTGTGCCCGCTCAGCGTGTGCGGAGCCGCGCGCTCAGCACTTCTCTCGCAACGAGTGCAGGTGCGCGCTCGACTTCCGTGCGAACGCGAACGACTCGACCGGGTTGTCGTGCTCGGCCTGCCAGTGGTGCGCGAGCCGTTCGCCGCGCAGCCGGGTGACGGCGGAGATGAAGCGCTGGTAGTCGATGTCGCCGTCACCGACGTCGGTCATCCGGTACCCGAACTCGTTCGAGGGGTCGCTGACGCCGTCCTTCACATGGAAGAGCGGATAGCGATGCGGCTGCCGCAGTACGTAGTCCAGCGGCTCGAAGGGCGCGGGCGTACCGTCGGCCCGCTTCGAGAAACGGAACTGGCCCGCGTACGCCCAGAAGATGTCCATCTCCAGGAAGACCAGGTCGGGGTCGGTCTCGGCGAGCAGCACGTCGTAGAGCCGGACCTTGGGGTTGTCGCTCGCGAAGCCGAACTCGTCGGAGTGGTTGTGCTGGTAGAACTTCATGCCGCGGGCCCTCGCGGCCGCTCCGTACGTGTTGAACTCCTCGGCCGCGCGCTTCCACGCGTCGACGGTGGAGCCGTAGCGGAACGGGCCGGAGGCGGTGCCGATGTGCTTGAGGCCGAGGGCCTGGGCGTCGTCGAGGACCTTGGTGAGGTTCTGGGCGAAGGTGTAGGCGTTCGGGTCACTGGCGTAGTAGCCGACGTGGCTGCCGATGGGCGTCAGGCCGTGGTCGCGTGCCAGCCGCTTGAGCTGGGCAAGGGTGAGGGGGCCCGCGGAGCCCTGGGTGTAGCCGGCGAACTCGACCTCGTCGTACCCGTACTTCTTCAACTCGGCGAAGACCGGGGCGAAACCGAGCGTGGAGACCTTGTCGCGCAGGCTGTAGAGCTGGATGCCGAGGCGGCCGGGGGGCAGGACGGGACGGCCGCGGCCGGCGGCCGAGGCGCCGGTGGCGGGCGCCGCGCCGGCGGGCGAGGCGGCGGCCCCGAGCAGCGCGGCCGCGGTGGCTCCCGCGGCGACGCCGAGCATGCCTCGTCTGGTCAGCCGGTGGGTGAGTTCGGGGTCGATGTCGGAGATGCGGCTCATGTCTGGAACTCCTCGGGATCGGAGGGCGTTGTCAGTGGTGAGTGCTTCACTTGTGATCAGTCGGCAACCGGTCGGCAAGACCAACCAGTCGGAGCAGCAGTGCTTTCACGTCGGTGGCCGCGACGCGGTCGCCGAGCGAACGGGGGGTGGAGCAGATGAGGAGCGGACCGTCGTCGTCGCTCGCGGGAAGGCGCCCGTGGCTGCCGCGAACAGGCGACGGATCGAGAGGCACCACGGCCATGCGGTAGCGCAGGCCGAGCTTCTTGCGGGCGAGCGCTCCTGCCGCCTTGACCTTCACGTAGTGGTCGAGGGGATCCATGAACAGTTCGGCCGGGTCGTAGCCGGGCTTGCGGTGGATCTCGACCAGCTGCGCGAAGTCGGGTGCGCGGGCGTCGTCGAGCCAGTAGTAGTACGTGAACCAGGCGTCGGGCTCCGCCACGGCCACGAGTTCGCCCGAGCGCGGGTGGTCGAGGCCGTGCCGCTTCTTCCCCTCGTCACCGAGGAGTTCGGCGACGCCGGGCAGGTCCTCCAGCACCTCCCGCACACCGGGCAGGTCCTCGGGACGGTGTACGTAGACGTGGGCGAGTTGGTGGTCGGCGACCGCGAAGGCACGGGACGCCATCGGGTCGAGGTACTCCATACCGTCCTGGGTGTGCACCTCGAGCAGGCCCGCGCGGCGCAGCGCACGGTTGATGTCGACAGGCCTGCTCACCCGGGTGATGCCGTACTCGGACAGGGCGACGACCGTACGGCCCTGGGCCCGGGCGTCGGCCAGAAGGGGAGCCATGGCCGCGTCGAGGGCGGCGGCGGCACGAAGGGAGCGCGGGTCGTCGGGGCCAAAGCGCTGGAGGTCGTAGTCGAGATGAGGGAGGTAGCACAGGGTCAGGTCGGGGTTGCGGGTGCGCAGGATGTGGCGGGTCGCGTCGATGATCCAGCGGCTGGAGACCAGGTCCGCGCCCGGTCCCC
>NZ_JBEOVB010000005.1:0-543338 GCF_040295245.1 Streptomyces sp. NPDC002884 | reverse complement strand
GGCGGGCCCCCCGGGCGCGGGCCCGGCGCGTCCGCCCCCGCCCCCGGGCGGGGGGCCCCCCGGGGGGGGCGCCCCCGGCGGGGGGGCGGGGGCGCGCCCCGGCCGCCGCCGACGTACCGGAGCGGTACTGAGCGGTGCCTCGCAGTCAGTGGGTCCCCGTAGGATGGAGGGCATGGCCAAGACCAGTACGACGACCCAGGGGCTGCGCGCGGCGATCGAGCGCAGCGGCTACTACCCGGCCCTCGTGGCCGAGGCGGTGGAGGCCGCCGTGGGCGGCGAGCCGATCCGGTCGTACCTGGTCCACCAGGAGACCACGTTCGACCAGAACGAGGTGCGTCGGCATGTGACCGTGCTGGTCCTCACCGGCAACCGCTTCATCGTCAGCCACACCGACGAGCAGGCCGCCGACACCACCTCCCCGACGCCGTACGCCACGACGTCCACGGAGTCCGTGAAGATCGGCCGGATCTCGTCCGTCGTGCTCAGCCGGGTGGTCGCCAACCCGGAGTCGTACACGCCCGGCACCCCGCCGCGCGAGGTCGTGCTGACCATCGGCTGGGGCGCCGTCTCCCGTATCGACCTGGAGCCGGCCGCCTGCGGCGACCCCAACTGCGACGCCGACCACGGCTACACCGGCAGTTCGACGGCGGACGACCTCAGCCTGCGCGTGAGCGAGGCCGGCGACGGCCCGGAGACGGTCCGCCAGACGCTCGTCTTCGCGCAGTCGCTCTCCGAGGCGACAGCGGACGTAACCCGCTGATGTCCCACCCGCCCACCTCCGCCGCCCATGATCGAGGGCGCTCCGTGCCCGCCCCTTCCGCTTCCGCCCCCTGGGACTTCCCCGAACCGCTCGCCGTCGGCTCCGCGCCGGTCCCCGAGTACGGCTCCGGCTCCCTCGCCGACCTGCTGCCCACGCTGGCGGCCGGCATGGGCGTACCCGGCACGACCGCGGCGATCCCCGAGCTCACCCCGGCCGACCGCAACTGCGTCTTCCTGATCGACGGCCTCGGCTGGGAACAGATCAAGGCGCACCCCGACGAGGCGCCCTATCTCCACGCGCTGCTCGGCAGCTCGCGGGGCGGCACCGGACGTCCGCTCACCGCCGGCTACCCGGCGACCACCGCGACCTCCCTCGCCTCCGTCGGCACCGGTCTGCCCCCGGGCGCGCACGGCCTGCCCGGCTACACCGTGCGCAACCCGGCGACCGGCGCCCTGATGAACCAGCTCCGCTGGCAGCCGTGGACGGACCCGGGTGTCTGGCAGCCGTATCCCACGGTCTTCCAGCTCGCCCACAAGGCGGGTGTGCACGCCGCCCAGGTGTCGTCCCCCACCTTCCAGAACACCCCGCTGACCAAGGTCGCGCTCAGCGGCGGAACGTTTCACGGGCGGCTGACCGGCGAGGAGCGCATGGACTTCGCCGCCGAGCAGCTCGCCGCCGGCGACCGCTCCCTCGTCTACACCTACTACGCGGAGCTGGACGGCGCAGGGCACCGCTACGGCGTCGCCTCCGACACCTGGCGCGGCCAGCTCATGTACGTCGACCGGCTCGTCCAGCGCCTCGCCGAGCAGCTCCCGCCGCGCAGCGCGCTCTACGTCACCGCCGACCACGGCATGGTCGACGTGCCCTTCGACGAGGAACACCGCATCGACTTCGACGCGGACTGGGAGCTGCGCGCCGGGGTCGCCCTGCTGGGCGGCGAGGGCCGCGCCCGCCATGTCTACGCCGTGCCGGGTGCCGAGGACGACGTACTGACCTGCTGGCGCGAGGTGCTCGGCGAGCAGTTCTGGATCGCCTCGCGCGACGAGGCGATCGCCGCGGGCTGGTTCGGGCCGCAGATCGACGACCGGGTGTACGCCCGCCTCGGCGACGTGGTCGCGGCCGCCCGGGACGACGTCCTGATCATCGCCTCCGAACGGGAGCCCAAGGAGTCGGCGATGGTCGGCAACCACGGCTCGATGACCCCTGCCGAGCAGCTGGTCCCGCTGCTCGAAGTACGCTCCTGACGCCCGGAACCGTTCCCTCCCCCCGATCCTCTCCCCCGACCTTCACCCTTCACCGAAAGGCGCTCGACTCCCCATGCCCGAGCTGGTGTTCTTCTCCGGAACCATGGACTGCGGGAAGTCGACGCTGGCTCTCCAGATAGAGCACAACCGTTCCTCGCGCGGTCTCCAGGGCATGATCTTCACGCGGGACGACCGCGCGGGCGAGGGCAAGCTCTCCTCCCGTCTGGGCCTGGTCACCGACGCGGTCGAGGTGGAGGACGGTCAGGACCTCTACGCCTCCCTCGTCGACCACCTCTCGCACGGCGGCCGCGCGGACTACGTGATCGCGGACGAGGCGCAGTTCCTGGCCGAGGAGCAGATCGACCAGCTCGCGCGCGTGGTCGACGACCTGGACATCGACGTCTACGCCTTCGGGATCACCACCGACTTCCGCTCCAAGCTGTTCCCCGGCTCCCAGCGGCTCGTCGAACTCGCCGACCGGGTCGAGGTCCTCCAGGTCGAGGCGCTGTGCTGGTGCGGCGCGCGTGCCACGCACAACGCCCGCACGCTGGGCGGTGTCATGGTCGTGGAGGGCGCCCAGGTCGTCGTCGGCGATGTCGACCAGGCGGACACGGTCGGCTACGAGGTCCTGTGCAGGCGCCACCACCGCCGGCGTATGACCTCGGCGTCGTCGCGGGCGGCGGCCCTGTCGCCGGACGTGCTGCCGGTGCAGCAGGTCTAGCCGCCGGCCGCTTCAGGGACCGTCCCTCACCGAGGTCCCTGGATCAGGGAGAAGTGGGCACCCTCGGGGTCGGCGACGCCCGCCACTCGCCCGTGCTCGCCGTCCTGGGCCGGCTCGAGGACCCGCCCGCCGAGTTCGACGACGCGGCCGAGCGCCGCGTCCGTGTCGGCCACCTCGAAGAACGTCGTCCAGTGCGGTCCCCGGTCCCGGGGCAGCGCGGTGCCCACCCCGTGGATGCCGGCGACCGGACGGCCGGCGACGTGCAGGGTCACGCGGTCGAAGTCGGCGGACACCACCGTCTCCTCGTAACCGAAGACCGTCTCGTAGAACTTGCGGACGCCCGCGGCCTCGTAGGTCGTCAGCTCGTTCCAGGCGGGGGTGCCGGGCACGCCGGTGATCGTGGTGCCGACATGGGCCGCCGCCTGCCAGACGCCGAAGACGGCGCCGGAGGGGTCCGAGCCGATGGCCAGCCGGCCGGCGTCGGAGGCGTCCAGCGGGCCGACCCCGATCGTGCCACCGCACAGCCGGACCGTTTCGGCGGTCGTGTCCACGTCCTCCGAGGCGAAGTAGGGCGTCCAGGCGACCGGGAGGTGGCTGTCCGGGGGCAGTTGGCCGATCCCGGCGACCTCGCGGCCGTCGAGCAGCGCCCGCGCGTAGGGGCCCAGCGGCTGCGGGCCGGGTCGGAACTCCCAGCCGAACAGCTCGCCGTAGAACTCCTGCGTCGCCGTCAACCCGTGCGCCATCAGACTCACCCAGCAGGGTGTACCGGGCGCGTACCGGGCGTGTGCTGCGCCGATCGGGCCGGCCGACCCACCTGCCTCGGTCATCGTCACTCTCTCCTCGGCCCCTTGCGGTGGCCGTGTCGCTTCCGCCCTCGGAGGATGCCTGATAGGGGGTTTCTCGTTGGTTTACGCGTGGTTGTCGCCGTATGTCGATCGCCTGTACGGCATGTGCTCGATCCCGTACGCCCCGTGATCGAGCCTGTCCGGCCGAGCAGATTAGCCGGACATGGGCGATGGGGCCACCCCGTACGCGAGGATGGTGACCATGAACGCCATCATCACCGCACCGGAACTGGCCGGCGACCTGGCGGGGGAGAATCCGCCCGTCGTCCTCGACGTCCGCTGGCAGCTCAGCGTGGCAAAGGCGGCGGGGGAGCCGCCGTTCGACGGGCGCGCCGCGTACGCCGACGGGCATGTGCCCGGCGCGGTCTACGTCGACCTGGACCGGGAGCTCGCCGGAGCGCCGGGCGGCCGCGGCCGGCATCCGCTGCCCGACCTCGCGCTGTTCGGTTCCGCGATGCGCCGGGCGGGCGTCTCGGCGGGCAGGCCGGTGGTCGTGTACGACGGCGGGCAGGGCTGGGCGGCGGCCCGCGCGTGGTGGCTGCTGCGCTGGACGGGTCACCCGGACGTGCGGGTCCTCGACGGCGGGTTGCCGTCCTGGCAGGGGGATCTCTCGGGCGACGTCCCCGCGCGCGTGGAGGGCGACTTCGAGCCGGTGCCGGGCGCCACGGGACTCCTCGACGCCGACGGGGCCGCCGCTCTCGCAGGTTCCGGAGTGCTGTTCGACGCCCGCGCGGGGGAGCGGTACCGGGGTGAGGTCGAGCCGATCGACCGGGTCGGCGGGCACATTCCGGGCGCCGTCTCCGCGCCTACGAACGAGAACGTGGGCCCGGACGGCCGCTTCCTGTCCCCCGAGGACCTCAAGGACCGCTTCAAGGCGCTGGGGGCGTCCGACGGCACCGAGGTCGGCGTGTACTGCGGCTCGGGTGTCTCCGGCGCCCACGAGGTGCTGGCCCTGGCGGTCGCGGGGATCCCGGCGGCCCTGTACGTCGGTTCCTGGTCGGAGTGGTCCTCGGACCCGGCCCGGCCGGTCGCCGTGGGTCCCGGCCCCCGGTAGTCCCGCCGCGGGGACACGTGGGGGAGGGCCGCGTCGAACAGGTGCGGCCCTCCCCCACGTATGTACTGGCGTGTCCACCGGATTCCGCGAACCGGCCGACGCCCCGGGCGAGTTGCCCGAGGGCCGGTTACTCCTGCTTCTTCCGCCGGGTGCCGAACACGATCTCGTCCCAGCTGGGCACGGCGGCCCGGCGGCCCGGACGGACGCCGTCCGCCTCGGCCTGCCGGTCGGTGGCGCCGACGAGACGGTCGCGGTGGCTGCCGACGGAACGCGGCATGAGGACGTCCGCGTAGGCGGATCCGGCGGAGGCGGCCGGCGCCGGGGGTTCCTCGGCGACGGGCTCCTGCTCGTCGGGCTCCTCCGGGGCGGGCTCCGCCGGGCGTTCCGGGACGACCATGTCGCCACGGAAACTCGGCACCGCCTCCAACAGGCTGGTCAGCGAGTCGCGTTCCCGCTCGCCGATGCTCTCCTCGGCCGGTTCGGACGGCTGGGCCGGCAGACCGGGCCGGTCGAGCGCGCGGTCCAGCGGACGGTCGCGCGGCAGCCGTGCGATGCGCGGGACGAACGGAAAGCTGGGCTCGGGAGCGGCCAGGTCGTCGGACTCGCCGATCAGCGAACGCGCCTCGTCGTCGACGGCCTGGACGAGCCGCCGGGGCGGGTCGTACGTCCAGCTCGCCGAGTGCGGTTCGCCCGCGACCAGGTAGACCAGCAGGACTTCCCAGGTGCCGTCGTCGCGACGCCACGAGTCCCACTGGACGGTGTCCTTGTCGGCGCCGCGCAGCAGCAGCCGTTCCTGGACGGCCTCACCGAGTTGGGGACCGGCGTTCTCACCGGGCCGACGGACCGGGGTCTTCCGGGCCCGCTCGGCCATGAAGGCGCGCTCGGCCAGCACGGGGCCCTCGAAGCGGCGCACACGGTCGACGGGGATGCCGGCCATCTGGGCCACTTCTTCCGCGGTGGCACCGGCACGTATGCGCGCCTGGATGTCGCGGGGGCGGAGATGGCTCTCCACCTCGATCTCGATCTGGCCGAGGCGGGGACGGTCGCCGCGGACGGCGGCGCGCAGACGCTCATCGATCGGAAGCGTGTACTCCGTACTGTCCGCAGCCTTCAGCACCAGCCGTGTGCCGTCATTCGAGACGGCCACGACACGCAGTTCGGGCATGGGGACCTCCCGGGTGGTGCCTGCCGACGTCACGTGCGTCGCTGCTTCCGCTAGTCGAGTGTGGCCTGCCCGGGTGCAGCCTGCCACAACCTTGCCGAGTTGCCCGGCGTGTCGCGCTCAGGTCCTGCGCCGCCGTTATGGCACGGTTACCTGTCCGCCACGCTAAGTGACCAACACCGTCACCCTGTGCAACTAGCCCCCCTCAAGCGGTCCAGCGAGGCCCCGGACATCCTGGAGGGAGACCGGGCCCAGGGCTGGCAACAGTACTCCATTTGGGCCACGTGCGTGGATTGGCGCGCCATCCAACTTCTGTCGAGAGGTGGGACTTGGCCGTCCCTGGCGGGCATTTCGCGATCTTGGGCGTGGCGTAGTTCACGCAATCTCCCGAAAAGGAACTATCGCTTTCGTCCGTACGTCCCCTTCTTGTGCAGTTGATTCATCAAGTGCGGGAAAGGCAGGCAAGCTCCCGGTATGCGTGAAAGGCCCGAAGCCGTTGGTGAGTCGAGTACCGGGGAGGAGGTGAAACGGAAGCGGATCGACCTGAGCGTGCCTCAGGTCGCGGGCAGCGCCGTGGCCGCGGTGGTGGCCGCGAAACTCGCCTCGTACTTCGGGGTCTACGGCACCATCCTCGGCGCGGGCCTGGTCAGTGTCGTCGCCACCTGTGGCGGATCGTTCTTCCAGCACTTCTTCAGGCGCACCGGGGAGCAGTTCCGCGAAGCGCAGCCGCACGACCGCCGGCCGGTCGCGCAACCGGCGGTGCGAACACCGCCCACCACGGGCGAGTTCACGGAGGGCACCGTCCACCGTGCCCGGATCGGGCGCCGCAGGCGACCGGTGGTGGCGGCCGCGCTGGTCTTCGGGGTCGCGATGGCCGGCATCACCACGTACGAGCTGGTCTCGGGCGACAGCTTCAGCGGCGACCGGAGCACGACGGTCACCCAGGCGGTCACGGGCGGCGGTTCCTCGTCCGGTTCCCCGGCCGGATCCTCCGACGAGGACCCGGCCACCACCACGCCGTCACCGTCCTCGTCCCCGGCTCCCTCTTCCTCGACCGGGGCGCCGGCTCCCTCGGGCGGGGCGTCCTCCCCGGCGAGCGACGGCGGTCAGGACACGGGCGCCGGCACCGGCGACGGTACGACGGGCGGGACCGCGCCGACTCCCACGGCCACGGAGGACGGCACCGGGGCCGACGGCTCGGCGGCCCCCGCACCCACGGAGTCCGCTACGGCCCCAGAACCCTCCGCAAGTAGTCGTTCTGGAACAGGCGATCAGGATCCAGCCGATCCCGCAGCGCCGTGAACTCGCCGAAGCGCGGATAGACACCGGCGAAGTACTCGGCGTCCCTCGTGTGCACCTTGCCCCAGTGCGGCCGGCCCTCGTGCGCGGTGAAGATGCGCTCGGCGGCGGTGAAGTACCCCTGGTAGGGCACGCCCTTGACCATGTGGACGGCGATGTAGGCGCTGTCGCGTCCTGAGGCGGTGGACAGGGTGATGTCGTCGGCGGGCGCGGTGCGCACCTCCACGGGGAAGCTGACCCGAAGCCCCGAGCGGTCGAGCATCGCCTTCAGCTCGCGCAGCGTCTCGGTCACCGCCTCGCGCGGGACGGCGTACTCCATCTCCACGAAGCGCACCCGGCGCGGGGACGTGAAGACCTTGTAGGGGATGTCCGTGTAGGTGCGCGCGGACAGGGCCTTGCTGGACACCTGCGCGATGGTCGGGATCGTGCCGGGCACCGCCCGGCCCACCCACTGGGCCACCTGGAAGACACCGTTGGAGAGGAACTCGTCCTCGATCCAGCTCGAGACCTGGCTCACCGGTTCGCGGGGGCCCGCGCTGCGGTTGTTGCGCTTGGTGTTGGTGCTGCCGGTGTGCGGGAACCAGTAGAACTCGAAGTGCTCGTTCTCGGCCCACAGTTCGTCGAAGTCGGCGAGGACCCTGTCCAGGGGCATCGGTTCCTCCCGCGCGGTGAGCAGGAAGATCGGTTCCACGGCGAAGGTGATCGCGGTGACGATGCCGAGGGCGCCCAGGCCGATCCGGGCGGCGGCGAAGAGCGCGCGCTCCTCTTCGGTCCCCTTCTCCGAGCAGCTGAGCACCGAGCCGTCCGCCGTGACGAGTTCCAGGCCCTTGATCTGGGCGGCGATGGAGGCGGACTCGCGGCCGGTGCCGTGCGTGCCGGTGCTGGTGGCCCCGGAGACCGTCTGTTCCATGATGTCGCCCATGTTGGTGAGCGACAGGCCCTCGCGCGCGAGGGCCAGGTTGAGCCTCTTGAGCGGGGTGCCGGCCTCGACCGTGACGGTCATGTTGTCGCGATCGATGTTGCGGATGCCGGTCAAGAGTTGAGGGCGGATCAATACACCGTCGGTCGCCGCGATCGACGTGAAGGAGTGGCCGGTCCCGACGGCCTTCACCTTCAGCCCGTCCTCGGCGGCCCGACGCACGGCCTCGGCCAGTTCGTCGACGGAAGCGGGCGTGACCTCCCGCGCGGGGCGTGCGGCGACATTGCCGCCCCAGTTACGCCACGTGGCGTTCGTCCCGCTCGCTGTGCTGCTCAACGGTGCCTCCCCGACCCGGAGCCGGCCTGCTCAGCCGGCGGTACCCCAGGAAACCGACCGCGACCGCGACGGCTCCGGACACCGCCGGAACCCCGTACCCGGCCCGTGCGCCCGCCGCGTCGATGACCCAGCCGGCTATGGAGGAGCCGAGCGCGACGCCGACCGCGAGTCCGGTGCTGATCCAGGTCATGCCCTCGGTCAGTTGTGCGCGTGGTACGTGCTCTTCGATGAGGGACATCGTGGTGATCATCGTGGGAGCGATGGCCAGACCCGCAAAGAACAGCGCCACGGCCAGAAACGGCAAGTTTCCGACCAGTAGGAGGGGGATCATACTCACGCCCATCATGAACACGCCCAGCAGCCAGCGACGTTCCGGTGCCCCCTTGAGGTGCAGCAGGCCGAACACGAGCCCCGCCACGCAGGAACCGGCCGCGTAGACGGCCAGGACGACGCTGGCGGCGCCCTTGTGGCCCTGCTCGTCGGCGAAGGCGACGGTGACCACGTCGACCGCCCCGAAGATCGTTCCGGTCGCCACGAAGGTGACCGCCAGGACCTGGAGCCCGGGTGAGCGCAGGGCCGAACCGCCGCGGCTCTGCTCGCGCGGGTGCGGCGCGGGCTCGGTGGCCCGCTGGGACGTCAGCCAGAAGACCCCGACCGCCAGGAAGCCGGCCGCCAGCAGCGGTCCCGCCTCCGGGAACCAGGCCGTGGACAGTCCGATGGAGATGATCGGCCCGAAGATGAAGCACACCTCGTCCACGACGGACTCGAAGGAGTACGCGGTGTGCAGTTGCGGCGTGCCCCGGTAGAGGGCCGCCCAGCGCGCCCGGATCATCGCGCCGAGGCTCGGCACGGAACCGATCCCGGCGGCGCACACGAACAGCACCCAGTCCGGCCACTCGAAGTGCGCGGCCAGCAGCAGCCCGGCCGAAGCGGCGAGCGCGACCAGCGTCGCGGGGCGCAGCACCCTCCGCTGACCGTGCACATCCACCAGGCGCGAGATCTGCGGCCCGAAGGCGGCCGCCGCCAGCGCGATGGTCGCCGACAGCGCGCCCGCGAGCCCGTAGCGCCCCGTGAGCTGGGAGACCATCGTGACCACGCCGATGCCCATCATCGACAGCGGCATCCTGCCGACGAGACCCGCGGCGGAGAAGCCCTTGGAGCCGGGGGCGGCGAACAGGGCGCGGTACGGGCTGGGCACGGGGTCTCCGGTGGGTCCGGGCACGCGCGCGTGACGGCTCGGCGCGGCGTGAGGGAAGGCGGCTCGGCAGGGACTCGGTAAGGCGTGCGGAGAGCCCGGCAGAACCGGTAAGGCGTGAATGCAGCTCATACAGCTTACGAAGTTAGGCAACCCTAACGCATCCGCTCATGCGCGACGCCCCGCCCGGCACCCCGCCGTTCACCGCCTGTCGGAGGCGGGTGGCAGGATCGACTCATGCGAGACGCGCTCGATGCCACCCCCTACGACGCCCTGCTCCTGCTCTCCTTCGGCGGCCCGGAAGGCCCGGACGACGTGGTTCCGTTCCTGGAGAACGTGACGCGCGGGCGCGGCATCCCCAAGGAACGCCTCAAGGAAGTGGGCCGGCACTACTTCCTGTTCGGCGGGGTCAGCCCCATCAACGACCAGAACCGCGCCCTGCTGGACGCCCTGCGCAAGGACTTCGCCGACCACGGCCTGGACCTGCCGATCTACTGGGGCAACCGCAACTGGGCCCCGTACCTCACGGACACCCTGCGCGAGATGGTCACCGACGGCCGCCGCCGCATCCTCGTCCTCGCCACCAGCGCCTACGCCTCGTACTCCGGCTGCCGCCAGTACCGCGAGAACCTCGCCGACTCGCTGGCCGCGCTGGAGGCCGAGGGACTCGAACCGCCGAAGGTCGACAAACTGCGGCACTACTTCAACCACCCCGGCTTCCTGGAGCCCATGATCGAGGGGGTGCTGCGGTCGCTGGCCGACCTCCCCGAGGAGGTGAGGGACGGCGCGCACCTCGCCTTCTCGACCCACTCCATCCCGAACGCCTCCGCGGACACCTCCGGCCCGGTCGGGGACCACGGCGACGGCGGGGCGTACGTGAAGCAGCACCTGGACACCGCACGGCTCGTCGCCGACGCCGTCCGCGAGCGCACCGGAGTGGACCACCCCTGGCAGCTCGTCTACCAGTCCCGCTCCGGCGCCCCGCACATCCCCTGGCTGGAGCCCGACATCTGCGACCACCTGGAGGAGCGGCACGCGGCCGGCGTCCCGGCCGTCGTGATGGCCCCCATCGGCTTCGTCTCCGACCACATGGAGGTCCTCTACGACCTCGACACGGAGGCCAGGGCCAAGGCCGAGGAGCTGGGCCTGCCGGTGCGCCGCTCGGCCACCGTCGGCGCGGACCCGCGCTTCGCCGCCGCGGTCCGTGAGCTCGTCCTGGAGCGCGCGGCGACGGAGAGCGGCCTCGAGGTCACCCCGTGCGCCCTGGGGGCGCTCGGCGCGAGCCACGACCTGTGCCCGGTCGGCTGCTGCCCCGCCCGCGCCCCCAAGCCCGCCGCCGCGGGCGCCGACAGCCCCTACGCGTGAGGAACGGCGTGACCGACCCCCTGTACACGGAACTGCTCGAGCTCGCCAAGGAGGCCGCCCGCCGGGCAGGCGAGCTGCTGCGGGACGGCCGTCCGGCCGATCTCGCGGTCGCCGCCACCAAGTCGAGCCCGATCGACGTGGTCACCGAGATGGACATCGCGGCCGAGAAACTGATCACGGGTTTCCTCTCCGAGCACCGCCCCGACGACGGCTTCCTCGGCGAGGAGGGCGCCTCCAGCGAGGGCAGCAGCGGGATCCGCTGGGTGATCGACCCCCTCGACGGCACGGTCAACTACCTCTACGGACTGCCCACCTGGGCCGTCTCCATCGCCGCCGAGCAGGACGGCGAGACCGTCGCCGGGGTCGTCGAGATCCCGATGCGCGGTGAGACGTACCACGCGGTGCGCGGCGGCGGGGCGTGGGGGAGCGGCGCCCGGGAGGGCGAGCGCGCCCTGGCCTGCCGTCCCGCGGCGCCCCTCGACCAGGCCCTGGTCTCCACCGGCTTCAACTACGTCACCGAGGTCCGCGCCCACCAGGCCGACGTCGCGCAGCGCCTGATCCCGCTGCTGCGGGACATCCGGCGCAGCGGCTCGGCCGCGGTCGACCTGTGCGACGTGGCCGCCGGTCGCCTCGACGGCTACTACGAGCGCGGACTGCACCCCTGGGACCTCGCCGCGGGCGACCTGATCGCCCGGGAAGCGGGCGCGCTGACCGGTGGACGGCCCGGAGAGCGCCCCGCACGTGACCTGGCGGTGGCAGCAACCCCCGGCGTCTTCGAGCCCCTCCAGCGACTCCTGGAGGACTTCGGCGCCTGGCACGACTGAGGCTCCCGCGCGGCACGCGGAGGGGCCCCGGCGCTGGATTCGCCGGGGCCCCTCCGTGTACCTGCGAACTGCTCAGACGCTCGTCGCGCCGACCTCGACACCGTGCTCGGCGGCGAGGCGGCGCAGGTCGTCGAGCTCGGCCTGTTCCACCTCGACGAGGAAGTCGTCGCCCTCGTCGCGAGCCCGCGTCAGGTCGGACTCGGTCGTCCTTATGCGGTGCAGAAGACCTGCGGTGAATGCGTCCATGCTGCGCCCCCTCGTCCTGGGTCGTGGGTCGGTGGCACGGGGGTGTGCCGGTTGGGAAGGGGCGATCACGTCTGCCACAGGTGCCCAGCGCTGCCCGGCCGGGCGGCGACGGTGCCGGACACCCCCGCCGCTCTGCGGAAAACGGACCGCGGAGTACCGCATGGTGCTGCGGCACATGCAGAGCGTGATCGCGGGGTGTAAAGCCGTCCTCCCCCTGCTCTCTTCCGCGGAAACCTCAACCTCACGAGAAAATCTCGCATTCCCGGGCTTCACACCCGTCCTTCATCTCCCGCGCACCCGCCTTACCGCCGACTTATGGCCGAAAAGGGCAGGATGGAGGCCCACGCTCACCCAGACCCCTGCCCGACTGCGCTCACAGAGCGCTACGCGGGTGGACACAGGAAGGACAAGCGACGTGCGCGTACTCGTCGTCGAGGACGAGCAGCTGCTCGCCGATGCGGTGGCCACCGGACTGCGCCGGGAGGCCATGGCCGTCGACGTCGTGTACGACGGTGCGGCCG
This sequence comes from Streptomyces sp. NPDC002884, assembly GCF_040295245.1. Taxonomy (NCBI): domain Bacteria; kingdom Bacillati; phylum Actinomycetota; class Actinomycetes; order Kitasatosporales; family Streptomycetaceae; genus Streptomyces; species Streptomyces sp. NPDC002884. Next base: position 530,847 of record NZ_JBEOVB010000005.1, on the reverse strand, counting down.
CCCTGGAGCGCATCGGCGTCAACGACTACGACGTGGTCGTCCTCGACCGGGACCTCCCGCTCGTCCACGGCGACGACGTCTGCCGCAAGATCGTCGAACTCGGCATGCCCACGCGCGTGCTGATGCTCACGGCCTCCGGTGACGTCAGCGACCGTGTCGAGGGCCTGGAGATCGGCGCCGACGACTACCTCCCCAAGCCCTTCGCCTTCAGCGAGCTGATCGCACGCGTGCGTGCCCTCGGCCGGCGCACCAGCCTGCCGCTGCCGCCCGTCCTGGAGCGGGCCGGCATCAAGCTCGACCCCAACCGCCGCGAGGTCTTCCGCGACGGCAAGGAGGTCCAGCTCGCGCCCAAGGAGTTCGCCGTCCTGGAGGTCCTGATGCGCAGCGAGGGCGCGGTGGTCTCCGCGGAGCAGCTCCTGGAGAAGGCCTGGGACGAGAACACCGACCCGTTCACCAACGTCGTACGCGTGACCGTCATGACGCTCCGCCGCAAGCTGGGCGAACCTCCGGTGATCGTCACCGTCCCCGGTTCCGGCTACCGGATCTGATCCGCCGTGGCGTCGACACCCGCGCCTCCCCAGGCGCCCCCGAAGCCCACCTGGGACCCCAGGAGCCCGCAGACCCCGTTCCCCTGGCTGCGCCCGACCATCCGGATACGGCTCACGCTGCTGTACGGCGGGATGTTCCTGATCGCCGGCATCCTGCTGCTGTCGATCATCTACCTGCTGGCCGCGCAGGCCCTCCACGAGGGCGGTGGCGGTCAGGCCCTGCAGGTGAGCGGGGCCAATCTCAAAGTCACCAGTGTGAGCTGCCCCGCCGTGAACTCCGCGACCGGGGACGAGATCAACTCGGTGCTCAAGCAGTGCGACGCCGTTCAGCGGCAGCACGCCCTGGACGACCTCCTCAGCCGGTCGCTGCTGGCCCTCCTGGGCCTCGCCGTGATCGCCTTCGCGTTCGGTTACGCGATGGCCGGCCGGGTGCTGTCCCCGCTCGGCCGGATCACCCGGACCGCGCGCGCGGTGGCGGGTTCGGACCTGTCCCGCCGGATCGAGCTGGACGGGCCGGACGACGAGCTGAAGGAGCTGGCCGACACCTTCGACGACATGCTGGAGCGTCTCCAGCGGGCCTTCACGGCGCAGCAGCGCTTCGTGGGCAACGCCTCGCACGAGCTGAGGACACCGCTGGCGATCAACCGCACGCTGCTCGAAGTGCATCTCTCCGATCCGGACGCGCCGGTGGAGCTGCAACAGCTCGGCAGGACGCTGCTGGCCACCAACGAGCGCAGCGAGCAGCTCGTCGAGGGTCTGCTGCTGCTCGCCCGCAGCGACAACCAGATCGTCGAGCGCAAGCCGGTCGACCTCGCGGAGGTCGCCGAGCAGGCCATCGACCAGGTGCACGGGGAGGCGGCGGCCAAGGGTGTGGTGATCCGCGGGGAACAGAAACCCGCGGTCGTCCAGGGCAACGGCGTCCTGTTGGAGCGGATCGCGCTGAATCTCGTACAGAACGCCGTACGGTACAACGTGTCCGAGGACGGCTGGGTCGAGGTGACCACCGAGGTCCAGCACGGGCAGGCGGTCCTCGTCGTGTCGAACACCGGCCCGGTCGTACCCGCCTACGAGATCGACAATCTGTTCGAGCCCTTCCGTCGCCTGCGTACGGAGCGGACGGGCAGTGACAAGGGGGTCGGGTTGGGCCTGTCCATCGTGCGGTCCGTGGCCCGGGCGCACGGCGGCCATATCGCGGCCCGGCCGCGTGAGGGGGGTGGGCTCGTGATGCGGGTCACCTTCCCCGTCTGAGATCATGTCGCCGACACACGCGGGGATGTTCGCTTTGCGCGGAATTTTCTGGGTCCTGACCCGGGTTCCCCGTGTGTGATCGATCACAAGGGCGAATTTCGGTCCATCTACTCTCCGTGATCATGAATGACGTCGTAAAGCCCGGAAAATCCGGGTTTTCAGGGGTCCTGATCACGGGAAGTACACGGTGAGACGCCTTTGAAGTGCGGCATTCGGACCGTGTACGGTCCCGATCGCCATCCCAGCCGATCACTCGTGAGGAGTTCGGTTGGGTGTCGATTGAGTAACAGACCTTGATGTGAGGCAAAATCTCCGCCTCGGGGCGGGCACAAGTCCGGCCTCTCACGCGTTACGTGCGCTGGAGACACCAGCAGATACCCAGAGGGGGAGAGGCGAAATGGCTACCGATTACGACACCCCACGCAAGACCGATGACGACGTCGACTCAGACAGTCTCGAAGAACTGAAGGCCAGGCGGAACGACAAGTCCGCCTCCGCAGTCGACGTCGACGAATTCGAGGCCGCGGAGGGGCTCGAGCTGCCCGGCGCAGACCTCTCGAACGAGGAACTGGCCGTCCGGGTGCTGCCGAAGCAGCAGGACGAGTTCACTTGCATGAGCTGCTTCCTGGTGCACCACCGCAGCCAGCTGGCCCGGGAGAAGAACGGCCAGCCGATCTGCCGCGACTGCGACTGAGGCGGGGTCGGCCGTGACTGGCTCGACCCCACCTCGGAAGCGCCGCTTCCCCCCGTGGGGAACGGACAAGGGGCCCTCCCACGGCCCTCACGGCGTGCGTGACGACGAGCGAGGCTCATCCGGTACGGGAGTGGTCCCTGCGGGATCGGCCTCGCTCGAACCCGCGGCTGACCGGGCTGACCACCCGGTGCCGACGCGGAGCGCCGCCCCCGTCGCGAGGCGGCGGGCGGCGGTCATCCGGGACAGGGCGACGGACCTGGCCCGGGAAGGCGCCCGCAAGGGCGGGAACCGGGCCAGGGCGGGCCTGGGACACCTCGCCGACCGGATCATCGACCTCGCCCCACGGGTCCCCGTACGGGACCTCCAGACGCTGCGCAGGCAGTTCCCCGGGCTCGGGCCCGAGCAGCTCGCGGACAAGCTCGTGTCGGGCGCGGCGAACGCCACGTCCACCGTGGGAGCGGGCATCGGGGCGGCGGCGATGCTTCCCGTGCCGCCCGCGATGCCGACCGAGCTGGCCGCGGAGATCACCGGGGTCGCGGCGATCGAACTGAAACTGATCGCCGAACTCCACGAGGTCTACGGCATGCGGCCGGCGGGCGGTCTCAAGGACCGCAGTACCGCGTATCTGCGCTCCTGGTCGGGCGAACGCGGCGTCGACGTCATGAAGCCGTCCTCGATCAACTCGGCGCTCGGCGGCCAGATGAAGCGTGAGCTGCGCCAGCAGATCATGAAGCGCATGGTCCGTGACCTGCCGATGCTGATGCCCTTCATGGTGGGCGCCGCCGTCGGAGCGGTCATGAACCGGCGGGACACCAGGAGAGTGGCCGCGAAGGTGCGGGCCGACCTGCGGAAGATGCAGGTCCCCTGGGAGGCGCTGCCGGATCTTCCGCCGCTGGAGAGGCCGGCGGAGCCCCTGGCCATGGGGGAGATCTCCAGGAACCCCCTGGGGCCCGACGACCCGGAGAACCCTGAGAACCCTGAGAACCCCGGAGAGCTCGGGCGCTGAGGGCTCGGCGCTCCGGCTACGCCGTCGCCTCCCGCGCCGCCTTCAGCGCCTCCGCCAGACGCTCCGGCTCCCGCGTCGACAGGTACAGGTAGGGCGTGGGGTCGTCCGGGTCGGTGACCTCGACCCGCAGGGCCCCCGGGATGTAGGAGCGCAGCAGCAGGAAGGCCCGGGTGTCGGCCTTGTAGGTGCGCCAGGCGCGAGCCTCGTCGGCGTCCAGGATCTCCGCCTCGCCCAGGGCCGCCACCGGGATCTTCGCCTCGCCCGCGATCAGCGAGTCGCCGACGACGCGGATGCGCAGGGAACCGTAGGAGCTGGCCACCACCGCCGCGGCCGCGGTGCCGCCGACCAGACCGCCGAGCAACGGCAGGGTGCCGAAGGGCAGCAGGATCAGGGCCATGGAGACACCCACGAGGAACGAGACGAACCACCACGACCGGGGGGCGGTGAGGCGTTCTTCGTACGGGGTGGTCGAGAGCTGCATGGAGCCAAGCTTGGCACGGTGTCCTGATACGGCGGACGCGCGGGTAAGGTCTGCGGCTGTGAGTGGTACTTCCGCAGCTCTTGAGCCTCCGGCCGATGCCGTGAAACCCGTCCGGCACCCCGACGCTCCCGTGCCCGGCGAGCTTCTCGGTGCCCACTACGAACACTGTTTCGGATGTGGCGGCGAGCAGACCCATGGGCTGCATCTGGAGGCGCGGGCCGGTGAGGGAGTGACCGTCACCGCCGAGTTCACCGTGCAGCCCGCCCATCAGGGCGCGCCCGGCCTCGCGCACGGCGGGATCCTGGCCACCGCCCTCGACGAGACGCTCGGCTCGCTGAACTGGCTGCTGCGGACGATCGCCGTGACCGGACGGCTGGAGACCGACTTCGTCCGTCCCGTGCCGGTCGGTACCACGCTGTATCTCGAGGCCGAGGTGACGGCGGTGGCCAGGCGCAAGATCTACTCGAGTGCCACCGGACGGATCGGCGGTCCCGACGGGCCGCTCGCCGTCCGCGCCGACGCGCTCTTCGTCGAGGTCGCGGTCGAGCACTTCGTGAGCCACGGCCGTGAGGCGGAGATCCGGGCTGCCATGAGCGACCCGGACCAGATCAGGCGCACCCGCGCCTTCGAGGTGAACCCGTGAGCCGCGACCCCCTGAACGTCCTGATCCGGCGCGTCGACCCCGACGTACCGCTTCCGACGTACGAGCACCCGGGCGACGCCGGGGCCGATCTGCGCACCACGCGCAGTCACGAACTCGCGCCGGGGGAGCGGGCCGTACTGCCCACGGGGGTGTCCGTCGCCCTGCCCGAGGGGTACGCGGCCTTCGTGCACCCGCGCTCGGGGCTGGCCGCCCGGTGCGGCGTCGCCCTCGTGAATGCCCCGGGGACGGTTGATGCCGGGTACCGTGGGGAGATCAAGGTGATCGTGGTGAATCTCGACCCGCGCGAGTCCGTGCGGTTCGAGCGCTTCGACCGGATTGCCCAACTGGTCGTCCAGCAGGTCGAGAGGGTCCGCTTCCAGGAGGTGGCGGAGCTTCCCGAATCGGCGCGGGCCGCAGGGGGCTTCGGGTCCACCGGCGGGCATGCCGCCGTGGGCGGTGAAAGCGGTACAAGCGCCTCGGCCGCCGAGGGCGGCGCGACGGGTGGGAATCGATACGCATCGGTCGTATCCGACCGGGAAGGACAGTGACGTGTTCGGACGTCGCAAGAAGAAGGGTGCCGCCGAGGACGCGGCCGGCGAGGCCGAGCAGGTCGTCGACAGTGTCGACGCTGAGGCGGACGACGTGGAGGGCGAGCGCGAGCGGGTGCGGCTCGAGCCGGAGCCGCGGCCCGACGGGCCCTGGGACGACTCGGAGGTGCGCGACCCGGCCGAGGGCCGCGTGGACCTCGGCGGGATCTTCGTGCCCGGGGTCGACGGCATGGAGCTGCGGGTCGAGGTAGCCGGTGACGCCATCGTCGCGGCGACCGTCGTGCTGCGCGACAGCGCCGTCCAGCTCCAGGCCTTCGCCGCTCCCAAGCGTGAGGGCATCTGGGGCGAGGTGCGCGAGGAGATCGGCTCCGGCATCACCCAGCAGGGCGGCATCGTCGACGAGGTCGAAGGCCCGCTGGGCTGGGAACTGCGCGCCCAGGTGCCGGTGCAGCTGCCGGACGGCACGGGTGGCTTCCACGTCGTGCGGTTCGTCGGCGTGGACGGCCCCCGCTGGTTCCTGCGCGGAGTGATCTCGGGTCAGGGCGCGGTGCAGCCGCAGGCGGCCGGTCTGCTCGAGCAGATCTTCCGGGACACCGTCGTGGTCCGCGGCGAGGGCCCGATGGCGCCCCGTGACCCGATCGTCCTCAAGCTGCCGAACGACGCGCAGATGGTCCCCGAAGGTGTCCAGCAGCAGGACGACAGCTCCCGCTTCTCCGGCGGCATGGGCCAGCTCCAGCGCGGACCGGAGATCACCGAGGTCCGCTAGTCCACGACCGGCGGACCGCACGCACGACGGCAAGGGCCGCACCCCGCACGGGGTGCGGCCCTTTGTCGTGCTCGCGTCCAGCGCTCTTCTCGTGTGTGAACCCTTGACGGTCCATTGGTCTGGACCTACGGTCTCCGCTCAACGCCTGAGTTCATAAGGGCGCTCTGTGTTCACATACACGAACGAGAACGGAGCTGCTGTGCGTCGAACCGCATTCCTGGTGACCGTCACCGCCCTGGTCCTGGGTGCCCTCGTGTCCCCGAACGTCCCGCGGGCCCAAGCCGCCCCCGCCGCCTTCGCCCACCCCGGGGTCACCGTCTCCCGGGCGCAACTGGACTTCGTCCGGGGCAAGGTCGACTCCGCGGCCCAGCCCTGGAAGGGCGCCTTCGATCAGCTTCTGGCGAGCAAGTACGCCAGTCTGAGCCGCACCCCCAAGCCCCGCGCCGTGGTCGAGTGCGGGTCCTACTCCAACCCGAACTACGGCTGCACGGACGAGCGGGAGGACGCCCTCGCGGCGTACACCGACGCCCTCGCCTGGTACGTCACACGGGACGAGCGGTACGCGAAGAAGGCCATCGAGCTGATGGACGCCTGGTCGGCCGTCGTCAAGGACCACACGAACAGCAACGCGCCCCTCCAGACCGGCTGGGCCGGCTCGTCCTGGCCCAGGGCCGCCGAGATCATCAAGTACACGTACAACGGCGGCTGGGCGGGCTCCGGCCGCTTCGCGACCATGCTGCGGGACGTCTACCTGCCCGAGGTCATCAACGGCTCCAACTCCAACGGGAACTGGGAGCTGTCCATGACGGAGGCCGCGATCGGCATCTCCGTCTTCCTCGAGGACAGGACGTCGTACGACAAGGCCATGGCGAAGTTCCGCACCCGCACGGCGGCCTATGTCTACCTGGCCTCCGACGGCGATCTGCCGAAGACCGTGCCGAGCCAGAACCTGAACACCCGGGACAAGGTCGTCGCCTACTGGCAGGGGCAGGGCACCTTCGTCACCGGTCTGACCCAGGAGACCTGCCGCGACCTCACCCACACCGGGTACGGCATCTCCGCGATCTCGCACGTCGCCGAGACCAGCCGGATCCAGGGACAGGACCTGTACGGCACCGACCTCGGCGAGCGGCTGCGGCAGGCCCTCGGCTTCCAGGCCAAGTACGAGCTCGGAACGGCCGTCCCGGGCTGGCTGTGCGGCGGCTCGCTGAACCAGGCGCTCGGCCCGGTCACCGAGGTCGGCTACAACGCGCTGCACAACCGCCTGGGCATCGCGATGAGCAACACCCAGACGCTGACCCTCCGGAACCGCCCGGCCGGCAGCAACAACCTCTTCGTCGCCTGGGAGACGCTCACCCACGGGGACAATCCCGCGTGACCCGGTGCCCGTGACTCCGGGTCCGTGACCCGATGTGCGTGACCGGATGAGCCTGAACCGATGTGCGTGAACCGATTCGGGGGGCTCGCCCGATCAAGGGGTGAGGGGCGCCGGTGTCCGTCTCGTCGCGTCAGGGTTGCGTCAAAGGCGCCCCTCACCCTTCAGCTCGTCCCTTATGCCGGAACTGCTGGCCGTAAGGTCGACGCTGCGTACGCAGGAGTCACGGGAAGACAATGAGGCCATGGCACGCGGAAAGCTTCGGATCTACCTCGGTGCGGCACCGGGCGTCGGCAAGACATACGCGATGCTGTCCGAGGCGCACCGCCGGGTGGAGCGCGGCACGGACTGCGTGGTGGCGTTCGTCGAGCACCACGGGCGGCAGCGCACCGAGGTGATGCTGCACGGCCTCGAACAGGTCCCGCGCCGGGAACTGGAGTACCGGGGCGGCGCCTTCACCGAGATGGACGTGGACGCGGTCCTCGCCCGCGCCCCGCGGGTCGCCCTGGTGGACGAACTCGCGCACACCAACGTCCCGGGCTCGCGCAACGCCAAGCGCTGGCAGGACGTGCAGGAACTGCTCGCCGCCGGCGTCGACGTGGTCTCGACCGTGAACATCCAGCACCTGGAGTCCCTCGGCGACGTCGTGGAGTCGATCACGGGGGTACGGCAGCAGGAGACGGTGCCCGACGAGTTCGTCCGGCGCGCCGACCAGATCGAGCTGGTGGACATGTCGCCGCAGGCGCTGCGGCGGCGGATGGCGCACGGGAACATCTACAAGCCGGACAAGGTCGACGCGGCCCTGTCCAACTACTTCCGGCCCGGCAACCTCACCGCCCTGCGGGAGCTGGCCCTGCTGTGGGTGGCCGACCGGGTCGACGAGTACCTGAAGCAGTACCGCAGCGAGCACCATGTGTCGGCGATCTGGGGTTCGCGCGAGCGGATCGTGGTCGGGCTGACCGGCGGCCCGGAGGGACGCACCCTGATCCGGCGGGCGGCGCGGCTGGCGGAGAAGGGCGCCGGCGGGGAGGTGCTGGCCGTGTACATCGCGCGCAGCGACGGCCTGACCTCCGCCTCACCCAAGGAACTGGCGGTCCAGCGCACCCTCGTGGAGGACCTGGGAGGCACCTTCCACCACGTGGTCGGCGACGACATTCCGGCCGCGCTGCTCGACTTCGCCCGAGGGGTCAACGCCACGCAGATCGTGCTCGGCTCCTCGCGCCGCAAGGCCTGGCAGTACGTCTTCGGGCCCGGGGTCGGCGCGACGGTCGCCCGGGAGTCGGGGTCCGACCTCGACGTGCACATCGTCACCCACGACGAGGTCGCCAAGGGGCGCGGGCTGCCGGTGGCCCGGGGCGCCCGGCTCGGGCGGGCCCGGATCATCTGGGGCTGGCTGGTCGGCGTGGTGGGCCCGGCGCTGCTGGCGCTGCTGCTGAACACCGTCCACCTCGGCCTCGCCAACGACATGCTGCTGTTCCTGGCCGTGACGGTGGCGGCGGCGCTGCTCGGCGGGCTGCTGCCGGCCCTGGCCTCGGCGGCGGTGGGCTCGCTCCTGCTGAACTACTTCTACACACCGCCCCTGCACAGATGGACGATCGCCGACCCGAAGAACATCGTCGCCATCCTGATCTTCGTCGGGGTGGGGGTGTCGGTGGCCTCGGTGGTGGACCTGGCGGCCCGGCGTACGCACCAGGCGGCCCGGCTGCGGGCCGAGTCGGAGATCCTGTCCTACCTGGCGGGCAGCGTGCTGCGGGGCGAGACCAGCCTGGAGGCGCTGCTGGAGCGGGTGCGCGAGACCTTCGGGATGGAGTCGGCGGCACTGCTGGAACGGGCGGACGACAGGGCGCCGTGGACCCGCGCGGGCCATGTCGGGTTCGGACGGCCGGTCGAGCGGCCCGAGGACGCGGACGTGGACGTGCCGGTCGGCGACCACCTCGCGCTGGCGCTCACCGGGCGGTTGCTGCCCGCGGAGGACCGGCGGGTACTGGCCGCGTTCGCCGCGCAGGCGGTCGTCGTACTGGACCGGCGGCGCCTCCAGGAGGAGGCCGACCGGGCCCGTGCGCTGGCCGAGGGCAACCGCATCCGCACGGCCCTGCTGGCCGCCGTGAGCCACGACCTGCGGACCCCGCTGGCCGGGATCAAGGCGGCGGTGTCGAGTCTCAGATCCGACGACGTGGCCTGGTCCGAGGAGGACCGGGCGGAGCTGCTCGAGGGCATCGAGGAAGGCGCGGACCGCCTCGACCACCTGGTGGGCAACCTGCTGGACATGTCCCGCCTCCAGACCGGTACGGTCACGCCGATCATCCGGGAGATCGACCTGGACGAGGTGGTGCCGATGGCGCTCGGCGGGATCCCCGATCCGGCGGCGAGCGTGGAGCTGGACATCCCGGAGTCGCTGCCCATGGTCGCCGTGGACGCCGGGCTGCTGGAGCGGTCGGTCGCCAACCTCGTGGAGAACGCGGTCAAGTACAGTCCGGGCGGCGAGCCCGTGCTGGTCTCGGCGAGCGCGATGTCCGACCGGGTCGAGGTACGGGTCGTGGACCGCGGGCCGGGCGTACCCGACGAGGCCAAGGAGCGGATATTCGCTCCCTTCCAGCGCTACGGCGACGCCCCGCGCGGGGCCGGGGTGGGACTGGGTCTCGCGGTCGCGCGGGGCTTCGCCGAGGCCATGGGCGGCACCCTCAACGCCGAGGACACCCCCGGCGGCGGCCTCACCATGGTCCTCACCGTCCGCGCGGCGGGACCGCGCCTCGAGCCGCAACCCGCGCAACCCGCACAACCCGAAAGGCATGCCTCATGCTGAGCCCGGCCGAGGGGACGCCCCAGGCCCCCACGAGAGTGCTCGTGATCGACGACGAGCCACAGATCGTCCGCGCCCTCGTGATCAACCTCAAGGCCCGCAGGTACGAGGTCGACGCGGCCCACGACGGCGCCACCGCCCTCCGGCTCGCCGCCGCCCGCCACCCGGACGTGATCGTCCTCGACCTGGGGCTGCCGGACATGGACGGCGTCGAGGTGATCAAGGGACTGCGCGGCTGGACCAGGGTGCCGATCCTGGTGCTGTCCGCCCGGCACTCCTCGGACGAGAAGGTCGAGGCGCTCGACGCGGGCGCCGACGACTACGTCACCAAGCCGTTCGGCATGGACGAGCTGCTGGCCCGGCTGCGAGCCGCCGTCCGCCGGGCGGAACCCGCCGGGGGCGGCGAGGACGAGGTCCTCGTGGAGACCGAAGGGTTCACCGTCGACCTGGCCGCGAAGAAGGTCAACCGGGCCGGGAAGGACGTACGGCTGACCCCCACGGAGTGGCATCTGCTGGAGGTGCTGGTGCGCAACACCGGCCGGCTGGTCAGCCAGAAACAGCTGCTCCAGGAGGTGTGGGGGCCGTCGTACGGAACGGAGACCAACTACCTGCGGGTGTACATGGCGCAGCTGAGACGCAAGCTCGAGGCGGACCCCTCGCATCCCAGGCACTTCGTCACGGAACCCGGGATGGGATACCGGTTCGAGCGCTAGTGCGACGGGTGGGGCGGCGGCTACGGCTCCGCGGGCGTGCCCCGGTACCCTTCAGACATGAGCGCTGTCCCTCGTTCCGAAAAGCCGGTGGGCCGGTTCCGGCGCATGCTCGACCGGCTCTCCTCGTCGCAGGAGGACCTGGAGTCCGAGGAGCTGCGAGAGGACGCCGAGACGGCCGGATGCACCCGGATCGGAGACTGCCAGGACCGCCAGATCGTCACGGTTACTGGTACCTTGCGCACGGTCACTCTGCGGCCACGCGCCGGGGTCCCGGCCCTGGAGGCCGAGCTGTTCGACGGCAGCGCCGCGCTGGACGTGGTGTGGCTGGGCAGGCGCTCCATAGTGGGCATAGAGCCGGGACGCAGGCTCATCGCATCGGGGCGGGTCTCCATGAGCCGGGGCCGCCGGGTGCTGTTCAACCCCAAGTACGAACTGAGACCCCTGGGTAGGGAGTAGCCGGTGACGTCGCTCGACAAGCCGACCGAAGAGACGACCGCGGACGATACGACCGCGGCCGACGCCCGGGCGGTGACCGAGGCCGCGCTGTTCGAGGCGTTCGGCGGGGTGCGGGGCATGGTCGAGACGGTCGTGCCCGGCCTGCTCTTCGTCACGATCTTCACGATCAACAAGGATCTGCACATGTCCGCGATCGCCGCGCTCGCGGTGTCGCTGATCCTGGTCGTGGTCCGCCTGGCGATGAAGGACACGGTCAAGCACGCCTTCAGCGGGGTCTTCGGCGTCGCCTTCGGCGTGGTCTTCGCGATGATGACCGGCAACGCCAAGGACTTCTATCTGCCGGGCATGCTCTACACGCTGGGCCTGGCCCTCGCCTACATCGTCACGACGCTGTGCGGGGTGCCGCTGATCGGCCTGATCCTGGGCCCGGTCTTCAAGGAGAACCTCTCCTGGCGGACCCGTAACCCGGGCCGCAAGAAGGCCTACGCCAAGGCCAGCTGGGCGTGGGGGCTGATCCTGCTCGCCAAGTGCGCGATCCTGTTCCCGCTGTACTGGTGGGCCAACACCGCGCAGCTGGGCTGGGTGCTGATCGCCCTGAAGATCCCGCCGTTCCTGCTCGCCGTCTGGCTGACGTGGGTCTTCCTCGCGAAGGCGCCCGCGCCGATCGATGTGTTCGCGGAGATGGAGGCGGAAGAGAAGGCCGCGGCCGCGGCCGCGGAGGGGTCGGAGGCGTCGGAGGCCGGTGGGCGGCACCGTCGCGAGGGGTAGCTCCCGGTGTCGGTGTGACCGTCCCCGGGGGCTGCGCCCCCGGACCCCCGCTTCGGCCCTGAACGGGCCTCGTCCTCAATCGCCGGACGGGCTGGTGGGGACCCGTGCGGCCTCGTCGTTTGACGCCGGACGGGCTGGTGAGCACTCGTGCGGCCTCGTCCTCTGGCGTCGGACGGGCTGACGACAAGGACTCGTGCGGGCCCGTTCTCGAACGCTGGACGGGCTGAGGGACACACGTGTGAGGGGGGCGTCCGGAGATCTCCGGACGCCCCCCTCACACGTTCGTCCCTCGTGGCTCAGCTGCCGGTGTCCGCCTTGCGGACCGACAGGAGGTCCTCCAGCTGTTCCTCCCTCGCCTGGGCGGCCACGAAGAGCAGTTCGTCGCCCGCCTCGAGGGAGTCCTCGCGGGTCGGGGTCAGGACCCGGGTGCCGCGGATGATGGTGACCAGCGAGGTGTCCTCCGGCCACTCCACATCGCCGACCTGGGTGCCGGCCAGGGCCGACTCCTCGGGGAGGGTCAGTTCGACGAGGTTGGCGTCGCCGTGGCTGAAGCGGAGCAGACGGACCAGGTCGCCGACGCTCACCGCCTCCTCGACCAGGGCCGACATCAGACGCGGGGTGGAGACGGCCACGTCCACGCCCCAGGACTCGTTGAAGAGCCACTCGTTCTTCGGGTTGTTCACCCGGGCGACGACGCGCGGAACGCCGTACTCCGTCTTGGCCAGCAACGACACGACCAGGTTGACCTTGTCGTCGCCGGTCGCGGCGATCACGACGTTGCAACGCTGGAGGGCGGCCTCGTCGAGGGAGGTGATCTCGCAGGCGTCGGCCAGCAGCCACTCGGCCTGCGGGACGCGCTCGACCGAGATGGCGGTCGGCGCCTTGTCCACGAGCAGGACCTCGTGGCCGTTCTCCAGCAGCTCGCCCGCGATCGAGCGGCCGACGGCGCCGGCTCCGGCAATGGCGACCCTCATCAGTGACCGTCCTCCTTGGGGCCCTCGGCGAACGAGGCCTCGACCTTCTCGACCTCGTCGCTCCGCAGCATCACGTGCACCAGGTCGCCTTCCTGGAGCACCGTCTGGGAGGTGGGCAGGATCGCCTCGCCGAGGCGGGTGAGGAACGCCACGCGGACGCCCGTCTCCTCCTGAAGCTTGCTGATCTTGTGGCCGACCCAGGACGGGGCGGCGTGCACCTCGGCGAGCTCGACGCCCCCGGTGGGGTCGCGCCACAGCGGCTCGGCGCCCGAGGGGAGCAGCCGGCGCAGCATCTGGTCGGCCGTCCAGCGGACGGTGGCGACGGTGGGGATGCCGAGGCGCTGGTAGACCTCGGCACGCCGGGGGTCGTAGATGCGGGCGGCGACGTTCTCGATGCCGAACATCTCACGGGCCACCCGGGCGGCGATGATGTTGGAGTTGTCGCCGCTGGACACGGCGGCGAAGGCGCCGGCCTCCTCGATGCCCGCCTCGCGCAGGGTGTCCTGGTCGAAGCCGACTCCGGTGACCCGCCGGCCACCGAAACCGGAGCCCAGCCGTCGGAAGGCGGTGGGGTCCTGGTCGATCACGGCGACCGTGTGCCCCTGTTGCTCCAGGGTCTGCGCGAGGGCGGAACCCACCCTGCCGCAGCCCATGATGACGATGTGCACGACCGTCCTTCCGAGGTCAAGAAGTCAAGAAGTCAATAAAAATTCTGGCCTGGCTTTGAACAGGGTCTCAGACCGTCGACCAAGCTACACACGTGCGGTCGGCGCAGGGCACCCCCGTGCACGCTTTGCGTGATCAGCGGCGGCTGATGCTCCAGAGACTGAGGAAGGTAAGGATTCCGAGGCCGACGAGGGTGCCGACGGCGCCGATGATCTCCGCGGTCGTGTGCATGGACCCTCCAAGGGGGCGGCAGCGGGCGGGGATTGTCATATAGGCATGGGGATCGGCGCGGTCGCGGAATCCGCAGCGCGGGCATGGCCGATTTCACCCGGGAGGCAGACGCGGCACGCCATCACCCGGCTGAGGCCGGGGGAGGGTGGGCGGTCCCGTGTTCGAAGGCCTACGATCCTCTGTTGTGTCCAAACTGACCGACGTGCCCAAACGGATTCTGATCGGGCGCGCACTGCGCAGTGATCGGCTCGGAGAAACGCTCCTGCCGAAGCGCATCGCCCTGCCCGTCTTCGCTTCCGACCCGCTGTCCTCCGTGGCCTACGCGCCCGGGGAGGTACTGCTGGTCCTGTCCATCGCGGGCGTGTCGGCCTACCACTTCAGCCCCTGGATCGCTCTCGCGGTCGTCGTGCTGATGTTCACGGTGGTCGCCTCCTACCGGCAGAACGTCCACGCCTACCCCAGTGGCGGTGGCGACTACGAGGTGGCCACCACCAACCTCGGCCCCCGGGCCGGCCTGACCGTCGCGAGCGCGCTGCTCGTCGACTACGTCCTGACCGTCGCCGTCTCCATCGCCTCCGGCATCGAGAACCTCGGCTCCGCGATCCCGTTCGTGGTCGAGCACAAGGTGGCCTGCGCGGTCGCCGTGATCGTGCTGCTGACGCTGATGAACCTGCGCGGCGTCAAGGAGTCCGGCAAGCTCTTCGCCATCCCCACCTACGTCTTCGTCGCCGGCGTCTTCATCATGATCGCCTGGGGCGCCTTCCGCGGGCTGGTGCTCGACGACACCATGCGGGCGCCGACGGCCGAGTACACGATCAAGGCCGAGCACCAGGGCCTGGCCGGTTTCGCCCTGGTCTTCCTGCTGCTGCGCGCCTTCTCCTCCGGCTGTGCCGCGCTCACCGGTGTGGAGGCGATTTCCAACGGCGTCCCGGCCTTCCGCAAGCCCAAGTCGAAGAACGCGGCGAGCACCCTCGCGGCGATGGGCCTGCTGGCCGTCACCATGTTCTGCGGCATCATCGTGCTGGCCCTGTTCACCAAGGTCCGCATGGCCGAGAACCCGGCCGTCGACCTGCTCAAGGACGGCACCGCGGTCGGCTCCGGATACGTCCAGAACCCGGTGATCACCCAGGTCGCCGAGGCCGTCTTCGGCAAGGACAGTTTCCTCTTCATCGTGCTCGCCGCGGCCACGGCCCTGGTGCTGTTCCTGGCGGCGAACACCGCCTACAACGGCTTCCCGGTGCTCGGCTCGATCCTCGCCCAGGACCGCTACCTGCCCCGCCAGCTGCACACCCGCGGCGACCGCCTCGCCTTCTCCAACGGCATCGTGCTCCTCGCCGGCGCGGCCATGCTGCTCGTCGTCATCTACGGCGCGGACTCCACCCGCCTGATCCAGCTGTACATCGTCGGCGTGTTCGTGTCCTTCACGCTCAGCCAGATCGGCATGGTCCGGCACTGGAACCGCCTCCTGGCGACCGAGACCGACCAGCTCAAGCGCCGCCACATGGTCCGCTCCCGCGCGATCAACACCTTCGGCGCCTTCTTCACCGGCCTGGTCCTGGTCGTCGTCCTGGTCACCAAGTTCACGCACGGCGCCTGGGTCGCCCTGCTCGGCATGGTGATCTTCTACGGGACGATGACCGCGATCCGCCGCCACTACGACCGCGTGTCCGCGGAGATCGCCGCTCCCGAGGGACCCAGCGACGACACCGTCCGGCCCTCGCGCGTCCACTCGGTGCTGCTGATCTCCAAGATCCACCGCCCGACGCTGCGTGCCCTCGCCTACGCCAAGCTGATGCGCTCCGACACCCTCGAGGCGCTCACCGTCAACGTCGACCCGGCCGAGACGAAGACGCTGCGCGACGAGTGGGAACGGCGCGGGATCGACGTACCGCTGAAGGTCCTGGACTCGCCCTACCGCGAGGTCACCCGGCCCGTCATCGAGTACGTCAAGAGCCTGCGCCAGGAGTCGCCGCGCGACGCGGTGTCGGTGATCATCCCGGAGTACGTGGTCGGCCACTGGTACGAGCACCTGCTGCACAACCAGAGCGCGCTCCGGCTCAAGGGACGGCTGCTGTTCACGCCGGGCGTCATGGTCACGTCCGTCCCCTACCAGCTCCACTCCTCCGAGGCGGCGAAGAAGCGGGCCCGCAGGCGCTCGGAGTGGAACGCTCCGGGAGCGGTGCGACGCGGTCCCCTGCAGGAGGGGCGCCCGAAGCAGCCGTCGGGCACCGGTTCCGGCAGCGCCCCGGGTTCCTCGAAGCCGGACACGAAGAACTGACCCACGCGCCGGGCGGGGGCCGGGCGGGTGCCCGGCCCCCGCCCGGCGCATGGTGAACGGCCGGACGACAGCCACGTAGACTGGTGGGCTGTTGTCCGGCTGTTCCTCGTTCGACGTTGTGGAGTCACCCCGCCATGCAGGCAGAACCGAAGAAGTCGCAGGCGGTGTCGCTCGTGGGGCAGGAGTACGAGGTCGAGATCGGCCCCGTCGCCCACGGCGGCCACTGCATCGCCCGGACGGAAGCCGGCCAGGTGCTGTTCGTCCGGCACGCGCTGCCCGGCGAGCGGGTCGTGGCCCGGGTGACCGAGGGCGAGGAGGGTGCCCGGTACCTGCGCGCGGACGCGGTGCAGGTGCTGGAGGCGTCCAAGGACCGGGTCGAGGCGCCCTGCCCGTACGCCGGCCCCGGCCGCTGCGGCGGCTGCGACTGGCAGCACGCCAAGCCGGGCGCCCAGCGCCGCCTCAAGGGCGAGGTGATCACCGAGCAGCTGCAGCGGCTCGCGGGCCTCACGCCCGAGGAGGCCGGCTGGGACGGCACCGTGATGCCGGCCGAGGGCGACAAGCTGCCGCCCGGCCAGGTGCCCGCATGGCGCACCCGCGTCCAGTACGCGGTCGACGCCGACGGCAACGCCGGTCTGCGGCGCCACCGCTCGCACGAGGTGGAGCCGATCGAGCACTGCATGATCGCGGCGCCTGGCGTCAGCGAGCTGGGCATCGAGGACCGCGACTGGTCCGGGATGGCGTCCGTCGAAGCGATCGCCGCGACGGGCTCCCAGGACCGCATGGTCATCCTCGAGCCCCGGCCCGGCGCCCGCCTTCCCCTCGTCGAACTCGACAAGCCCGTCTCCGTCATGCGCGTCGAGGAGCACGACGGCGGCATCCACCGCGTCCACGGCCGGGGCTTCGTCCGTGAGCGTGCCGACGGCCGGACGCACCGCGTCGGCAGCGGCGGCTTCTGGCAGGTCCATCCGCAGGCCGCCGACACCCTCGTCAAGGCGGTCATGCAGGGCCTGCTGCCGCGCAAGGGCGACATGGCGCTCGACCTGTACTGCGGCGTCGGCCTCTTCGCCGGCGCCCTCGCCGACCGCCTCGGCGACAAGGGAGCGGTCCTCGGCATCGAATCCGGCAAGCGCGCCGTCGAGGACGCCCGGCACAACCTCGCCGGGTTCGAGCGGGTGCGGATCGAGCAGGGCAAGGTCGAGGCCGTACTCCCGCGCACCGGGATCACCGAGGTCGACCTCGTCGTCCTGGACCCGCCGCGCGCGGGAGCGGGCAAGAAGACGGTCGAGCACCTGGCGTCCCTGAAGCCGCGCAAGATCGCGTACGTGGCCTGCGACCCGGCGGCCCTCGCCCGCGACCTGGCGTACTTCCGGGACGGGGGCTACAAGGTGCGGATGCTGCGGGCGTTCGACCTGTTCCCGATGACGCACCATGTGGAGTGCGTGGCGATCCTGGAGCCGGTGGCCAAGGGGGCCTGACCGCCCGGATCTGAGCCCGTCAGGGGTGTCCCACAGCCGCGGATCGCTGCCGAAGGTGTCCCGTCGGGGCTGTTGCGCCGGAGGCGGGTGGGCGTCCGGCCGTCACCCGTTTTCGCGGCGTCCCTGTCCCTCCATCGTCTCCACCAGCCGCCCCAACGCCCTGAGGACCCAGTCGCGGTCGTCGCCGAGGCCCTCCAGCAACCGGACCTCGGCGGCGAGTTGACGAGGGAAGAGGTCGTCGACGGCCTTGGCGCCCGACTCGGTGATGGCGAGCAGGGCGGCGCGGCGGTCGGCGGGGTTGGGGGTGCGGGTGATGAAGCCGCGCTTCTCCAGTTTGGCGAGGGTCTTGCTGACGCCCGCGCGGGAGAGACCGAGGCGTTCGGCGAGGCTGCGGGCGATGACCGGCTCGGTGGCGTGACGCAGGGGGATGAGCGCGTCGATCTCGGGGGCCGTGAGGGGGGCGCCCGCGTAGAGGGGTTCGACGGCACGGTCGAGCAGGCCCGTGGCGCGCTTGAGCAGGCCGACCACTTCCATGGGGGAGGTGTCGAGGCCGGGGTGGTGCGCGGCCCACTGGGCGCGGACGTCGGCGGGGGAGGCGGGGTGGGTGGGCATGCGGCTCGCCTTCTGACCTGCGTCGCTATTTGTTAGCTAGTGAACTATTGGTTATCTTTATTTCATGGTACCTCCGTCATCCTCCCCTGCCGCCGCCGCCGCGTCGCTCGCCCCCGCCCCCGCCCCCGCCCCGGCCCCCGGGGAGCGTTCGGCCGGCGCGCTTGTCGCCGTCCTCGGCGCCCTGACGGCGGTCGCCCCGCTCGCGACCGACATGTACGTCCCCGGCTTCCCGGCCATGGGGGACGCGCTCGGGGCGAGCAGCTCGGCCGTACAGCTGACGATGACCGCGTTCCTGGCCGGACTGGTCGTCGGGCAGTTGCTGATCGGGCCGCTCAGCGACGGGCTCGGACGGCGCCGGCTGCTGATATCCGGGTCGGCCGGGTTCGTTCTCTTCTCGCTGCTGTGCGCCGTCGCTCCGAACGTCGGTCTGCTGACCGGCGCCCGCTTCCTCCAGGGCGTGGCCGGCGCGGCGGGCATGGTGCTGGCCCGGGCCGTGCTCACCGACCGCTTCCACGGCGCCGAACTGCCACGCCACTTCGCGGTGCTCTCCCAGGTCATGGGCGTGGCGCCGATCGCCGCGCCGGTGCTCGGCGGGGTCGTCCTCGGCGTGTCCACCTGGCGTGCGGTGTTCGCCGTACTGGCCGTGCTGGGCGGACTGCTGCTGTTCGCGGTGGTGCGGGGGGTGCCGGAGTCCCTGCCGCCCGAACGGCGTCAGAACGGCGGGTTCGTGAACACCTTCCGTGCCATGGGAACGCTGCTCGGCCGCCGGGCGTTCATGGGGTACGTCCTCGTCGTCGCCTTCGTCGCGGCGGCCCTGTTCACCTACATCAGCGGTTCCAGCTTCGTTTTCGAGAACCTCCACGGCGTCTCCTCGACGACGTACTCCCTCATCTTCGCCACCAACGCGGTCGGCATGCTGCTCGCCGGCGCGGTCTTCTCCCGGCTCGCCGGCCGGGGCGTGCGGCTGAACACGCTGCTCACGGCCGGTGTCGGTGTGGTGCTTTCGGGCGCGCTGGGGCAGGTTCTGGTGGTCCTGTCCGTGGGGGAGAGCCTCGTGGGCACGTGGGTCACGCTGTTCGTGACCGCGAGCGGCGTCGGGCTGGTCTTTCCGAGCGGCATGAGCATCGGACAGACGGTGGGGCGGATGGCACCGGGAGCGGCGTCCGCGCTGCTGGGCGGCCTCCAGTTCTTCTTCGGAGCGCTCGCCTCGCCGTTGGTGGGGCTGTTCGGCGAGGACAGCTCCCTGCCGATGGCCCTCATCATGCTGGTCGCCGCCGCGGGGGCGGGACTGGCCCTCGTCGGCCTGGCGCGGCCGTGGCAGGGACACGGGGAACCGACCTCGGGCTGACCCGGCCGTCGGTTCTGCGACTGCCGGAATTCTGCGACGGCCGTCGGTTCTGCGACTGCCGGCGGTGAGGCGCTGTCGGCAGTGAGGTGCCGCCGGAGTGAGGCGCTGCCGGTTGTGAGGCGCCGCCGGAGTGAGGTGCCGCCGGTAGTGAGGCGCTGCCGTCGGTTCGGATCCTGCTGTCAGGTCGGATCCTGGCGTCGGGTCGCATCCTGCCGTCGGCGTGACGCCGCCTTCTCTCGGGGCGTGCGCGAGCCGTGCCCGAGCCGTACCCAGGTCGCATCCGAGTCGCCCCCGCGGCGAAGATCCGCCACAATGGGCGCCCGTCGACCGTTCGTCCGTACCGAACCACCCGAGGTTTCCCGTGACCCACTCCGTGGCCCGCGAGCCGCAGCGGCGTAATTCGCGGTCCAACCGGGCGCGCATCCTGGCCACGGCCCGGCAGGAGCTCGGCCGGAATCCGGACGTCACCCTGGAGGAGATCGCGCGGGCCTCCGGCGTCGTACGACGGACCCTCTTCGGTCACTTTCCCGGGCGGGCGGCGTTGTTGGAGGCGCTCGCGGAGGAGGCGTCCGAGGCGCTGCGGGGCGCGCTGGCGGTCGCGGCGGCGCCGCAGGAGCCGGCCGAGCGGGCGCTCGCGCACTTCGTGCACACGATCTGGCCGGTGGGCGACCGCTACCGGCTGCTCCTGGCGCTGGCCCGGCGTGACCTGGGCGACGAGCGGGTCGCAGACATCCTCGCCCCCGCCCGCGACGAGGTCACCGCCATCCTGGCGCGCGGGCAGCGCGACGGCGTCTTCCACGCGCAACTGCCGCCCGCCGTGCTGAGCGCGGGGCTCGAGGCGATGCAGGTCGCGCTGCTGGAGGAGGTCAACACCGGGGCGCTGGAGGACGACGGGACCCGGACTGCCGTCGTGACGCTCGTCGCGGCGGGTGTGCCGGAGGAGCGGGCCCTGGCAGTGGTCGGCGATGTCGCGTCGGCGGCGGCGGTCGCCGCGCCGGGGGCCTGAAGCGTCCGGATCGCCGTAGGCCCCACCCGTTCGGCTCCGCGCTCAGAGGCCGTGGTCCGACGACGCCCCGTCCGGCCGGAAGGTGACCGACCTGCCCGTGAAGCGGGCGTCGAGGCCCGTGGCGGTGGTGGTCACGGAGCGCAGGCTCAGGCCGTCGGGGATGTTCCGCAGCTGGATCGGCTGCGCGAAGACCTGGTCGAGCACCGCTTCCCCGGCTGCGGGCAGCGCTGCGCCCTCGACCTGGAAGTCGTCGAACGCGATCCGGTTGCCGGACGCCGCCGAGACGGCCGTGGTCACCGTGATCCGCCCGCCGCCGAGAGGCAGCAGGATCTCCGCGCCGATCCGGCCCGGGCCGCCGCCCTGGGAGACCTCCAGGCCGAGCACGTCGGACACGTCCCGGTAGGACAGGCGGGCGGTCGCCTCCGCAGAGCGGGCCCGCGCCTCACTGTCGTCGTCGGATGTGGTCAGCCCGTCCAGTCGTAGGTGGAGTTCGGACAGCGGCAGCGGGCGGGCCGACCCGTCGGCGGGGATGTCGTGGGCGGTGATGTCCACCCGCCGCAGGGTGCCGGAGGCCACCTGCGTCAGGACGGGGAACCCGCGCACGTGCACCTCGGGCCGCGCGGGGGTGTCCATGCCCTCCTGGAACGCCTCCGCCGTTCGTGACTCCACCCGTTCCGTCACGAGCCGGTCGACCGTGACAGGGACCAGGATCAGCGTGAGCAGGGCGGCGAGGGCGATGGTGGTGGCGGCCGGCCGCCGCCGGACCCGGGCGCGGGGTGCTTCGGGTGTGCCGTGGGACGCGCCGGTCGCGTACGTGGGCTGGTACATCAACTCTCCTTCGGGGCAGGCGGCTTGCTGTGCCATGAGCCCGAGGTGCGTGCGGTGGCCGTCGTCCGCCGCCCACGAGGTGAAGGCGGCGCGTCCAGGGCACCCGTGGCTTCGGCGGTCGCGGCGAGGCCGCCGTCGGGTGCGCGTGTGAGGAGGCGCGGCGCTGCGGCAGTGCGGCGCTGGGCCACTGCGGTTCAGCAGGGGCGGTCGGTCGGCCGACCGCCCCTGCGTCTCCTCCGGTCCGAGCTCGGAATGGCGGAGCGGCGGGTCAGCGGGTCAGCGGGGCAAGGGTTCGGGTCCAGGGGGCAGTGGGCCGGAGGGGACGGTAGAGCCGGTAGGGACGGTGGGGACGGTGAGCAAAATATTTGCACACTGGTGGGCAATAAACTAGTCTGCACGTCAACGGGCAATTAACTCGTCCTTTTAGGAGCCCCCATGCCCTTCCCCGTCGACACACCCGTCGAGAAGATGACCGGCCCGTACGCCAAGCGCTGGTCCGCGCTGATCGTGCTCTGCCTGAGTCTGCTGATCGTGGTGATGGCGAACACCTCGCTGATCGTGGCCGCGCCGGACATGACCACGGACCTGGGCCTGAGCAGCAGCGACCTCCAGTGGGTCATCGACGGCTACACGGTTCCGTACGCCGCGCTGATGCTGGTGCTGGGGTCGATCGGCGACAAGTACAGCCGTCGTGGAGCGCTCGTCACCGGGCTGGTGGTCTTCGCGGGCGGTTCGGTGATGGGCAGCCTGGTGGACCAGACCGGGCTGGTCATCACGGCCCGCGCGATCATGGGTGTCGGGGCGGCGGTCGTCATGCCGGCCACGCTGTCGCTGCTGGTCGCGATCTTCCCGCGGCGTGAGCGGGCCAAGGCCATCACGGCCTGGACGGCCACCTCGGGACTGGCCATCGCCGTCGGTCCGCTGGTCGCCGGCTGGCTGCTCCAGGACCACGCGTGGGGCTCGACCTTCCTGATCAACGTCCCCATCGCGGTCGTCGCCGTCGTCGGCGCGCTCGCGCTGGTCCCGCCGTCCAAGGCGGCGGGCATGGGCCGGATCGACTACGTCGGCGGACTGCTGTCGATCGTCTCCGTCGGCTCCCTGGTGTACGCGACCATCGAGGGCCCGCACTTCGGTTGGGGCGCCGGTCCGATCGGCGCGGCCGTGGTCGCCGGGGTCGGCCTGGCGGGGTTCGTGGCCTGGGAGCTGCGGCATCCGCACCCGATGCTGGACGTCCGCAGGTTCCGGCTGCGCCCCTTCAGCGGTTCGATGCTGGCGGTGCTGTTCTTCTTCTTCGGCACCTTCGGCGCGATCTACTACTCCACGCAGTTCCTCCAGTTCGTGCTCGACTACGACGCTCTGGAGACCGGTGTACGACTGCTGCCGCTGGCCGGTGCGGTCTTCGTCGGCGCCGTGGTGACCGGGCGACTGACCCCGAAGCTGGGCGTGCGGGCGATGGTCGTGTCCGGCATGGTGATCGGCACGGCGGGCGTCTTCCTGCTCACCCGGGTCGACACGGGTTCGACGTACACGGACTTCCTCGCGCCGATGATGATGCTGGGCTTCGCGATCGGCCTGAGCGTGTCCCCGGCCACCGACACGATCATGGGCTCGTTCCCGGAGGGCGAGCTGGGTGTCGGCGGCGGGGCCAACGACACCGCGCTGGAGCTGGGCGGTTCGCTCGGTATCGCGATCCTCGGCTCGCTCCTCGGCACCGCGTACCGCGACGAGCTGACCGGCCTGGTCGGCGGCAACCTTCCGGCAACCGCGCTGGAGACCGCCAAGGACTCGGTGGGCGGCGGCCTGGCGGTCGCCGAGCAGGTCGCGAAGGACCCCGCCGGTGGGGCGCAGCAGGCGCAGGCTCTGGTCGAGGCGGTGCACGAGGCCTTCGCGCACGGCGTCGCCCAGACCAGCCTGGTCGGCGGGATCATCATGGCCGCCGGCACGCTGATCGTCTTCGCGGTCCTGCCCGGCCGCAAGGCCTCCACGGACACGGAGGGGTCGGAGGGGGCGGAGGGTCTGGAGAGGCCGGAAGGGTCGGAGCGGCCGGAGGGGTTGGAAGGGTCCGAGAGGTCGGACGAGGGCGCGGCTGCGGAGGAGTACTCCGACGCCGCCCGGTAGGTCGGCTCGTTCTGCAGTCGGGCAGTCGGGCAGTCGGGCAGTCGGGCAGCCGAGCTGCCGAGCTGCCCGCTCTCCCGTCTGCCGGTCGCCCCGCCCCGCCCCGCGCCGCCCCGCCTCGTCCCGCCCCGCCGTGGTGTTCCTCGGAACTCCGCCGGTGGGGCGTCCGGCATCCCGCAGGTCATCTCGGGCAAGTTCCTCGCGGCGCCGAGCGGGTGACGGTCGGGCCGAGCGGGCGGCCGTCAGACCGAGTGGCCAACCGTCGGGCCGGGAGGGCGGCGGTCGGGCCCAGCGGGCGACGGTCGGCAAGCTCCCGGTGTGCACGGGGCGGTGCCGAGATGCCCAGGGGCTCAGGGTGCCCAGCGACGCCAGGGGCTGGAGAGGGCCGAGCGGCGTCCGGGACTTCAGTCCGAGACGGTGGCGGGCTCAGGTTTCGGCTCAGACTTCGACTCGGGTTCCGCCTCCGCGTCCGTCGCCGCCTTCGGCATCAGCCCGCTCATCGCGGCGCACTGCTCGGGTCCCATGACATGGGCGAGCGCCCCCGTCACCGTCTCGGCCAGGGCGCCGGACGCCTCCCGGAGCAAGCCGCGGGCCTTTTCGGTGAGGGCGACCTCCACGCCGCGCTTGTCCTCGCACACCGACCTGCGGGTGACGAGACCGGCGTGCTGGAGGCAGGCGATCTGGTACGTCAGCCGGGTCTTGGGTCGCCCCAGCAGTTCCGCGACCCGGGTCATGCGAAGGCCGCCCTGGGGCTGCTCCGCCAGGAGGCACAGGACCAGGAACTCGTCGTGCGAGACGTCGAGCCGCTCCTTGACCACCGAACGCAGCCGCTGCTCCACCGCGCCGGTCGCGGCCAGCAGCAACATCCAGCCACGTAGCTCCGGCGGCAGCAGACCGGCCCCCGCGCCCTGCGCTGACGGGCATGCGGGCAGGTCGGCGGGGTGTTCAGGGGAGTCTGCCATGGTTCGAGTGTATCTCTAGTCCAAATTTGCATGACCCTGTTGTTCAGATTTGGATAACCGGCTAGCGTGGCCGTGACCCTTATCCAGATGTGGAACACCAAGGAGAACGTCCATGACCGTCGCCGTGGAAACCGGACTGTGGCAGCTTGACGCGGGCGCCTCCACCGTCGCCCTGAAGCACAAGGCGATGTGGGGCCTGGTCGCCGTCAAGGGCGTCTTCGCCACCGTCGGCGGCGGGGGCGAGGTGGCCGCCGACGGGACCGTCACCGGCACCCTGGTCCTGGACGCGGCCTCCGTGGACACCAAGAACGCCAAGCGGGACACGCACCTGCGCAGCGCGGACTTCTTCGACGTCGAGAAGCACCCCGAGATCACCTTCGCGGTGCGCGCCGCCGAACTCGGCGCCGACGGGGCCGTGAAGGTGTCCGGCCAGCTGACGGTGCGCGGCATCAGCCGGCCGCAGTCCTTCACCGCTCGCCTGAGCCAGGCGGACGCCGACGCGGTCACCCTGGACGCGACCTTCACCGTGGACCGGAACGAGTTCGGCGTGACCCTGAACC
The DNA here is from genome assembly GCF_040295245.1 of Streptomyces sp. NPDC002884. Lineage (NCBI taxonomy): Bacteria > Bacillati > Actinomycetota > Actinomycetes > Kitasatosporales > Streptomycetaceae > Streptomyces > Streptomyces sp. NPDC002884. Next base: position 505,746 of record NZ_JBEOVB010000005.1, on the reverse strand, counting down.
AGCTCGGCATGATGGGTGGCCTGACGACGATCACCACCACGCTCCGCTTCACGCGCACGGTCGCCTGAGTCGTCGTCTGAGTCGTCGCCCGACGCGACGTCGACGCATGTCTGTACGCAGGCTTTTGCCCGTGCCCCCGCTCGACGACGTCCACGGTGTCGAGCGCGGAAGCCCGCAGTAGGGGATCCGGACGTCCGGCCGCCCGCAGGGTCGACTTCCCTGCGGGCGGCCGGAGTTCGTAGGTCGCTCTGGCGTGACCCACCGCCGCGACCGCTGCGACCGTCGTGACCGCCATCACCCGTCGTGACCGTCGTGACCCGTCGTGCTCGCCGGAGCCGGGAGGGGTGACCGGCACGGCCCCCGCCCCCAACGCCGCCGCCACCGGGCAGTTCCCGAACTGGGCCGCGTCACCGGGAGTGATTCCGCCGAGCCGGGTCCGCTGACGACGGACGGCGGACGACGGACGACGGACGACGGCGGAGACAGTGGCAGGACGTGATGTCACCGCCCGGGTGGACTCTGCGGGGCGGACGCCGCCCGTTCCGGCTTTCGGCCGGATGTCATCAGAGGCGATTCCGTCGAGTACACGGTTTCGCAACGTAATCGTCGCTGGTGGGCGGGGTGTTCCCGGACGTGGAGATTCCCGTGCGGCCGCGTTCGGAACCCGCCGCGCGGCACCGGAGACGGTGGCGGTCCGTGTCGCTGTTGGGCTGAACGGGTGACTTGGCGTAAGAATGGCTGGTGCAGGCATTGAAGGCGAGTCAGTTCGGGGGGTGCCGGTGAACCGTTACGACGTCACCGATGAACAGTGGGAAGGGCTCGCTCAGGTTGTTCCGCTGCGAGGCCGGGACGCGTGGCCGTCGGCGGTGAGCCACCGCTCGCTCCCTGACGCGGAGACGGAGACCCGGCGCCGTTTCGTGGTGTTGCGGGTCAACGTGTTCGCGGACGCCCGCGAGGTCGCCGAGACGCTGATGTCGGGCATCCCGGTGCTGCTCGACCTGACGGGCGCGGAGACCGACACCGCCAAGCGGGTCCTGGACTTCTCCACCGGAGTCGTCTTCGGCCTGGCCAGCGGCATGCACCGGGTCGACCGCAACGTCTTCCTGCTGACCCCGCCGGGCACCGAGGTCAGCGGAATCATGCAGGGGGCGGGGGTTCCCGGAGTCTGAGCGCATGCTGAGCGGATTCTGAGCCGACCTCGGATGGCGAGTGACCGCGAGTGACCGCGCCCCGGCGCCGAGCGCGGCGCTCGGCGCTCGGCGCCCAGCACCCGGCGATCTCGGGCACGTCGGCGCGCCTTCCTCGTCTCCCTCGCTGTTTGTCGCGCTCCGTGACCGACGCCGGGGTCGCTCGATCGTAGGAAGCTTTTCGGGGCGGAACGGTTCGTCTGATGGCGGAGCCCTACGGTCCGGATATGCCCTCGCCGTTTGCCTCTTCTCCTGCCCCTTCCGCTGCCTCTTCCGTCCGCTTAACCCATGCGGCGTCCACCGCGTCCACCGCGTCCACAGCTGCCGACGGGCAGCCGTCTGAGGGCGTAGCCCATACCGGATCCACCCCTGCCGCGCCCGCCTCTGCCGCGCCCGTCCCTGCCGTGCCGGCGCATACCGTGCCCGCGCAGGCGCCTTCCGTGGCGGAGCGACAGGTTCCGTCCTCCGGTGCGCAGGTTCCCCGAACGGCGTCCGCCCAGGTGCGGTACGTCAGGCCCTGCGTCACCGAACTGCGGCTCTCCGCCTTCGCGGGGCATCGGCGGGCCCGGTTCCCGCTGGGGGCGGTCACGCTGTTCGTCGGGGCCAGCGGGAGCGGCAAGAGCAGCGCGCTGCGGGCGTACGAGGCACTGGCGCGGCTCGGGGGCGGCGCCCCGCTGGGTGAGGTGTTCGTCGATCCGGCCGCCTGTGTGCCGCACGGCGCGCGGCCCGATGCCCAGCGTCGTCGGGGATTCCGCATCGGCTGCACGGCCGACGGACCCGGCGGACCGGTTCGGCTCGATGTCGCCGTGCAGGCCGAGCCCGAGCTGCGCATCGTGGGGGAGCGGCTGAGCGCGGCGGGTGTCGTGCTGCTGGAGACGGCGCTGCGCGATCCCGGGCGCCGCACGGTGCAGGCGGCCTGGCACACCGGCGGCTCCGCACCGGTGACGCGCGCCCCGCTGCCCGACGACCGGCTCGGCACCGCCCTGCTGCCGCTGCGCGTGGCCGGCAGGACCGACGGACAACGGCAGGTGCTCGCCGCGGCCGAGCAGATGGTCGTCGCCCTGCGGTCCGTGTTCGCCTGCGATCCGCAGCCCGACTGGATGGGAGTCCCCGTCCCCACCGGCTCCGGCCGGCTGCTCGCCGGCTGCGACAACCTCGCCGACGTCCTGTGGCGCACCCGCGAGGAGTGCGGACGGCGGCACGCGCAACTGGTGGCCGCGCTGTCGGCCGGATCCACCGGACCGGTCGTGGACCTGCGCGCCGAGCCGCTGGCCGACGGCACGGTCCGCGCGCTGCTCCACCGCGCCGACGGCAGCCGCACGGAGCTCGCCCGGCTGGGATACGGCGAGCTGCGGTACGTCGCCCTGGCCCTGGTGCTGCTCACCGGGCCGGGCGTTCTCGACGTGGACCCGGCCGGTGAGGTGCCCGCCGCGATGCAGACCCTCACCCTGCTCGCGGACGGCCTCGACCGTGGTCTCGACGTACGACAGCGCGCCGAACTGCTGCGGCTGGCGGTGCGGATGGCCGAGCGCGGGCACATCCGCTGCGTCGGCGCGGTCGGCGACGGATACGGGGCCACCGGGACGGAGGGAGTGACGGTGGTACACCTGGGTCCGTGACAGAACAACACCTCGACGTGGCGAAGCTCCAGCGCAGACTCGCCGAGTTCGCGGCCGCGCGGAACTGGCAGCCCTTCCACACCCCGAAGAACCTCGTCTCCGCACTCAGTGTGGAGGCGTCCGAACTGGTCGAGATCTTCCAGTGGTTGACGCCCGAGGAGTCGGCGCGCGTGATGGAGGACCCGGACACCGCCCACCGGGTGACGGACGAGGTCGCCGACGTGCTCGCCTATCTGCTCCAGCTGTGCGAGGTGCTCGGTGTCGATCCGCTGGCGGCCCTCGACGCGAAGATCGACCGCAACGAGCACAGGTTCCCGGCGCCGTAGCGGCGCCGTAGCGACGCCGTAGGGGTCGCATGGCAGCGTCGGGGCAGCGCCGTAGCGCTGCCGTAGTGGCACCTCGGAGGTGAGCCGAACAGTCCGTTTTCACTCTCCGGAGTCATCTGGCGGACCGAAATCGATTTGTTGTCCACAGATTTCGGTCTTCCTCTGGCTTTTCGCCCCACAGGCCCTCACTCTGGGTAGTGGACTGATGGACACGGGTGTTCGGGCGGACGTGCGAGCAGCACGTCGGGGCAGACGGGGGCAGCGCATGGACGCGGTGCGGCTCATCCTGACGAGCAGGCGCGCGCTCGCGGGCGGCGGCGAAGGAGCGAGGATCCTCGCGGAGGTGTGGCAGGCGCAGGCCCTGGCGCAGGCGATCGGCAGTCGCCTGGCCGTCTCGGGCCCGCCCGAACTGCGCGGCGAGGCACTGGGACTGACCGAACTGGCGGGCAGAGGCTGCGGTGTGCTGGGTGCGCCGGACCTCGACCCCGGTGATCTGCTCGCCGCTCGGCTCACCGAACTGGACGACGCCCGCCGGGCCCTGCTCGATCTGAGCGGCCTGCTGGGCGAGGTCGGCATCGCGCTCGTCGGCCTGGCGAGCTCGGCGGACGACCAGGGCACGTACTGGAAGTGCATGGAGGCCATCGACGCGGCGGACGAGTCCAGGGACCGGGTCCTGGAGATGCTGCGCAAGCTGGCGGCGAGGGAGGAACGGGAGGAGAGGGAGGGCGCCCTGCCGGAGAGGTGAGGAAAGCCGACCCAGCCCGGCGCTCGGCGGAGGGGGGTGGGGGTGGGCAGGGGACCGGTGGGGTCGGCGGGAGGGCCGGAGTGCAGGATGGAGATATGGATCTGCGTATCTTCACCGAGCCCCAGCAGGGGGCGACCTACGACACTCTCCTCACCGTGGCCAAGGCCACCGAGGACCTCGGGTTCGACGCCTTCTTCCGGTCCGACCACTACCTGAAGATGGGCGACGTGAGCGGCCTCCCGGGCCCCACCGACGCCTGGACCACCCTCGCCGGGCTCGCCCGCGAAACCCGGCGCATACGCCTCGGCACGCTGATGACCGCCGGCACCTTCCGGCTGCCCGGCGTCCTCGCCATCCAGGTCGCGCAGGTGGACCAGATGTCCGGCGGGCGTGTCGAACTGGGCCTGGGCGCGGGCTGGTTCGAGGAGGAGCACACGGCGTACGGCATCCCCTTCCCGAAGGAGAAGATCGGCCGGCTGGAGGAGCAGCTGGAGATCGTCACGGGCCTGTGGGCGACGGAGCTCGGCAAGACCTACGACTTCCACGGCACGTACTACGACCTCACCGGCTCGCCCGCGCTGCCCAAGCCCGCGCAGGCGAAGATCCCGGTGCTGATCGGCGGCACCGGTGCGACCCGCACGCCGCGGCTGGCCGCCCGGTTCGCCGACGAGTTCAACATGCCGTTCGGCTCGGTCGAGGACAGTGAGCGCCAGTTCGGCCGGGTGCGGGCCGCCGCGCAGGAGATCGGCCGGGCGGCCGACGCGATCACCTTCTCCAACGCCCTCGTCGTCTGCGTCGGCAAGGACGACCAGGAACTCGCCCGGCGCGCCGCCGCGATCGGCCGAGAGGTCGACGAGCTGAAGGCCAACGGGCTGGCAGGTTCCCCGGCCGAGGTCGTCGACAAGATCGGCCGGTACGCCGAGGCCGGCTCCCGGCGGTTCTACCTCCAGGTCCTCGACCTGCACGACCTGGACCACCTGGAGCTGATCTCCGCCCAGGTGCAGGCTCAGCTGACCTAGTACGGCGATCGGGGACGTGGAGGGCGGCGCACCCCGGCCCGGCTCGGACATCGTTGTCCTCCTCGTCCGGCGGCGAAGGCGCGGCGCCGATCTTCTGTGACACGGCTGTGACCGGAGGTGTGGCCTCCGTCACAGTCGGCATGGCCGGGCCCTGATGAGGTGGCCGGATGCGCAGACCCCTCGCCCTTCTCCCGGCCCTCGCCGCCGTGCTGCTCGCCACGGCCTGCGGATCGGAACACGCCGGTACGCAGAACGGCGGCGTCGGCGCGAGCGGCTCGACGCCGCGGACCCAGGTCACCGAGCCCGCCGTGGACGGGGTCCGGATCACCTCGGTGACCGTCCCCTCCGCCGCCGCGACCCCCGGCGCATCCGGCGGCGGTCCCGTGAAGGCCGAACGCCTCCCGACCGGGCTCGCCGCCGACTCCGGCATCTCGGCCGCCTACGAGGTGACCAATTCCGGTGCCGAAGAGCTGACGTACACCGTCCGTTTCGACTTCACGACAAGCGCGGGCGAGGTCATGAGCAACGAGAAGGTGACCGTGCGCTCGGTGGGGGCCGGCCGGACGGTACGGGGGACCGTCCGACCGGGGACGCTCGTACCGGGAGCGTCCCCGGTGACGACGGTGAAGGTCGGCGAGGTGACCAAGGTCCCGGCGGCCGAGGCGCCGGCCGAGGCCGGGGTCTGCCCGCCCTCGGGGATCCGCGTCTCGGCCGACGACGGCGACGCGGCGATGGGGCTGCGGGTCGTGGGACTCGCCCTGGAGAACTGCGGACAGCGGGACTACACCGTGGACGGTTATCCGCAGGTGAGCCTCCTGGACGAGGACCATGAGCCGGTCGACGGCGTCGAGATCTTCAAGGGCAGCGGCGGCATCTCCACCGTCACAGGCTTCGACGACCCGCCCCGGCCCGTCACCCTGAAGCCCGGCGAACGGGCGAGCGCCGGCCTGATGTGGCGCAACACCACCGGCTCAGGCACCGCGGTCGACGTCCCGTACGTCAGGGTGCGAGCCACCTCCGACGCCGCGCCGGTGATGGTGACCCCCCACCTGGACCTCGGCACCACCGGAAAGCTGGGCGTCAGCCCCTGGCGATCCACGCCGGAGTAGCCGGCGGAGGGCCGGAACGGCGGCCCGCCGGAAGGTCCGGGTAGCCGTCCGGAAGCAGATGCCACCAGGAACCGGATGCCACCAGGAACCGGATTCCACCAGGAACCGGATTCCACCAGGAACCGAAGTCCGCCAGGAACCGAAGTCCACCAGAAACCGGATTCCATCAGAAATCAGATGCTTTCCGATTCCGGACGCTTTCGGATACTGGATGCCCTCGGATTCCGGAAACTGTCGGAAACCGGATGCCGCCGGTATTTCCGGACGCCCCGGACGGCCCCGGCCGAGGGGCGGGCCCGCCGCGTCGCCCCCGACGGACCGGTGTCTGACCAGCGCGGACAGGTGTCGGGTGGCTTGAAAAATCGCGAGTGGCGCGGAAGCGTTCTCTGTACGTTGTAGGGGTGCGCGAGCGCACGATCAGCGCTTCCGCTCCTCCTTCCGAACCCTACCGAGGCACCCACGTGTTCCTGACGATCAGCACCACCGGCACTCCCGAACGCCCCGCCACCGACCTGGGTTTCCTGCTGCACAAGCATCCCGACAAGGCGCAGGCGTTCTCCACCTCCTACGGCAAGGCCCACGTCCTCTACCCCGAGGCCGATGCCGAGCGCTGCACGGCGGCGCTGCTGCTGGAGGTGGACGCCGTGGCGCTGGTCCGGCGCGGCAAGGGCAAGGGCCGGGGCGGTGCTCCGGACGCGGCCCTCGCCCAGTACGTCAACGACCGCCCCTACGCGGCCTCCTCGCTCCTCGCGGTCGCCCTGAGCGGCGTGTTCAGCAGCGCGATGCGCGGCGTGTGCGCGGCCAAGCCGGAACTCCCGGCGCAGGCGAGGCCGTTGCGCGTCGAGGTGCCCGCACTGCCCGCCCGGGGCGGCGTCGACCTCGTACGCGGTCTCTTCGAGCCGCTCGGCTGGGCCGTGAGCGCCGAACCGGTGCCCCTCGACACGGAGTTCGAGGAGTGGGGTGACTCGCGGTACGTGAGCCTGGTCCTGGAGTCGGAGACGCTCACCGTCGCCGAGGCCCTGCGCCACCTGTACGTCCTGCTGCCCGTCCTCGACGACGCCAAGCACTACTGGGTCTCCTCCGACGAGGTCGACAAGCTGCTGCGCGCCGGTGAGGGTTGGCTGTCCGACCACCCCCAGCAGAAACTGATCACCAGCCGTTTCCTCTCCCGCCGCTGGTCGCTGACCCGGCAGGCGATGGAGCGGCTGGAACTGGTCCGGCTCGCCGAGGCCGACGACAGCGAGGTCGAGGAGATCGACAACGCGGTCGAGCCCGAGGCCGAGACGGAGGACCGGCCGACCCCGCTGGCCGTGCTGCGCCGCGAGGCGATCGTCACGGCGCTGACGGAGTCCGGCGCCGCCCGGGTCCTCGACCTCGGCTGCGGACAGGGCCAGTTGGTGCAGGCGCTGCTGAAGGACCCGCGCTTCACCGAGATCGTCGGCGTCGACGTGTCGATGCGCGCGCTCACCATCGCCTCCCGCCGGCTGAAGCTGGACCGGATGGGCGAGCGGCAGGCCTCCCGCGTCCAGCTCGTCCAGAGCTCGCTCGCCTACACCGACGCCCGCCTGAAGGGGTACGACGCGGCCGTGCTCAGCGAGGTGATCGAGCACCTCGACCTGCCCAGACTGCCCGCTCTGGAGTACGCGGTGTTCGGTGCGGCCCGTCCGCGCACGGTCCTGGTGACCACCCCGAACGTCGAGTACAACGTCCGTTGGGAGAGCCTCCCGGCAGGTCACGTCCGGCACGGCGACCACCGCTTCGAGTGGACCCGTGCGGAGTTCCGCGGCTGGGCGGCCGCGGTCGCCGAACGGCACGGCTACGCCGTCGAGTTCGTCCCGGTCGGCCTGGACGACCCGGAGGTCGGCCCGCCCACCCAGATGGCCGTTTTCACCATGAGCAGCGTCCACGAGAAGGAGGCGAAGGCAGCATGACCGAGACTCAGGTTTCCCCGAAGCAGGGCCGTGTGCTGCCCGTCACCGATCTCTCCCTCGTCGTCCTGATCGGCGCGTCGGGGTCCGGCAAGTCCACCTTCGCCCGCCGCAACTTCAAGCCCACCGAGATCATCTCCTCCGACTTCTGCCGAGGTCTGGTCTCCGACGACGAGAACGACCAGAGCGCGACACGGGACGCCTTCGACGTCCTGCACTACATCGCGGGCAAGCGGCTCGCGGCCGGCCGCCGGACCGTCGTCGACGCCACCAGCGTGCAGCAGGACTCCCGCCGCCAGCTGATCGAGCTGGCGAAACAGTACGACGTGCTGCCCATCGCCATCGTGCTGGACGTGCCGGAGGAGGTGTGCGCCGAACGCAACGCGGCCCGCACCGACCGCGCCGACATGCCCCGCCGGGTCATCCAGCGCCACACCCGCGAACTGCGCCGCTCGCTGCGCCACTTGGAGCGCGAGGGCTTCCGCAAGGTGCACGTCCTGCGGGGTGTCGAGGAGATCGAGAACGCCTCGGTCGTCACCGAGAAGCGCTACAACGACCTGACCCACCTCACCGGCCCCTTCGACATCATCGGCGACATCCACGGCTGCGCCTTCGAACTGGAGGGCCTCCTCGGCAAGTTGGGGTACGCGGACGGCGTCCACCCGGACGGCAGGCAGGCCGTGTTCGTCGGCGACCTGGTCGACCGGGGACCGGACAGCCCGGGCGTCCTGCGCCGCGTGATGTCGATGGTCGGGTCGGGCAACGCCCTCTGCGTTCCCGGCAACCACGAGAACAAGTACGGCCGTCACCTGCGCGGCCGCAAGGTCCAGCACACCCACGGCCTGGCCGAGACCGTCGAGCAGATGGAGAGCGAGAGCGAGGAGTTCCGCGCCGAGGTGAGGGAGTTCATCGACGGTCTCGTCAGCCACTACGTCCTCGACGGCGGCAGGCTGGTGGTCTGCCACGCGGGTCTGCCGGAGAAGTACCACGGCCGTACCTCCGGGCGCGTCCGCTCGCACGCGCTGTACGGCGACACGACCGGCGAGACCGACGAGTTCGGACTGCCGGTGCGTTACCCGTGGGCGGAGGACTACCGGGGCCGCGCGGCGGTGGTCTACGGCCACACGCCCGTCCCGGAGGCCACCTGGCTGAACAACACCATCTGCCTGGACACCGGCGCCGTGTTCGGCGGCAAGCTGACCGCGTTGCGCTGGCCGGAGCGCGAGCTGGTCGACGTACCGGCGGAGCAGGTCTGGTACGAGCCGACGAAGCCGCTGCGCTCCGAGGCTCCCGGCGGGCACGACGGACGCCCGCTGGACCTGGCGGACGTGCACGGCCGACGCATTGTCGAAACCCGTTACGACGGCCAGAACCGTGTCTCGATCCGCGAGGAGAACGCGGCCGCGGCCCTGGAGGTCATGAGCCGTTTCGCGGTGGACCCGCGGCTGCTGCCGTACCTGCCGCCGACGATGGCCCCCACGGCCACCTCGCACGTCGAGGGCTACCTGGAGCACCCGGCGGAGGCGTTCGCGCAGTACGCGCAGGACGGTGTCGCGCGGGTCGTGTGCGAGGAGAAGCACATGGGCTCGAGGGCGGTGGCCCTGGTGTGCCGGGACGCGGAAACAGCGCGAAAGCGTTTCGGAGTGGACGGCCCCACCGGATCCCTCTACACCCGCACGGGCCGGCCGTTCTTCGACGACGAGAGCGTGACGGAGGAGATCCTCGGCCGGATACGGACGGCGGTGGACGAGGCGGGCCTCTGGTCGGAGCTGGCCGCACCCGACAGCGCCTCCGGCACGGTGGACTGGCTTCTGCTGGACGCCGAGCTGATGCCCTGGTCGCTGAAGGCCTCGGGTCTGCTCCGCTCGCAGTACGCGGCCGTGGGCGCCGCGTCCCGCGCGGTCTTCCCGGGTGCCCTGTCCGCGCTGGAGGGCGCGGCGGCGCGGGGCGTCGACGTCGGGGGCCTCCTGTCCCGCCAGCGTGAACGCGCCCTTGACGCGGCCGCGTTCACCGAGGCGTACCGGCGCTACTGCTGGACGACGGACGGCCTGGACGGCGTACGCCTGGCCCCGTTCCAGATCCTCGCGGTCCAGGGGCGCAGCCTCACCGACCTGCCCCACGACCAGCAGCTGTCGCTCCTCGACCGGCTGGTGGAACACGACAACACGGGCCTGCTCCAGACGACCCGGCGTCTGTACGTCGACACGGCCGACCCTGAGTCGGTCCGGGCCGGCGTCGACTGGTGGCTGGAGATGACGGGCCGAGGCGGCGAGGGCATGGTCGTCAAGCCCCTGGGCGCGCTGGTCCGGCAGGGGTCCCCCCGATCGGGCGAGGCCGGGAGCGGGGGAGGCGGGGGCCGTCTGGTCCAGCCCGGCATCAAGTGCCGGGGCCGCGAGTACCTCCGGATCATCTACGGTCCGGAGTACACCCGCCCCGACAACCTCACCCGACTGCGCGGCCGCTTCCTCAACCACAAACGGTCGTTGGCGATCCGCGAGTACGCCCTCGGCCTGGAGGCCCTGGCCCGTCTGGCGGAGGGCGAGCCCCTGTGGCGCGTCCACGAGGCGGTCTTCGGTGTCCTGGCCCTGGAGTCGGAGCCGGTGGACCCGCGGTTGTGAGTCCTTCGCCCGGTCCGTGCCTCCGCCCGGTCCGTGCCTCCGCCCGGTCCGTGCCCCCGCCCGGTCCGTGCCCCCGCGCGGACCGGGTCCCGACGGCTGCGCCCCCGTCCGCCCCGCCCCGCCTCCGCGGAACGCCGTGGCGCGGGCGGGCGGGGGCGCGTGACCGTTCGGCCCATGGGCGACTCCCGGGCATGTCATGTTCGGTTCTCCGCACCACCGGCCCGGCCGGCCGCGTACCCGCAGGCCGGACGCCCGGGCGCGCTGCCGGGCGAGGCACGGCCCGGCCGGTGAGGACGGCGGTGCCGGTCAGCCGACGAGCTGCAGTGCCGCTTCCGCCCGCCCCACCCGTACCCGTTGCCCCCACGTCAGCTCCACCGCGTCGCTCTCGATCCCGTCCCCGAAGGCGATGAGCCGTTCCGACTCGACGGTGAGGGTCAGGCGGCCGCCCGCCGCGAGCTCGCCCGCGACCAGTGAGGTGCCGGTCGCCGGGGACGGCCACGCCTCCCGCACGAACCACACGAGGCGGTCCTCCGTCGGGCCCGGCAGGCGCAGGCCCGCAACACCGCCCGCGCCCCGCTCCTGCCACACCGACCGGATCCAGCCGGTCGCCCCGGTACCCGTGCCCACCAGCACCCCGGAGGAGGCCTGGGCCTCGACGGCACCCCCGTCGTCGTCGAGGCCCAGGCGGTAGCGGGCGGTCTGGTGCCCGGCGGCGCCCAGATAGATCTCGTTGAGGGCCAGCAGCCGCTGGGTGTCGTCGGCCACCGCCTCGACCATGGTCAGCCCGTCCGTGCCGGTGCCCGCCGCGAGCACGGAGGGCAGGAGCAGCCGGGCGTCCGCGGGGCGGTGGCGGACCAGGACGCCCGGGTTGCGGCCGGGGTCGGTGTCGATGCCCACCACCGGCTGACCGGCCAGGTACTTGGCGGCGTTCGCCACCAGTCCGTCCTGGCCGACCACGACCACCACGTCCTCGGGTGCGAAGAGGAAACGGTCCAAGTCCGCTCGCTCCACCCGGGTCTGACGCCAGGTCAGGGGAACGGCCGCTGTCACCTCGGCCATGGCCCGCCTGGTGCGCCGATGGCGTTCGGCGACCTCCTCGATGTCCCGGCCCCGCGAGGAGAGGAAGAAGGCGACCTGGCCGTGGGTGCCGTGCCGGGCCACCAACTCCTCGTACTCCGTGGTGCGGTGGACCAGCACGGCCCGCGGGGCGAGACTCATTCGTGTTCCCCGGCGCCGAACCTCGACAGGAGGCCGGTGAGGACGTCCGGCGAGATCGTCACGCTGTCGATGCGCGGCAGGTTCTCGGCGAGACGTGACCCGGTGAGGGCGTGCAGGGTCGCCACGTCGACGTCCGCGTGCACGCGCAGCCAGGCCGCCTGTGCCTGGGCCCGCGCCTCGCCGACCTCGCGCGCCGCCTGCGCCTCGGCGTGGGCGAGCTGGACCGAGCGGGCCGCCTCCGCCTCCGCGAGCCGGACCGTGCGCGCCGCCTCCACCTGGCTCAGCCGCTCCGTGCGCTGTGCCTCGGCGTCCGCCAGCCGCACCTGCTTCGCGGCCTCCGCCTCCGCCAGCTTCACCGCCCGCGCGGCCTCCGCCTCCGCGAGCCGTACGGACCGCGTCGCCTCCGCCTCGGCCCGTACCTTGTCGGCCGCCGCGTTCTCCTCGGCCTCGCGGCGGGTGTTCGTACCGCGCTGCTCGACCAGCTGCTCCTCACGGCGGGCCAGTTCGATCTTGCTGGCCAGCTCGTTCTCGGCGATCGTCCGCTCCCGCTCGACGGCCACCGCGCGCCGCTCGTACGTCGCCCGGTCGGCCTCCTGCTGGATCTGCTCACGTGCCGGGGTGCGCAGCGCCCGCTCCACCTCCGGTTCCGGACGCAGCGCGACGACTCGCACGGCCACGATCTCGATGCCCGTGGCCGGCAGGCGCGGCTCGGCCGCCAGCCCCGCCGCGACCCGCTCCCGCACCGACTTCACGCCGTCCATCAGCGCCGACGCCAGCGACGTACGCGCGAGGACGTCCAGCGCGTGCTGCTGCGCCGTCTCCGTCAGCAGGGTGCCGAGCTGCTCCAGGGGCGCGCCGCGCCACACGCCCGTGTCGGGGTCGATGGAGAAGTCGAGGCGGGCGGCGGCGACGGCCGGGTCGCTGATCCGGTAGGTGACCGTCGCCTGCACCGCCACGTCCTGGAAGTCGGCCGTACGGGCGTGGAAGGTCATCGCCAACTCGCGGTCGTCCACGGGTACTTCGGAGAGCGCCGCGCTCAGTGAGCGGAACCAGAAGCTGAGCCCGGGACCGTCGTGCGCCAGCGTGCCGGAGCGGTGGTGGCGCACGTGCGCCGTCGGGGCGCCGCGCAGATGGCGCCAGCCCAGGCGCCGGGTGATGTCGGCCATGAGAGACCCCCCTCGTTCCGTTTCTCGTCAATGCGACGATAAAGAAAACGATAGCCGTGCGTTCCTCTTGTCGTCAAGGGGACGAGAACGGAAAGGGGGGTGGTGGAAGGCGGCGGAAGGCGGGGAAGGGGAGCGCCGGGAGGAACAAGCTCGTGCGGAAACGGTCCAGTAGGGGGTGAAGGTGGTCCCCGATGGTCAGGATGGAGACATGGGTTTCCATGTCGACTCCGAGGCCGGGCGGCTGCGCCGCGTCATCCTGCACCGGCCGGATCTCGAGCTCAAAAGGCTCACCCCCAGCAACAAGGACGCACTTCTCTTCGACGACGTGCTGTGGGTGCGCCGGGCGCGCGCCGAGCACGACGGGTTCGCCGACGTGCTGCGCGACCGCGGTGTCGCCGTACACCTCTTCGGCGACCTGCTCACCGAGGCCCTGGCGATCCCGGCGGCCCGAGCGCTCGTCCTGGACCGCGTCTTCGACGAGAAGGAGTACGGGGTGCTCGCCACCGACCACCTCCGCGCCGCCTTCGAGGCACTCCCCGCCCCGGTACTGGTGGAGGCCCTCGTCGGCGGCATGACCAAGCGGGAGTTTCTGGAAGCGCATCCCGAACCGACCTCCGTGCGCTTCCATGTGATGGACCTCGACGACTTCCTCCTCGACCCGCTCCCGAACCACCTCTTCACCCGCGACACCTCCGCCTGGATCTACGACGGCGTCGCGATCAACGCCATGCGCTGGCCGGCCCGGCAGCGTGAGACCGTCCACTTCGAGGCGATCTACCGGCACCATCCCCTGTTCCGCGGCGAGACGTTCCGTGTCTGGTCCGAGGGGCAGGCCGACTATCCGTCCACCATCGAGGGCGGTGACGTCCTCGTCATCGGCAACGGCGCCGTGCTGATCGGCATGAGCGAGCGCACCACCGCGCAGGCCGTCGAGATGCTCGCCCACAAGCTGTTCGCGGCGGGCTCGGCCGAGACCATCGTGGCCCTCGACATGCCGAAGCGGCGTGCCTTCATGCACCTCGACACGGTGATGACGATGGTCGACGGCGACACCTTCACCCAGTACGCGGGCCTGGGCATGCTCCGCTCGTACACCATCGAACCGGGCGTCGGCGAGAAGGAGCTGAAGGTCACCGACCATCCGCCGGAGCACATGCACCGCGCGATCGCCGCCGCCCTCGGCCTGAGTGAGATCCGCGTGCTCACCGCGACCCAGGACGTCCACGCGGCCGAGCGCGAGCAGTGGGACGACGGCTGCAACGTCCTCGCCGTGGAGCCGGGTGTCGTCGTCGCCTACGAGCGCAACGTCACCACCAACACCCATCTGCGCAAACAGGGCATCGAAGTGATAGAGATCCCCGGCAGTGAGCTGGGCCGGGGGAGGGGCGGGCCGCGCTGCATGAGCTGCCCGGTCGAACGGAGTGCCGTATAGGCGTACAGCTGTCTGTATAAAAATGCCAAGGGTCGTATAGACTTCCGAGGGTCCCTGCGACCGCAGTCCCGTGCACGTCCCGTGCGCCTGCATCTCTTCACCGCACTTCTGGAGCGACCCCCATGGCGACAGTCCCGACCGCCCTCGCCGGCCGCCACTTCCTCAAGGAGCTGGACTTCACCGGGGAGGAGTTCCGCGGCCTGATCGAGCTGGCCGCCGAGCTGAAGGCCGCCAAGAAGGCCGGGACCGAGGTCCAGCACCTGCGCGGCAGGAACATCGCCCTGATCTTCGAGAAGACCTCGACGCGCACCCGTTGCGCGTTCGAGGTCGCCGCCGCCGACCAGGGCGCCTCCACCACCTACCTCGACCCCTCCGGCTCCCAGATCGGCCACAAGGAGTCGGTGAAGGACACCGCCCGGGTGCTGGGCCGGATGTACGACGGCATCGAGTACCGCGGGTCCAGCCAGCAGAAGGTCGAGGAGCTCGCCGCCCACGCGGGCGTGCCCGTGTTCAACGGCCTCACCGACGACTGGCACCCCACCCAGATGCTCGCCGACGTGCTCACGATGACCGAGCACTGCGCCAAGAACCTCGTGGACGACGGCTTCGTGCTCGCCTACCTCGGCGACGCCCGCTTCAACATGGGCAACTCCTACCTGGTCACCGGCGCCCTGCTCGGCATGGACGTCCGCATCGTCGCCCCCGAGCGGTACTGGCCCGGTGACGAGGTGATCGCGCTGGCGCGCAAGCTGGCCGAGGACTCCGGGGCCGAGATCCTGCTCACCGAGGACCTCGCCCAGGGGGTGGCGGGCGCCGACTTCGTCGCCACCGACGTATGGGTCTCCATGGGGGAGCCCAAGGAGGTCTGGGGCGAGCGGATCGCCGCCCTCGGCCCGTACGCCGTGACCATGGACGTGCTGCGCGCCACCGGCAATCCGGACGTCAAGTTCCTGCACTGCCTCCCGGCCTTCCACGACCTCGGCACCAAGGTCGGCCGCGAGATCCACGAGACCTACGGCCTGGACTCCCTCGAGGTGACGGACGAGGTGTTCGAGTCGGCCCACTCGGTCGTCTTCGACGAGGCGGAGAACCGCTTGCACACGATCAAGGCCGTGCTGGTGGCGACGCTCGCCTGAGCGGACGGGCCGGACCCGCGCTCCCTGTCTCCTCCGCGGGGTCGCCTCCGCGGGTCGTCTCCGCGGGCGCGGCGGCCCGTCCACGGGTGCGGCCGCTCGCGGCCGACGCGGGCACGCCCGTCGGGACCGGACCGGACCGGGCCGGGCTGAGTCGGGCCGAGTCGGGTCGGGTCCAGGTGGGGCCGGGCCGGCCGAGGTCAGGCCGGGTGCGGGCGCCACTGCGGCGGAACGGCTGCCAGCCTGAACCACACCGCCTTGCCCCGGTCGGTCGGCCGGTGCCCGCAGGACGAGCTGAGGGTGCGGATGAGCAGCAGCCCGCGCCCGTGCTCCTGCCAGGGGTCGGGCTCGCCGGAGGGACGGGTGAGGTCGCCGGGCGGTACCGGGTCGGGGTCGTGCACCTCGACCTGGCAGCCGGTCGGCTGCAACTCCACGACCAGCTCTATCGGGTCGTCGCCTGCGGTGTGCTCCACCGCGTTGGCCACCAGTTCGGCGGTGAGCAGCTCCGCGGTGTCGCTGTCCGCCCCGTGCTTCAGCTCGGCCAGCGCCGTTCGGACCAGCGCACGGGCCACCGGCACGGCCGCGGCGGAGTGCGGCAGTGCGATACGCCAGGAGGCGGCCGGCTCGGAGGGGCGTTCGTACAAGGCGAGTCCGTTCATGGCGCAGGGTCCGATGATCGACATCAGGCGGTCCTGCTTTCAACTTTAGGAATGGTACGGCGGCCTCCGGCAGAGGCGCTCGTCGGGCGCCGTACGGGACCTTCGGCCCCTGCCGGCGACTTACCCGCGACAACGGTCCCTCTCGCGCACCTGATCCCGTTGTTACCGCCTTATTGACGACCGGTGACGTGTGTGACGAGAACATGCCGTGCGGTGACACAGCGAGTCTTCCCGGAGCCTCTATCGCGTACTCATGACGACAGTCACAAGGAGGTGATAACTTCGGGAGAGACTGTCGAGGAGGCCGCCCTCATGAGTCCCTTCACCGGCTCCGCCGCCCGCACCTCCGACTGGCGCCACCTGCGCGTCGAGCACGCCGACGGCATCGCCACCGTCACCCTGGCCCGTCCCGAGAAACTCAACGCCCTCACCTTCGGCGCCTACGCCGACCTGCGCGACCTGCTCGCCGAGCTGTCCCGGGAGCGGTCCGTCCGCGCCCTGGTACTGGCCGGCGAGGGCCGCGGCTTCTGCTCCGGCGGAGACGTCGACGAGATCATCGGCGCCACCCTCGGCATGGACACCGCCCAGCTCCTCGACTTCAACCGGATGACCGGCCAGGTCGTGCGCGCCGTACGGGAGTGCCCCTTCCCTGTCATCGCGGCCGTGCACGGCGTGGCGGCGGGCGCCGGCGCCGTCCTCGCCCTGGCCGCGGACTTCCGGATCGCCGACCCCAGCGCCCGCTTCGCGTTCCTCTTCACCCGCGTCGGCCTCTCCGGCGGCGACATGGGCGCCGCCTACCTGCTGCCCCGGGTCGTGGGCCTCGGCCACGCCACCCGGCTGCTGATGCTCGGAGAACCGGTCCGCGCCCCCGAGGCCGAGCGCATCGGCCTGATCAGCGAACTGACGGACGAGGGCCGGTCCGACGAGGCCGCCCAGGCGCTCGCCCGCCGCCTCGCCGACGGGCCCGCGCTGGCGTACGCCCAGACCAAGGCGCTCCTCACGGCCGAACTGGACATGCCGCTCGCCGCCTCCGTCGAACTGGACGCCGCCACCCAGGCCCTGCTCATGAACGGCGAGGACTACGCCGAGTTCCACGCGGCGTTCTCGCAGAAGCGACCGCCGAAGTGGCGAGGGCGATGACCATGACAGCCGACGCGAGGACCCCGGCGACCACCGCACCGGCCGCTACCGGCACACGGCCCGGCCACGGGCCGCGGCGCATCGCGATCATCGGCGGAGGCCCCGGCGGTCTCTACGCCGCGGCCCTGCTGAAACGCCTCGACCCCGCCCGCGAGATCACCCTCTGGGAACGCAACGCCCCCGACGACACCTTCGGCTTCGGAGTCGTCCTCTCCGACGAGACCCTCGGCGGCATCGAACACGCCGACCCGCAGGTCTACGCCGCCCTCCAGCAGGACTTCGTCCGCTGGGACGACATCGACATCGTGCACCGGAACACCCGCCACACCTCCACCGGACACGGCTTCGCCGCCCTCGGCCGGCGCAGACTCCTGGAGATCCTGCACGAACGCTGCCGCTCCCTCGGCGTCGACCTGCGCTTCCGCGCCGAGGCACCGGACCCCGCACGGCTGGCGCGGGAGTACGACCTCGTCATCGCCGCCGACGGTGTGCACAGCGCCACCCGTGAGGCGTACGCCCAGGTGTTCCGGCCCCGGGTGTCCGGCCACCACTGCCGCTACATCTGGCTCGCCGCGGACTTCGCCTTCGACGCCTTCCGCTTCGAGATCGCCGAGACCCCGCACGGCGTGATGCAACTGCACGGCTACCCCTACGCCGCCGACTCCTCCACCGTGATCATCGAGATGCGCGAGGAGGTCTGGCGGGCAAGCGGTTTCGACGAACTCGACGAACAGGAGTCGGTCGAGCGCTGCGCCAAGATCTTCGCGGACGCCCTCGGCGGACGCTCACTCCAGTCCAACAACTCCACCTGGACCACGTTCCGGACCGTCGTCAACGAACGCTGGTCGCACGGCAACGTCGTCCTGCTGGGCGACGCCGCCCACACCGCCCACTTCTCCATCGGATCGGGCACCAAGCTCGCCGTCGAGGACGCCCTGGCGCTGGCGGCCTGTCTGAACGAACACCCCGATCCCCACACCGCGTTGACCGCATACGAGGAGGAGCGAGGGCCCGTCGTCGCCTCCACCCAACGGGCTGCCCGGGCCAGCCTGGAGTGGTTCGAGAACATCGGCCTCTACCTCGACCAGCCGCCCCGCGGATTCGCCTTCAACCTGCTCACCCGCAGCCGTCGCGTCACCCACGACAACCTGCGTCTGCGCGATCCCCACTTCACCGAGGCCGTGGAGCGGGAGTTCGGCTGTCCGCCCGGCACGCCCCCGATGTTCACCCCGTTCCGGCTGCGCGGCCTGACCCTGCGCAACCGGGTCGTCGTCTCGCCCATGGACATGTACTCGGCCGGCGACGGCCTCCCCGGCGACTTCCACCTCGTCCACCTCGGCGCCCGCGCGCTCGGCGGGGCCGCACTGGTGATGACCGAGATGGTGTGCGTGTCTCCCGAGGGACGCATCACGCCCGGCTGCACCGGCCTCTACACCGACCACCAGGCCGATGCCTGGCGGCGGGTCACCGACTTCGTGCACGACCGGGCGCCGGGTACCGCGATCGGCGTCCAACTCGGCCACTCCGGTCGCAAGGGGTCGACGAGGCTGATGTGGGAGGGCATGGACGAACCGCTGTCCGACGGCAACTGGCCGCTCGTGGCCGCCTCCCCGCTGCCGTACAAGCCGGGCGGCCGGACGCCCCGAGAGCTCACCGGATCCCAACTCGTCGACATACGCGAGGAGTTCACCGCCGCCGCCGAGCGCGCCGCCCGGTCCGGCTTCGACCTGCTCGAACTGCACTGCGCCCACGGCTACTTGCTGTCCGGCTTCCTCTCCCCGCTCACCAACCGCCGAACCGACGCCTACGGGGGCTCGCTCGCCGAGCGGCTCCGATTCCCGCTGGAGGTCTTCGACGCGGTCCGCGCGGTATGGCCGACGGAACGGCCGATGACCGTCCGTATCTCCGCCACCGACTGGGCCGAGGGCGGTACTTCTGCCGACGACGCCGTCGAGATCGCCCGTGCCTTCGCCGCGCACGGCGCCGACGCGATCGATGTGTCGACCGGCCAGGTGGTGGCCGAGGAACGGCCCGAGTTCGGACGCTCGTACCAGACGCCGTTCGCGGACCGGATCCGGCACGAGCTGGGAGTGCCGGTGATCGCGGTCGGCGCGATCTCCTCCTGGGACGACGTCAACTCACTGATCCTGGCGGGCCGTACGGACCTGTGCGCCCTCGGCCGGCCGCACCTCTACGACCCGAACTGGACCCTGCACGCAGCCGCCGAGCAGGGATACACCGGACCGGGCGCCGACTGGCCCGCCCCCTACCGGGCAGGCAGCCGGCCGCCTCGCACCGGACGTGCGGACGCGCCGAAACCCCGTCTGCCACTCATGAGTTGAGGTACCCGGGAGCAGCGTCGGGAGAGGCGTCGGGAGCTGTCCCGTGAACTGTCCCGTGAGCCGGGAAGGCCGCGTTCACACCAGCCCCCGCGCCGCCAGCACGGCGTACACCGCGTCCGCCGAGTCCGGCGGGGTCCGGTCCTGCGTCGTCAGTACGAGCTCGGGGTCGACCGGCGCCTCGTACGGGTCTTCGACGCCGGCCGGCCCGCACCGCTCGCCCGCGGCCTGCCCGGCGTACAGGTTCTTCACGTCCCGCTCGCGGCACACCTCGACCGGGGTCGCGACATGCACCTCGATGTACGGTGTGCCGCTCTTCTCGTGCCGCAGCCGCACCGCCTCACGGCTGTCGGCGTAGGGCGCGATCACGGGGACGACGGACAGGACGCCGTTGCGCGCGAGGACCTCCGAGACAAGACCGACGCGCTGCACGTTGACGTGCCGGTCGGCCCGGGAGGAGCCGATTCCGGCGGACAGGAAACGGCGTATCTCGTCACCGTCGAGGACCTCCACCCGATGTCCCTCCGCCTTGAGCCGATCGCTCAGGAAACGGGCGAGCGTCGTCTTACCGGCGCTCGGCAGCCCCGTGAGCCAGACTGTGGCCCCCTGCGTCCTCGGCGTGACGGCCCTCGGCGCGGCGGCCTGCGGCGGGACAGCTTGCGGCGGGACGGCCCTCGGTGGCACAGCCCTCGGTGGCACGGCCCCCGGCTTGTCGGTCATGCGCAACAGTCCTCTTCCCCGCCCGTCGTCCAACCCGTACAACCCGTCGAACGGTAGGCAAGGAACCTGAGAGGACCCGTCAAAGAGCCTGAGGTTTGACTGAGTGACTCACGGCGCGGGCGGGGTCACCCCGGCGAACTGCGCCCCCGCGTCCCGCAACCGCTCGTGCAGTCCCTGGAACACGGCCGCCGAACGGGCCCCCGGCCAGTCCTCGGGCAGCAGCCGGGCGGGCAGGCCGGGGTCGGTGTAGGGAAGGTGACGCCAGGAGTCCAGGGCGAGGAGGTAGTCGCGGTAGGCCTCCTCCGGCGGGGTGTCCGGACGCTGCTGCCAGGCGTGCAGCACGCGTGCGTGGCCGTCGAGGAACGTCTCGTGCTCCTTGGCGATGGCCGCCAGGTCCCACCAGCGGGCGACGGACTCGACGGTCGGCGAGAAGCCGAGGTGCTCGCCGCGGAACAGGTCCACGTACGGGTCGAGGTGCAGCCGTCGGAGGGTGTGCCGGGTCTCCTCGTGCAGCCGCGCCGGCGCGATCCACACCCCCGGAGCGGCGGTACCGAACCCCAGGCCCGCGAGCCGCGACCGCAGCACATGCCGCTTCTGCCGCTCCGACTCCGGCACGGAGAACACCGCCAGCACCCAGCCCTCGTCCGGCTGTGAGGCCGTGGCGTAGATGCGCCGGTCCCCGTCGTCGAGCAACTGTCTTGCCTCGTCGGACAGTTCGTATCCGGCAGCGCCCTGCGCCGTACGGGCCGGCAGCAGCAGTCCGCGCCGCTTCAGCCGGGACACCGAAGAGCGTACGGAGGGCGCGTCGACGCCGACCGCGGCTAGCAGCCGGATCAGCTCGGCGACGGGCACCGGGCCCGGGGCGAAGCGGCCGTACGCGCCGTAGAGCGTGACGATGAGAGACCGGGGTGCGGGCTGATCGGACACGTTGATCATCTTAGGTCTTCGGTATCACTGCTGGTCACCATTGGTGTAATCACTGACGTGATCTTCACTGCGGCCCTCGACGTGGCCTCCGACGTGGCCTTCGACGTGGTCCTTGACGTGGTTCTCGGCATGGTTTTCTGCGAGGCTCCCGCCGGGGGCTTCGGCGCGGGCTTCCCCGTGGCCCTGGGTGCGCAGCCGGAATCTCTGGAGCTTCCCGGTGGCCGTGCGGGGCAGCGCGTCCAGGAAGACGAACTCGCGCGGGCACTTGTACGGTGCCAACTCCTCTTTGAGGAAGGTGCGCAGGGCCTCCGCGTCGCGCCGGGCGCCCGCTCTCAGGACGGTGAACGCGACGACCGCCTGCCCCCGTTGCTCGTCGGACCGTCCCACGACCGCCGCCTCGACCACGTCCGGGTGGCGCAGCAGCGCCTCCTCGATCTCGGGGCCGGCGATGTTGTACCCGGCCGAGATGATCATGTCGTCGGCGCGGGCGACGTACCGGAAGTAGCCGTCGGCCTCGCGGACGTAGGTGTCGCCGGTGACGTTCCAGCCGTCGCGCACGTACTGCTCTTGACGCGGGTCGGCCAGGTAGCGGCAGCCGACCGGGCCGCGTACGGCGAGCAGTCCGGGCTCGCCGTCGGGCACGGGCCTGCCGCCCGGGTCCTGCACGCGCGCGTGCCAGCCGGGGACGGGGACACCGGTCGTCCCGGGCCTGATGCGTTCGTCGGCGGCCGAGATGAAGATGTGCAGCAGCTCGGTGGCGCCGATGCCGTTGATCAGCCGGAGCCCGGTCCGCTCGTGCCAGGCCCGCCAGGTGGCGGCGGGCAGGTTCTCGCCGGCGGAGACACAGCGGCGCAGAGAGGAGACGTCGTACGCGTCGGAGTGGTTGGGGTCGCTGCCGTTGTTGCGGTCCTTGCGGTCCTTGCGGTCCTTGCGGTCGTGCAGGTCGTCGAGCATCGCGCGGTAGGCGGTGGGAGCCGTGAACAGCACGGTCACCCGGTGTGCGGCGATCGCGGGCAACAGCTGCCGGGGGCCCGCCTGTTCGAGCAGCAGCGCACTGGCGCCGGCCCGCATCGGGAAGACCACCAGTCCGCCGAGGCCGAAGGTGAAACCGAGCGGGGGACTGCCGGCGAAGACATCGTCCGGAAGCGGTTTCAGAACGTGCCGCGAGAAGGTGTCGGCGATCGCCAGCACGTCCCGGTGGAAGTGCAGACAGCCCTTCGGGCGGCCGGTGGTGCCGGAGGTGAAGGCGATCAGCGCCACGTCGTCGGAAGCGGTTTCGACGGCTCGGTACGGCTCCGGCGGTGCCGACCGGTTCAGCAGATCGTCGGGGGCGTCACCGCCGTAGGTCGTGATCCTGAGCCCGGGTATCTCCGCCTTGGCGAGGTCGTCCACGGCCCGGATGTCGCAGAGCGCGTGCTCCACCCGCGCGATCTCGCACATGGTGCGCAGCTCGTTCGGCCGCTGCTGGGCCAGGACGGTGACCGCGATGGCGCCCGCCTTCAGCACCGCCAGCCAGCAGGCCGCGAGCCAGGGTGTGGTGGGGCCGCGCAGCAGCACGCGGTTGCCGGGGACGACTCCCAGGTCGCCGCTGAGCAGATGCGCGATCCGGTCGACGCGGGTGCGCAGCTCCCCGTACGTCCAGGACGGCCCGGAGCCGGTGTGGAACACGGGCCGTTCCGCGGCGGCGTGGCCGAGCAGCTCGACGGCGCAGTTCACCCGATCGGGGTAGTCCAGTTCGGGGAGATCGAAACGGAGGTCGGGCCAGTGGCCGGGCGGCGGAAGGTGGTCGCGCGCGAAGGTGTCGACGTGGGCCGAGACGTTCATGGGCGTTCGCCCCCTTGCCTGGAGGGACTTGTCCGGCTGGGCTGCCCGGGCGGGCGTCGTCTTGGGGTCGCGCAAGGAGCGTAGCGCGTTGGTGACGACAGTCAACGGTACGCGATATCGTCGGGGGAGACGCTGGGGAGACGCCGACGGCAGGGCTGAACATGAGGAGCACGAACACAGCACGGCAACCGCGTTTTCCCCGGCACGGCGGAAACGCTCACGGCAAGCCCGCCGCAGCGGAAGCAGCATGGCGGAAACGCTTACGGCAACGGCAGGTCCGTTGCAGCGGAAACAGGTAGCGCAGCGACAGGCACGGCAGGAACAGACGCGGCAGGGGCAGGTACGGCAGGTCGCGCACGGCAGAGGGGACAGGCGATGCCCGCATTCTCGCTCGAACCGGCACAGGCCGCCTGGTGCGCCGAACTGCGCGCCCTCGCCGCCGAACGGCTGCGCCCACTTGCCGAGAAGGGCGAACCGGGTCACGTCAACCGCCCGCTCGTCGCCGAACTCGGCCGGCTCGGCCTGCTGCCGCGGCTGTTCACCTCCGGTGCCGTCGATCTCTGTCTGATGCGCGAGTCCCTCGCGTACGCCTGCACGGAGGCGGAGACCGCGCTCGCGCTCCAAGGACTGGGCGCGCATCCGGTCCACGCCCACGGCACCCCCGCCCAGCGGCAGCACTGGCTGCCCCGCGTCACCGACGGCACCGCCATCGCCGCCTTCGCCCTGAGCGAGCCGGGTGCGGGCTCGGACGCGGCGGCCTTGTCCCTGGCCGCCGAACGGGACGGCCCGGACGGCTGGCGGCTCACCGGGGAGAAGTGCTGGATCTCCAACGCGCCCGAGGCCGACTTCTACACCGTTTTCGCCCGCACCACCCCGGGGGCCGGCGCCCGGGGCGTAACCGCCTTCCTTGTTCCCGCCGACCGTGCCGGCCTCACCGGCTCCACCCTCGACATGCTCTCCCCGCACCCCATCGGCGCCCTCGGCTTCGACGCCGTCCCGGTCACGGCGGAGGACGTGCTCGGTGAGCCCGACCGCGGCTTCCGGGTCGCCATGGGCACCCTCAACCTGTTCCGTCCCAGCGTCGGCGCCTTCGCCGTCGGCATGGCCCAGGCGGCCCTCGACGCGACCCTGGCCCACACCGCCCGACGGGACGCGTTCGGCGGCAAGTTGAGCGGCCTCCAGACGGTCGCCCACCAGGTCGCCGAGATGGCCCTGCGCACGGAGGCCGCGCGTCTGATGGTCCACGCCGCGGCGACGGCGTACGACAGCGCTGCTCCGGACGTCCCGAAGCGTGCCGCGATGGCCAAGCTGTTCGCCACCGAGGCCGCGCAGTACGTCGTCGACACGGCCGTCCAACTCCACGGCGCACGAGCCCTGCGGCGCGGCCATCTGCTCGAGCACCTCTACCGGGAGGTGCGCGCTCCGAGGATCTACGAGGGGGCCAGCGAGGTCCAACGCGGGATCATCGCACGGGAGTTGTACGCCGAACTCGCAGATCTGGAGGCCAGGTGACCACCCGACGCGTCAACCCGCCCGAACTCTCCCCACCCGTCGGCTTCTCGCACGCCGTCGTCGCCACCGGTGGACGGATCGTCTTCCTGGCGGGCCAGACCTCGCTCGACGCCGACGGGAAGATCGTCGGGGAGTCGCTGCCGGAGCAGTTCACCCGGGCGCTGACGAATCTGCTGGCCGCGCTGACGGCGGCGGGCGGTACGGCCTCGGACCTGGCGCGCGTCACCGTCTACGTCACGGATGTCGCCGTGTATCGCGAGAAGGCCGCTGAACTGGGCGCGATCTGGCGGGAGGTGGCGGGCCGCGACTACCCGGCGATGGCGGTCGTCGGGATCGTACGACTCTGGGACGAGCAGGCACTCGTCGAACTGGACGGGTTCGCGGTACTTGACCAGTGAATCGGGCTCGTAACCGGTATCAGTACGCGGTTTCCGCAACCGGTATCTGCCGACCTGTTTCCGTAACCGGTGTCAGCGACTTGTTCCGTAACCGATGTCCGTAACCGATGTCCGTAACCGGTTTCCGTGGCCGGTGTCGGTAACCGGCTTCAGCAACCGGTGTCGGTGACCGGCTTCAGCGACCGGCGTCAGTAACAGGTATCAGTAACCGCCGCCAGTAACCGCCATCAGTAACCGCTACTGGTAACCGCCACCGGCGTCCGGCTTCGGCGAGGGTGGTCGGCGGGCCGGCCTCGGTGATCAGGGTCAGGCGGCGACGGCCAGTTGTCCGGCGGTCACCCGGTGCGGGTCCACGACCCGGCCGTCGGGCAGCAGTTCGCCGGAGTCGTCGAAGACGATGGTGCCGTCGCACAGCAGGTTCCAGCCCTGCTCGGGGTGGGCGGCGACGATGTGTGCGAGGTGTGCCGGGCTGGCCTCGGCAGAAGCGCTGGGAAGCTGGTGAGAACACATGGAGCACCTCCACGTCGGTGGGGTCGGCCGTCCGGTCGGCCCCATGGTTAGACCATGCGCCCGGCCCGCGGGCTTCTCCAGAGGGTGCTCGCAAGCGTGACAGCACCAGGACAACTCCAGGACCGTTCGTCGACGACCGGTGCGGACTCGCCACCGAAGGAGTGACGATCACCGCCCGGGACGTGCCCGCCCGGTACCTGTGGAGGCCCCCACAACAGGAGGCACTCCCATGTCGTTGCGTCCCGCCCTCTCCGCGGCCGTCGGCGCCGTTCTGCTGCTGCTCGCCGTCCCGACGGTCACGGCCGCCGCCGATCCGTCTGAGTCCGTCACCGTCGACCAGGTCGGCGGCATCGCCTCGGACGGCACCGTCACCCTCTCGGGCACCTACCGCTGTGCAGGCAACACGGGTCCCGTTTTCGTCAGTTCCTCGGTCGGCCAGGGTTCCGGCAAGGGCCGGCACGGCATCGGCGGCACGCGTGCCGTGTGCGACGGCGCCGAGCACGTCTGGAAGAACACCGGCAAGGCCGCCCCGGCGGACCTCGTTCCCGGAGCGGCCCACGTCGAGGCCACGCTGATGGAACTCCACCCGCAGGGCAGCCTGCCGTTGCCCCGCTTCCGCGCGGCGCAGGAGCGGGACATCACCCTGACCGCCGGCTGAGCGGCCGCCCCCGCCCCCGTCCCCGTCCCCGCCTCATCGAACCGGCAGGTCGGGGAGCCGCCGTTCCCGCCCCTGCCGTTCCCGCCCCCGTCGCTCCCGGACCGGCCGGTCCGGGAGCCGTCGCTCCCGACCTTGCCGCTCCCGCCCCCGCCGTGCCTGCCCCCGCCGGTCCCGGTGTCGGTTCAGGCCTGTCGATTCAGACCGGGTAGGCGTGGGTCTGGGTGGCCTTCACCGTCGCCCAGACCCGCGCGCCCGGGTGCAGGTCGAGTTCGGCCGCGGCGACCGTGGTGAGGTCCGCGGCGAGCGGGAGTTCGCCGGTGAGGTCGGCGCGGATCTGGTCGCCGTGGGTCTCCAGGCCCGCGACCTCGCAATGCCAGAGGTTGCGGGCGCTGGCGCCGGTCGGGCGGTCGCGGTAGAGGGTGACCGCGCTCGGCGGGAACGCCACGAACACCGGGCCGGACAGGACCTCGGTGGTGGTGAGGGGCGGGCCGGCGTCGAGGCGCACGGTGTGGCCGTCGGCCTCGCCCCGGTAGAGGTTCAGGCCGACCAACTGCGCGATGTAGTCCGTACGGGGATGGCGGGCGATGTCGGACGGCGCCCCCTCCTGGACGACCCGCCCGTGCTCGACGACGACCAGCCGGTCGGCGAGCACCATGGCGTCCAGCGGATCGTGCGTGACCAGGACGGCGACGGCCTCGAACTCAGCCAGATGGCGCCGGAGTTGGGCACGGACCTCCAGCCGGGTGCGCGCGTCCAGCGCCGCCAGCGGCTCGTCGAGGAGCAGCAGCCGAGGTCGGGTGGCCAGCGCACGGGCCAGGGCGACCCGCTGGGCCTGGCCGCCGGACAGCCTGCGCGGCTTGGCTCCGGCGTGTGCCGCC
Organism: Streptomyces sp. NPDC002884; assembly: GCF_040295245.1. NCBI lineage: Bacteria > Bacillati > Actinomycetota > Actinomycetes > Kitasatosporales > Streptomycetaceae > Streptomyces > Streptomyces sp. NPDC002884. The sequence goes on along the minus strand of NZ_JBEOVB010000005.1, from coordinate 478,681 downwards.
AGACCCAGGCGGTCCAGCCACGCGGCGGCCCGGGCACGGGCCTCCGCCTTGGTCGCGCCCTGGCAGCGCGGCCCGAAGGCCACGTTGTCCAGGGCGGTCAGATGCGGGAAGAGCAGATAGTCCTGGAAGACGACACCCACCGGGCGGGACTCCGGCGGCACACCCTCCAACGCGCTGCCGTCGAGCCGTAGCCGGCCGCCGGTGAGCGGCGTCAGACCGGCGAGCGCGCGCAGTGCGGTGGTCTTCCCCGCACCGTTCGGACCGAGCAGGGCGACCACCTCACCCGGCGCCACGCTCAGCGCCACGTCGAGACGGAACGTGCCGCGCTCCACGACCAGGTGGGCGTCGAGCCCGTCCACGGGGGTGTCGGCGCGGACGCCGGGCCCGTCCATGGACGCGTTCGTGGACGCCTCCAGGGACGCGCCGGCGGACACGTCGGCGGACGCGTCGGCGGACGGGCCGGCGCGGCGGACGTCGTGGACGGCCGGGAAGCCGTCGGCGGTCTTCCGGGGCTCGGCGTCCTGGGGTTCGGTCATCCCGCTGTCATCCAACGGTCGCGCAGGCCCGCCAGCACGGCGACGGACACCGCCAGCAGAACCAGGCTGAGGGCGATGGCGGCCTCCGGGTCGCTCTGAAGGGCCAGATAGACGGCCAGCGGCATGGTCTGGGTACGGCCGGGGAAGTTGCCGGCGAAGGTGATCGTCGCGCCGAACTCGCCGAGCGCCCGCGCCCACGCCAGGACCGCTCCGGCCGCGATGCCCGGCGCGATCAACGGCAGCGTGACCCGGCGGAACGCGGTGAAACGGGAGGCGCCGAGGGTCGCGGCCGCCTCCTCGTAGCGCGGGTCGGCGGCGCGCAGGGTGCCCTCGACGCTGATGACGAGGAACGGCATGGCGACGAACGCCTCGGCGATCACGACCCCGGTGGTGGTGAACGGGAGCGTGACGCCGAACCAGGAATCGAGCCACTTCCCGACGATGCCGTTGCGGCCCAGGGCCATCAGCAGCGCCACACCGCCGACCACCGGTGGCAGGACCAGCGGCAGGGTGACGAGGGCCCGCACGAGGCCGCGTCCGGGGAACTCGACGCGGGCCAGCAGCCAGGCCAGCGGCACGCCGAGCACCAGACTCACGGCGGTCGCGGCGGTGGCGCAGACCAGCGACAGCCGGAGCGCCTGCCACACCTCGGCGCTGGTCAGCAGCGCGGGCAGGCTGTGCCACGGGGCCCGTACCAGCAGGGCGATCAGCGGCACGACCAGAAACGCCAGACCGATCAGCGCGGGCACCAGCAGGGGCAGCGGCACGCCGCGCGCCTGGGCCCGGACACGCCGACGCCGCGGCCCACCCCGGACGGTGTCGGCCGCGACGTCGGACCTGCCGGTCGGGAGGGTCACGGCTGGAGGAACCCGGCCTCGGTCAGGACCTTCTGGCCCTCGGCGGACCGCACCAGCGCGATGAACGCCTTGGCGGCGTCGGCGTTCTCGGTGTCCTTGAGCTGGACGATCGGGTAGTCGTTCACGGCGTTGGCGGACTCGGGGAACTCCACGCCCTCCACCTTGTCACCCGCCGCGTGTACATCGGTCTTGTAGACGACGGCCGCGTCGGCCTCCTTCAGCTCGACCTTCGTCAGGGCGGCCTTGACGTCCTGCTCGTAGGAGACGGGGGTGAGCTTCAGCTTGGCGGCGTCGAGGGCCTTCTGGGCGGCGGCGCCGCAGGGCACCGTCTTGTCGCACAGCACGACCTTCAGTCCCGATTTGGTGAGGTCCTTGAGTGAGGCGATCTTGTCGGGGTTGCCCGGCAGGGTGGCGATCTCCAGCTGGTTGCGGACGAAGGTGGCGGGCGTCCCCGAGGCGTCGCCCGCGTCCGTCACGATCGCCATCGTCTTGGGGCTGGCGGACGCGAACACGTCCGCCGGGGCGCCCCCGGTGATGCTCGCGGCGAGGGAGTCGCTGCCGCCGAAGTTGAAGGTGACCTTCGTACCCGGGTGCGCCTTCTCGAACTCCTTGCCCAGCGTCGTGAAACTCTCCTTCAGCGAGGCCGCGGCGAACACGGTGACCGTGCCGGACAGCTTGTCCGACGCGGACGCGGACGCGGAGGAGTCCGACTTCGCCGACGAGGAGTCGTCGGACGACGAGCAGGCGCTCAGGGCCAGCAGCGCGGTGACTCCCAGGGCGGCCACCTGCATCGGTCGGCCGGTCCGGCGCGCGGTACGGGTCATCACGGGTCCACTCCCTCTGGTCCTGACGGACACAATCACGTGTGGTCCTTGCGGACCGTCTACGGTCTCTCGACGACCACGTTGGTCGACTTGATCACGGCAATCGCCGGAACCCCGGGCTCCAGCTCCAGTTCGTCGGCCGACTCACGGCTGACCAGCGCCACCACCCGGAACGGTCCGGCCTGGATCTCCACCTGCGCCGACACATCGCCGAGGAGCACGTCGGTGACGATGCCGGAGAGGCGGTTGCGGGCCGAGGAGCCGGTGGACCCCCATTCCGCACGGTGCACCTGCCGGGCGTAGGCCGCGAGGGCCGGCCCGGGGATGATCCGGCGGCCCAGCTCGTCGCGTTCGGCGGTGAGTTTCCCGCCGTCGACCAGGCGCCTCACGGTGTCGGCGCTGACACCGAGCAAGGCGGCAGCATCCCCGATCCGGTAGGTGTGCATGCGCTGATGATACTGCCGCAGATGCGAGGGGAAAGTCTCCTGTCGCTTCGCATGAGCCGGAACTGCGATCGACGGGGGTGGCATGTGCGTTTGCACGGGAGGTGGCTCCGGGTACGGTCATCCAGGAGGTGATAGCCCATGAGCCAGTCCCTCGCAGCCACCGGCCCGACCGTCGGCCCGACCACTGGTACGGCTACCCCTACGACCGCCGGCGCGGCCACTGGTACGACTGCTGCTCCTGTGACCGCCGGCGCGACCACCAGTACGACCGCTGGCACGGCTGCCGGTACAGCTGCCCCTGCGACCGCCGGTACGGATGCCGGTCCGGCGGCGGAACTCGTCCTCGCCGGTGATCTGACCCGGCCCGCCCGGCTCTCGGTGTCCGACCTGCTCGGCTGGCCGCAGCACCGGGCCGACGTGACCTTCGAGTGCGCCACCAGCGGCGTCCGGCACCACCGTTTCACCGGACCGCTGCTGCACGAGGTCCTGGCGGACGCCGGCCCCGGCTTCGACCCTGCCCGGCGCAAGGACCGCCTGCGCTTCCTGATCGCGGTGTCCGGCGCGGACGGCCACCACGCCCTGCTGTCCTGGGCGGAGATCGACCCCGACTTCGGGCGCGCGCCCGTCCTCCTCGCGGTCACCATCGACGACACCCCGCTCGACCGCGCCGGACCCCAGCTCGTCCTGCCGCAGGACCGGTGCGGCGCCCGGCACATCAGCGGCGTCAGCGCGATCCGCGTGGACGGCGGCTACACCTCGTGGGCGTGACGCTCGGCGATATCCGTCCGGCGACGCAGGAGGGCGGCCGGTGAGCCGGGTGGAACCGACCAGCCCTTCCTGGCCCGTGCCGTCCGCGATGCCGCCTGACAGCTCGGCCCCTGACAGCTCGGTGGCCCGACAGTTCGGTGCCCCGACAGTTCGGTGCCCCGGCAGGTCTCAGGTCCGGTCGATGTGCACGTTGGTCGACTTCACCCGGGCGGTGGCCTCCACCCCGACCTCCAGCCCCAGTTCCTCCACGGCCTCCCGCGTCAGCAACGACACCAGCCGGTGCGGCCCGGCCTGGATCTCCACCTGGGCGGCGACATCACCGAGTTTCACGGCCGTGACGATGCCGGGAAACGCGTTACGGACCGAGGTGTACGAGGAGGCACCCTCATCGCCGCCACCGCTCTTGGCCAGCTCCACCGAGAAGGCAGCCAGATCCCGGCCGTCGATGAGGCGTCGTCCGCCCTCGTCGCGGTGCGTGGCCACCCGGCCCGCGTCCGCCCACCGTCGCGCGGTATCCGGACTCACCCCGAGCAGACGCGCCGCCTGGCCGATCGTGTAGGACTGCATAGGCGCCAAGATAGGCGATCAACGGCCACCCGACCGTGCAGGGGTCTCGCCCCTCCGCAGCCGGGAGGAACCGAGTCCTGGAGAGCCCGGAAGCCGCGAGCCCCGGAAGCCGCGAGCCCCGGAAGCCGCGAGGCTCAGAAGCCCCGAGGCTCCGAGACAGAGCCGCAGCGCCGCCGCGCCCTTCCCGGACCCGCACTCGTGCAGGTCGAAGCAGACGCGGCGGCATTCACCTCTCACACCTCTCAGATGTCCCGGAAGATCTCGATCTGCGCCCCGACGGAGTTCAGCCGCTCGGCCAGGTCCTCGTAGCCGCGGTTGATGACGTACACGTTGCGCAGCACCGACGTGCCCTCCGCCGCCATCATCGCCAGCAGGACGACCACCGCGGGCCGCAGGGCCGGCGGGCACATCATCTCGGCGGCCCGCCAGCGCGTCGGACCCTCGACCAGCACCCGGTGCGGGTCGAGGAGTTGGAGCCGCCCGCCGAGTCGGTTCAGGTCCGTCAGATAGATCGCGCGGTTGTCGTAGACCCAGTCGTGGATGAGGGTCTTGCCCTGCGCGACGGCCGCGATGGCCGCGAAGAAGGGGACGTTGTCGATGTTCAGCCCGGGGAACGGCATCGGGTGGATCTTGTCGATCGGCGCCTCCAGCTTGGAGGGCCGGACCGTGAGGTCGATCAGACGGGTGCGGCCGTTGTCGGCCGGGTACTCCGGCGTACGGTCGTGGTCGAGCCCCATCTCCTCCAGGACCGCCAGCTCGATCTCCAGGAACTCGATGGGTACCCGGCGCACCGTCAGCTCCGACTCCGTGACGACGGCGGCGGCGAGCAGGCTCATCGCCTCTACCGGGTCCTCGGAGGGCGAGTAGTCGACGTCGACGTTGATGTTCGGCACACCGTGCACGGTGAGCGTGGTGCTGCCGATGCCCTCGACCCGCACCCCCAGCGCCTCCAGGAAGAAACACAGATCCTGGACCATGTAGTTGGAAGAGGCGTTGCGGATAACGGTTACACCGTCGTACCGGGCCGCCGCCAGCAGCGCGTTCTCGGTAACAGTGTCTCCGCGCTCGGTCAGCACGATCGGCCGGTCCGGGCGGACGGCGCGGTCGACGACGGCGTGGTACTGCCCCTCCGTCGCCGCGACTTCCAGCCCGAACCGGCGCAGCGCGATCATGTGCGGCTCGATGGTCCGCGTACCGAGGTCGCAGCCGCCGGCGTACGGCAGCTTGAAGTGGTTCATCCGGTGCAGCAGCGGGCCGAGGAACATGATGATGGAACGGGTGCGTACGGCGGCCTCGGCGTCGATCGCCGCCATGTTCAGCTCGGCCGGCGGCACGATCTCCAGGTCGACGCCCTCGTTGATCCAACGGGTCCGTACGCCGATGGAGTTCAGGACCTCGAGGAGACGGTAGACCTCCTCGATCCGGGCGACCCGGCGCAGCACCGTGCGCCCCTGGTTGAGCAGCGAAGCGCACAGCAAGGCCACGCAAGCGTTCTTGCTGGTTTTCACGTCGATCGCGCCGGACAGCCGACGGCCGCCCACGACCCGCAGGTGCATCGGTCCCGCATAGCCCAGAGAGACGATTTCGCTGTCCAGAGCTTCACCGATTCGAGCGATCATCTCAAGGCTGATGTTTTGGTTGCCTCGCTCGATGCGGTTGACCGCGCTCTGGCTGGTTGCGAGCGCCTCGGCCAGCTGTGCCTGTGTCCAGCCCCGGTGCTGCCGGGCGTCACGGATGAGCTTGCCGATGCGTACGAGGTAGTCGTCTGCCATGGGGCTGAGGTTATCTCAGATATGAGATGGCACCTCTCGGGGGGTCCATTCGGGTGACGTCCCGTCAATGGTGCCCGCCCTTACGCGTACGGCGCCACCCGAAAGGTCCGGGCAAATCCACCGATGTCGTACGGCGTCCGGTACTGCTGTGCGTGTGACGGGGGCCGTGCTTGCCGCCGCCGGTCGTGATGGACCAGGAGCGCCGATTGATGTTCAGCCGCACTCCGGGAAGGATGCGGAAACTCTTGCGGAAGGTGAGGGGCATCGAGGCTCCTTCGTCGCGTAGCGTCTGTTCGCACACGTCTACCCCGACTCGGCGGACCCATGACCGGTGTGCTGCCAATGCCCCTCTCTCCGAGGCCCGTTCAGGCGTCGACATCCCGCACCGCCGTCACCGTGACCGTCGCGCGCGGTGCAGTGCGGTGCGGTGCGGTGAAGCGGCGTGGTGTGGTGATGCGGTGTGGTGAAGTTGCGGCCCCTCGCATCGATTGCGGTCCCGCCCTCGGGCGGCGCCTCGGTCGCAGAGTCGGCCACTGGGCCGGCCGCCGGATCGGTCGGCCGGAAGGCGGGTGAGGATGCCATGGGCAAGCGTCTGGTCCAGTCGGGTCCAACCAGGTCCAGTCGGGTGACCCGGGTGTAGGCCCACTCCCCGTCGAACCGTCTTCGCACCGGCTCGCCGAACCTGTCCGCCTCCCTGATCGCGTCGGCGGCCTTCGCGGCCGGTGCCCGACAGTCGTCCGTGCCGCGCCGCGCCGCAGGGTCACCCCGAGGCCGATGGGCGAGCCGGGCGCCACTCGCGGGTAGGCGCGGGTAGGCGCCGGTGGCACCGGCAGAGGTGCTGGTCGGTGCCGGCCGCCTCCTTCCGTCTGTGCGCCGCGTGGCCGAGGTCACGGACGACGTGCGCTTCGGCGGCGGCATACTCGGCAGCACTTCCCGGCGGGGGCCGTCGGCCGGGCCTGCCGAGTGCGGAATCCGGCGCTCCCGGGGGACGGGCAGCGAGCCCGGGCATGACCATTCAGCCCCCATGTACTAGAGTTATCTCGACATCGAGATATCTGCCGAGGCGCCCCGCAGTCGCCACCCCAGTAAGGGTTACCTAACTTAGCCTGACCTTAGCGGATCGGCCAAGTCTGCGTGGCGGCAGGATGCGGTGGTAAGCGCACATCAAAGAAGGAGACTGTCGTGTCGGCGAACAGCTTCGACGCCCGCAGCACGCTGCAGGTGGGCGACGAGTCGTACGAGATCTTCCGGCTGGACAAGGTGGAAGGCTCGGCTCGCCTTCCGTACAGCCTGAAGGTGCTGCTGGAGAACCTGCTCCGTACCGAGGACGGCGCGAACATCACCGCCGACCACATCCGTGCGCTCGGCAACTGGGACTCCCAGGCCCAGCCGTCGCAGGAGATCCAGTTCACGCCGGCCCGCGTGATCATGCAGGACTTCACCGGCGTGCCCTGTGTCGTCGACCTCGCGACCATGCGTGAGGCCGTCAAGGAGCTCGGCGGCGACCCGGCGAAGATCAACCCGCTGGCCCCGGCCGAGCTGGTCATCGACCACTCCGTCATCGCCGACAAGTTCGGCACCAACGACGCCTTCGCCCAGAACGTCGAGCTGGAGTACGGCCGCAACAAGGAGCGCTACCAGTTCCTGCGCTGGGGCCAGACCGCGTTCGACGAGTTCAAGGTCGTCCCGCCGGGCACCGGCATCGTCCACCAGGTGAACATCGAGCACCTCGCTCGCACGGTCATGGTCCGGGGCGGCCAGGCCTACCCCGACACCCTGGTCGGCACCGACTCGCACACCACCATGGTCAACGGCCTCGGTGTGCTGGGCTGGGGCGTCGGCGGTATCGAGGCCGAGGCCGCGATGCTCGGACAACCGGTTTCGATGCTGATCCCGCGCGTCGTCGGCTTCAAGCTCACCGGTGAGCTCACTCCCGGCACCACCGCCACCGACCTCGTGCTGACCATCACCGAGATGCTCCGCAAGCACGGCGTCGTCGGCAAGTTCGTCGAGTTCTACGGTGAGGGCGTCGCCGCCACCTCCCTCGCGAACCGCGCCACCATCGGCAACATGTCGCCGGAGTTCGGCTCCACCGCCGCGATCTTCCCGATCGACGACGAGACGCTGAAGTACCTCAAGCTCACCGGCCGCTCCGAGCAGCAGGTCGCGCTCGTCGAGGCGTACGCCAAGCAGCAGGGCCTCTGGCTGGACCCGCAGGCCGAGCCGGACTTCTCCGAGAAGCTCGAGCTGGACCTGTCCACGGTCGTCCCGTCCATCGCCGGCCCGAAGCGCCCGCAGGACCGCATCGTCCTCGCGAACGCCGCCGAGCAGTTCAAGACGGACGTACGCAACTACGTCGACTCCGTGGACGAGGCCGGCCAGGAGTCCTTCCCGGCCTCCGACGCCCCGGCCGTCGCCCCGAACGGCGCCCCGTCCAACCCGGTCACCGTGACCGCCCCCGACGGCTCGACGTACGAGCTCGACCACGGCGCGGTGACGGTCGCGGCCATCACCTCCTGCACCAACACCTCCAACCCGTACGTCATGGTCGCCGCCGCGCTCGTAGCGAAGAAGGCCGTGGAGAAGGGCCTGACCCGCAAGCCGTGGGTCAAGACCACGCTCGCCCCGGGTTCGAAGGTCGTAACCGATTACTTCGACAAGGCGGGCCTCACCCCGTACCTCGACAAGGTCGGCTTCAACCTCGTCGGCTACGGCTGCACCACCTGCATCGGCAACTCCGGCCCGCTGCCGGAGGAGGTCTCCAAGGCCGTCAACGACCACGACCTCGCGGTCACCTCGGTCCTCTCCGGCAACCGGAACTTCGAGGGCCGGATCAACCCCGACGTCAAGATGAACTACCTGGCCTCCCCGCCGCTGGTCGTCGCCTACGCCCTCGCGGGCTCCATGAAGGTGGACATCACGCGCGACGCCCTCGGCACGGACCAGGAGGGCAAGCCGGTCTTCCTGGCCGACATCTGGCCCTCCGAGGCCGAGGTCAACGACGTCGTGGCGAACTCCATCGGCGAGGACATGTTCAACAAGTCCTACCAGGACGTCTTCGCGGGCGACGCCCAGTGGCAGGCGCTGCCGATCCCGACCGGCAACACCTTCGAGTGGGACAGCGAGTCGACCTACGTCCGCAAGCCCCCGTACTTCGAGGGCATGACGATGGAGACCACCCCGGTCTCCGACATCACCGGCGCGCGCGTCCTCGCCAAGCTGGGCGACTCGGTCACCACCGACCACATCTCCCCGGCCGGTGCCATCAAGGCCGACACCCCGGCGGGCAAGTACCTCACCGAGCACGGCATCGAGCGGCGTGACTTCAACTCCTACGGCTCGCGCCGAGGCAACCACGAGGTCATGATCCGCGGCACCTTCGCCAACATCCGCCTGCGCAACCAGGTCGCGCCGGGGACGGAAGGCGGGTACACCCGCGACTTCACCCAGGCCGACGCGCCGGTGTCGTTCATCTACGACGCCTCGCGCAACTACATCGAGCAGGGCATCCCGCTGGTCATCCTGGCCGGCAAGGAGTACGGCTCCGGTTCGTCCCGCGACTGGGCGGCCAAGGGCACCGCGCTCCTCGGCGTCAAGGCCGTCGTCGCCGAGTCCTACGAGCGCATCCACCGCTCCAACCTCATCGGCATGGGCGTCATCCCGCTGCAGTACCCGGCGGGCCAGTCCGCCGAGACCCTCGGCCTGACCGGCGAGGAGGCCTTCTCCATCGCCGGCATCACCGAGCTGAACGACGGCACCACCCCCGCCACGGTCAAGGTCACCACCGACACCGGTGTGGAGTTCGACGCGGTCGTCCGCATCGACACCCCCGGTGAGGCGGACTACTACCGCAACGGCGGCATCCTGCAGTACGTGCTGCGCAGCCTGATCCGCAAGTAACCGATCGGGCAAGCGGTTCCGCAACCGATCGAGAACCGTTCGGGCAACCGGTTCCGTAAACGGTCGAGCAGCGGTTCGGCGTCGGCAAGCGGTAGGGCAAGCAGTACGGCACGGTAGTGGAGGGCCGCATCCCCGTCAGCGGGGGTGCGGCCCTCCGTCGTGCCGCCCGGACGCCGAGCCCTCGTGGGCGACGAATGTCAACGCATCCTCTGGACACGGCAGTTGGCAGACGGTCGCCGGGCCTCCCCGGACTCTGGGAGGCAAGCCGCGAGAAGCCGCGGATCGGCGCAGGCGGGAAGAACCCCGGTTCACACGGCTTCGGCTCAGTCGGAACACAGGGTTCCCTCAGCCAACCGGGACAGGATCAGGACATGGCTGGCATCTCCGGTACCCGAAGCGGACGGGTCCGTGTTCTGATCGTCGACGACGAGCCCGCGCTCACCGAAGTGCTCTCCGTGGCCGTCACCGAGGCGGGCTGGCGCCCCTATCCGGCCGCCGACGGACACAGCGCGCTCAGGATCGCGCGCGGCTGCGCCCCGCACGCCGTCGTGCTCGACGGCATGCTGCCCGACCTCGACGGCATCCAGGTGCTGCGCCGTCTGCGCTACGAGAACCCCGAGCTGCCCATCCTCATGCTCACCGCCCGCGACGCCCTGGAGTTCCGCATCGACGGGTTGGAGAACGGGGCCGACGACTACGTCACGAAACCGTTTTCTCTGGAGGAGGTCGTGCTGCGCCTGCGCGGACTGCTGCGCCGGTCCGGTGCCGAACGGACCCGCACCGACGACTCCGTACGCGTCCTCGGCGACCTGGTGCTGACCGGCGAGACCCGTGAAGTGCTCCGTGACGGTTCGCGGATCACCCTGACCGCCAAGGAGTTCGAACTCCTCAGCCTGCTCATGGAACACCCGCGGCAGGTGCTGAGCAAGACGCAGATCCTCGACCACGTCTGGACCAGCTCCTTCGACGGCGGCGGAAACCTCGTCGAGGTGTACATCTCCAGCCTGCGGCGGAAGCTCGACCGCGGCCGCTCACCCATGATCCACACCGTGCGCGGGCTGGGGTACGCCATCAGGCCGGTGGAGGACGGAAGATGAGGCTTCATCCGAGTGACGTCCGCCCGATGGATGCCGGTCCGACGGATGCAGACCCAGTGGGGGCACATGCGGCGGAGGTCCGTCCGAGGAGCGACCGCCGGTGGGATTTCCGTACGTGGGACGCCGCTCCGCGGGGCGGCTCCCTGCGCACCCGGCTCCTGATCTTCATCAGCGTCGTGCTCGTCGCCGTGTGCGCCGCGATGGCACTCACCACCGTTTTCGCCCAGCGTGCCTACCTGCTGGGCAACCTGGACGACCGGGTCGCCAACGCCGCGGAACGCAGTCTGGGCGGCGCCTCACTCCATCCGGACCTGACGCGGGACCTCACCTTCCTCAACGAGAGCGGCCACCCTGCCGGGATGCTCGCCGCCCGCCTGGACGCCGACGGCACCGTCCTCGCGGCGGCGACGGTGGGCCAGGACGCTCCGCCGCAGAACCTGACGGAAACCCAGATCGCGGCCCTGAAAGGCATCGAGTCAGGCGGCGGCCTGCACACCAGGACGGTCCCCGGCCTCGGCACCTACCGCTTCACCGCACTCGACAACAACGGTGTACGCGTTCTCACCGGACTCCCGATGGACGATGTCCAGGACATGATCAGCGGCCTGGTGGTCGTAGAGGCTGTCGTGGCCGCGGCGGGCCTCACCGTGGCCGGCTGTGTCTGCGCGGTGGTCATCCGACGCCAGCTGCGTCCGCTCGGAAGGGTCGCCGCCACCGCGGTCGAGGTCTCGCACGCCCCGCTCTGCCGCGGCGAGGTAACCGGTCTCACCAGAGTTCCCGAACGAGACACCGACCCCGGCAGCGAGGCCGGCCAGGTAGGCGCCGCCCTGAACCGCATGATCGACCATGTGGAGTCCTCGCTCGCCGAACGCCAGCGCAGCGAGGAGCGGATGCGCCGCAGCGAGGAACGCATGCGCCGCTTCCTGGCCGACGCCAGTCATGAACTGCGCACCCCCCTCGCCTCCATCGCCGGGTACGCGGAGCTGATGAATCGGGGAACGGACCGCATCGAACCGGGACTGGCCTGGCGCCGGGTGACGGCCGAGTCGGCGCGGATGACCGGCCTGGTGGAGGACCTGCTGCTGCTCGCCCGACTGGACGAGGGAAGGCCGCTGCAATCCGCCGAGGTGGACCTGGCGGCGCTCGTCGCGGAGGCGGTGTGGGACGCCCGGGCGGCGGGCAGCGGTCACGACTGGCAACTGGAACTGTGTCTCGACGAGGCCCCCCTTGTCCTAGGCGACGAGGCACGCCTCCATCAGGTGGTCGCCAACCTGTTGGCCAACGCACGTGTGCACACACCCGTCGGCACGAGCGTCGTGGCGGTGGTGGAGGCAGGACGGGGCAGGTGCGCGGTGCGTGTCCGGGACGACGGCCCCGGCATCCCGCCCGACCTCCTCCCGACGGTCTTCGAACGCTTCACCCGCGCCGACGCCTCCCGGGCCCGCGCCACCGCGGGCAGCGGCGCCGGCCTCGGCCTCGCCATCGTCGCGGCGATCACGGCGGCCCATGGCGGTCACATCGACGTGCACAGCGAACCGGGACGCACGGAGTTCACGGTGGAGCTGCCGCTCGCAGGGGACACCGGCGCGGACACCCTGACCTGGAGTCCACGGGTGTCGGTGCGATGAGCTGAAGCACTGCCGAGGCGCGCGGGCGGCCGCGCCCCGCTGCACCCACGCAGTGATGAGCTCGCGCGCCCCGCCACACCACGCCACTGTGGGACCTCACTCGGCCCGCTCACCACGCACAGCAGGTTCGTTCCGCTGGGCTGCCTCGGTCCGTTCGCTCCGGCCGGTGCCGTCCGACCGGCCGGTGCCGTCCGACGTCAAGAAACCGCTGTCGGCAACGACACCGGTTCGACGACATCGGTCGCATCGGCCACAACGTTCGCATCGGCCACGACGGTCGCATCGGCCACGACGGTCGCATCGGCCGCATCGATCGTCTCGGCGGGCCACCACAGTGGGTCGGCGGGTCTCACCAGGAAACGGATGGAACGGCCAGTCGAGCCTGTTCCAGCCGGTAACACGCCTGACCGGCAGTCGATTTCTCCGGTGTCCGAGAGCCCGTCTCTTCAGATTTCCCTCAGTTTCCGCACCCAAAGTCGTCCCCGGCCCGGCACTCCGTCATGGGCGTGCCAACGACGAAGGGAGCCAGCGGAGATGACCGATTCCACCACCGGGGAACTGGAACCGCAGGCGGAACCGCAGCCCGAAACCGGTCGACGCGCGCACGCCGGTCGCCGAAACTTCATGCGCAAGGTCTTCCTCGCCAGTGGCGCCTCCGCCGTGGCGACCATGGGCGGGGCCGGGGCCTGGGCCGCGATGGCCGACGACGCCACCGGCACGGCGGACGCCACCGCCTCCGCCTCCCCGAGCGGTGCGCCCAGCGGCGGGCCGGGGGGCGGGGCCGGCGGGGCCATGCCGACGGAGAGCATCACGGAGGAGTTCTTCGGGCTCACCACGGACGGCAAGCGAATCGACGACCTGTACACGATCCACTCGCAGAAGGTCGCCACCGCGCCGGTGATCGCCGCTGCCCAGGCCTTCCTCGCGGGGCTGAGCGACAGCGAGAAATCCGACGCGCAGTTCGCGATCCACTCCACCGAGTGGCGGCTGTGGAGCAACACCGATGCCTACACGCGTCAGGGCGTTTCCATCGCGGATCTCTCCGACGAGAAGAACGCCCTCGGCGAGGCCCTGCTGAAGGCTGCACTCAGCGCCCAGGGCCTGGAGACCACCCAGCTCACCCGGAAGATCAACAAGGCCGCCTGCGAAGCCGTCAACAGCACGCAGTACGCCGAGGCGTACTACTGGACGATCATGGGCACGCCCTCCGCCACCGAGCCGTGGGGCTTCCAGTTCGACGGCCATCACCTGGTCGTCAACTACTTCGTCCTCGGCGACCAGGTTGTCATGAGCCCGTGTTTTTGGGGTTGTGAGCCGACCTCGATGGAGATCGACGGCACGAAGACCGAGGTGATGCAGGAGGAGATCGAGGCGGCGCTCGCGGTCGTCAACTCCCTCGACGCCGCCCAGCGGTCGACGGCGATCCTCAAGTCCGAGAAGGACAACGACGAGATCACCGCCGGCGCCTTCACGGACAACGCGGTCGTCGAGTACAAAGGCATCCTCGCCGGCCGGCTCACCGCCGCCCAGCGCAAGCTGCTGCTCGCGGTGATCGACCGTTTCATCGGCAAGGCCAAGGACGATGTTGCCAAGGTCCAGATGGCCGAGATCAGGAAACATCTCGCCGAGACCTACTTCGCCTGGATGGGTGGAACAGCCGCCGAATCCGCTTTCTACTGCCGTATCCAGAGCCCGGTCATCTGGATCGAGGTCGACTGCCAGTCTCCGTTCGCGTTCGGTTCGCTCTACGGCGAGACCAACGGCGGGGCCCCCACGCAACAGCATCTGCACTGTGTCGTTCGCACACCCAACGGCAACGACTACGGCAAGGAGCTGCTGCGCCGGCACCTTCAGACGTCGCCGCACCACCACTGACGGCCGACGGATCGCAGCAGCGCCGTACGAGCCCGTTTACAAATGGGCCGTACGGCGCTACCTTCCGCCACAGGTGAGGTGGGAGCGCTCCCATATCCGCTCGCGTCCGGCGGACCGGAACCTGTCGGGCTCGGGTCCGGGAGGCTCCCACTTCACGCCCCCACACCCGCATCCGCAGTGCACCCCATGCACGCACGGTCCGTACACGGAAGGCGGACTCATTTGCCATGCAATCTGTCATGATCACGTCAGAATCGAAGTCAAGGTTACGCACCCGGGCCCTCCTCCTCGTCCTCCTCGCCCTGCTGGCCACCGTCCCCGCTCTGGGCCTGATCGTCACGACCGGCGGCAAGGCCGAGGCCCACGGCACCCCCATGAAACCCGGCAGCCGCACTTTCCTGTGCTGGCAGGACGGGCTGACCGACACCGGTGAGATCAAGCCGGTCAACCCCGCCTGCAAGAACGCGCAGCAGGTAAGCGGTACCACGCCGTTCTACAACTGGTTCTCGGTGCTGCGCTCCGACGGGGCGGGCCGCACCCGCGGCTTCGTGCCGGACGGGCAGCTGTGCAGCGGCGGTAACGCCAACTTCACCGGTTTCAACGCGGCTCGCAGCGACTGGCCGCTCACCCATCTCACCTCGGGCGCGAGCGTCGACTTCTCCTACAACGCCTGGGCGGCGCATCCGGGTTGGTTCTACGTCTACGTCACCAAGGACGGCTTCGACCCGACCCAGACCCTCACCTGGGACGCGATGGAGAGCCAGCCCTTCCTCTCCGTCGACCACCCGCCGCTCAACGGCAGTCCGGGCACGGTCGAGGCCAACTACTCCTGGACCGGCCAACTCCCGGCGAACAAGTCCGGCCAGCACATCATCTACATGGTCTGGCAGCGGTCGGACAGTGCCGAGACCTTCTACTCCTGCTCCGACGTCGTTTTCGACGGCGGAAACGGCGAGGTGACCGGCATCCATGAACCGGGCAACCCGACCGAGCCCGTTCCCGGTACCTGCACCGCCACTCGGCGGACCACCAACAGCTGGACGGGTGGCTATCAGTCCGAGGTGACCGTCACCAACTCCGGCGACGTCCCGATGCTCGGCTGGATGGTCGACTGGACGCTGCCGGGCGGTCAGTCGGTGGCCAGTCTGTGGAGCGGCAACGCGACGTACAACGGACAGGCGGTGATGGTCCACAACGCCGACTGGAACGGCTCGTTGAGTCCGGGCCAGAGTACGACGTTCGGATACGTCGTCTCCGGTTCGGGCGGCGACAGTGCCACGAGCCTTCCCTGCAGGGTCGGTTGAGCAAGAGCAGCTCAGGGCGGGCCCGGTGGGCGGCGAGCCGCACCTCCACCGGGCCCGCGAGCCGGGCCTGCCCCAAGGGGGGAGCGGGGCGGTCCGGGGTGTCCCCGCCCGGACGGTGTCACGGACAGGGAACGCGTTCGACAACGTTGTCTCGATGTCGTACGGATGACCCTACCGGGTCAACGCGTGTAGGAGCCAACCGAGTTGGATGCGGTTGGCCGGGAAGTGCCTGTCGTCGCCCAAGGGTCTGAGTGTGCTCTCGCGCAGGCTGATGTGTGATTGCCTCGGCCTGACACATGGAGCCCTCGCTCCGCAGCAGGGCCCGGAATCCGCCGTGGCGCACGGGCTCCGGTTGTCGCGCGCGGGTGGCGGCCCGACGCGGACGTCAATCGGTCAACGTTGCGGCCAGCCAAAGGAGTTGGCGTGCCACCTGCTCTGCCTCGCCGCCCTCGTGCCCGTTGAACGGGTACGCGTGCATCTCCCTCCGGGGACCGGCGCCACCGCTCAGCTCCCCGTACCGGTTGAACGCGGCGTACACCCCGCTCGGCGGACAGACCGTGTCGCGCAGGCCTGTGCCGAAGTGCGCGGGGGCCTGGGCGCGACGGGCGAAGGAGATGCCTTCCAGGTAGGAGAGCGTGCGATAGGCGGCCTCCTCGGCGCCGCGGTGGACCGAGAGGTAGGTGGCGATCTCGCCGTAGGGGCCCATGTCGGTGAGGTCCAGGGCGCGCCGGATCCCACACAGGAGCGGGGCTGTGACCAGGACGGCGGCCAGGTCGGGGACCAGGCCCGCGACGGCGAGGGCGAGTCCGCCGCCCTGGCTGTTGCCGACGGCGACCGTGCGGGTGGAGTCGACACCGGGGAGCGCCCGAGCCGCCGTCACCGCTCGCACCGCGTCCGTGATCAGACGGCGGTAGTGGTGGTCGTGCGGGGAGAGGAGGCCGCGAACGGCGGGACCGGGGCCGCCGGGCGCGGTGGCGTGCGGGTCGGGGGTGGAGCCGCCGCTGCCGTACTGGTCGCCTTGGCCGCGGTTGTCCATCAGCAGGTGGGCGTAACCGGCGTTCACCCAGGTCAGGCGTTCGTGGGGGAGGCCGCGGCCACGCCCGTAGCCGACGTATTCGACAACCGCCGGAAGCGGTTCCCGAGCGCTTGCCGGCAGGCTGAACCAGGCGTGCACCGGATCCCCCGCGAAGCCCCGGAACGTCACGTCCCAGGTGTTCGTGAGGCAGAGACCGGTTTCGACGGGGTGGACCGACACCAGTGGGGCCCGCTGCCCGGCCTCGTTCAGGGTGTCCCTCCAGAACGTGTCGAAGTCAGCGGGCTCGTCGGGTTCGGGGCGGTGTCGTTCCAACTCCGGCAGCGGTAGGTCGAACGCGGGCACGAGGGCACCTCGCAGAGGTTGAGGGCGAACGATCGTTGCGTAGGTCAGCCAGAAATTTGCGGGGACGGTAGCACTCAACTTCCCCCTTCTACCCCGCAGGTGACGGGATCCAACGCCGTGCGCCGTCCCACCGGTCCGCCGTGCAGCACCCATTGACAGCGCTTTCCATGAACCCTTACGTTGCCGCAGAGTTACCGGTAAGGGCACGAAAGTTTCGAGAGCACGCGTTGCGAATCGAGCGTTTCGAAGAACGCCCCGGGAGGCCCGAGCATGAGCACCTCCACCACATCGGCCCCACCCCCAGGAACCCAGGACCCGCCGCCCGGGACCCGGCACCGCCCCGCGCGTCCGGTCACCGCGCGCCGCGGCTGGCGGCGAGCCCTGCGCCGGGACTGGCAGCTGTACTCGCTGGCCGTGCTGCCGCTGCTGTTCTTCCTGGTCTTCCGCTATCTGCCGATGATCGGAAACGTCATCGCGTTCCGCCGCTTCGAACCCGGTGGGTCGATCCTGGGGGAGCAGTGGGTGGGGCTGCGCTATGTGCGGATGTTCCTGACCGACCCCACCTTCTGGCAGGTCTTCCGCAACACCCTGTGGCTCGGCGGACTGACGCTCGTGTTCTGTTTCCCCATCCCGATCGTCCTGGCACTGCTGCTCAACGAGGTGCGCCGACGCTCGCTGAAACGGTTCGTGCAATCGGTTTCGTACCTTCCGCACTTCCTGTCGATCGTGATCGTCGCGGGCATCACCATGCAGATGCTGGCCACGGACGGTCCGGTCAACCATGTGCTGGACTGGTTCGGCCACGATCCGGTCCGGTTCATCCAGGAACCCGGCTGGTTCCGCACGATCTACGTCGGCTCGGAGATCTGGCAGACCGCCGGCTGGGGCACGATCCTCTACCTCGCCGCGCTCACCACGATCGACGAGGACCTCTACGAGGCCGCCCGGATCGACGGCGCGAGCCGCTGGCGGCAGATCTGGCATGTCACCCTGCCCGGTATCCGCCCCACCATGATCACGCTGCTCATCCTGAACATCGGTACGTTCATGGCGGTCGGTTTCGAGAAGGTCCTGCTGCTCTACAACCCGCTGACCTACCCGACGGCCGACGTGGTCTCGACCTACCTCTACCGGGCCGGCGTCGAGTCCAACAGTTTCAGCTACGCTGCCGCGATCGGTCTGTTCGAAGCGATCATCGGTCTTGTGCTGGTGACCGGCGCGAACCAGTTGTCGCGCCGCACGGTGGGGACGGGTCTGTGGTGAGCCTCCTGGCGTCCCGCGCTCCGCGTCCGCGCACCTCGGTGAACCAGCCGACGCGTGGTTACCGCGTTTTCCAGGGCGTGAACGGCGTGATCCTCACCGTTGTCGTGCTGGTGACCCTCTATCCCTTCGTCAACATCATCGCCCGGTCCTTCAGCGGCGAACGCCAGATTCGCGCCGGTGAGGTCACCCTGTGGCCGGAGGGGTTCAACCTCACCACCTACAGAATCGTCTTCCACGACTCGATGTTCTGGCGCAACTACGGAAACACCGTGCTCTACACGGTCGTCTCCACCGTCGTCGCCATGGTTCTGACCACCTGTTACGCCTACGTCCTGTCGAAGAGGAACCTCAAGGGGCGAGGCGTTCTCGTCGGAGTCGCCGTGTTCACCATGTTCTTCACCGGCGGGATCATCCCGAACTACGTCCTGGTCACCAGCCTCGGCCTGAAGAACTCCGTCTGGGCGATCGCGCTGCCCAACGCGATCAGCGTCTTCAACCTGCTGGTCATGAAGGCCTTCTTCGAGAGTCTGCCGACCGAGTTGGAGGAGGCCGCGGAGATCGACGGTCTGAGCACCTACGGCATTCTGCTCAGGGTCGTGCTGCCGCTGTCCAAGGCGGTCATCGCGACGATGGTGCTCTTCTACTCCGTGTCCCTCTGGAATTCCTGGTTCTCCGCGTACCTCTACATGGACCGGACCGAACTCATGCCGGCCACCGTCTATCTGCGCAACCTCATCTCCGGTGCCACCACGGGAGGCAACGCGGGCGCCGGTACGGAGCAGCTCAGCCAGGTGGGGGCCAACATCCAGGCGGTCACGATCGTGCTGACGTCGCTGCCGATCCTCTGTGTCTACCCGTTCGTCCAGCGCTATTTCGTCTCGGGCGTGATGCTCGGCGCGGTCAAGGGCTGAGAGCCGTCCCTCTTACGGAACAAGGGAGTATCCGTGAAGAACGCCGGACAGCTGTCCCGACGTCAGATCCTCACCGCCGCCGGCTTCATCGGCCTCGCCACCCTCACCGGGTGCGGCAGCGGCGACGACGGAGAGAATGCCAAGGATCTCTCCAAGAAACAGAACGGCGCGATGAAGGAGTACCGCGCGGGTCAGCAGTTCAAGGCGTCGAAGCCGCTTTCCTTCTCGGTCCTGCACAACAACAACCCGGTCTACCCGTTGAAGGACAGCTGGCTCTTCTGGGCGGAACTCACCAAGCGCACCGGAATCACCCTGAAACCCGTTGCCGTCCCGCTGAGCGACTACGAGAAGAAGCGCAGTGTCCTCATCGGCGCGGGCGACGCCCCGTTCCTGATTCCCAAGACGTACCACCCGGCAGAGGTCGCCTTCGTCTCGTCAGGTGCGATCCTCCCTGTCAGCGAGTACGTGCACCTGATGCCCAACTTCCAGGACAAGGTCAGGAAATGGAAGCTGGAACCGGAACTGGATTCCATCAGGCAGTCCGACGGCAAGTACTACCTCCTCCCAGGCCTGCACGAGAAGGTCAAGTCCGGCTACTCGCTGTCCTTGCGCACGGACATCCTCGACAAGCTCGGCCTGAGCCTGCCCACCACCTGGGACGAGGTGTACGACGTCTTCAAGGCGATCAAGGCCGAATTCCCCGATCGCTACCCCTTCACCGACCGCTGGAGCACCAACACCCCGTTTCCGGCAGCCGCGTTGCTCAGCTACCTCGGCCAGGCCCACGGCGTGAAGGCCGGCTGGACCTACGACAACATCAGCTTCGATACGAAGGCCGGGCAGTTCGTCTTCACCGGCGCCACAAACGGCTACCGCCAGATGGTCGAGTACCTGAGAAAGCTGGTCGCCGAGAAGCTGATGGACCCGGAAAGTTTTACCCAGACCGATGACGACGCGGTACAGAAGCTGCTGGGCGAGAAGTCCTTCGCGATCAGTGCCAACCCGCAGGAGCTGGTTCAGAACTACCGCTACAACCTGGAGAAACAGGTCAGCGGAGCGAAGATCGAGATGGTGCCGGTACCGCTCGGCCCGGCCGGTCCCGTGGTGATCGGCGGCGCTCGGTTGGAAAACGGTGTCATGGTCTCCGCCAAGGCGCTCAAGAGCGACACCTTCGTCGCGATGATGCAGTTCGTCGACTGGCTGTGGTACTCGGACGAGGGCCAGAGGTTCGCCAAGTGGGGTGTCCAGGGCGTCACCTACACCCGGGCCGGCGACAGGTACGAGCTGGAGCCCGGCATCACCCTCATGGGCTCGGACCCGGACGCCCCCAAGGACCTGCAGAAGGACTACGGCTTCTTCAACGGTGTCTTCACCTACGGCGGCAGCTGGGCGCTGGTCTCCTCCTCCTTCAGCCCGGACGAGAAGAAGTTCCAGGACGCGATGGCCCAACGCGAACAACTGCCGATCGACCCGGCCCACCCGTTGCGGTCCGTGGAGCAGGAGCAGGCCTCGCTCTGGGACACGCCCCTGAGAGACCACGTCACCCAGAACACGCTCAAGTTCGTCATGGGCAAGCGCCCGCTGTCCGAATGGGACGACTACGTGACCGAGTTGAAGGCGAAGAACATGGATCAGCTCGTCGGCCTGCACAACAAGGCGCGTGAACGCTTCAGGACGGAGAACGGGTGAACACCGTCCCCGCCGAGCCGAAGGGCCGGCTCTCCGACGCCTGGCGATTCTGTGTGGGCACCGGCCGGGTCGAACTCGCCCTGCGTCGTGACTACCAGGACTCCCTCGCCCTGATCCAGCGCGAAATCGGTTTCCGATACATCCGCGGCCATGGCCTGCTCAGCGACGGCATGGGCGTGTACCGCCCCTACGACCACGAGGGAGGCCGACACGTCCGCCACTCCTTCACCTACGTCGACCAGGTCGTCGACGCATATCTGACGGCAGGCATCCGTCCCTTTCTCGAGCTCGGCTTCATGCCCGCGGAGCTGGCCTCCGGAAGCCGGACCGTCTTCTGGTGGCAGGGCAATGTCACCCCGCCCCGCTCCTACCGTGAGTGGGCCGACCTGGTCCGCTCCACCCTCGCCCACCTCGTCGACCGCTACGGCCTCGACGAGGTGCGCACCTGGCCGATCGAAGTGTGGAACGAACCGAACCTGGCCGACTTCTGGCAGGACGCGGACGAAAAGGAGTATCACCGCCTGTACGAGGTCACCGCGCACGCGGTGAAGGAGGTGGACGCCGGTCTTCAGGTCGGGGGCCCGGCAATCTCCCCGGGTGCCGACGACTGGCTCGAGCGGTTCGCCGAGTTCGCGGAGCATCGGGACGTGCCCGTCGACTTCGTGTCGAAGCACGCCTACACCTCCGGTCCCGCGCAGCACGTGCCGTTCGGCGTCCACCAGACCCTGGCCCCGGCGTCCGGCCTGCTCGACCAGTTCGCCACACCCCGCGCACTCCTCAAGGGCACCCGGCTGGCAGGGCTACCGGTACACGTCACGGAGTTCAACTCCTCCTATCGTCCCGACAACCCGATCCACGACACCGCTTTCCATGCCGCTTACCTGGCCCCGGTCCTCGCGCACGGCGGCGACCTTGCCGACTCCTTCTCGTACTGGACGTTCAGCGACATGTTCGAGGAAACCGGTGTCCCCACGGCCCTCTTCCACGGCGGGTTCGGGTTGCTCACCCACCGACAGATCAGGAAACCGACGTACCACCTGTACGCGTTCATGGCGCGGATGGGCGCCGACCTGCTCGCCCGCGGCGACGACCACCTGGTCACCCGCCACCGCGACGGCCGGATCACGGTCCTGGCCTGGGCGCCCGTCGACCCGACCGGCGAGACCCAGGGCCCCGACCGGCATGTGGTGCGACTGTCCCTCCCGATCGCCGCCCGCGAGGTCTTCGTCCGCAGGTCCACCGTCGACGACGAGCACGGAAACGCCTGCACCGCCTGGCGGCACATGGGCAGCCCGCGCTCGCCGAAGCCCGGGCAGCTGGACGTCCTGCACGATGCCGCCGAACCCGCCCGCAGCCACCGGCGGCTGCCCACGCGGGAGAGCCGTGCCGAGCTGGACCTCACCCTGGCCCGCCACGAGATCACCCTTGTCGAACTCACCCCGGTCACCGACGAGGCCCCGCCCTGGTGGGACGAACGGCGGCTGCTCGGCGGGCCGGCGGCATGAGCGCGGTAAGTGCTTCGACACCGCTTTCCTCCTCCGCTCACCTGGTGGAGAGATCGCAGGAGACACCGCGTGAGCGATTTCGACACCGGTTTCCCAGCCCACTGCCGACCACTCCGCAGCAGGGCCACCCGGTCCGAGGACTGACTGATTCCGGAACCGGTTACCCCGCCGCAGCCCGTCGACGGCACGGAAGGCCCCATGAGCACCGCGACCACCGCAGGCGGGTTCGGCACCGGACCCCTGTCCCGCGCCGCCGCCCTCCTGCACACCCTCCTCACCGTCGAGGCCCTGCTCCTCACGACGGCCGCCCCCGGCCTGGCCGGCCTGCTCTTCCTGGGCCCCGACCCGGCGAACCTGCCCCTCGCCGCCGGCTGCCTGCTGCCACTCGGCCCGGCCGTCTCCGCCGCGCTGTACGCCCTGCACCACCGCAGCCGCGACCTCACCGACCTCCACCCGGCCCGCGTCTACCTGCGTGGCTGGCGTCTCAACGCCTTCCCCGCGCTGAAACTGTGGGCACCCCTGCTGGCCTGGCTCACCGTGATCGTGTTCACCCTCACCCACTTCGCCGCCACCGGTCTGCCCGGCTGGTGGTCCGTGCTCCTGGGCGTGATCGGCGTGGCCTCGCTCCTCTGGGGCGCCCACGCGCTCGTCCTCACGTCGCTGTTCGCGTTCCGGGCCCGCGACACCGCCCGCCTCGCCGCGTACTTCCTGCTCCGGAGGGGCCGCGCCACCCTGGCGGCGGCCTCCCTGCTCGCCCTGGGGGGCGGGCTCACCGCTCTGTTCACGGAAGCCCTGCCCGCTCTGCTGGCCGCACCGCTGCTGCTCTCCCTGCTGGGATCGAGCGGTCCGGTGATCGTCGAGACTCAGGAGGTCTTCACCGAATGACCGAGCCCGACACCGGAAACGACGGCCGTCTCCCGCACACCGACAGGATCCCGTACGGAGGCGACTACAACCCCGAGCAGTGGCCGCAGAACGTCTGGGACGAGGACCACCGCCTGTTCACCCGGGCCGGTGTCGACACCCTCACCGTGGGCGTCTTCACCTGGTCGCTCAGCCAACCTGACGAAAGCGTTTACGACTTCACGATCCTCGACGGCATTCTCGACCGGGCCGCCACCGAGAGGCGTCAGGTCTGTCTCGCCACCGGGACCGCCGCCCTCCCGCCCTGGCTCGCGAAGAAGTATCCCGATGTCAACCGCACCGACTTCGAGGGCCGCCGGCACCGATACGGCCAGCGACACAACTTCTGTCCCAGTTCACCCGACTACCGTCGACTGGCCACGGCTCTGGCCGGTCGCCTCGCGGAACGGTACGCAGGACACCCGGCTTTACTGGCCTGGCACATCAACAACGAGTACGGCGGAGCCTGTTACTGCGGCCTCTGCGCCGGCGCCTTCCGCGACTGGCTGCGTGAACGGCACGGCTCACTCGACGCGCTCAACGACGCCTGGTGGACGACGTTCTGGTCTCACCGCTACACCGACTGGGACCAGATCGAGCCGCCGAGCGCCCTCACCGAGCACTGGCGCGGCCCCGACCACACCGCCTTCCAGGGCGTCACCCTCGACTACCAGCGCTTCATGACCGAGGCCCTGCTCGGCTGCTTCACCGGCGAGAAGGAGGCCATCCGCGCCCACGACCAGGACACAGCCGTCACCACCAACCTCATGGGCGCCTACCGTCCGCTCGACTACCACCGTTGGGCGCCCCACCTCGACTTCGCCTCCTGGGACAACTACCCGCCCCTCGACGCCCCGCCCACCCGTCCCGCCCTGGCCCACGACCTGATGCGCGGCCTCAAGGACGGTGCTCCCTTCTGGCTGATGGAACAGACCCCTTCCACCACCGCCTGCCGTGACGTCAACCCCCTGCGCCGGCCGGGCGAGCTCCGTCTCGCGACCTGGCAGGCCGTCGCCCACGGGGCGGACGCCGCCCTCTACTTCCAGATGCGCGCCTCACGCGGCGCGTGCGAGAAGTACCACGGTGCGGTCATCGGTCACGCGGGCCGCGACGACACCCGTGTGTTCCGCGAAGTCGCGGCCCTCGGCCGGGAACTCGGCGAGCTCGGAGCGGCCACCCTGGGCGCCCGGACCCCGGCCCGCACCGCGCTCCTCTTCGACTGGGACAGCTGGTGGGCGCTGGAGATCTCCGACGGCCCCTCGCGACTGGTCCGTTACCCGGATGTCGTACACGCTTACTACCGAGCCGCCCGCGAGGCGGGAGCCGACGTCGATGTCGTGGCGGTCACCGCCGACCTCACGCCGTACGACGTGGTCCTCGCGCCCGTGCTCCACCTCGTCAAGGGAGACCTGGCGAAGCGCCTGGAGGGGGTGGCCCTACGAGGGGGCACCGTCCTCGCCACCTTCCTCACCGCCCGCTCCGACGAACACGACCGGGCCTTCCTCGCCGATGTCCCCGGCCCGCTCGCCCCCCTCATGGGCATCCGCGTCGACGAATGGGACGCTCGGGCCCACGACGTCGAACAGCCGGTACAGCTCGGCGACTTGACGACACAGGGGCGGCTCGTCTTCGAGATCGTGCAGCTCCGTGGCGCCGAACCGGTCGCCACCTACGGCGCCGACTTCTACGCGGGCACCCCGGCGGTGACCCGCAACCACTTCGGCGCGGGACAGGCCTGGTACGTGGCGACCGCCCTCGACCAGCCCGGCCTCGACCACGTCGTCCGTCAGATCCTCGCCCGCCACGACCTGATCGGCCCCTACGCAGACCACCCCACCGTCGAGACCGCCACCCGCGTCGCGTCCGACGGAACCCGTTTCCTCTTCCTCCTCAACCACGCTTCTGAGCCCGCCCGCATACCCGCCCACACCGCCGCGACCGACCTCCTCACCGGCAAACGGCTGGAGCAGGGCGAGGTGCTCGCCCTGGACCCGCTGGGCGTGGCCGTCCTTCGGCTTCAGTAGATGGTGCGCCCCCGGCCGTCCGGGATGCCGGACTTCCGCAGGAAGTAGCTGTTCACCTGGTCCCGCCACTCGCGTGCGCCGCGCACCTGCTCCTCGTACCGTTCCGCCACGCGGGCGTGCCATGCCGGGTCCGCCGGCTCCGCGAGGCCCGCCCACACCCGGCGGGCCTCTTCGGCTTCCTCCACGCCCTCGAAGTGCGTGTCGTAGATGTGTTGCACAACCGTTTTCCCGCTTTTCAGCACATGCCCGTACGGCACGTGGTGGAAGAACAGCAGAAGCTCGTCGGGGCACGATGCGGCCGACTCGTACAGCTCGGCCCAGGGCTTGGCGTACTGCGCCGCGTACCCCGTGCCGGTGGCCGCGCTGCGGTCGACGCCGATCCCGTCCCGGTCGGCGAAGTGGTACGTCCCCCACGGGCTGTACTCGTAGCCGTCGACGCTCGGCCCGTAGTGATGACCCGGCTGCACCATGAAGCCGACGCCGAGCGGCGCGGTGTACTTCTCGTACGTCCGCCAGGAGCCGTGCAGCACCGCCCGCAGCCCGGTGGCCAACCGCTCGGAGGCGGACGGGAAGGTGAGCGCGATCCACTCGTCCAGGATTTGATGCGGGTCGGCGGCCGGGTGCCA
Organism: Streptomyces sp. NPDC002884; assembly: GCF_040295245.1. Lineage (NCBI taxonomy): Bacteria > Bacillati > Actinomycetota > Actinomycetes > Kitasatosporales > Streptomycetaceae > Streptomyces > Streptomyces sp. NPDC002884. Next base: position 452,808 of record NZ_JBEOVB010000005.1, on the reverse strand, counting down.
GGCGAGCCGGCCGAAGGTGTAGAGGTTCGCCTGGGCCAGCGGATGTCCGGTCCAGAACGGATCGTCACCGACGTTGGCGACCGCCACCAGCCCGCCACGCGCCAACTCACCGACACTCGAGCGCTGTTCACCCTCAGGCCGGAAACGCAGCACCTCGCTCCACATGGGTCCCAGCCAGCACGCATGCCGTTGCTGCCCGGTGTACTCCTGAGTTGCCTGCACCTCCACGGCGACCCGTGTGTGAGGCAGGGCTCCCAGCACCGGCGAGACCGGCTCGCGCACCTGGAAGTCCATCGGCCCGTGCTTCACCTGGAGAACGACGTTGTCGGCGAACTTCCCGTCCAGTGGCGCGAAATGGTCGTACGCGGCCCGCGCCCGGTCCGTCGAACGGTCCCGCCAGTCCTGGCGGTGGTCGTACACGAATGCCCGCCAGTGGACGGTGCCGCCGTACGGAGCGAGCGCCGCGGCCAGCATGTTCGCGCCGTCCGCGTGCGAGCGGCCGTACGTGAACGGCCCCGGTCGGCCCTCCGAGTCGGCCTTCACCACGAACCCGCCGAAGTCCGGGACGGCCGAGTACACCTCCCGCACGGCCCCCGCCCACCAGTCGCGCACCCCCTTGTCCAGCGGGTCGGCCGTGGACAGTCCGCCGAGCACGACCGGCGCGGCGAAGGTCACGGACAGATGCGTGCGGATCCCGTACGGGCGCAACGCCCCCGCGATGTCGGCCACTTCGCCGATCCGGTCGGTCAGGAGGTGGGCCTCGGTCTCATGGACGTTGACGTTGTTGACCGAGACGGCGTTGATCCCGCAGGCCGCAAGGAGCCTGACGTACGCCCGGACACGCTCCCACTCCCCCCGGGCCCGCCCGTTCCGCCAGAAGAGGGATCCGCCCGCGTAACCGCGTTCTACCTGGCCCATCACCGGATGTACGGCCACGTTGTCCCAGTGGTCCAGCATCCGCAGCGCCGTCGCCGGGCGGTGTGCCGCATGTGTTGGCGCGCCCCGGAAGGCGTCCTCGCCGAGCCGCACGATCTGGAACATGCCGTACAGCAGGCCGGGTTGACCGCCCGCTGTGATGACGGTGGTCCCCTCGGCGCGCTCGAGGACGAACCCGTCTGCACCGAGTCCACCGACGTCACCCGAACCATCGAGACCACCCGGGCCGTCGAGGCCATCCGGGCTGTCGAGACCACCGAGGCGGCCATGACCCCCGAGGCCGCCGTGGCCGCCGTGGCCGCCGGCAACGCCGAGCCCCGGACCGGAGTCGCCGGAGCGACCGGCATCCGCCACTCTCAGCACGAGGTCGTACGAGGACGAGACGTCCGATTCGCCTCGTACGGTCACCTCGCCGCCGAACCGTGCGCATGCGTCGGCCAGTTCACCGTGCACCGTGTCCACCAGAAGGCCCGAGCCTTCGATCAGCGTTCGCCGGCTGCCGACCGGCCGGAACGCCTCCCGTGGCAGCCAGGCGGGGTCGATCCCCTCGGGCAGGACGGGCACGGTGAGCGGCATGGTCCCTCCGGGTGACGCGGGTTTGCCTAGGCGATGGCCGATCCGGTGCCGCGGGCGGCGCCGATGAGGTCGGTGAGTGCCGCGTCGTCGTAGACGGAAATGTCGACGAAAGCGCCTTCGGGCAGGTCGAAGTCCTGGACCTGGTAGTCCAGCACCGCCGTGGTCCCGGGCGGGCTGAAGGTGCCCAGGTCGTGGGTCACGCCGCCGGACGTGTAGCCGACCTTGACGTAGTACGTGTCACCGTCGTTGGCGGTGTCGTACACCCACAGCTTCTCGTCGTAGGGGTGGAATTCCACCTTGCCGACGAACGCCCCCGAGTCGGTCAGCTCCATCTTCACGGCCTGGCCGCCGGCGTCGCCGGCGAAGTACGTGTTGTCGAACGGGTCGGTGAGATTGCCGCCGCTGCACGGGCAGTTGTCGGTGTCGTAGTAGTAGGCGTGGAACACCGGGTTGGGGCTGTACGCCTGTGCCGGAGCCGCTGTCGCGAACAGGGCTCCCGCTCCCAGCGCCGCACCCGCGAGCAGCCCCGTGAACCGTCTGATGACGCTCATGTACCGCTGTCCCCCTCCATGACGGACCGCCCGGTGTCCGCCGGGCGGCCTCGTCATTCTGGAACACGGGTGACACGCGGTACAGCGGGCCATCGCTGTTGGTTACCGGATCAGGACAACAACTCCAGCTCTGCGAGGCTGACCTGGCCCGCGCCACCGGCGTCCGCGTCGACGACCAGCCGGTAGTGCGCGTACGTGCCCGGCCGCTCGAGTGTGAAGGCGCGTGTCTGCCGGTCCCACGGGAAGGTCTCGCCGGAGCGCCGGTCCAGGTCGGTCCACGTCAGCCCGTCGGCGGAACCCTGGAGCACCCAGCCCGTCGGTGCCTTTGTGTGGTCGGCCGACGTGAGGGTGTACTGCACCGCTTTGGCCGCGGCTGCGACCGGCAGGGCGAGCGGACCCGACACCGTTTCCTGCGTTGCCGAGGTGTCGTCGAACAGTGCGCCCGCGCCCTTCAGCACGTCCGCACGCGGCGCCGGCGCCTTGTCGTCCTGAGTGATCGAAACCGGTCCCGCGTTCTTTCCGGACCCCCACGACGAGGGACGCGGTCCCATGTCGAACTCCAGGACACCGCCCTGGGCGAGGAGTGTGTGGGGCAGCGAAGTCGATGTCCATGCACGGCCGTTGACCTTGAGGCCCTGTACGTACACGTTCTTGGCGCTGTTCTTCGGCGCCTTGACCACCAGGTCCTTGCCGTTCTCCAGGTGCACGGTCGCCTTGGTGAACAACGGTGAGCCGACGGCGTATTCGCCGCTGCCCATCACCAGCGGGTAGAAGCCGAGCGCGGAGAACAGGTACCAGGCCGACTGCTCGCCGTTGTCCTCGTCGCCGTGGTACCCCTGCCCGATCGAGCTGCCGCTGTAGAGCCGTGCGAGCACCTCGCGGGCCTTCGCCTGCGCCTTCCAGGGCTGTCCGGCCGCGTCGTACATGTAGATCGTGTGGTGGGCGACCTGGTTGGAGTGCCCGTACATGCCCATCCGCACGTCCCGCGCCTCCGTCATCTCATGGATGACGCCGCCGTACGAACCCACGAACTCCGGGGAAGCGGTTTCCGGGGTGGCGAAGTAGGTGTCGAGCTTCTTCGCCAGACCGTCGCGGCCGCCGTACAGGTTGGCCAGGCCCCGGCTGTCCTGGGGGGCGGTGAAGGCGTAGCCCCAGCCGTTCGTCTCGGTGTAGTCGTAACCCCACACCCGCGGGTCGTAGGCCTCCGACGCCACCCGCCAGTCGCCCTTGTCGTCCTTGCCCTGGAAGAACCCGGCCTTCGTGTCGAAGAGGTGCACATAACCCTGCGCGCGGTTGAGGAAGTACTCGGATTCCTCCTGGTAGCGCTTCTCACCGGTCTTGCGGTACAGGGCCTGGCCCATGCGGGCGATGCCGTAGTCGTTGAGGTAGCCCTCCAGCGCCCAGGACAGGCCCTCGTGCGTCGCCGTTCCCGTATAGCCGAGGAAGGGTGAGGTGGACATGCCCTTGCGGCCCACCCCGGACGCCGGGGGCACGACCGTCGCGTTCTTCAGGGCCGCCTCGTACGCCGCCTTGGCGTCGAAGCCGACTCCCTTGACGAACGCGTCCGCGAAGGCGACGTCGGACGAGGTGCCGGTCATCAGGTCGGCGTACCCGGGCGAGGACCAGCGCGAGGTCCAGCCACCGTCCTTGTACTGCTGGACGAAGCCGTCGGTCAGCCGACCGGCCTGAGTGGGCGTCAGCAGGGCGTAGGCGGGCCAGGTCGTCCGGTAGGTGTCCCAGAAACCGTTGTTGACGTACACCTTGCCGTCCACGATCTTCGCACCGGTGTGCGTCGGGGTGTCCGGGCCCGGCATCGGCGAGAACGGCGACGCGTACTGGTACGTCGAACCGACCTTCTCGAAACCGGAGTTGGGGTACAGGTAGAGCCGGTACAGGCTGGAGTAGAGCGTCGTGAGCTGGTCCTGGCTCGCGCCCTCGACCTCCACCGTGCCGAGGAGCTTGTCCCACTGCTGCTGGGCCCGCTGCTTGACGGTGTCGAAATCGGTGTCCTGCGGAATCTCCTGGCGGAGGTTGTCGCGGGCCTGGTCGACGCTGATGAGAGAGGTCGCCAGGCGCAGGGTGACCGTGCGGTCGGCGCCCGCGTCGAAACGCAGGTAACCCTTTACGCCGCTCGACGCACCGTCTGTCACCGGGGCGTCGAACTCGCCGTACACGAAGAGCCGGGTGGCTCCCGTCGACAGTCCCGACTTCACGTCCGAGTAACCGGTTACGACGCTGGCTTCCTTGTCCAGGGTCAGTCCCGCCTGGTCGGTCACGTTGTCGAAGACGACGCTGGCGTCCTCGCCCGGGTAGGTGAAGCGCAGAGCGGCCGCATGGTCGGTCGGCGCCATCTCCGCCGTGAGACCGTTCTCGAAACGCACTCCGTAGTAGTACGGGCGGGCGGTTTCGTTCACGTGCCGGAAGGCCAGGGCCCGCGCCGTGCGTCCGGTGTCCGGGACGTCGGCCGCGGCCGACGGCATCAGCTGGAAGGTCTGCCGGTCGCCCATCCACGGACTCGGCTCGTGACTCGCGCTGAACGCCTGGATCGTGGGCAGGTTGTCCGCGTTGTTGGCCCGCGCGTAGTCGTACAGCCAGCCCAGCGAGGACGCGTTGGTCACCGGCGTCCAGAAATTGAAACCGTGCGGCACGGCCGTGGCGGGGAACGTGTTTCCGCGCGAGAAGCTCCCGCTGGAGTTGGTGCCACGGGTGGTCACCGCGTAGTCCGACGGATGGGCCTTCGCCGCTTCAGGGGCGGCGGTGCGCAGCGCGATGTCGTCCACCCAGCCCCTGAACCGGGCCGGTCCGCCGGGGGAGTCGTAGGCGAGGAGGATCCGGTTGACCGTCTTCCCGGCCGCCACGGTCCCGATCCCCGACACCACGTCGTTCCACTGGTTGGTGTACAGCACCTTCGCGGCGCCCTGCCCGCTGGGCGACAGGGGGAAGCCGTACTGATCGCTCGCCCCGAGCGCGCTCAGATACGTGCCGTCAGTGAAAGCCAGGTCCACGGAAACATTTGTCGCGGCGTAGTCGCGGTCGCCCTCCGCCATCCCGGGGAAGATCCGGTACGCAAGCTGCGTGCGTGCGCCGACCCGGACGTTCACGTCGAAGACCTTGTTGTACGAGTACGCGTGGCCGGAAGCGGTGTGCCGACCCGCGTAGCGCAGCGCCCGTCGCCCGCTGAACCCGGCGCCCGCCTTCGCGGTCGGTGAGCCGCTCGGGCCCCGGTCGACCACGGTGAGCATGTCCGGCGGGACGGGCCCGTCGCTGCCGCCCGTGCCGAACCGCACGTCGGCGAGCTGGAGGATCCCGGCGCCGTGGTTGCGGGTGACCTCCAGCCGGAAGTGCCGGTACTCGGCCGGGGCCGCGAGGGTGTACGTACGGGTCTGGAACCGCTCGGCGAAGGACTCCCCGGTGCGGGTGTCGAGCGAGGTCCAGGCGGTGCCGTCCGCCGAGCCCGAGAGGGTCCAGTCGGCAGGGTCGCGCTCGGCGACGTCGTTGGCCGAGGTGAGGGCGTAAGCGTTTACCCGCGCGGGTTCGTCGAGATCGAACTCGACCCACCCGGTGGACGCGAACGCCAGCCACTTGGTGCTCGCCTCGCCGTCGACGAGGTTCTCCTTCACCTCGCCGCCGGCCGTGTTCTCCGCGCTCGCCCGGACGTCCGTGACCCGGTCGGTCACATCGCCGGGGAGCCCGCCGCCGTACCCGCCGTCCACTCCCGAGGCCCGTTTGCCTCCGCCGGGCGTGGTGTCGACGGTGCTCTGCCAGTCGGGGGCGTGTTCACCCGCCTCGAAGGACGAGGCGAACCCCCGGCCCGGTACCGGCACCGGGGAAGGCAGCGCGACCGCCGTCCCCTGTGCGCCGACCGTCATGACCAGAGCAGCCGTGATCACGACTGCCCGCAACCGTCTCAACCGTCGCATGCGAGAGCACCCTCCCCGCGCCGGACAACGCCCCGGACAACGTTGTCTTCCTGTGGCGCAGGAATCAGTAGGTGGCCAAGTGGACAGTGATGTCAAGGATGTTGATTGCGCCAGGCGGGGCCCATGTCATGCAATTTTCCGGCAAGCCACCCACCGGCCGGTCATATTTCCGGGAGGTCTCAACTCGGAAAAGACCAACGGCCAACCTTGCATTCGATCTTGCTCCGTTGGCAAGAAGTGGACTATACCTGTCGGCGATTCACTGTCGAATCCGGCGATGGCGTCCGACCGCATGATCCGTACGACCGCATGATCCGTACGACCCTGCTTGACCTGACCGCGGTGCCGGGAAGGATCCGGTGCACCGCCTGAGTCCTGGAGAAGGCGAGGACTTGAGCATGGGATCCCACTCCGAGAACATCGGCTCGAACAAGAACGGCTCCGCAGGTGTCGGCCGCCGAGACCTGATCAAGAGATCCGCGGCGCTCGGCCTGATCTCCGTCCCCACGATGAGCTTTCTGTCCGCCTGTGCCAGCAGTGGCGGGGGCGACGAGGACAAGGCCGAGGCCGGCAAGAAGACCGCGAAGAATCCACTCGCGGTCAACGACACCGCCCAGATGGAATTCGTCCTGTTCGACGGCGGTTTCGGCAAGGAGTACGCCGAGGACGCGGTCAAGATCTACGAGAAGGGCTTCCCCGGCGCGAAGGTGAAGTTCTCGGCCACCCAGAAGATCCAGTCGACCCTCCAGCCCCGCTTCAACCAGGGCACCCCGCCCGACCTCATCGACAACTCCGGCGCCGAGCAGATGGACATGGGCGTCCTGGTCGGCAAGAAACAGCTTGCCGACCTCACTCCGCTCCTGGACGCCCCGTCCTACGACGACCCGGGCAAGAAGGTGCGCGACACCCTGCGGCCCGGCATCGTCGAGATGGGTCAGTTCGACGGCGACCCGGTCTGGATCATGTACTACGCCTACACCGTCTACGGCGTCTGGTACTCGCAGAAGGCCCTGGACTCGCTCGACGCCACGTATCCCGAGACCTGGGACGAGATGCTCGCGGTCTGCGAGAAGGCCAAGAAGAAGGGCATCGCGGGCTGGACGTACGCGGGCAAGTACCCGTACTACCTCCCCTTCTCGCTGTACCCGATGATCGGCAAGGTGGGCGGTCGTGAAGTCCTCGACGCCATCGACAACCTGGAGCCGAACGCCTGGAAACACCCGGCAGTAAAGGTTTGCTTCGACGCCTACTACGAGCTCTACAAGAAGGGTTACGTCCTCCAGGGCACCCCGGGTCTGGACCACATCCAGTCGCAGACCGCGTGGGCCAAGGGCAAGGCCCTGTTCATCCCCAACGGCTCCTGGGTGGAGAACGAGTCGGCGAACGTCATCCCCGCGGACTTCGACCTGGCCGTCTCCGCGCCCACCGGAATCGACTCCTCCGACAAGATGCCCTTCGGCACCATCTGGGCCTCCGGCGGTGAGCCGTTCGTCGTGCCGGCCAAGGCGAAGAACACGGCGGGCGGCATGGAACAGCTGCGCATCATGCTCAGCGAGGCGTCCTCCAAGAACTTCACCTCCAAGGTGAAGTCGCTGACCGCGTACAACGGCGGCACCGACGGCATCACCCTCACCCCGGGCCTCAAGTCGGGTGTGGCGGCGCTGGACAAGGCCGGCGAGAACGTGGTGAATCCGCGACTTCAGGACTGGTACGTCCAGTTGCAGAAGGAGAAGATCGGGGTGTCCGGCCTCGGCGAGATGATGGCCGGCCGGCTCACTCCGGCCGAGGCGATCAAGAAGATCCAGGGCTACGCCGACGAGGCCGCCCAGGACACGACGATCAAGCATTACAAGCACCAGTGACGGTGAGAATCACGGCGAAGTATCCATAAAAGCACCGGAGTGGCGATGCAGCACGGCAAGTACCGGTTCATCGTGGGGTTCCTGGCGCTCCCCCTGGGACTGTACGCGCTCTTCGTGGTGTGGCCGTTCATCCAGTCCATCTACTACTCGTTCACGGACTGGACCGGCCTGAGCCCCGAATTCAAGATGGTCGGCCTGGACAATTACCGGAGGATGCTGGACGACGAGATCTTCTGGAAGTCCTTGCAGCACAGCTTGATGTTCGCGGTCGTGCTGCCGCTGGTCACGATCAGCCTGGCGCTGTTCTTCGCCTTCATGATCAATGTCGGTGGACGGCGAAGGAAGGGCGGCCCGGTGATCTCCGGGGTCCGCGGCTCTTCCTTCTACAAGATCGTGTATTTCTTTCCGCAAGTTTTGTCGATCGCCATCGTGGCGCTGCTGTTCGCCTTCGCGTACAACCCGGACAGCGGCGCGATCAACTCCTTCTTCCGGGGGATCGGGCTGGACGGTCTCCAGCCGCTCTGGCTCGGCGACCCGGATCTCGCGCTGTGGTGCGTGATGGCGGTGCTCATCTGGTCCACGGTCGGTTTCTTCGTGGTCCTGTTCTCGGCCGGCATGGCCTCCATCCCGGCGGACCTGTACGAAGCCGCCCTGTTGGACGGCGCGGGCCGGGCCGCGACGTTCTTCCGCATCACCCTGCCCCTGCTCTGGGACACCGTGCAGTCGGGCTGGGTCTACATGGGGATCCTCGCGCTCGGCGCCGAGTCGTTCGCGGTCGTGCAGATCATGACGACCGGACCCGGCGGCCCCGACTACTCGACCACCGTCATGGTCCTGTACGTGTACCAGAAGGCCTTCCGTGACGGTCAGGCCGCCTACGCCACCACCATCGGCGTCGCCCTGCTCGTCGTGACGCTGGCCTTCGCCGCCGTCGTGATGCGGCTGGGACGGCGCGAGCGGCTGGAGTACTGACGATGAAGACGACCGAAACCCCCGCGCCGCTGCCGGCCGAGTCCGGCTCGACCGTCCCCGTCACGAAGGTCGGCCTGTCCACCGGGAAACCGCCTACGGAGAAGAAAACGGAGGGAAGCGTTCTCAACGCCTTCTCCCACGGCATCCTGGTCATCTGGGCGATCATGGTCGTGCTGCCGTTGCTGTGGGCGGTGATGACCTCCTTCAAGAACGACAGCTCCATCTTCGGGTCGCCCTGGTCACTGCCGGACAAGCTGCACTTCGACAACTGGTCACGGGCCTGGACCCAGGCCAACATGAGCGACTACTTCCTCAACACCATCCTGGTGGTGGGCGGTTCACTCATCGGCACGCTGGTCCTCGGCTCCATGGCGGCCTACGTCCTCGCGCGTTTCGACTTCCCGGGCAACCGCTTCATCTACTTCCTCTTCATCGGAGGCATGAGCTTCCCGATCATGCTGGCGCTGGTCCCGCTGTTCTACGTCGTGAACAACATGGGCCTGCTGAACTCCATCCACGGCCTGATCCTCGTCTACATCGCCTACTCGCTGCCGTTCACGGTGTTCTTCCTGACGGCCTTCTTCCGCACGCTGCCGACCTCGGTGGCGGAGGCGGCCTTCGTGGACGGCGCCTCGCACAGCCGTACGTTCTTCCAGATCATGGTGCCCATGGCCAAGCCGGGCCTGATCAGCGTCGGTATCTTCAACTTCCTGGGCCAGTGGAACCAGTACATGCTCCCCACGGTCCTCAACACCGATCCCGACAAACGCGTCCTCACCCAGGGCCTGGTCCAACTGGCCGTCAGCCAGGGCTACAAGGGTGACTGGTCGGGGCTCTTCGCGGGTCTCGTGATGGCGATGCTCCCGGTGCTCGCCGCGTACATCGTCTTCCAGCGGCAGGTGGTGCAGGGGCTGACCGCCGGGGCGCTGAAGTAGGAGCGCGTCCGGTGTTCGGCCGGCGCCCGCGTCGAGACGCCCTTCGCGTCTGCGCGGGCGCCCGCTCCACGGGGGACCGCCCGCGCGGACTGCCCGCCACGTGTAGCCATCACCCTTCCGGTGCCTGCCCGTAGCGTGTCGCACCCGCTGTTCCGGGGCCTGCCCGTTGCGTCAGGCAGCCCGTTCCGGCGCCTGCCCGTGGCGTGATCCTTGTCCTCCCGGGCCGGCGTTCGTGGTCGTTCACGTCCTGCGCCGGCAGCCCGCCGCCGTTCGCGCCCTCGTTCGCGCCTTCGCCGGTCGTCCGCCGCGGCTTCGACGCGAGGCCGCGTCACCTGCGCTCTCATCCGGAAGCCGGCTCCCGCTCCGGGTTCCGGTTCCCCGCACGGACTCTGAAGGTGGCCGTGGCCGCGGATTGCCGGCCCGCCAAGGAAGTGTGGCGAAACCGGCTTCGCCTTCATTACCTGGCCCTCTGACGCTCATCCCCGCGGCCGCCAGCCCGCGCTCTCCCCGGGAGCTCACCCCTCCCCGCCCGCTTTCACCACCTGTTCTCTCCACGCCCCCGCCCCGGCCGAGCCCTGGCCGCAACGCCCCGCAGCCGCTCCCGCACACCCCGCAACCGTGGCTCGAACACCCTCCGTGTCTCTTCGCACGCATGCGGATACTGTTCAACCTCTTGACGGGAGGCGACCCGAACGGCTCAGCTTAGAGTTCACTAGTTGGACATAGACGGGGCCTCATTGAAGCGGTCCCGCGCGCAGGAGGTCGTCGTGGAGACTCCGGGGTCGCAGTCGTCGCTGCACCGAGCCAACTTGGAGCGGGTCGTACGCGCCGTGCGTCTGGCAGGGTCCCTGACGCAAGCGGAGATCGCCCGGACCACCGGTCTGTCCGCCGCGACCGTCTCCAACATCGTGCGTGAACTCAAGGACGGCGGAACCGTCGAGGTGACGCCCACCTCGGCGGGCGGACGAAGGGCGCGCAGCGTCAGTCTGAGCGGCGACGCGGGCATCGTCATCGGGGTGGATTTCGGCCATACCCACCTACGGGTCGCCGTGGGCAACCTGGCCCACCAGGTCCTCGCGGAGGAGTCCGAGCCGCTCGATGTGGACGCCTCCTCGACACAGGGCTTCGATCGGGCGGAACAGCTGGTCAACCGGCTGATCGAGGCCACCGGGGTGGACCGTGAGAAGGTCGCGGGAGTCGGTCTCGGCGTGCCCGGACCGATCGATCTGGAGTCCGGGACGCTGGGTTCGTCCGCCATCCTGCCCGGCTGGATCGGCACCAGACCCGCCGAGGAGATGAGAGGCCGGCTCGGCGTGCCCGTGCACGTGGACAACGACGCCAATCTGGGCGCCCTCGGGGAGATGGTCTGGGGCAGCGGCAGAGGCGTACGTGATCTTGCATACATCAAGGTCGCGAGCGGTGTCGGCGCCGGTCTGGTGATCGAGGGCAAGATCTACCGGGGTCCCGGTGGCACCGCCGGTGAAATCGGACATATTACACTTGACGAGTCCGGCCCCGTCTGCCGCTGCGGAAATCGGGGCTGCCTGGAGACCTTCGCGGCGGCGCGCTACGTGCTCCCGCTCCTCCAGTCCAGCCACGGCACGGATCTGACGATGGAAGGCGTCGTGCGGCTGGCGAGGGACGGTGATCCGGGCTGCCGTCGGGTGATCGCCGACGTGGGCCGACATATCGGCAGTGGAGTCGCCAATCTCTGCAACCTGCTGAATCCGAGCCGGGTGGTGCTGGGCGGTGATCTCGCCGAGGCCGGTGAGCTGGTGCTCGGTCCGATCAGGGAGTCTGTCGGCCGCTATGCGATCCCGAGTGCGGCGCGTCAACTTTCCGTTCTCCCGGGGGCACTTGGCGGCCGCGCGGAGGTGCTGGGGGCGCTCGCTCTCGCGTTGAGCGAGATGGGCGATTCGACCCTTTTGGACGGCACACTGACCGCGGCGACACCTGCCTTCACTTAGAGAACGAATGAGGCCGTTGCCATCTCGTTAAGTATTTACTTCTTGACGTCGAACTTGCGGCCGAGTTGACTTCGAGCCACCTCGGCCGCAGCGTTGCGGCCCTGTCAGGGAGGCACACCTCAAATGAACGCAACGATGCGTAGAGTCGTGATCGGCGCCACCGCCGTGTCCATGGCGCTTTCGATTGCCGCGTGTGGCAAGGCGGGCGACGACAAGGACAGCGACTCCGGCAGCAGCAGCTCGGGCAACAAGTCCATCGGCCTGCTGCTCCCCGACAGCGTCACCGCGCGGTACGAGAAGTTCGACAAGCCGTACTTCGACGCCAAGGTCAAGGCGCTCTGCTCGGACTGCAAGCTCGAGTACGCGAACGCCGCGGCCGACTCGGCCAAGCAGGCCCAGCAGGTCAGCAGCATGGTGACCAAGGGCGTCAAGGTCATCGTGATCTCCGCCCAGGACTCCGCCGCGATCAAGTCCTCGATCCAGTCCGCGGTGGACAAGGGTGTCAAGGTCGTCGCGTACGACCGCCTCGCTCAGGGCCCCGTCTCGGCCTACGTCTCCTTCGACAACGTCAAGGTCGGCGAGCTCCAGGGTCAGGCCCTGCTCGACTCCCTCGGCGCCAAGGCGACCCCCAAGGCCAAGGTCGTCATGATCAACGGTGACGACGCCGACCCGAACGCCGGTCAGTTCAAGGAAGGCGCTCACAAGGCCCTCGACGGCAAGGTCGACATCGCCTACGAGCAGTCCGGCCTCTGGAAGGACACGGTCGCCGCGCAGAAGATGTCCGCGGCCATCACCCAGCTCGGCGCCAAGAACATCGCGGGCGTCTACGCGGCCAACGACGGCATGGCCGGTGGCATCGCCAACACCCTCAAGGGCGCGAAGATCAGCGGCATCCCGCTGACCGGTCAGGACGCCGAGCTCGCGGGTATCCAGCGCATCGTCGCCGGCACCCAGTCCTCCACGGTCTACAAGGCCTTCAAGCCCGAGGCCGAGGCCGCCGCCCAGCTCGCGGTCGACCTGCTCGAGGGCAAGGACATCAAGGCCCTGGCCACCGAGACGCTGACCAGCGGCTCCGGCGACAAGGTCCCCTCGCAGCTGCTGACCCCGGTGTCGGTCACCAAGGCCAACATCAAGGACACGGTGATCAAGGACGGTCTGTACACCGTCGCGGACATCTGCACCGCCGAGTACGCCGCCGCCTGCAAGGCCGCCGGTCTCCAGTAGTCCGCCGGTCCTCTCGTAGGCACCCGGTCCCGAGGGCCCCTCTCGAGTCGCTTGTCGAGCCGGCCCTCGGGTCCCACCGACCGCTCAGCGGTCCCGTGAGACCTGTCCGACGCCCGCCCCACCTCATACCCCGCTGCCGGGGCGGGCGTCGGACGGAACCGTTGCCAAGCGCAGCGGATTCACGCATGTTCATCTTGTAAACCTCGTGCGACGGCATCGCGTACCCCGCGTGTCGCGCACATCCCTCCGCGCCTGTCTTTCAGCGCGGCATCCCCGCCGGTCAGGCGGCGAAGGAGATGGTTCACGTGTCCGCTACGCCCGTGCTGGCGTTGCGCGGAGTCTCCAAGCGATTCGGTGCGGTGCAGGCACTCACCGACGTCGAGCTGGAGGTTCACGCCGGAGAAGTGGTCGCCCTGGTGGGCGACAACGGCGCAGGAAAGTCCACCCTGGTCAAGACGATCGCGGGTGTGCACCCCATCGATGAGGGCGTCATCGAGTGGGAGGGAAGCGCGGTCAGCATCAACCGGCCGCACGACGCTCAGGGACTCGGCGTCGCGACCGTCTACCAGGACCTCGCCCTGTGCGACAACCTCGACGTGGTCGGCAACCTCTACCTCGGACGCGAGCTGCTGCACCGCGGCGTCATCGACGAGGTGACGATGGAGAAGAACGCCCGCGAGCTGCTGTCGACGCTCTCCATCCGCATCCCGAGCGTCCGCATCCCGATCGCCAGCCTCTCCGGCGGTCAGCGCCAGGTCGTCGCCATCGCGCGCGCCCTGATCGGTGACCCGAAGGTCGTCATCCTCGACGAGCCCACCGCCGCCCTCGGCGTCGAGCAGACGGCGCAGGTCCTCGACCTGGTCGAGCGGCTGCGCGAGCGCAACCTCGGCGTCATCCTCATCAGCCACAACATGGCCGACGTCAAGGCGGTCGCGGACACCGTGGCCGTCCTGCGTCTGGGCAAGAACAACGGCTCCTTCCCCGTGAAGGACACCAGCCATGAAGAGATCATCGCCGCGATCACCGGGGCCACGGACAACGCCGTGACCCGTCGTGCGGGGCGTCGCACCGCGGAGGCGGCAAAGTGAGCGACACGTCCAAGACCGTGAAGAGCGACTCCTCGGAGCCCGGGGGCGTGATCGAGGACCAGACCACCGTGGCCCCCGCCGACGACCCGACGGCCGCTCCGGTCGCCGTCGTCGACCCGCGCCTGCTGGTGCGGGAAGAGGGCTTCAAGGGTTACGTCACCGAGTTCAAGCGCAAGGTGAAGGGCGGCGAGCTCGGCCAGCTGCCCGTCGTCATCGGTCTGATCGTCATCTGGACGATCTTCCAGGCGAAGAACGACCTCTTCCTGAGCGCCGACAACCTCTCGAACATCAGCTACTTCATGTCGGCCACCGGCATGCTGGCCATCGGCCTGGTGTTCGTCCTGCTGCTCGGCGAGATCGACCTGTCGGTCGGTTCCGTCAGCGGCCTGGCGTCGACCCTGTTCGCCGTGTTCGTGGTGGACCACACCATGAACCCGTGGCTGTCGCTGGTCCTGACGATCGCCACCGGCGCCGGCATCGGCGCACTGCACGGCTGGTTCTTCGCCAAGCTCGGCGTACCTGCCTTCGTGGTCACCCTGGCCGGCTTCCTCGGCTGGAACGGTCTGATGCTGTGGCTGCTGGGCTCCAGCGGCACGATCAACATCCCGTCGGACTCCGGCCCGGTGCACCTGCTCGGCCAGAGCTCCTTCTTCATGGACCAGGCCATCATCGGCGCGTACCTGCTGGCCGGTCTCGCGGTCGTGCTGACCCTCGTCGGCAACTTCGGCGAGCAGCGCCGCCGCCGGGCCGCCGGTGTGCCGTTCCGGCCGACCGCCGAGATCCTGCTGCGCGTCGGTGCGCTGGCCGTCGCGTCCTTCCTCGCGGCGAGCGTGCTGAACAACGCCTCCGGTGTCTCCAACGCGCTGGTGATCTTCCTGGCGGCGCTGGTGATCGTCGACTTCGTGCTCCGTCGCACCACGTACGGCCGTAAGGTCTTCGCGGTCGGTGGCGGCATCGAGGCGGCCCGCCGTGCCGGTATCAGCGTGCCGATGGTCCGTATCACCGTGTTCGCCATCTCCGGTGGCTTCGCGGCGGTCGGCGGCATGTTCTTCGCGGGCCAGACGGCGTCCGCGACGCTGAACGCCGGTGGCGGCAACACCCTGATGCTCGCCATCGCGGCGGCCGTCATCGGTGGTACGAGCCTCTTCGGCGGCCGCGGCACGGTGTGGTCCGCCCTCCTGGGCATGCTGGTCATCCAGTCCATCCAGACCGGCCTCGACCTGCTGAACATGAACACCTCGATCCAGTACATGATCACCGGTGGTGTTCTGCTGGGCGCGGTCGTCATCGACTCCATCTCCCGCAAGAGCCAGAAGGCCGCCGGTCGCGGCTGACGCTCCAGGTGACACGACTGTGCCCGGCATCGTTCAGATGCCGGGCACAGTCGTGTCATAGGAAAGGCTCATTCTGGGTACGGCCGTTCGCGTGACCTATGACCCATGGGCCGGAGTCCGTCCGCCCGGGCGGAACATTAGACTCGACAAGCCCGGCAACAGCTCGATCAGCTTTTACTGCAAGGAGGCACGGGTGCCGCTGCTGACCCGCATCAGGGGACCGCGTGATCTGGACCGGCTCAGCCTGGAGGAGCTGGACCAGCTGGCGGAGGAGATCCGCACCTTCCTCGTCGACGCCGTCTCCAAGACCGGTGGCCACCTCGGCCCCAACCTCGGCGTGGTCGAGCTCACCATCGCCCTGCACCGGGTCTTCGAGTCCCCGAAGGACAAGGTGCTGTGGGACACGGGCCACCAGTCCTACGTGCACAAGCTGCTCACGGGCCGGCAGGACTTCTCCCGGCTGAAGATGAAGGGCGGCCTCTCCGGCTACCCCTCGCAGGCCGAGTCCGAGCACGACGTCATCGAGAACAGCCACGCCTCCACGGTGCTCGGCTGGGCCGACGGCCTCGCGAAGGCCAACCAGATCCTCGACCGCGGCGACCACGTGGTCGCCGTCATCGGTGACGGCGCGCTCACCGGCGGCATGGCCTGGGAGGCGCTGAACAACATCGCCGACGGGGACCGCCCGCTGGTCATCGTCGTCAACGACAACGAGCGCTCGTACGCGCCCACCATCGGCGGCCTGGCCAACCACCTCGCCACCCTGCGTACGACGGACGGCTACGAGCGCTTCCTCGCCCGCACCAAGGAGGTGCTGGAGCGCACCCCCGTCGTCGGCAGACCCCTCTACGAGACCCTGCACGGCGCCAAGAAGGGCCTGAAGGACTTCATCGCCCCCCAGGGCATGTTCGAGGACCTCGGCCTGAAGTACGTCGGCCCGATCGACGGCCATGACATCGAGGCCCTGGAGTCCGCGCTGGCCCGCGCCAAGCGCTTCGGCGGCCCGGTCATCGTGCACTGCCTCACCGAGAAGGGCCGCGGCTACCAGCCCGCCCTCCAGGACGAGGCCGACCGCTTCCACGGCATCGGCCCCATCCACCCCGACACCGGTCTGCCGATCAAGGCCTCGGGCGCCGACTGGACCTCGGTCTTCGGGGACGAGATGGTCGAGCTCGGCAAGGAGCGCGAGGACATCGTCGCGATCACGGCGGCGATGCTGCAGCCGGTCGGACTGAAGAAGTTCGCGGACACCTTCCCGAACCGCATCTACGACGTCGGCATCGCCGAGCAGCACGCCGCCGTCTCCGCCGCGGGCCTGGCGGCGGGCGGGGTGCATCCGGTGTTCGCGGTGTACGCCACATTCCTCAATCGTGCCTTCGACCAGGTCCTGATGGATGTCGCCCTCCACAAGTGCGGTGTGACGTTCGTACTGGACCGGGCGGGTGTCACCGGCACCGACGGCGCCTCCCACAACGGCATGTGGGACATGTCGATCCTTCAGGTCGTCCCGGGCCTCAGGCTCGCCGCCCCGCGCGACGCCGACCAGGTCCGCGCCCAGCTGCGCGAGGCCGTCGAGGTCGAGGACGCGCCGACCGTCGTGCGCTTCTCCAAGGGCGCCGTCGGCCCCGCCGTACCCGCCGTGGGACGCGTCGGCGGCATGGACGTACTGCGCGAGAGCGGCACCGACACCCCCGACGTGCTGCTGGTCTCCGTGGGCGCCCTCGCCCCGATGTGCCTGGAGATCGCGACCCTCCTCGACCGGCAGGGCATCACCACCACGGTCGTCGACCCCCGCTGGGTCAAACCCGTCGACGAGGCCATGGCCCCGCTCGCCGAGCGGCACCGCGTGGTCGTGACCGTCGAGGACAACTCCCGCGTCGGCGGCGTCGGCTCGGCGATCGCCCAGGCACTGCGCGACGCGGGCGTCGACGTCCCGCTGCGCGACTTCGGCATCCCGCCCCGCTTCCTCGACCACGCCTCCCGCGCCGAGGTCATGGCCGAGATCGGGCTCACCGCCCCCGACATCGCCCGCCAGGTCACCGGCCTGGTCTCCCGGCTCGACGGCAAGTACGGCAGCACGGCCGCCGAGGTCGACTCCGTGGAGTCCGCGCGCGACTGACGCCGTCCCGGGCAAGCCGACACACCCGGATGGGCCGGTTCGACCACTGTGAAGAGTGGTTGAACCGGCCCATTCGCGTTAACTCGCCCGCGTCGGGGCATACGGTCTACGCCCCCTCTCGATCATGTCGAGGACGACACTGCGTGGGAGGTACCCCGTGAGCAGCACCCTCTTCCGGACGAAGAAGGTCGAACAGTCCATCCTCGATACCGAGGAACCCGAGCACGCGCTCAAGAAATCCTTGTCCGCGCTCGACCTGACCGTCTTCGGCGTCGGCGTCATCATCGGCACCGGCATCTTCGTCCTGACCGGCACGGTGGCCAAGAACAACGCCGGTCCCGCCGTCGCTCTGGCCTTCGTGGTGGCCGGCGTCGTCTGCGCGCTCGCCGCGCTCTGCTACGCCGAGTTCGCCTCGACCGTGCCGGTGGCCGGCTCGGCGTACACCTTCTCGTACGCCTCCCTCGGGGAGCTCCCCGCCTGGATCATCGGCTGGGACCTGGTCCTGGAGTTCGCGCTCGGCACGGCGGTGGTGGCCGTCGGCTGGTCCGGGTACATCGCCTCGCTGCTCGACAACGCGGGCTGGCACCTGCCGGCGGCGCTCAGCGGCCGGGAGGGCGCCGACGGCTTCGGCTTCGACATCCTGGCCGCCGCCCTCGTCCTGGTGCTCACCGTCATCCTCGTGATCGGCACGAAGCTCTCCGCGCGGGTCACCTCCGTCGTCGTCGCCATCAAGGTGACCGTCGTCCTGACCGTGATCGTCGCGGGCGCCTTCTTCATCAACGGCGACAACTACGACCCGTTCGTCCCGAAGGCGCAGGCCGTCGAGGCGGGCAACGGCCTCCAGTCCCCGCTCATCCAGCTGATGTTCGGCTGGGCGCCCTCCAACTTCGGCGTGATGGGCATCTTCACCGCCGCCTCCGTCGTCTTCTTCGCGTTCATCGGCTTCGACGTCGTCGCCACGGCCGCCGAGGAGACGAAGAACCCGCAGCGCGACATGCCCCGCGGGATCATCGGCTCCCTCATCATCTGCACGGTCCTGTACGTCGCCGTGTCGATCGTCGTCACCGGGATGCAGCACTACACCAAGCTGTCGGTCAGCGCCCCGCTCGCCGACGCCTTCAAGGCCACCGGGCACCCCTGGTTCGCGGGCTTCATCAGCTTCGGCGCCGCCGTCGGCCTGACCACCGTCTGCATGATCCTGCTCCTCGGCCAGACCCGGGTCTTCTTCGCGATGAGCCGCGACGGACTGCTGCCGCGCTTCTTCTCCCACGTCCACCCGCGGTTCAAGACCCCGCACCGGCCGACCATCCTGCTCGGCGTCCTCATCGCGATCCTGGCCGGCTTCACCAGCCTCAGCGAACTCGCCGAGCTGGTGAACATCGGCACCCTGTTCGCCTTCGTGGTCGTCGCGATCGGCGTGATCATCCTGCGCAGGTCCCGCCCCGACCTGCCGCGGTCCTTCCGGACCCCGTGGGTGCCCTTCCTCCCGATCCTGTCGGTGTGCGCCTCGCTGTGGCTGATGCTCAACCTGCCCGCCGAGACCTGGCTGCGGTTCGGCATCTGGATGGTCATCGGGTGCGTCGTGTACTTCCTCTACGGCCGCTCGCACAGCCGTCTGGGACGGCAGCAGGAGGCGACCGTGGGCGGACCCGCCGAGCCGGGCCGCGACGACACCGTGTGACGCCCGGGAGTCCCGGCCCCGCACCGTCCACGCGGGGCCGGCTCCGGTGCCTCGCCGGCTCGGCCGCGCGCCGCTTCAGTCCCGTACCGAGCGCGGGCCCGTCACGTCCGCGCCCAGCTCCGTCACCCGGCGGCGCAGCTCGCGGTCGGCCGTGACGACCAGGCGGGAGCGCTCCGCGGACCCGGCGACCAGCTCGACGACACGGTCGTCCCCGCTGCCGGCCGCCGCCTCCACCCGGACACCGGGCACCGGCTCCACCCCGCGGGCCGCACCCTCCACCACGAGGACGATCTCCTGGGGCCCCTCGTGCCCCCGCAGCCCGTCCGCGGCCAGCCGGTCGCGCAGGCGCTCCGTGGCTCCGCGCCGGTCCCGCCACCACCCGTCGGGCACCGACCCGACGACGTTCGCTGCGTCGACGATCACGAGCAGCGCGGCGTTGTCGTCCATGGGCCCAGCGTCGCACGGACGCCCCGCGGGTGGGACCCTCGCGCAGGCGCCGCGAAGGGTCCGACATAAAGTGAGCGGGTGAACGGCGACTGGCTCATACGCGGCCGCGACGGGCGGCTCGGTGTCTATCTGATGTCGGACGACGCCGTCCTGTGCCGGGCGGAACGTACCCCGGGCGGGCCCTGGGAGGCCCCACGCAGGGTGGGCGGCGACCAGAAGGTGTATCCGGCCCTGGCCGTCGGCCAGGGCGCCGACGGCTACGCCCATCTGGCCTCCTGGCGGCCCACGGTGAAGGGCGAGGCGGGCCTGGTGCACTCCGCGCACTTCCGGCCGCACCTCTCCGCCCTGGACTGGACCCCCATCGGCCATCCCAACAAGAAGGGCGACCGCACCGGCACGCCCGCCGTCGCGGTGGACGCCCAGGGACGCGCGCACGTCTTCGCCCGCAACATCGGCACGGGACTGTGCATGGTCGCCCAGAAGGAGAAGGGCGGCTGGGACCCGTGGCGCGACCTGAAGGGGCAGGGCGTCGAGGGGCCGCCGATCGCGGTGACGGGGGAGTCCGGCCGCGTCCAGGCGTACGCGGCCGTCTCCGGTGGGATCCTGCACTGGCGCCAGGAGGCGCCGGGCGCCCAGCCGGTGCTCCAGGAGCCCCTCAAGGCACCGGTCCGGCCCCGCACCCTCCGGGCGCTGGCCACCTCCCCGGAGCACACCACGCTCTTCTACACCGACGACTCCGGTGACGTGTGCGCGTGGCGTCCCGGCACCGAGCCCGTCTCCGTGCTCGCCGCCGCCGGCCCCGGACCGGTCGCCGCGATCCGCACCGAACTCGACGGTCACGACTGCACGTTGCTCGCCCAGCGCTCCGCGAGCGGCCGGGTCGCCTTCGCGGCGTATCCGACCGAGCGGGAGTCGGCGGGCGCCTGGTGGGCCGAGTCGGGCCCCCAGCTGCCCTCCGACGCCGTGGTGGCGCTCGCCAAGGACCACGAGGGACGGGTGGTCGCGGCGGCCCTGTCCCCGTCGACCGGCCTGCTCCAGCTCACCCGCCGCAAGGACGAGCCCGGTCTGGCCCTGATGGCCTGGCGGACGGTGTGACGCGGAACCACGGCTGACGCTCCCGACCGAGCGGCCCGAACGCAGGAAAGAGGGCCTCCGCCACCGGCGGAGGCCCTCTTCACGTCCTGAGCGGCAGGACGGCTGCAGCGGTTACTGCGGTTACTACCGTTACGCCGGAACCGAGGCCACGCCCGGCGCCAGGAACTTCTTGCCGTTCACGCGCTCGGAGACACCCTCGCGGTCCAGGTACGGCGTGATGCCGCCCAGGTGGAAGGGCCAGCCGGCGCCCGTGATCAGGCAGAGGTCGATGTCCTGCGCCTCGGCGACGACGTCCTCGTCGAGCATGAGCCCGATCTCCTGCGCCACCGCGTCCAGGACCCGCGCCCGCACCTGCTCCTCGGTCAGGACGGTGTCGCCCTGCTTCAGGAGTGCGGAGACCTCGGGGTCCAGCTCCGGCTTGCCGCTGTCGTAGACGTAGAAGCCGCGCTTGCCCGCCTTGACGACGGCAGCGAGGTTCGGGGAGACCGTGAAACGGTCCGGGAACGCCCGGTTGAGGGTTTCCGAGACGTGCAGACCGATCGCCGGACCGACCAGCTCGAGGAGCACCAGCGGGGACATCGGCAGGCCGAGCGGTTCCACCGCCTTTTCCGCCACCTCGACCGGGGTGCCCTCGTCGATGACGTTCTGCACCTCGCCCATGAAACGGGTCAGAATGCGGTTCACGACGAACGCCGGGGCGTCCTTCACCAGAACCGCCGTCTTCTTCAGCTTCTTGGCGACGGCGAAGGCCGTGGCCAGCGAGGCGTCGTCCGTCTGCTCGCCCCGGACGATCTCGAGGAGCGGCAGGATCGCGACCGGGTTGAAGAAGTGGAAGCCCACGACCCGCTCGGGGTTCTTCAGCTTCGACGCCATCTCGGAGACCGACAGCGAGGAGGTGTTCGTGGCGAGGATCGCGTGCGCCGGGGCGACCGCCTCGACCTCCGCGAACACCTGCTGCTTGACACCGATCTCCTCGAACACGGCCTCGATGATGAAGTCCGCGTCGGCGAACCCCTCGGCCTTGTCCAGCACACCGGTCACCAGGGCCTTGAGGCGGTTGGCCTTGTCCTGGTTGATACGGCCCTTGCCGAGCAGCTTCTCGATCTCGGCGTGGACGTAGCCCACACCCTTGTCGACGCGCTCCTGGTCGATGTCGGTCAGCACGACCGGCACCTCGAGACGGCGCAGGAACAGCAGCGCGAGCTGCGAGGCCATCAGGCCCGCGCCCACGACGCCGACCTTGGTGACCGGACGCGCCAGGGACTTGTCCGGGGCGCCGGCCGGGCGCTTGCCGCGCTTCTGCACCAGGTTGAACGCGTAGATGCCGGCGCGCAGTTCGCCACCCATGATCAGGTCGGCGAGCGCGACGTCCTCGGCGTCGTAGCCCTGCTGAAGGTCGCCGTTCTTGGCGGCGGCGATGATGTCGAGGGCGCGGTAGGCGGCCGGGGCCGCGCCGTGCACCTTGCTGTCCGCGACGAACCGGCCGCGCGCGACGGCCTGGTCCCAGGCCTCACCGCGGTCGATCACCGGGCGCTCGACCTCGACGTCGCCCTTGAGGACGTTCGCCGTCCAGATCAGCGACTGCTCCAGGAAGTCCGCGCCCTCGAAGATCGCGTCGGCGATCCCCAGGTCGAAGACCTGCGCGCCCTTGAGCTGCTTGTTCTGGTTGAGGCTGTTCTCGATGATCACCGAGACGGCCTTGTCGGCGCCGATCAGGTTCGGCAGCAGGGTGCAGCCGCCCCAGCCGGGCACCAGACCGAGGAACACCTCGGGGAGGGAAAACGCGGGAAGCGCCTTCGAAACAGTGCGGTACGCGCAGTGCAGACCGACCTCGACACCGCCGCCCATCGCCGCGCCGTTGTAGTACGCGAAGGTGGGGACCGCGAGGCCCGACAGGCGCTTGAAGACCTCGTGGCCGCCCTTGCCGATGGCGAGCGCGTCCTTGTGCTCCTTGAGGAGCTCGACGCCCTTGAGGTCCGCGCCGACGGCGAAGATGAACGGCTTGCCGGTGACGCCGATACCGACGATCTCGCCGGCCGCGGCCTCCTTCTCGACCTGGTCGATCGCGGAGTCGAGGTTCGCGAGGGACTGCGGACCGAAGGTGGTCGGCTTGGTGTGGTCGAAACCGTTGTCCAGCGTGATCAGGGCGAAGCGCCCCGCGCCGAACGGCAGGTCCAGGTGACGGACGTGCGCCTGGGTGACGACCTCGTCCGGGAACAGCTCGGCCGCGCCCTTCAGGAGTTCGGTGGTGCTCACTTGTCGCCTCCGGCGGACTCGAAGTGCGGGTTCTCCCAGATGACGGTGGCGCCCATGCCGAAGCCGACGCACATCGTGGTCAGGCCGTAGCGGACGTCGGGCTGCTCCTCGAACTGGCGGGCCAGCTGCGTCATCAGACGGACGCCGGAGGAGGCCAGCGGGTGACCGAAGGCGATCGCGCCGCCGTACTGGTTCACGCGCTCGTCGTCGTCCGCGATGCCGTAGTGCTCGAGGAAGGCCAGGACCTGGACGGCGAAGGCCTCGTTGACCTCGAAGAGGCCGATGTCGGAGATGGACAGACCGGCCTGGGCCAGCGCCTTCTCCGTGGCCGGGATCGGGCCGTAGCCCATGACCTCCGGCTCGACACCCGCGAAGGAGTACGAGACGAGGCGCATCTTGACCGGCAGGTTGTTCTCGCGGGCGAAGTCCTCGGACGCGATGAGGGAAGCGGTTGCGCCGTCGTTCAGACCGGCCGCGTTACCGGCGGTGACCCGGCCGTGGACCCGGAACGGGGTCTTGAGACCGGAAAGGTTCTCCAGCGTCGTTCCCGGGCGCATCGGCTCGTCGGCGGTGACCAGGCCCCAGCCCGTCTCGCCGGCGTCCGGGTTGGTGCGGCGGACCGAGACCGGCACGAGGTCGGCCTGGATCTTGCCGTTCGCGTAGGCCTTGGCGGCCTTCTCCTGCGAGCGCACGGCGTACTCGTCGGCGCGC
Organism: Streptomyces sp. NPDC002884; assembly: GCF_040295245.1. Taxonomy (NCBI): domain Bacteria; kingdom Bacillati; phylum Actinomycetota; class Actinomycetes; order Kitasatosporales; family Streptomycetaceae; genus Streptomyces; species Streptomyces sp. NPDC002884. The sequence continues at coordinate 429,134 of NZ_JBEOVB010000005.1, read as the reverse complement.
TGCTTGGTGATCTGCGGGTAGCGGTCGTGCAGGTTCTCGGCGGTCATGCCCATGAAGAGGGCGGACTCGTCGACCAGCTTCTCGCTGACGAACCGCGGGTTGGGGTCGACGCCCTCGCCCATCGGGTGGCGGCCCATGTGCTCGACCCCACCGGCGATGGCGATGTCGTAGGCGCCGAAGGCGACGGAGCCGGCGACCGCGGTGACGGCCGTCAGGGCGCCCGCGCACATGCGGTCGATGGAGTAGCCGGGCACGGAGGTCGGCAGACCGGCCAGGATGCCGGCGGTGCGGCCGATGGTCAGGCCCTGGTCGCCGATCTGCGTGGTCGCGGCGATGGCGACCTCGTCGATCTTCTTCGGGTCGAGACCGGGGTTGCGGCGCAGCAGCTCCCGGATCGCCTTCACGACGAGGTCGTCGGCCCGGGTCTCGTGGTAGATGCCCTTCGGGCCCGCCTTGCCGAACGGGGTACGGACGCCGTCGACGAAGACGACGTCCCTGACGGTACGAGGCACGATGGCTCTCCTCCAGGTGCGGGATGGCACTGCTGCGGCACGCAAGCGCTGAGCGCGCGCTCAGGACCCATGCTACTTGTGGGTAACGTAGCTGCCCAGTCCCGGAGGGCCAAGCGGCGAACGTCACACCCGGAGCGGGGCGGAGGTCACCCGCCCACTCGGCCCCGCGGCGGCGCCGTCGAGCCCCTCGGTGTCAGGACGGGCGTCGGCACCGGATGCGATCCCGGACCCGACCCGGTGATCACGCCGAACAGCGTCCGCGCCGCCTCCGCGCCGAATCCGTGCACGTCATGACTCATCGCGGAGAGCGTCGGATGAGTGAGTCGGCACAGCTGGGAGTCGTCCCAGGCGAGGAGGGAGACGTCGCCCGGCACCCCGAGCCCCATCTCGGCCGCCACGGCCAGCCCGGCCACCGCCATGATGTCGTTGTCGTAAACGATTGCCGTCGGCCGGTCCGCCGGGGCGGCGGTCAGCATCGATCGGGTCGCCCGTGCCCCCGCCTCCCCGGAGTAGTCCGTGGCGACCTGCCACGCACCGGCCAGCCCCAGGGTCCGCGCCGCCGCGTCGAAGGCCGCGGTCCGCATCACCGTGTGCCCGAGCGCGGCCGCGCCCCCCACCCGCGCGATCCGCCGGTGCCCCAGCGCCGCGAGATAGCGCACCGCCTCCGTCACGGCCGTCGCGTCGTCGGTCCACACGGACGGCAGGCTCCCGGTCAGCGTGGGGTGCCCCACCGCGACCACGGGCATCCCGAGCCGCTCGGCCGCCGCCACCCGGGGATCGTCGGCCCGGAAGTCGACGAGGATCGAGCCGCCGATCTGCCGCCCCCGCCACCACGACTCCAGCAGCCCCGCCTCCTCCTCGACAGTGCGCACCAGCCTCAGCAGCAGCGAACAGGAGTGCTCGGTCAGCACGCTCTCCACCCCGGAGACGAACTCCATGTAGAACGGTTCCAGTCCCAGCATCCGCGCCGGCCGGCAGATCGCGAGCCCCACCACGTCCACCCGCGAGCTCGACAGCGAGCGTGCCGTGAGATTCGGTTCCCAGCCCAACTCCCGCGCCGCCGCGAAGATCCGGTCCCGGGTCGCCTCCGACAGACCCGGCTTGCGGTTGAAGGCGAGCGACACGGCCCCCTTGGACACGCCGGCGCGCGCCGCGACCTCCTTGATGGTGACGCGGGGCGACGGGGACGCTGTCATCGAGCGGGCTCCTGGCAGTACAGCGCGGCCCGGGCGGCGGCGGCATCCGGAGTCTCCCAGCCCTCGACCCCGATGGTGACCCGTTCCCCGGGCAGCAAGGTCACGAGCCCCCGGTCGGCGCGCGCCTTTGGCCCCAGCCGGTCCGCCTGGAGCAGCAGATCCCGTACGAGGGTGCGGGCCGTCACCGTGACGCTCCCCGGTGCCACGGTCACCTCGAACCGCGGTCCCTGGTAAGGGATGTCACGGTCGGGCACCGGAAAGTGCACGGCCCGCAGCCCGTCCGCGTCCGCCACCAGGAACTCCTTCGCCCCGGCCGGCTCCAGCTCCGCCGGCACCCGCACCTCGCCCACCACTCGGGCGCCGACCGCCAGTTCCACGCTCGCCGCGCCGATCACCTCCCCCTGCACGGACATCCGGCGCAACGACAACGTGCCCGCCCACGGCTCGGCCGACTGGTTGACGGCCGCCAACACGAATGCGTCGGACCGCGCTTGAAACGTGAGCAACCGGTCCGCGTAGAGCCGCCGCAACTCGTGGTACAGCGGTTTCTCCCTCCCGTCCCCGTCGATCGCCGCCCAGGAGGTCACCGGCCAGCAGTCGTTCAGCTGCCAGACGATCGTGCCCGCGCACACCGGCCAGTGCGACCGCCAGTGCTCGATCCCGGCCGCCACCGCCCGCGCCTGATTCACCTGCGTGAGGTAGTGCCAACGGTCGAAGTCCCCGTCCGGGACGGTGAAGTGACGGGCGAGGCCGCGCTCCAGCTTGCCGTTGCCGTCCTCGGCCTTCTGGTGGTGCAGCATGCCGGGGGAGTCCGCCGCGAGCTCCTCGCCCGGCAGCGCCAGCCGCAGAGTCGCATACGCGGGCGGCGCCTGCCAGCCGAACTCGGCCACGAAGCGCGGCACTTCGCTCCGGTACTCGGCGTAGTCCTGCCGGTTCCACACCTCCCACGAGTGGTGCGTCCCGTGCGCCGGGTCGTTGGGATGGTGCTCCCACGACCCCGACCAGGGACTCCCCGCCGTGTACGGCCGCGTCGGATCCAACTCGGCCACGACACGGGGAAGCACGCCCAGGTAGTACCCCTCGCCCCAGGAGTCCCCGCCGAGCCGCTCCTCCCACTTCCAGTCCCTGAACCCCCACAGGTTCTCGTTGTTGCCGTTCCACAACACGAGCGACGGATGCGGCATCAGCCGTACGACGTTCTCGCGGGCCTCCGCCTCCACCTCGCCCCGCAACGGCTGCTCCTCGGGGTAGGCCGCGCACGCGAACGGGAAGTCCTGCCACACCAGCAGGCCCAGTTCGTCGCAGGCGTCGTAGAAGTCCTCGCTCTCGTAGATCCCGCCGCCCCAGACCCGGACCAGGTCGACCCCCGCGTCGGCCGCCTGCCGCAACCGCTTCCGGTAACGCTCCCGGGTCACCCGGGACGGAAACACATCGTCCGGGATCCAGTTCACCCCCCTGGCGAAGAGCCGCTCCCCGTTCACAACGAGGGTGAAACCGGTTCCATGGGCGTCCGCGGAGGTGTCCAGCACGATGCTGCGGAACCCGACGCGCCGTCGCCAGACATCGAGCGGCGCACTCCCGTGACGCAACGTCAGCTCGACCTCGTACAGCGGTTGCCCGCCGTATCCACGCGGCCACCACAGCTCCGCATCCGGCACCTCGACGCGCACGACACCGCTGGTGCCCGTCACCTCGGCGCGTACCGACCGCCCCGCCACCCTGGCCTCCAGCGTGAGCCCGGCCTCCACCCGGGTCCGCTCCACCTCCACCCGCAGCTCGACGATCCCGACGCCCTCTTCGACCTTCACCAGCGGACGCACCCGGGCGAGCCGCGCCGTCGACCAGCGCTCCACCCGCACCGGCCGCCAGATCCCGGCCGTCACCAGGGTGGGCCCCCAGTCCCAGCCGAAGGAGCACGCCATCTTGCGCAGGTACTGGTACGGCTCCGAGTAGGCGGCCGGGCGGTCACCGACCTTGCCGCGGACGGCCTCCGCCTCGGCGTAGGCGGAGACGAACCGGACGGCCAGCGGTCCCTCGAGCCCCGTCACGTCGAAGCGGTACGAGCGGTGCATGTTCCGTACCCGGCCGAGGAGCTGACCGTTCAGGGTGACATCCGCGACCGTGTCGAGTCCGTCGAAGACCAGGTCGGTCTGCTCGTGCCCGGACGGCACGGCCGGCAGCTCCCTGCCGTACGTCCACTCGCGCCGCCCCACCCACGCGACCTCGTTCTCACTCCGGCCGAGAAAGGGGTCGGGGATCACCCCGGCGGCGAGCAGATCGGTGTGCACACAGCCCGGCACCACGGCCGGGAGCGGCTTTTCCTCGTGCCGCAGGTGCCATCCGTCGTCGAGCGGTGAGGCCTCCAGCATGCGCACTCCCTAAACCGGTAAAGCCCACAACTGAGCGCCACTTCTTCATCGTTGGCGGGAATCGGACTTTACCGGTTGAGAAAGCGCTGTCAGAGTGCCGAATCAGCCAACCCGTTCGTGCTCGACCACCCCGCACGTGCTCGTCCGTCCCGAGAACATCCCGAGAACGGAAGTGATGCACATGAACCGCCGTACAGTCACGGTCCTCGCCACGGTCGCGGGAGCCGCCCTGCTGCTCCCGGGCTGCACCGGCACCGGAGGCAGCGCGAAGGGCGCGGACGCCAAGGCGCCCGACGACCCCTCGAAGGTCAGCGGAACCATCACCGTCCTCACCGTGCGCACAGACCTCGTGCAGGACGGCACGATGAAGAAGTACGCCGCCGAGTTCAACAAGACCTATCCCAAGGTCAAGGTGGAGTTCCAGGCCCTCACCAACTACGAGGCCGAGATCAAGATCCGGATGAACACGGACGACTACGGCGATGTCCTGCTGATCCCCGCGGTCATCAAGAAGGACGACTACCCGAAGTTCTTCGCCTCCCTCGGTACCGCCGCCGAGCGCGGCAAGAAGTACCGCTTCACCGACTTCACCACCGTCGACGGCAAGGTCTACGGCCAGAGTCCGGTCGGTGTGATGCCCGGCTTCGTCTACAACAAGCGGGTCTGGAAGGAGGCGGGGGTCACCGAATGGCCCACCACTGCGGCCGAGTTCCTCGCCGACCTGAAGGCGATCAAGGCGAAGACCGACGCGGTTCCCTACTACACCAACTTCGCCGCGCAGTGGCCGCTGACCTCGTGGACGTACGTCGACGGCGCGGTCCACTGCGACCCGCAGGCGACCACGAAGCTCGCCGAGGGCGACCCCTGGGCCGAGGGATCCGACCTGCGGGTCGGGGACACGCTGCTGCACGACATCGTCAAGCAGGGCCTCGCCGAGAAGGACCCGACGACCAGCAATTGGGAGGAGTCCAAGCCCCGGACGGCCAAGGGCGAGATCGCCACCCAGTGGCTCGGCACCTGGGCGATCATCCAGTTCCAGGACGCCGCGAAGAAGGCCGGCGTGAACCCGGACGACATCGGTTTCATGCCGTTTCCCGCCCAGACGGGCGGCACCTTCTGCGCGACCGTGGGCCCCGACTACAACCAGGCCGTGAACGTCCACTCCCCGCACAAGGAGGCGGCCCGCGCCTGGATCGACTGGTTCACCGACAAGTCCGGCTACGACAAGGACAACCTGGCGATCTCCCCGCTCAAGGACGCGGCCATGCCCGAGGTGCTGAAGCCGTACGAGGAGGCGGGCGTCAAGCTCATCGAGCTGGACGACTCCGCCGGCGCGAAGGTCAAGCTGATCGACGACCAGTCCGAGGTCGGCATCTACAAGCCGGAGTACCGCCAGGACCTGGTCGATCTCGCACGCGGCGCCAAGAAGGGCAGCCTGGACGACTTCCTCGGCGACCTGGGCGAGAAGTGGACCGAGACGCAAGCGAACGTGAGCGACTGATGGCGCACACGCACACGCACACCCCGGCGCACCGCGAGCAGACGAACTCCGAGGCCGTGAAACCGGTTTCGAAGCACGCCGCTCCCGCGCCGACCCCGCGCCGGGCGCGCACCTGGCGGCTGGTGACCCCCTGGCTGTTCCTGCTCGCCCCGCTCGCCCTGCTGATCACTTTCACCTACGCGCCGATCGCCAACATGGTCGCCTACAGCTTCACCGACTGGGACGGCGTGAGCCCCGAACTGCACTACACGGGCGCCGAGAACTACACGGAGATCTTCACCAGGGAGGACCTCTTCCAGGTGTTCTGGGTAAGCGGCTACTACCTGGTTGCCTCGGTGATCCAGATCGTCGCGGCGCTCTACTTCGCGACGATCCTGAGTTTCACCGTCCGTTTCCGGAACTTCTTCAAGGGCGTGCTCTTCTTCCCGTCCCTGGTGAACGGTGTAGCAATCGGTTTCGTCTTCCTCTACTTCTTCCAGGACGGCGGCACCCTCGACACGGTCCTCGGCCTCTTCGGCTACCACACCGACCACGCCTGGCTGGGCACCCCGGCCTCGGCGAACGTCTCGCTCGCGGGCGTCTCGATCTGGCGCTACCTCGGTATGAACTTCGTCCTGTTCCTCGGCGCGATCCAGTCCATCCCGGGAGAGCTGTACGAGGCGGCCGAACTGGACGGCGCCGGCCGCTGGCACCAGTTCCGCTACATCATCCTGCCCGGCATCAGGCCGGTGCTGACCCTGACGGTGATCCTGTCCGTCTCAGGTTCCCTCTCGGCCTTCGAGATCCCGTACATCATGACCGGCGGGGCGACCGGCACCGAGACCTTCGTGATCCAGACCGTGAAGCTGGCCTTCCAGTTCAACAAGACGGGGCTCGCCTCGGCGGCGGCGGTCGTGCTGCTGCTGATCATCCTGCTGGTGACCTGGGTGCAGCGACGTCTCGTCCCCGACGACAGGGTGGACCTCGTATGACACGCCGCGCCGTGGCCCGGACCCTCGTGTACGTGTCGCTGATCGCCGCGACGCTGGTCGTCCTGCTCCCGCTGGGCGTCGTGCTGCTGACCTCGCTGAAGACCGAGAACGAGACGGCGAACGGCAGCGGGGCGCTCACACCGCCGCACGACCTGTTCAACTTCCACAACTACGTGACGGCGTTCCAGGACGGCGGAATGCTCACGGCGTTCGGCAACACCGCGTTCATCCTCGTCGTCTCGGTCGGCGGAACCGTTCTCATCGGGTCGATGACGGCGTACGCGATCGACCGGTTCACCTTCCGTTTCCGGAAACTGGTGATCGCCCTGTTCCTGGTCGCCGCGCTGGTCCCCGGGGTGACCACCCAGGTGGCCACCTTCCAGATCGTCCACAGCCTCGGCATGTTCGACACCCGCTGGGCCCCGATCGCGCTCTACATGGGGACGGACATCGTCTCGATCTACATTTTCCTGCAGTTCGTGCGCTCGATCCCGATCTCCCTGGACGAGGCCGCCCGGCTCGACGGAGCCAACGCCTTCACGATCTACCGGAAAATCATCTTTCCGTTGCTGAAACCGGCGATAGCGACGGTCGTGATCGTGAAGGGGATCGCCGTCTACAACGACTTCTACATCCCCTTCCTCTACATGCCCTCACAAGATCTTGGCGTGATCTCGACGTCCCTGTTCCGCTTCAAGGGCCCCTACGCCGCCCACTGGGAAACGATCTCGGCAGGAGCGGTGCTGGTCATCCTGCCGACACTGATCGTCTTCCTCGCCCTCCAGAAATACATCTACAACGGTTTCATGAGAGGAGCGACGAGGTAACCGCTTGCGGCTCGCGCAACTCGTGCGGCTCGTGGAGCTCGTACTCAGGCACCCGGACGGGTCCGCGGCGGTCAGGCATCCTCGCCGGACAGCGCTTCGGCGAGCACCGGCGCGACCTGCTCGACCTGCCACGGCCGTGCCCCGTACGACGCGAGCGCGGCGGCAACCGCTTCCTCGTCGGCGGCCGGAGGCTCCCAGCAGACCCGCCGCACCGCGTCCGGAGCGATCAGGTTCTCCTGCGGCATGTTCAGCTCCTCGGCCAGCGCGGAGACGGCGGTCCGCGCCGCGGACAGCCGCGCCGCCGCCACGGGGTCCTTGTCCGCCCAGGCCCGCGGCGGTGGCGGGCCCGCCACCGGCTGCCCCGGCTGCGGCAGCTGCGATTCGCTGAGCGCCTTCGCCCGGTCGACCGCCGCCTGCCACTGCTCCAGCTGCCGCCGTCCCATCCGGTGCCCGAACCCGTTCAGCGCGGCCAGCGCCTGCACGTTCACCGGGAGCGACAGCGCCGCCTCCACGATGGCCGCGTCCGACAGCACCTTGCCCGGCGACACGTCCCGCCGCTGCGCGACCCTGTCCCGCGTCTCCCACAGCTCCCGCACGACGCCCAGCTGCCGCCGCCGGCGCACCTTGTGCATGCCGGACGTACGACGCCAGGGGTCCTTGCGGGGCTCGGCCGGCGGGGCGGACGCGATGGCGTCGAACTCCTGGCGGGCCCAGTCCAGCTTGCCCTGCCGGTCCAGCTCCTTCTCCAGCGCGTCGCGCAGGTCGACCAGGAGCTCGACGTCGAGAGCCGCGTACCGCAGCCAGGGCTCGGGCAGCGGCCGGGTGGACCAGTCCACTGCGGAGTGGCCCTTCTCGAGGACGAAGCCCAGCACTCCCTCGACCATCGCGCCGAGACCGACCCGCGGGAACCCGGCGAGCCGTCCGGCCAGCTCGGTGTCGAACAACCGCGTCGGCACCATGCCTATCTCGCGCAGACAGGGCAGGTCCTGGGTCGCCGCGTGCAGCACCCATTCCACGCCGGACAGCGCCTCGCCGAGCGCGGAGAGGTCGGGGCAGCCCACGGGGTCGATCAGTGCGGTCCCGGCGCCCTCGCGACGCAGCTGCACCAGATAGGCGCGCTGTCCGTAGCGATAGCCGGAGGCGCGCTCGGCGTCCACGGCGACGGGGCCGGTGCCGGCGGCGAAGGCGGCGATCACCTCGGCGAGGGACGCCTCGTCGGCGATCACGGGAGGGATGCCCTCGCGCGGTTCGAGCAAAGGTGTCGGCACCCCGGAATCAGCTGATCCGCCGTCGTCCGGAGGGGCGCCTCCGGTGGTTCGCAGTGAACTGGCTGCTGCGGTTTCTTGGGCGTCGGTCACCTGTCAAGGGTATCTGTGTATGGAAGGCGCCCGCCGACGGAACGTTCCGTCGGCGGGCGCCGGGGGGTCGTAAACCAGTCAGGACGGTGAACGACGGGGAAGAGATCGGGAAGAAACCGGGCAGAGACGGGAGGAGCCGGGCCGGGGGTGCGGGGTTTCCCGGGGGAGGCCCCGGGGTGCCGGGTGGGGTGTCAGTGGATGATGCCGGTCCGCAGGGCCACCGCGACCATGCCGGCGCGGTCGCCCGTGCCGAGCTTGCGGGCGATGCGGGCGAGGTGGCTCTTGACGGTCAGCGCGGACAGGCCCATGGAGACGCCGATCGCCTTGTTGGACTGGCCTTCCGCGACCAGTCGCAGCACCTCGACCTCGCGGCCGGAGAGCTCGCGGTAGCCGCCCGGGTGACTCGGGGCACCCGGGGGGCGGCGGTGCATACGGGCGGCGGAGCCCATGGGGGCGGCACCGGGTCGGCTGGGGAGGCCGAGGTTGGTGCGGGTGCCGGTGACGACGTAGCCCTTGACGCCGCCCGCGAGGGCGTTGCGCACGGCGCCGATGTCGTCGGCGGCGGAGAGGGCGAGCCCGTTGGGCCAGCCCGCGGCGCGGGTCTCCGACAGCAGGGTGAGGCCGGAGCCGTCGGGCAGGTGGACGTCGGCGACGCAGATGTCGCGGGGGTTGCCGATGCGGGGACGAGCCTCCGCGATGGACGAGGCCTCGATGACGTCGCGCACACCGAGCGCCCACAGATGGCGGGTGACGGTGGAGCGGACGCGCGGGTCGGCCACGACCACCATGGCGGTGGGCTTGTTCGGGCGGTAGGCGACCAGGCTTGCGGGCTGCTCGAGGAGAACGGACACCAGGCCTCCGGGTGGGGGACGGGAGCCGGCTCGCGGGGCTTGTGGGGAGGAAGCCGGGACGAACCGTGCTTTCAAGGTCACAGTCGTCTTCGGCAGCGAACCCGGGGTCCTTTAGAGAATGATCACGATCTAGTGAGTAACAATACGTGCAATTCGGACACGCGATCGATCATCCGAAGATCGAGTCGGTTTAAGTGGGTGTCTTACGGGATCGAAAATGGCCGTATCGACAAAGAGATGGTCAACGTGACTGGGGCCCCCTGCGTTGCGGGAGCGTCACCACCGACGCGTCCCCCGGACCGGCCGGCGGCAGCCCCGCCACCTGCGCCAGCAGATCGCACCAGGACGCCAGGTGCGCCCCCGCCTCCGGCACCCCGCCCAGCCCCTCGCGCGGCGTCCAGGAGGCCCTGATCTCGATCTGCGAGGTCGCCGGGCGCTCCGCCAGCCCGCCGAAGTAGTGCGAACTCGCGCGGGTGACGGTCCCGCTCGGCTCGCCGTACGTCAGCCCGCGCGCCTGGAGCGCGCCGGTCAGCCACGACCAGCACACCTCCGGCAGCAGCGGGTCCGCGGCCATCTCCGGCTCCAGTTCGGCCCGGACGAGGGTCACCAGCCGGAACGTTCCGTGCCAGGCGTCGTGCCCGGCCGGGTCGTGCAGCAGCACCAGCCGGCCGTCGGCCAGGTCCTGGTCGCCGTCCACGACCGTCGCCTCCAGCGCGTACGCGAACGGGGCGAGCCGCTTCGGGGCCGGTGTCGGCTCCACCTCGATCTGCGGCCGCAGCCGCGCCGCCCTCAGCTGGTCGACGGCCGCCCGGAACGGCGGTGGAGCCGACCTGGTCCCATCCGGATCCCCCTCGTTCGCGTCATCCATCCCGCCAGCGCCGTCCGACAGTCGTCCCTGAGCCGCAGCCATGCGGGGAAGGTTAAGGGGAACGGGGCCTTCGCGCAGGGCAAGACACCCGTGCGGGGCTCGCGGACGGGTGCGCGCTGGGCGAACAGGCGCACGGACCGCGCACGTCCGAGGCGCCCGACACCGGCGGTTCGGGGGCGGGGCGACGGCGGACAGGGACGGGACAGGGACGGGGCAGGGCGGGGCGCGGGTAGGGCAGGGGGCGGCCTCACCGTCCCCTGCGCCGTGCGAGACTTGCCGTCGTGAGTGCGAACGAGAGCCCGGCGGGCCGGCAGCCGACAGCGACCTACGACAGTGCCTTCCTGAAGGCGTGCAGGCGCGAACCGGTGCCGCACACGCCCGTGTGGTTCATGCGGCAGGCGGGGCGCTCACTGCCGGAGTACCGCAAGGTCCGCGAGGGCATCCCGATGCTCGAGTCCTGCATGCGGCCCGAGCTGGTCACCGAGATCACCCTCCAGCCGGTGCGCCGGCACGACGTGGACGCGGCGATCTACTTCAGTGACATCGTCGTCCCGCTCAAGGCCATCGGCATCGACCTCGACATCAAGCCGGGCGTCGGCCCGGTCGTCGAACGCCCGATCCGCACCCGCGCCGACCTCGCCCAGCTGCGCGACCTCACCCCCGAGGACGTCTCCTACGTCACCGAGGCCATCGGCCTGCTGACCGCCGAACTCGGCGCCACCCCGCTCATCGGTTTCGCGGGCGCTCCTTTCACCCTCGCGAGCTACCTCGTCGAAGGCGGCCCGTCCCGCACGTACGAGAACGCCAAGGCGATGATGTACGGCGACCCCGAGCTCTGGGCCGACCTGCTCGACCGCCTCGCGGAGATCACGTCCGCCTTCCTGAAGGTGCAGATCGAGGCGGGCGCCAGCGCCGTCCAGCTCTTCGACTCCTGGGCCGGCGCGCTCGCCCCGGCCGACTACCGCCGCTCGGTGCTGCCCGCCTCCGCGAAGGTCTTCCGCACGGTCGAGGGGTACGGCGTCCCGCGCATCCACTTCGGAGTGGGCACCGGCGAGCTGCTCGCGCTGATGGGCGAGGCCGGAGCGGACGTCGTCGGCGTCGACTGGCGCGTCCCGCTCGACGAGGCCGCCCGCCGGGTCGGCCCCGGCAAGGCGCTCCAGGGCAACCTCGACCCGACCGTGCTGTTCGCCGGCGCCGAGGCCGTCGAGGCCAAGACCCGCGAGGTCCTCGACACGGCCACCGGCCTCGAGGGACACATCTTCAACCTGGGCCACGGCGTCATGCCGTCCACCGACCCGGACGCGCTCACCCGCCTCACCGAGTACGTCCACACGCAGACCGCCCGCTGACGCCTCTCACCAGGTGTGCCGGGGACGCGCCCGTCTGCCGAACAGCAGACCGCGCGGCTCCGGCGGCGCGGGGGTGCCCGGCTTGAGCGGCCAGGCGAGCAGCATGCCGGCGAGGAAGCCGACGACATGCGCCGCGTACGCCACCGTGCCCGCGCCGGAGACGCCCTCCCCGGAGGAGTACACCGCCTGGAGCACGAACCAGAAACCCAGCACCAGCCAGGCCGGCAGCCGCAACGGCAGAAACACCAGGAACGGGACGAGCACCCACACCCTGGCCTTCGGATACAGCACCAGATACGCGCCCAGCACCCCCGCGATCGCCCCCGACGCGCCGATCAGCGGGTCGGTCGAGTCGGCGTTGAGCAGGGCGAAACCGTACGACGCCGCGTAGCCGCAGGCGACGTAGAAGAGGGCGAAGCGGACGTGCCCCATGCGGTCCTCGATGTTGTTTCCGAAGATCAGCAGGAACAGCATGTTGCCCAGCAGGTGCAGCCAGCCGCCGTGCAGGAACATCGCGCTGAGCACGCTCCACGCCGGCGACTTGGCGTAGCCAGGCGGGGCCAGCGCGCAGCCCGCGCCGCGCACCTCGCCGGAGGGGACGAGCTGCGGCAGCTGATGGTGGATCAACTCCCGTGGCACGGCCGCGTAGTGCTCCAGGAAGGCGTGCAGATGACACGTCTGGGCCAGGCTGCTGTCGCCCGCCGTCGAGCCGGACAGGCCGGGCATGAACAGGAAGACGAAGACGTTCGCCGCGATGAGGGCGTACGTCACCACCGGTGTGCGGCGCACGGGATTCACGTCATGGACGGGGATGACCACAAGGAAGTACTGCCCCCGATCCGTTCGGCGAACCGGTGAACGGGGATCCCCACAGGCGCGTATGAACCGTCAACCGCTCGCGGCACGAGGAAGGCGGGCCGCGGGGACGACGTGAGGAACAGGCATGAACGACCGAGTTACTTCCCCGATGCACGCCACCCCCGACGGCGAGGCGGAGATCTCCCTGGTGATCAGGCTGCCCTGGGAGGACGTGGCACGGCTCGGCCAGGAGGCCGGGCGGCTCGCCGCGCAGATGCAGCGGCCGGTGACGCTGGACGAGGCTGTCAGCAGCCGTCTGCGGTCGCGGCCGGCGCCTGCGGCGCACGCCAAGCCCGCGGAGCAGGCGCCCGCCGCGGCGGTGTCCGCGTTGCCGCGACTCAGTGGAACCGCTTGAGGAACGTTGCGGGGTTCGGGTGCGCGGGGGCCGGTCGCGCAACACCCCGCGCCCTTCGGACCGGCCGCCCCGGCCCCGCGCCCGGCTAGGAGTTCCGCACCTTCGCCGACGCCTTTCTCGCCGCCACCAGCACGGGGTCCCACACCGGTGAGAACGGCGGCGCGTATCCGAGGTCCAGGGCCGTCATCTGTTCCACCGTCATACCGGCCGTCAACGCCACCGCCGCGATGTCGACGCGTTTGCCCGCGCCCTCCCGCCCGACGATCTGGAGGCCCAGCAGCCGGCCCGTCCGTCGCTCGGCGAGCATCTTGACCGTCATGGGGGAGGCGCCGGGGTAGTAGCCGGCACGGCTGGTCGACTCGATGGTCACCGCTTCGAACCGGAGGCCGACGCGTCGGGCGTCCTTCTCCCGCAGCCCGGTGCGGGCGATCTCCAGATCGCAGACCTTGCTGACGGCCGTGCCGACCACGCCGGGGAACGTGGCGTAGCCGCCCCCGACGTTGGTGCCGATCACCTGGCCGTGCTTGTTGGCATGGGTGCCCAGGGCGATGTGGCGCTCCTGCCCGGAGACCAGGTCCAGGACCTCGACGCAGTCGCCGCCGGCCCAGACGCTTCCGTCGGCGAGCGGCCCGCGCACCCGCATCGCCAGGTCCGTGAGAAGCCCGCCGTGCGTGCCCACGGGCAGGCCCGCGGCCCGCGCGAGCCCGGTCTCCGGACGGACCCCGATGCCCAGCACGACCACGTCCGCCGGGTACTCGGCGTCCTCGGTGACCACCGCCCGTACGTGACCGTCCTCGGCGGTGCGCAGCGCGGTGACCTCGGTGTCGTTCACCATGGTGACGCCCAGGCCCTCCATGGCCCGGCGCACCAGCCGCCCCATGTCCGGGTCCAGGGTCGACATCGGCTCGCTGCCCCGGTTGACGACCGTCACCTCGTAGCCGCGCTTGATGAGCGCCTCGGCCATCTCCACGCCGATGTAGCCCGCCCCCACGACCACGGCACGCTTCCCCCGCGCGCGTGCCAGCGTGTCGATCAGCGCCTGCCCGTCGTCCAGGGTCTGCACCCCGTGCACGCCCCGCGCGTCCACACCCGGCATGTCCGGCCGGATCGGGCGGGCCCCGGTGGCGATGACGAGCTTGTCGTACGACGTCCAGGACTCCGCCCCGGAATCCACCGCACGCGCGCGTACCCGCCGCCTCGCGACGTCGATCTCGGTGACCTCCGTGCGCAGCCGCAGGTCGATCCCCCGCGCGCGGTGTTCCTCGGGGGTGCGGGCGATCAGATCGTCCCGCTCGGTGACGTCACCGCCCACCCAGTACGGGATGCCGCACGCGGAGTAGGACGTGAAGTGGCCGCGCTCGAAGGCCACGATCTCCAGCTCCCCGGGCTCCTTCAGACGGCGGGCCTGGGACGCCGCGGACATGCCCGCGGCGTCCCCGCCGATCACCACCAGTCGCTCGATGCTCATACGAACACGCTACGGGGCACCCCCAGTTCAGTCCTGTCCGGGCTCGCGCACCCCGGCCGCGTTCACCGCGCCCCCGTCCGCCTCCGCCGGGCTCGTCTCACGCACCCGCCGCCGCGGCCGCACCAGCCGCAGCCACGCCAGCACGAGCAGGACGCCCGCCGCGAGGAACGGCAGCGCCACACCGAACACGACGGCGATCCAGCGCAGCATCGTCACGAACGCGTCCCAGCCGCCCGCCAGCGCGTCCACGAACCCCGGGTCGTCGTCCTCGGCGGCCGGGACGACCGGCTTCTCCGACAGGGTCAGCGTGACGGTCGCCAGGCTCGTGCGGTCCTTCAGGGACGCCTGCTGGGCGAGCAGGGCCTCGAGGTCGCCCTCCCGGCTGCTCAACTCACCCTCCAGGGTGACCACGTCGCTCAGCTTGGTGGCCCGGTCCATCAGCTCGCGGACCCTGATGACGCTGGCGCGCTGCGAGGCGATGCGGCTCTCGACGTCCACGACCTGGTCGGTGACGTCCTGGGCCTTCGCCGTGCGCTCCAGGAGCTTGCCCGCGCCCTGGAGGGCGGCGAGGACGTCGTCGTACTTCGCGACGGGCACCCGCAGCACCACCCGGGTCCGCTCGGCGCCGTCCTCGTCCCGCACGGTCGTCTCGTCGCCGACGTAGCCGCCCGCGTTCTCGGTGGTCGAGCGAGCCTCGTCCAGCGCCTTCGGCACGTCCTTGACCTGCACGGTCAGGGAGGCGGTGCGGATGATCCGGTTGACGTCGAGATCCGGTGCGGCGGTGGCCTTCGAGCCGCTCGAACCCGCGCCCTCCTTCACGTCCTGTGCGGCGTCCGCGTCACCGGCGCCGGCCTCCCCGACAGCGGCCTTGTCGGCCGTGCTGTCCGCGCCCGAGTCGCTCGCGCCGCTGCATCCGGCGAGCGCGAGGGCCGCGGCCAGCAGGATCCCGGCCAGGGCGTGGGAGGGCCGTGCGGAACGGCGTACGGAGCGTCCTGCGGAACGTGGTGTGCGCATGTGGGTGTACCCCCGAGTCGGTGACGACTGTGACGTTCCTTCGACGCCCGGACGGGCCGGGACGTTGGCGGGGATCGGTTCCGAACAGGTCACGGTCGGGACGCGAGCAGGACACCGGGCCGCGACGGGGGTGTCAGTGGGGTCTGAGAGAGTGGACGCATGAGCTCAACGGGTACGGGCACGGGGCAGCACGTCGTCGTCATCGGCGCCGGGATCGCCGGGCTGGCCGCCGCCCACCGGCTGCTGCGGCGCGGGGCGCGGGTGACCGTCCTCGAGGCCTCGGAGCGGGTGGGAGGCAAGCTGCTGCCCGGCGAGATCGCGGGCGTGCGGGTGGACCTCGGCGCCGAGTCGATGCTGGCCCGCCGGCCCGAGGCGGTCGCCCTCGCGCGCGAGGTGGGCCTCTCCGACCGCCTTCGGCCGCCGGCCACCGCGACGGCCTCGATCTGGACCCGCGGCGCGCTGCGCCCCATGCCCAAGGGCCACGTCATGGGCGTGCCGGGCACGGCTGCCGCCCTCGCCGGACTCCTCTCCGACGAGGGGCTGGCCCGGATCGAGCGCGACGCCGACCTGCCCCGCACCGAGGTCGGGGACGACGTGGCGGTCGGTGAGTACGTGGCGGCACGCCTGGGCCGCGAGGTCGTCGACCGCCTCATCGAACCGCTGCTCGGCGGGGTGTACGCCGGCGACGCCTACCGGATCTCGATGCGCTCCGCCGTCCCGCAGCTCTACGAGGCGGCACGGACCCACACCTCGCTGACGGAGGCCGTCCGCGAGATCCAGGCGAAGGCCGTCGCAGACCGCCGGGACGGCCCGGTGTTCATGGGCGTCGAGGGCGGTGTCGGCTCCCTGCCGCTCGCGGTCGCCGAGTCCGTGGCGGCGCGCGGCGGCGAGATCCGCACGCGCGTACCCGTGACCGCACTGCGCCGCGCGCCCGGCGGAGGCTGGCGCGTCACCGCGGGGGAGCGGGTGCTGCACGCCGACGCCGTGGTCGTCGCCGTGCCCGCGCCGGCCGCCGCCGCGCTGCTGGCCGCCGAGTCCCCCGGGGCCGCCGCCGCGCTGGACACGGTGGAGTACGCCTCCATGGCCCTGGTCACCCTCGCCTACCGGCGCGCCGACACCGCCGACGTCCTGCCCGACGGCAGCGGTTTCCTCGTCCCGCCCGTCGACGGACGCACCATCAAGGCGTCCACCTTCGCCTCCCGGAAGTGGGGCTGGATCGCCGACGAGGACCCGGACACCGTCGTGCTGCGCACCTCCGTGGGGCGGTACGGCGAGACCGAGATCCTGGGTCGCGAGGACGCCGACCTCGTCGACGTGTCCCGGCACGACCTGCGCGCGGCCACGGGCCTGGACGCCACGCCCCTGGAAACCCGCGTCACCCGCTGGACGGACGGCCTGCCGCAGTACCCGGTCGGCCACCGCGCGCGCGTGGCCCGCATCCGTGAGCACGTCGCCGCACTCCCCGGCCTCGCGGTCTGCGGCGCCCCGTACGACGGCGTGGGCATCCCGGCCTGCATCGCGAGCGCGTACGCCGCGGTCGACCAGCTCGGCGGCGACCTGAGCGCCGTACGGGAGCTCGCGGCCAACCCGGTGCAAAGCCTGCACGGCGGAGCGGGAGAATGAGGCCATGAGTGACGACGCCCCCACCACCGAGTCCGGCAGGGTCCCGAACAAGGGCAAGCTGGCCAAGGACCTCAACGAGGTCATCCGCTACACGCTGTGGTCCGTCTTCAGGCTGAAGGACGTGCTGCCCGAGGACCGCGCGGGCTACGCCGACGAGGTCCAGGAGCTGTTCGACCAGCTCGCCGCCAAGGACGTGACGATCCGCGGCACGTACGACGTGTCCGGCCTGCGCGCCGACGCCGACGTCATGATCTGGTGGCACGCCGAGACCGCCGACCAGCTCCAGGAGGCGTACAACCTCTTCCGCCGCACCCGGCTGGGCCGCGCCCTGGAGCCGGTCTGGTCGAACATGGCGCTGCACCGCCCCGCCGAGTTCAACCGCTCGCACATCCCGGCGTTCCTCGCCGACGAGACGCCCCGCAACTACGTGAGCGTCTACCCCTTCGTGCGCTCCTACGACTGGTACCTGCTGCCCGACGAGGACCGTCGCCGCATGCTCGCCGACCACGGCAAGATGGCCCGCGGCTACCCGGACGTGCGCGCCAACACCGTCGCCTCGTTCTCGCTGGGCGACTACGAGTGGATCCTGGCCTTCGAGGCCGACGAGCTGTACCGCATCGTCGACCTCATGCGCCACCTGCGTGCCTCGGAGGCCCGTATGCACGTCCGCGAGGAGGTCCCGTTCTACACGGGCCGTCGCAAGGACCTCACGGAACTCGTCGCGGGCCTCGCCTGATCAGTGCCCCGGCCGGGCGGCGCGCTCCACGGGGGCGACCGCCGGCTCGGGTTCCGGGTGCGGTGCGCACGCCGCGCGCCGCACCGGGAGCCGGCCCTCCAGCAGGTACGCCTCCAGGTGGCCGTTGACGCACCGGTTCGGGCCGCCGGCGATGCCGTGCGTGCCGGCGTCCCGCTCGGTCACCAGCACCGAGCCCGTCAGCCGCCGGTGCATCTCCAGCGCCCCGGCGTAGGGCGCGGCGGCGTCCCGTTCGGAGGCCAGGATCAGTGTCGGCGGCAGCTCGCCCGGCCCGGTCCGCACATCGACCGGCTGCTGCCGGGGCGCCGGCCAGTACGCGCACGGCAGGTTCGCCCACACGTTGTCCCACGTCTCGAACGGTGCGACGCGCGCCAGCCGCGTGTTGTCGCGGTCCCACACCCTCCAGTCCGTCGGCCAGGACGCGTCGTTGCACTCCACGGCCGTGTACACGGCATTGGCGTTCTCCGCCTCCGCGGCGGCCTCGCGCACCGGACCGGCCTGCGCGATCAGTTGCTTCGGATCGCCCCGCAGATACTCCGACAGCGCCTGCGCCCGGGCGGGCCAGTAGTCGTCGTAGTACCCGGCCTGGAGGAACGCGCCCTGCAGCTGCCCCGGCCCCACCTTCCCGCCGGCCGGCTCCGCGGCCAGCATGGCGCGCGCCCGCTCGTAGCTCGTCAGCACCGCTTCCGCCGTGCCGCCCAGGCCGTACACGTCGTCGTGCTTCGCGACCCACTCCCGGAAGTCCGTCCAGCGGCTCTCGAACGCCGCCGACTGGTCGAGGTTGTTGCGGTACCAGATCTGCGCCGGGTCCGGGTTCACGGCCGCGTCGAACACCATGCGCCGCACGTGGGAGGGGAACAGCGTCGCGTAGACCCCGCCGAAATAGGTGCCGTACGACGCTCCCATGAACGTCAGCCGCTCCTCGCCGAGCGCGGCACGCAGCACGTCCAGGTCGCGGGCGTTGTTGAGCGAGTTGTAGTGCCGCAGCGCGCCGCCCGCCCGCTTCGCACAGCCCTGCGCGTACGCCTTCGCCTGCGCGATGCGCTCCCGCTTGTACGACTCCGAGGGGTGGTCCGGGGCGGGGGCGGGGCCCTTGAAGAAGCGCTTGGGGTCCTGACAGGACAGCGGCGCCGAACGACCGACCCCGCGCGGGTCGTAGCCGACGAGGTCGTAGGCCGCCCCGATCCGCTTCCACTCCGGCAGCAGCCCGATCAGCGGGAAGTACAGGCCCGAGCCGCCGGGACCGCCCGGGTTGAAGACCAGCGCGCCCTGCCGGGGCACCCGGCGCTTGCTGTTGTGCGGATCCCGGTGGGTGGCCCGCACCCGGCTGACGGTGAGCTTGATCTGCTTGCCGTTCGGGGCCGCGTAGTCGAGCGGAACGGAGACCGTGCCGCACTGCATGCTGCCGGGCAGGTCCTGCGCGTCGGAGCATTTCCCGAAGTCGACGCCCTTCGCCGCGGCCCGCGCGGCGGCCGGCCCGACACCGGCCGAGGCGGCCGGGCCGCCGGTGTTCGGGGCACCGCCCGCCGGGACGGCGGAGAGGGCGGTCAGGAGGAGGGCTCCTGCGGCCGAGTGGAGGGCGGCGGCTCTCATCGGGTGTCCCTTCGGTGCACGGCGGCGACAAAAGGGATGGTTGGTTCGACCGTGGGGGAAGGCAAGCACCGTCGGCGGGTGTCGGCGCCAATGCCCCTTGTGCGCCCCCCGGTGGTCGAGCGCGCCCCGCCTCAGTCCCGCCCGTACTGCTCACGATGAGCGAAGGCCGCCCGCAGGTCCGGCTCGCCCACCGCGCGGATCCCGCGTACGGCGACGGAGGTCAGGTACGTGCGGTCGTCCCCCGGGCGGCCGGCCCGCCGGGCCAGCGCGCCCAGCAGCCGCTGTCCGGCCGGGGAGGCCCAGCGCGAGTACGGGTGCACTTCGACCCGCGCTATGGCGAGGCAGCTCAGCGTGAGCGCCAGGGGCAGCGCGAACCAGAGGGCGACGAGGTCGCGGGGCATGTCCGGGGTGGCGGGGACCAGCAGCGCGGTGACGCCCAGCGCGAGCACGGCCACGGCGGCGACCCGCACCTGCCGCACCCCGGCCGCGACTGTCGTACGGGCCCCGTCGGGGACCGCGAGACCGGCGCGGACCAGCCGGTCGGCCAGGCCGCCCACCGCGTCCGCGGCGGCGGCCGCCGCCCGCGCCGGGGCGATGAGGGACTGCCCCTCGGGCCCGATGGCCCCTATGACCGACCGCTCCATCTCGTCGCGCCCGCGCGGGTCCACGACGGTCGCCCAGCCGGTGCGGGCGAGCACGAGCCGCCGCTGCCGCGCCATGGAGACCATGGTCAGGTCGGCGACCCGGCGCGGGCCGCCGGACAGGAAGGCCGCCTCGTAGAGCGTCAGATCATGTCCCTGGCCCGCGTTCTCGTCGACGGCGGCCGCGCGTACGGCGGCCAGGCACAGCCGTGTGCACGCCGCACCCGCGACGGCCCATGCCAGCAGCAGGAGAAGCACCCAGACCATGTCGCGTTTCTATGCCATGCGCCCCGAGAAACGCCACGCCCTGTTCACCATCCGGACCGAGCGTTGTGGATATGTGACGTTCCGCTTGCCTTCGCGGACCTCAGCTGCCGGGTGGCGGGCTGGCCGCGGCCGGCGGGAGCGTGTAGGTGGGGTACGGCGACGGCGTCACCGGCACGGCCGACCCGGGGTCGGCCGTCGGACCCGGCGGGCCGGGGGAGCGGGTGATCGGGGGCGTGCTGCCGGCGGCCATGTCCCGGGCGAGGGCGTCGAAGTCGACGAACCCGGTGGCCTCCAGGATCTTGATGTGGTCCAGCACGGTGGTGTTGGCGTCGTCGGCGAGCTCGCGCACCAGCGAGTTGCGGGTACCGGCCCGCACCTGGGCGACGACGGAGAACACCCGGCCGTGCGCGAGACGCAGGATGTTGGCGAACTTCCAGTCGTACTGGTCACCCTGTGCCGCGTCGAGCTCGCTCAGCCAGCCCTTCTGCTGGTCGTTGGGCTCGTTCGGAAGCGCGAGGCCCAGTTGGGAGGCGACGGTGCGCACCCGCTCGTCCAGGAAGCTGTGCCCCTCGACCAGGTGCCGTCCCGCCGTCCGTACGGCCTCGGTCGTGCCCTTCGTCTGGGCCTGCCGGCCGGCGGGCAGCTCCCACAGCCCCGCCAGCCGGACCTTCGTGACGAACTCCCGGTCCAGCGCGGACAGCGGCCCGTACTGCGTCGACACCGTCTGCGCGTTCAGCACGTCCACTCCGGTGCCCGACCGGTCGGCGTACGACCAGATCGGGAAGACCAGCGCCGCGAGGGTCGCCGCCAGGCCCGTGATGATGAGCCCGGTGCCGCTGAAGATGCCTCTGCCCTGGACGGGGGGTCGCGGCCGCATGGGTGCCTCCTGCTCGCGGCACTGCACACTAGTGCGCTTTCGGTTGCGGGACTGGCTGGCATATTACTGCGCCTGCGCCGCCAACTGCCGTACAGGGGCAAACGGTTACAACGGGAACAGCACGGGCGAAACGGTAGGTCCGGAAGGGGCGCCAAAGCGGGAGAAACAGTGAGGAAACGGTGACGGAACGGTTGCCGCGCGGGTCGTGGGTCGCGGGGTGTTAACCCCGGCACATTCGGGCGGCCCCGCGGGAAGGTCGCGGGCCCGGATCCCTCACCGCCGTATCAACGTCCGCCCTACCCGTCCCACCTGCCCCAGCCGTGACTTCGGCCGCGGGGCGGGGCCCGAGCGGTCCAGCCACCAGCGGCGCAGTTCGCGGCGGGCCCGGCCCTCCGTCAACCGTCCGCCCAGGAGCGTCGCCTCGGCGAAGTCGAGGGCGTCCTGCCGGTAGCCGCCGCGCAACGGATGCCCTTGGGCGTACGCGAGGAACGCGGTGCGGTAACCGTTTCCGAGAATCAGCGGCAGTTCCGGGGCCACCTTCGCCACCACATCCGCCCGCTTCGCCGCCAGCGCCCGGGACTGTACGCCGAGTCGCACCCGGTCGAAGCCCTCGGGGACCGGTGTCCCGGCGACCAGTGCGGACAGCAGGGAGGCCTGCGCGAGACCGAGGCGCTGACGAGTGGCCTCGCCGAGGGCGGACGGCGCCGACTCCGGGGCATGCGGGGCGGATTCGCCACCGCCACCGCCACCGGTGCCGCCGCCACCGCCACCGGTGCCGCCGCCACCGCCACCGGTGCCGCCGCCACCGCCGCCGGTGCCGGTCCCGGTCTGAGCCCCAGCTCCGGCTTCGACAGCCGCCCTGATCGTGCCCAACTCCCTTTCCAGCTCGGCCGGTTCGGGGAAGTTCTCGTCCCGTTCCAGCAGCACCCCCGGCAGCGACACCCGGGACGCGAGGTCGGTGAGGATGTCGAGGACCGGCCGGGGGACCGGGTGGGCGTGACTGTCGTGCCAGACGCCGTCCCGCTCGAAACCGCCCGCGACATGGACGTAGGCGATGGCCTCCAGCGGCAGTTCGGCGAGCGCCTTGGCGGGGTCCTCGCCCCGGTTGACGTGGTTGGTGTGCAGGTTGGCCACGTCGATGAGCAGCCGTACGCCCGTGCGGTCGGCCAGCTCGTACAGGAACTGTCCCTCGGTCATCTCCTCGCCCGGCCACGCGACGATCGCGGCGATGTTCTCGACCGCGAGCGGCACGGGCAGCGCGTCCTGCGCGATGCGCACGTTCTCGCAGAGCACGTCGAGGGCGTCACGGGTGCGTGGCACGGGCAGCAGATGCCCGGCCTCGAGCCGCGGGGACGCCGTCAGGGGGCCGCCCGCGCGGACGAACGCGATGTGCTCGGTGACCAGCGGCGAGCCCAGTGCCTCGGCCCGTTCGGCGAGCGCGGCCAGCCGTCCCGCGTCGGGCCGCTCCGCATCGCCCAGTCCGAGCGAGACGCCGTGCGGGATCACGGTGACCCCGCGTTCGCGCAGCCGTAGCAGCGAGTCGGGCAGATGCCCGGGGCACACGTTCTCGGCGACGGCCTCGACCCAGTCGATCCCCGGCATGCGCTCCACGGCGTCCGCGATCTCCGGCCGCCAGCCGATCCCCGTCCCCAGTCGCCTCATGGTCCCCGCCTCCTTCGTGCCCCCTGCGTGGTGACGGGGGTATGGCCCCGCCACCGCCTCCCGAACCGCCGACCGCCCTCCTTCAGAGCAACATTTGAGGTTCGGGCCACAGAACTGGGGAGCCGCAGGGGCGTCAGGCGTCAGGCGTCAGGCGTCAGGGGCAGGGGCAGGGGCAGGGTGAGGCGAGGGTGGGGGTGGGGGCAGGAGATGCGGCCGGGGGCTCGGGCTAGCTCCGGGGGCTCGGGGCTAGCTAGTGCTCTGACCACATTGGTTCGCCGGGATGGTGGTCGGGGCGGTTGGATGTTGCGTGACATCCGATCCGAGTGCTGGGGGTGCGGTGGCTGAGCCTGTTCGTCTGCGCAGGTTGACCGACCAGGAGGGGCAGAAACTGCAGCAGATCGTGCGCCGGGGCAGCACCAGTTCGGCCCGCTTCCGACGCGCGATGATGCTGCTGGCCTCGGCCGGCGGGAACCGGGTCCCGGTGATCGCCCAGCTGGTGCAAGCCGACGAAGACACCGTCCGGGATGTGATCCACCGGTTCAACGAGATCGGCCTGGCCTGCCTGGACCCTCGATGGGCGGGAGGCCGTCCCCGCCTGCTCAGTCCTGACGACGAGGACTTCGTCGTTCAGACGGCCACCACCCGCCCGACCAAACTCGGCCAACCCTTCACTCGCTGGTCCATCCGCAAACTTCTGGCCCACCTGCGGAAAGTCCATGGGCGGGTCATCCGCATCGGCCGCGAGGCGTTACGCCGTCTGCTCGCCCGCCGCGGCATCACCTTCCAGCGCACCAAGACGTGGAAGGAGTCCCCGGACCCCGACCGCGAGGCAAAGCTGGACCGGATCGAGGAGGTCCTGGACCGCTTCCCGGACCGGGTCTTCGCGTTCGACGAGTTCGGCCCCCTCGGCATCCGCCCCACCGGCGGTGCGGGCTGGGCCCCGGCCAGTCACCCCGAGCGGCACCCGGCGACCTACCACCGCACGCATGGCGTCAGGTACTTCCACGGCTGCTATTCGGTCGGTGACGACACGCTCTGGGGCGTCAACCGCCGGAAGAAGGGCGCCGCGAACACGCTGGCCGCGCTCAGATCGGTCCGGGCCGCCCGACCGGACGGCGCCCCCATCTACGTCATCCTGGACAACCTGTCCGCCCACAAAGGCGAGACGATCCGCCGCTGGGCGAAGAAGAACCGCGTCGAGCTGTGCTTCACGCCGACATACGCGTCCTGGGCCAACCCAATCGAGGCGCACTTCGGGCCGCTGCGGCAGTTCACTATCGCCAACTCCAACCACCGCAACCACACCGTGCAGACCCGCGCCCTGCACGCCTATCTGCGCTGGCGCAACGCGAATGCCCGTCACCCCGACGTGCTGGCAGCCCAGCGCCGCGAGCGCGCTCGCATCCGCAGCGAGAAGGGCATCCGTTGGGGCGGACGTCCCCTCGCCGATGCCGCTTGACCAGCCTGGCGACCTTGCCCGGCCGGGTCCTAGCAGTAGCCGTCCACCCTGGCGCCGGCTGGAGCGAGGTTGGGCCAGGGATGTCCTGCTCTGTCGGAGGCAGCGGACCGTAGGAGGTCAAGAATCGTGCACCCCGGGTAGCCCCGAAAGCTCGCGTAGGTGCCGCGGTAGTAACAGCTCCAGTAGCTCACAACCCGCCGTTGAGTGCGCGCGAAGAAGGCAGGGTTGTCCACGAGGAACTGCCCGTAAGCGAGGTGGCCGCAGGTGCCGGGCGTGGCGAGATCACGGAGCTCATCGCAGATGACGACCAGGATCTCCAAGACGTACTCGCCAACCAGCTGCACCACGAAGGGGACGGCCCACGGGTCCGTGGAACCAACGACCTTCTCCAGGTGTCGCTGCCTGACCACCCCGTCGCAGTGCCTTGAGTACAGGCAGTGCAGAAGCTGCTGTTGGCGCGACGAAAGCGACGCCACCCTGTCAGTTGACGGCTCGTCGTTATAGAGGCGCCCGGGTTCAAAACCTGCTGGCCCTCTACAACGACCGAGAACGAGGCATGCGGCTGGAGCCGAGAATCAGGCATCACCGCCAGGACTGCCTCGGCATCGCTTGCAAGCTCGGCTGGGAACGCCGTGATCAACAGATTGCTGCGGTCGGAAAGCGGCTGCACGAGCCGAGCATAGGCGGATGCCTCGCCAGGTAGCTGGCATTAATGGCCCCACACCCGCCCAACCCGGCGAAGGTATGCGGTCAGAGCACTAGCGGGTGGTCCGCAGGGCGGGGTGGTCCGCGACGACGGTGCAACTGCCCGGCGCGATCTCGGTGAACCCCGCGTCCCGCACCAGCGGCAGGCCGCTCTCCGTCAGCGCACGCCACCGTCGCGGCTCCGCGGTCCGCACGGCGAGCGGAAAACCCGCCTCGCGCCAGGCGGTCCGCTCCTCGTCCGACAGCTCCCACCAGGCGAGCTGCGCGCCGTGTCCGGCCTGCGCCATCGCCTTGCCCGCGGACATGCCGACCTCGGGGTTCTGCCAGATCACCGGAGTCGTCGGGTCGATGTCGACCGGCGGCTCCGGGTCCTCGAGATCGGTTCCGGAAACCTGGAGCTTCGCCAGGTCCTTGGGCCAGCCGTCCAGCGGAACAGGCGGGAAAACCCTTACTTCCGCCGCCTTGCCCGTCACCGTGATGCCGGGCAGCGCCTCCGCCCGCCGCCACTCCGCGCCGCGCGCCCGCCGCACCACCTTGCGGATCCGGGCGTCCTGCCAGTCACGGACGGCCTCCGCCCACTCGCCGTCGCCCAGCGCCCGCTCGTCGGCGAGGAGGGTCAGCACGGCGCGCGCGGCCGTCTCCAGCGCGTCCGTGCGCGCCGGCGGGTCGGCACGCTCGATACGGACCACCAACGGCAGGACGAACTGCGGAGCCTCGTCCCGTATCGAAGGATCGGAACGGAAAGGGCTGTCGCCGGGAACGGCCGGATCACTGGTCACGTCCTCCAGTCTGCCAGGTGGAAGATCCATGCATCCCGCGGTGAAAGGACGGTCCGCATGCCACGCGAGCTACGGCTGGAGGGCGTGGGCCGCCGCTACGGCGTGCGCGGCCCCTGGGTGTTGCGCGACGTGCATCTGAACGCGGCCCCCGCCACCCTCACCCGCATCGAAGGCCCCAACGGCACCGGGAAGTCCACCCTGCTCCGCCTCCTCGCCCGCATCGACGCCCCGACCGAGGGCAGGATCACCGGCGCTCCCCGCACCGCCTACGTTCCCGAACGTTTCCCCGCCGCCCTCCCCTTCACCGCCCTCGGCTACCTCACCCACCTCGGCGCGGTCCACGGCCTGTCCCGTACGGCGGCCGAACGTGCCGCGGGCGACTGGCTGGACCGCTTCGGCGCCACCGCACACGCCCACACCCCGATGAGCCGCCTGTCCAAGGGCAGCAGCCAGAAGGTCGCCGTGGCGCAAGCACTCCTCGCCGAACCGGAGTTGCTGATCCTGGACGAGGCCTGGACCGGACTCGACACCGACGCGCGCGCCGAACTCGAACGTGCCGTCGCCGAGCGGACGGCCGCCGGGGCGGCCGTCGTCTTCGTCGACCACGACCCCCGCCGCCTCGCCGGCCGCGCGGACACCGAGTACACCGTCCGCGACGGCACCCTCCACCGGCGGACCGCGGCGGAACCGACCACCGTGCCCGACGGTCCCCACATGACCATCGAGGTGCACGGCACGGCCGCCCCGCTCCCGCCGGAGGTGCTCCGGCTGGCCACCGGCGTCGAGGAGACGGCCGACCGCGCCCACCGGCTCACCGTCCCGGCCTCCCACTCCGACGTACTGCTCCGCGCCCTGCTGACCGCCCGCCCGCCGTGGCACGTGGTGAGCGTCCGTCAGGACGGGAGCCCCCGCCGATGACCGCCCTCCTGCGCTATCAGACCGCTCTGCTCCTGCGCTCGCAGCGCTGGCTGCCGCCGTTCCTCCTCTACGCCGTCTTCCTGGGCATCGGTGTGCAGGGCGGCCAGCCGCTGCTGGACTCGCTCGGCTACACGGCCGCGTTCCTGCTGCCCGTGGCGGCGTGGCTGGTGCGGATCTGCGTCACCAACGAGCCCCCGGCCGCCCGCACGGTCGTCGCGGCGGCGGTCGGGCCCGGGCGGGCGCACCTGGCCTGTTTCCTGGTCGCGCTGACCACGGCCGTCGTGCTCGGTACGGCGGCGACGGTGATGGTCACGATCATCAGCGACCCGGTCGGCAGCGACCACGACAAGCGTGTTCCCGTCCTGCCGGCCGCCGGCGCCGGACTGCTCGCCGTCCTGACCTGTGCCCTGCTCGGCGCGGCCGTCGGCGCGCTCACCGCCTGGCCCGTGCTGCGCTCGCCCGGCCGCGCGGTCCCCGCGCTGCTGCTGGCGGCCCTGCTGGCGCTGGTGGTAACCGGTTCCCCGGCGCAGGCGGCGGTGAGCGGCCTGGTCAGCGGCTCCCACTCGGCGACCGTCCACCTGCCGCTCCTGCCCCTGGCCGCGGCAGCCCTGCTGACCGCCGCGGCGACGGCCGTTGCGTGCGCGCTCACATCACGCCGATCACCGTGAGCGGGGGGCGGGGAGGCGGGGAGGGGGGGAGGGGGCGAAGAGGGAGGCGGGGAGGGGAGGGGGAGGCCGGAGGCCGGGCAAGCGGTTACGTAGCAGTTCACGATCGCGTGCCGGTGACGTGCACTGGTAACCGATTACGGCTCAGCGAGCGACGGCACGTGCGCCGATGACCGGGTAACCGATTACGCATCGGTGAGACGATCGCGAGCAGGTAAGCGATGACGAATCAGTGTCCGGCCGTTGACCGCCACCGCCACCACGTCGGCGCCTGCCCCCCCCACGCCGGTCACCCGCCACCACCATGGCTGCCACTCGCGACCACGGCAACCTGTCGGCAACCGGTTACCTGTTACTTGCCGGGTAACCGGTTGTGTTGCCTGTCTGCCTGTCTGCCTGTCTGCCTGCCTGCCTGCGCGTGCCCGGTTGCGCGCGGCAAGCGGTTACCCCGAGCAAGCGGTTACCCCGAGCACGCGGTCCGCTGGGCCTCCTGCCACTCGCACACCGGACACAGCGTGATCCCCTTGTACGACTCCGGATACTCCGTCGGCTTTCGGCACAGGACGCACTCCGCGTACGGCGGCCCCTCGGCCCTGGGCGGTGTGGTCGCGTCGATCAGGCAGTACTCCCGGTCACTGTCCTCGCTCATGCCTCCAGCGTACGTAAGCGACGACGCCGTACGAAGCGAGGTCGTCTTCGTGCGGGTGCGGGGGTGCGGGGGTGCGGGGGTGCGGGGGTGCGGGGGTGCGGGGGTGCGGGGGTGCGGGGGGGCGGGGGTGCGTGGTTCACCGTCGTCCGCTCGCCGTCCCGACCAGCCTCGCCGTCCCGATCAGCTCGGACACCTTCACGAACCGGTACCCCCGACGGCGCAGCTCCGGGACGACGGACCGTACCGCCCGCTCGGTCGTCGGGGCGGCGCTGCGCGTGCAGTGCATGACGACGACGGAGCCGGGCCGGACCCCGTCCAGCACCTGCCGGGCCACCGCGTCCGCGTCGGTCGCGAAGGCGTCCCCGCTCACCACGTCCCACTGCACCGCGGTCACGCCCATGCCGCTCACCGCGCGCAGCGCCCGCCGGTCGTAACAGCCGCCGGGGAAGCGGAAGTACGGCATCGCGTCAGGCACCCCGGCTTTGCGGAACGCCGTGTACGCCCGCTCCACGTCCGCGCGCATCCTGTCCTCGGGGACGGTCGGCAGGCCGTAGCAGTCGTCGGTGAAGGCGTAGTGGCTGTAGGAGTGGTTGGCGATCTCGAAGCGGGGGTCGCGGCCGAGGGAGCGGGCCTGGTCCGGGTACTCCTCGGCCCAGCGGCCGGTCATGAACACGGTGGCCGGCACCTTCAGCGCCCGCAGCGCCGCGATCAGCCCCGGGTTGTCGAAGTGCTCGCCGGCCGCCGCGCGGGCTCCCTGGTCGGCGGTCATGTCGGCGTCGAAGGTGAGGGCGACCGTCTTGTCGGCGGTGCGGGGCGCGTTGCTGAAGACGGGGGTGAGGCCGGCCGGGCCGGGGGCCAGGGTGGGGGGCCGGGTGGGGGCGATGGACGCGTGCGCGGGGGCGGCCGGACGCGCGGTGTGTGGGTCCTGAGGGGTGCCGCAGGCGGCGAGCGGGGCGAGCGCGGCCCCCAGGGCGCAGAGGGCGACGAGGCGACGTACGGGAGGGATCATCGTATGAAGTTATGAGGGTTTTACTGGTGTTCATGGCGATATGCGCCCGTGCCTCTGGTGGTGTCACCCGCCCGGGCTCTCGTCGCCCCGGCAGTGCCCGGGCGGGCGGGGACACGGGACGTCGTTGCGCCGACGGCTCCCGTGATGTCACGTCGAGGCCGGGCGGGCCGGGAGCTGCCCCACCGGACGCCGGTCCGGGCCCCGCGCCGGCGGGGCCCCTCCCGGGAACCGGCCTAGCGCCGCCAGGGCCCCGTGACGGCGAAGGTCGTCCCCGGGGTGTAGCAGTTCACGTACATCGTGTCGCCGTCGGGGGAGAAGGTGACGCCGGCGAACTCGCCCCACTCGGGTGCCTGGGGCGTTCCGATGTTCTGGCGGCCCCGCGCCATCGCGTACACCTCGCCGGTCCTGGTCACGCCGAAGACGTGCTGGGCTCCGTTGCCGTCCTCGCAGACCATCAGGCCGCCGCTGGGCGCCAGGCAGATGTTGTCCGGGGACTCGCCCGGCAGCTGGACGTCCGTGTCCGGGCCGAAGACGATGACGAGGGTGAGGCGGCGGAGCTTCGGGTCGTAGCGCCAGATCTGGCCGAAGTGGTCGGCCGCCGAGCCGTCCGAGCCGTGTGCGAACGACGACACGAAGTACACGCAGTGCCCGCCCCAGTAACAGCCCTCGAGCTTCTGGGCGTGCGTGATGCCCTTCGGGCCGAAGTCCTGGAGGCGGACCGGGGTTTCGACGGCGAGGGGGTCCGGTACGTCGACCCACTCGATGTCGTCGAAGGTGGCGCCCGTGTCCTGGATCGAGGACAGGTCCGGTACGCCGGGGACGCGCATCGCCTGGAGACGGCCGCCCGCGCGCAGCGAGCCCGCCCCGCCCAGCGGTTTCTTCGGCAGAAAGCGGTAGAAAAGGCCGAACGGTTCAAGAAACGCGTCCTCGGTTTCGTAAACGATTCCGAGCCGCGGGTCGACGGCGATCGCCTCGTGCTGGAAGCGGCCCATCGCGGTCAGCGGGACGGCCCCGCTGCGGCGCGGGTCGGCCGGGTCCACCTCGAAGATGAAGCCGTGATCCTTTGTGTAACCGTTTGTGCCGGCTTTGTCCTCGGTCTCCTCGCAGGTCAGCCAGGTGTGCCACGGAGTGGGCCCGCCCGCGCAGTTGACGGCCGTACCGGCGATGGCCACCCGCTCGGAGAGCACGTTGTTCCGTGAGTCCAGGGTCAGGGCCGTACAGCCGCCCTTGCCCGCGGGGTCGTAGGTCAGGCCGTCGATCGTGGGGACGGGGAACTTCGCCGTGGGGCGGTTCTCGTGGTTGCGGACGAGATGGACGCGACCGCCCCGGCCGGGCAGGGCCGTCATGCCGTCGTGGTTCGAGGGCACCGGCCCCTCGCCGGAGCGCAGCGGGTCGCCCTCGCGGGAGAGGACCCGGTAGCGGAAGCCCGCGGGGAGGTCGAGCAGGCCGTGCGCGTCGGGGACGAGGGGCCCGTAGCCGTCGCGGCCGAGGTTCTGCGCGGCGGCGGTGCCCGCGAAGAGGTCGGAGAGGGCGCCGGTGAACGCGATGCTCGCGCCCACTCCCAGGGCACCGGTACCGGCGAGGATCTGACGTCGTGTCGCAGACATGGGGAAACCTTCCTGCTGGCGGACAGGAACTGTGATCCCGCTGTGTCTATCACCCGGACTGCGCCCCGGGAACCACGCGCGTAGCTCGTGTCACTCGTCCACATCCTTCGGCGAGGGCGGCGGTGCAGGCGGCAGGGGCGTTTGTTGCGCAGGCTGTTGCTGCGGCTGTTGCTGTGCCTGTTGCCGTGGCTCTTGCTGTGGATTTTGTGGAAGCGGTTGCTGGGCTTTCTCCAGGAAACGGAGCAGTTCCACCGGGAACGGGAGCACCAGGGTGGAGTTCTTCTCGGCGGCGACCGCCACCACCGTCTGGAGCAGCCGGAGCTGGAGCGCGGCGGGCTGCTCGGACATCTCCTTCGCCGCCTCGGCGAGCTTCTTCGACGCCTGGAGCTCGGCGTCGGCGTTGATGATCCGGGCCCGCCGCTCCCGGTCGGCCTCGGCCTGCCGGGCCATCGAGCGCTTCATCGTGTCCGGCAGGGACACGTCCTTGATCTCCACCCGGTCGATCTGCACGCCCCAGCCGATGGCGGGGCTGTCGATCATCAGCTCCAGGCCCTCGTTGAGCTTCTCCCGGTTGGACAGCAGGTCGTCCAGCTCGCTCTTGCCGATGATGGACCGCAGCGAGGTCTGTGCCATCTGCGAGACGGCGAAGCGGTAGTCCTCGACGTTGATGATCGCGGCCGCCGCGTCCACCACCCGGAAGTACACGACGGCGTCGACCCGCACGGTCACGTTGTCGCGGCTGATGCCCTCCTGGGCCGGAATGGGCATGGTCACGATCTGCATGTTGACCTTGTGCAACCGGTCCACGGCCGGGACGACCAGGGTGAACCCCGGCGGGCGGACCTCGCCGCGCAGCCGCCCGAGCCGCAGGACCACCCCGCGCTCGTACTGCTTGACGACCCGCGCCGCCGCCCCGAGGTACACGAGGCCCCCGGCGGCGACCGCCGCGGCCGCGCCCAGCAGCTCCTGGAGCATGACGACCTCCTCGGCGAGAGGCCCGTGAGAGCGTTTCTGTCCGCTCTGCAACGATATGCCCGCCGCCCGGCCCGGGGCCACGCCCCGAGTCCCGGGCCGGACGGCGAGCGGGGCGGCTAGACGGTCGTCACCGGTTCCGTGACCTTCACCGGTTCCGTGCCGGCCGCGCTGTGCCGTTCGGCCCAGGTCTCCAGCGCCGTACGGCAGGCGTGGTCGAGGTGGTGCAGTCCGGAGAGGTCCAGCTCGACGGGGCGGTCCTGCGGGAGGGCCTCCAGGCTGTCGAGGATCTTCGGCAGCCGCAGGAACGTCGCGTTGCCCGACAGGTACGCCTGGACGGGTCCCGCGCCCTTGTCGACGACCTCCAGCCTGATGTGCGAGGCCTCCCAGGCCGTCTTGGCGACGGCCAGCGCGAGACCGACGAGCACGCCCTCGAACATGCTGACCGCGACGATCGACACGGCCGTGGCGACCAGGATCAGCGCCTCGCCGCGGTGCTCGCGCCACAGACCCACGACCGCCCGTACGGGCACGAGTTTGGCGCCCGCGTGCACGAGGATGCCGGCCAGTGCCGGGATGGGGATGTACGCCAGCACGTTCGGCAGCAGGGCCGCGAACAGCAGCAGCCACACGCCGTGCAGGACGCGCGACGCCTTCGTCCGCGCGCCCGCCTGCACGTTGGCCGCGCTGCGCACGATCACTGCGGTCATCGGCAGCGCGCCGAGCGCCCCGCAGATCGCGTTGCCCGCGCCCTGCGCCATCAGCTCCTTGTCGTACTCGGTGCGCGGACCGTCGTGCAGCCGGTCCACCGCCGCCGCGCTGAACAGCGACTCGGCGGACGCGATCAGGGTGAACGCGACGATCGTGCCCAGCAGGCCGACGTGCGCCAGTTCGCCGAAGGAGCTCAGCGACGGAGGCTGCACGGAACCGAGCAGGCCCTGCACCTCGACCGTGGCCACGGGCAGGTTCAGCAGCAGGGCGGTGAGGGTCGCCAGGCCCACCGCGGCGAGCGGGCCGGGCACCGTACGCACCGTCGCCGGCAACCGCTTCCACAACACGAGCACCGCGATGGTGCCGACGCCGATCGCGAGCGAGGCCAGTGCGGAGGTGCGGCCGGCCGCGTCCGCGAGGGCCCCGGGCAGTCCGGTGATCTTATCGAGGCCGGAGGCCGGCGCCTTGGTGCCCGCCGCCGCGTACAGCTGACCGGCGATCAGGACCAGGCCGATTCCGGCCAGCATGCCCTCGACGACCGAGACGGAGATGGCCCGGAAGTAGCGGCCCAGCTTCAGGGCGCCCATGGCGAGCTGGAGGACGCCCGTGGCGAGGACGATCACTCCGAGGGCGGGCAGGCCGAACTCCTGCACCGCCTCGAAGACCAGCACGGTCAGTCCGGCCGCGGGGCCGGACACCTGGAGGGAACTGCCCCGCAGCAGACCGGTGACGAGGCCGCCGACGATGCCGGTGACGAGCCCCAGCTCGGCCGGCACGCCGGAGGCCACGGCCACGCCCACACACAGCGGCAGCGCGACCAGGAAGACGACGAGGGAGGCGGCGAAGTCCTGCTTCAGGTGGGGGAACCGGGATATTCGCCCGGCGGGCTTCTGGTTCATCGCGGCGCTCACAGGGCTTCGAAGCCGTCGGTGTCCACGCGGTGTTCGCGTACGGCGCCGGTGTGCACCTCGTAGTACCAGCCGCGCACCCGCAGCCTGCCGTCGGCCAGCCGCTTCTCCACGCAGGGGTAGGAGCGCAGCCGCAGCAACTGGGCGAGCACGTGGTTCTGCACCGCCCGCATGACCGTCGGGTCGTCGGGGTCGGCGGTCCCCGGTTCGTCCGCGGCGTGCGCGAGCCAGTCGCGTACGGCGGGGACGCCGTCGAGGTCGTCGCCGCGCACCAGGGCGCCGACGGCACCGCAGTGGGAGTGGCCGCAGACGACGACGTCCTGGACGCCGAGCACCTCCACGGCGTACTCGATGGTGGCCGCCTCGCCGGTGGGGCGGTCGGAGACGTAGGGGGGCACGATGTTGCCCGCGGTGCGCAGTTCGAAGAGCTCGCCGGGACGTGCGCCCGTGATCAGGGCGGGAACGACCCGCGAGTCGGAGCAGGTGATGAACAGGACCTGGGGGGACTGGCCGTCCGCGAGTTCGGCGAACTCCTCAGGGCGCTGTCCGAACGTGCGGGCGTTGTCGATGAGGGGCTGCATGAAGTGGTGACTCCTCCTGGCGCGCCGTGGGGGCGCGTCGGATGTGCAGGACACAGGACAGGTGGTGGAACTGCTGTTCTGCTCTGCTCGCTCAGCAGCGGAAGACCTGCAGGGCTGCCGGGGAGTGGGCCGCCGAGGATCTCGACGAGCGGTGATAGGGGTCGCCGGGCCGGGGCGGCTGGTGCGCGGCCGCGGGATCCTGCGCCAGCAGCGCGCGCTCGGGCTCCTGGGGTGTCGAGGCGGCCGGGGCGGAGGCGGTGGTGCGGTGGCGGTCGCGGGTGCGCAGGGGGTCGGGGTCGGCGGGACCGCCGGAGCGGTCGCAGTCGCGGAACGTGGCGATCTCGTCGCGCATCGCTTTGCCGGCGAGTTTGATTCCGGCCTG
The DNA here is from genome assembly GCF_040295245.1 of Streptomyces sp. NPDC002884. Lineage (NCBI taxonomy): Bacteria > Bacillati > Actinomycetota > Actinomycetes > Kitasatosporales > Streptomycetaceae > Streptomyces > Streptomyces sp. NPDC002884. Next base: position 394,875 of record NZ_JBEOVB010000005.1, on the reverse strand, counting down.
AGTCTTGGCCTCGGCCTGACGCACCGTGTGCGCGTGTGCGAAGGATGACGTGGGTGCGAAGAACGGGAGGGCGAGCAGGACGGCGGCGAGGATCGAGATGACGGTCCGGGACGTCGTACCTCGGAACATGCGCCCCCCTTCGGCAGGTTCGCGTTTCCAGTCCAGACCAACGGTTGGTCAATCGCTGGTCAAGAAACACGTTAACCCTGCAAAGTTGTTTGCAGGGTTAACTGGACGTTGCGAGATGAAGTGCGCCTCAAAAGGGAGGTGTTCTTGGCGTGATCCACCTCTTGACCTGACGGTCAAGATCGTTTATTGGGGCTCGACGAGCCGCTTGGCGTCGCGGGCCAGCGCGGTGAGCCGGGAGATCGCGCGGAAGTACTTCTTGCGGTAGCCGCCGTTCAGCATCTCCTCGCTGAACAGCCGGTCGAAGGGGAGCCCGGAGGCCAGGACCGGGACCTCGCGGTCGTAGAGCCGGTCGGCCAGAACCACCAGCCGAAGCGCCGTGGACTGGTCGGGCACCGCCCCCACGTCCGTGAGGCAGACCGCCTTCAGGCCATCCGTCAGCGCGCCGTAACGGCTCGGGTGGACCTTGGCGAGGTGCTCCAGCAGATGCGGGAAGTCGTCGAGCGACGCGCCCTCGGTGGCGTACGCCGCCTTCGTCACCTGCTCGTCGGAGCAGGGCGCCGGAGCCTCGGGCAGACCGCGGTGGCGGTAGTCCTCGCCGTCGATGCGCAGCGCGCGGAAGTGCGCGGACAGGCCCTGGATCTCGCGCAGGAAGTCGGCGGACGCGAACCGGCCCTCGCCGAGCTTGCCCGGGAGGGTGTTGGAGGTGGCGGCGAGCGCGACGCCCGCCTCGACCAGCTTGCCGAGCAGCGTCGAGACGAGGACGGTGTCGCCCGGGTCGTCCAGCTCGAACTCGTCGATGCACAGCAGCCGGTGCCCGGAGAGGGTCTGTACCGTCTGCTGGAAGCCGAGGGCGCCGACCAGGTTGGTCAGCTCGACGAAGGTGCCGAAGGCCTTGAGGGAGGGCTCCGCCGGGGTGGCGTGCCACAGGGACGCCAGCAGGTGGGTCTTGCCGACGCCGTAGCCGCCGTCCAGGTAGACGCCGCGGGGCCCGGCGGGGACCTTGGGCGCCCTGGGCCTGCCGAAGCCGAGGAACCCCCGCTTGGCGCCGCCCGTGGCGTGCGCTCCGCCGAGTCCGGTCGCGAACCCCTCCAGGACGCCGACCGCCGCGGTCTGGCCGGGCTGGTTCGGATCCGGGATGTAGGTGCTGAAACGGACCGAGTCGAAACGGGGCGGCGGCACCATCTCGGCGACCAGCCGGTCCGCGGGGACGTGCGGCTGGCGGGTGCAGAGGGACACCGGGGCCGCGTCGGCTATCGGGCTGAGGCCGGCGGCGGAGGAGGAGGACGACACGGTTCCCCATGCTACGGGGCGTGCCAGACTGCCTGACATGCGACGGCTGTTCCCTGTGACCGACCAGACAGTGACGACCGACTCCGGCGGCAGGCCGCTCGGGGCCCCCGGCGAGGGCGTTGGCGAGGGGGGTGGCGCGGCGGAGGACCACGAGTGGAGCCTCGACGAGCTCGCCGACGCCTACGCGTACCCCCGGTCCGGATCCGGTGAGCCCGTGCCCTGGCTGCGGGCCAACATGGTGTCCACGCTCGACGGCGCCGCCCAGCACGACGGGCGCTCCCAGCCCATCTCCACCGCCACCGACATGCGGATCTTCGGCACGCTGCGCGGGCTCGCGGACGTGGTGGTCGTGGGTGCGGAAACGGTACGTCTGGAGGGGTACCGTCCCGCACGCGCGCGTGCCGGGTTCGCCGGGCGGCGCGAGGCGGCCGGGCAGGGTCCCGCGCCGGCCGTCGCGGTGGTCACCGCGAGCCTCGACCTGGACTTCTCGCTTCCGCTCTTCACCTCGCCGCTGGTCCCCACCCTGATCCTGACGGGCGCCGCGGCGGCCCCCGACAGGGTCGCGGCCGCGGAGAAGGCGGGCGCGCGCGTGGTGATCGCCGGCGACGGCGCGGGTGTGGAGCCGGACCGGGCCGTCCGGGCCCTCGCCGAGCTCGGGCACACCCGGCTGCTGACGGAGGGCGGGCCCCGGCTGCTGGGCCAGTTCGTGGCCGCAGGGGTGCTCGACGAGCTCTGTCTGACCGTCTCCCCGATGCTCGCCGTCGGCGACGCGCAGCGGATCGCGGGCGGGCCCTCGGTCGCCGTTCCGCGCCGATTCGCACTGGTGTCCCTCCTGGAGGAGGAAGGTTTCCTGTTCGGCAGGTATCAGCGGCGCGATGCCGGATAGGAGTTCGATCGCCGCCGTCGGTCCCGAAAGGGCGGAATAAATCGTTCCGTTTAGCGTCCGGCGGGCACACTGAATCGCAGTCCCCGTGCGCATACGGGGAAGGATGGTTTCCGCAGGGCCGCGAACGGCCCACGGAGGAGAGAGGGCCACGGGGGTCCTCGAAGGAGAATGGGGCGCTGGTGTTCACAAGCGTTTTGATGATCGAGAAGGCCCTGACGTCCGCCGACGTGGAGTTCGTCAGCACCTTGCACGGGGACGAGCCGGTCACCTTCCAGGTGCTGCTCCAGCCGCGCGGCGACCAGGCGGACCGCTTGCTGCGGGCCATCGACGACGTGGCTCTCGGCGAACTGGACGAGGCCGCGCGGGAGGGCGAGACGCCCGAGGGGGACGAGGCCAAGGGGTTCGGCGTACGGGCCCTGGAGGTGTCCTTGCAGGCCCTGCACGCGGCGGGCCACGACGCGGTGGGACGCCTCGTCGAGGACCATCCGCTGGACGCGCTGAAGTCCCTGGTGGCGGAGGCGGGGGCGGACGAGGTGATCGTGCTGACCGACCCCCACTACGTCGAGGAGTTCTTCCACCGCGACTGGGCCTCCCGGGCGCGGCACAAGGTGGGCGTGCCGGTGCTGAAACTCTTCTCGCACAGCAAGGTGTGAGCGGACCCCGGTGACGGGTCGCTGCGGCTGCGGCTGCGGCTGCGGCTGCGGCTGCGGCTACGGGTGCGGCTGCGCGGTGGGCGGCGGCGCCCGCGCGCGGAGCGGTCGAACATCGGTCGTCGATACGGCCCCGCGCCCCTGGGTGGGTGCGGTGCGCCCCGCGCAATAGGGTGGGGGCGCACCGAACCGTCGTAGCGCACCCTGGGAGAACACGCATGGCACCCGGCCTTCCTACCGCCATGGACCGACCGCACTTCATCGGCATCGGTGGGGCGGGGATGTCGGGGATCGCGAAGATCCTGGCGCAGCGCGGCGCGAAGGTGGCCGGCAGCGACGCCAAGGAGTCCGGGACCGCGGCGGCGCTGCGGGCGCTCGGGGCGACCGTGCACATCGGCCATGCCGCCGACCACCTGGCCGACGACGCCAGCTGCGTCGTCGTGTCGTCGGCCATCCGCGCCGACAACCCCGAGCTGGCCCGCGCGGCCGAGCTGGGGATTCCGGTGGTCCACCGCTCGGACGCGCTCGCCCGGCTGATGGACGGGACGCGTCCGATCGCCGTCGCCGGCACCCACGGCAAGACGACCACCACGTCCATGCTGGCGGTGTCGCTGTCCGAGCTGGGACTCGACCCCTCGTACGCGATCGGCGGCGACCTGGACGCGCCCGGCTCCAACGCGCTGCACGGCGAGGGCGAGATCTTCGTCGCCGAGGCGGACGAGTCGGACCGCAGCTTCCACAAATACGCGCCCGAGGTCGCCATCGTCCTCAACGTCGAACTGGACCACCACGCGAACTACGCCTCCATGGACGAGATCTACGCGTCCTTCGAGACCTTCGCCCGGAAGATCGTGCCCGGCGGCACCCTGGTGATCACCGCCGACCACGAGGGCGCGCGGGAACTGACCCGCCGGGTCGGGGGCGTGCGGGTGGTGACGTACGGGGAGGCCGAGGACGCCGACGTGCGCGTGCTGTCCGTCGTCCCCCAGGGGCTGAAGAGCGAGGTGACCGTGCTGCTCGACGGGCAGCAGTTCACCTTCACGGTGTCCGTGCCCGGCCGCCACTACGCGCACAACGCCGTCGCCGCGCTGGCCGCGGGCGTCGCCCTGGGCGTCCCGGCCGCGGACCTGGCCCCCGCCCTGGCCGCGTACACGGGCGTCAAGCGCCGCCTCCAGCTCAAGGGCGAGGCGGCGGGCGTCCAGGTCATCGACTCCTACGCCCACCACCCGACGGAGATGACGGCCGACCTCGAGGCGATGCGCGCGGCGGTCGGCGACGCCCGCATCCTCGTCCTCTTCCAGCCGCACCTGTTCTCCAGGACCCAGGAACTCGGCCAGGAGATGGGCCGGTCCCTGGCCCTCGCGGACGCCTCCGTCGTCCTCGACATCTACCCCGCCCGCGAGGACCCGATCCCGGGCGTGACCAGCGAGCTGATCATCGACGCGGCCCGGGCGGCCGGCGCGGACGTGACCGCGGTGCATGACAAGGAACGGGCACCGGAGGTCGTGGCGGGAATGGCGAAGGCGGGTGATCTCGTTCTCACCATGGGCGCGGGTGACGTGACGGACCTGGGCCCGCGCATTCTGGACCGTCTTTCCCAGTAAAGGGGCTGAGGCTCATGTCGTACGACGTCGAAAAGCCGGACGAGCAGTGGCGGACGGAGCTGACCCCGGCCGAGTACGCCGTCCTGCGGCAGGCCGCCACCGAGCCCGCGTTCACCGGTGAGTACACCGACACCAAGGCCGAGGGGGTCTACTCCTGTCGCGCCTGCGGTGCCGAACTGTTCACCTCCGAGACCAAGTTCGACTCCCACTGCGGCTGGCCGTCCTTCTTCGACCCGAAGGACACCGACGCCGTGGAGCTGATCGAGGACCGCTCGCACGGGATGCTGCGCACCGAGGTGCGGTGCGCCCGGTGCGGTTCGCACCTCGGCCACGTGTTCGCGGGCGAGGGATACGGGACCCCGACCGACCAGCGGTACTGCATCAACAGCATCTCGCTGCGCATGACGGCCGACGGCGAGAGCTGACGGCACGGCCGACGGCGAGGGCACGGCCGTCGATAGGGCACGGCAGGCAGGGCGGGCTGACGGCAGGGCGGGGCGCGGTAGGCGGCGCCGGCCGACGGGGGCGGGGCCGGCAGCTCACAGCTGCTTGCGCTGTACGAGCGCCGAGAGCACCAGCATCCCGGGCAGCAGGGGCAGCCACACCGTCAGGACCCGGTACCCGATGACCGTCGCCGTGGCGAGGGGCAGCGGGGTGCCGTAGCCGGCCAGGGTGAGGACCAGGGCCGCGTCGACCGGGCCGATGCCGCCCGGTGCGGGGACGGCGCCGGCCGCGGTGCTCGCCGCCAGGAACGCGAACAGCAGTTGCGGCCAGGAGAGGGGCAGGCCCAGCGCCGTTCCCACCGAGGCCACCACGCTCGCCTGGATCAGCGGCGCCGCGACCGCCCCGCCCCACAGGGGGAGGAAGCGGGCGGGGCGGGTGTGCAGATGCCGGGCGTCGGTGAGGGCCGTGCGGACGAAGTCCAGGGCGGGGCGCCGCAGCGGCCGTACGAGGACGAGCAGCGCCCCGGTCGCCGCGGGGGCCAGCAGGAGACCCGCGGCGGCCAGCAGCAGCGTCCGCCCCTCCGGGAGGAGCCTGGCCGGAGGTATGGCGCTGGGCGCGGCAAGCAGGAAAACCAGCACAACGGGTGTCTTCGCCACGGCTCTGACCAGGGAGTACAGCGCGACCGAGGCGGTGGCGCGGGGCAGGGCGACGCCCTGGCGCTGCAGGAAGCGGACCGTGACCGCGTGGGCGCCGATGCTCGCGGGCAGTATGTGGTTCGCGGCGCCCGCGGCGATCTGGGAGGCCACCAGCAGACCCGGCGGCAGCCGGTCCGGAATCGCCCCCTGACGGACGCAGGCCGCGGCGACCGAGCCCAGGTAGGTGAGGAGGAGCCCGACCAGCAGCCACCAGGGGTCGGCCGTGGCCAGCAGGGCGGTGCCGTCGCGCACGGCGTGCCAGTCGACCGCCGCCCACACCGCGAGCAGCAGGATCGGGGACAGGACGACGGCCCGGCGGGTGGCGGTGGCGGCCAGCGGGCGGCGGCGGTCCTGCGCGAGCGGGGGCTGAGGCGGGGGTGGGGACGCGGGATCGTCGAGAGGCAGCAGGGACACGGCGCACGTCGTCCTTCCGCGTCGTGCCGCGCGCGGCGGCGCGACGGATCGGGCCTGGGGAGGGGACGGGGATGTCGTTCCCCTCCGGTGTGACGGTGCGGTGTCCGTGAGCCGACGGAGTGCGGGCCGAAGGGCGACCGCAGTGCGGTGAGACGGGGTGCCGTGCGGCTGGTGCCGTGAGGCGGGGGAAGCGCGGTGAGGCTGTGTGATTTCTGCCCGTACCCCCCGGGGTTCATCCCGCGCACGTCCCGAGGTTCACCGGCCCGCAGTACGGTCGGCCCCTCCCGCGCGATCCGGTCGCCCCCTCGGGGGGCAACGGAAAGTCGTTCCCACCGCGCCGAAAGAGCCGCGCGCTGCTGAGTTACTACGACACCGCGTTACTACGAAGCGGCGTTACTACGACACGGCGTTTACTACGACACCGCGTCACTACGACACGGCGTTACTACGACACCGTGTTACCGGTCCACGGCGGCCCGCGCGGTCGTGGCCGGTCCCCTCGGCAGCGTCATCGTGAACATCATGGCTCCCTCCGCGTCGCCGAGTTCCAGCGCGCCCCCGTGTGCCCGCACCAGGGACCGGGCGACCGACAGGCCGAGGCCGCTGCCGCCGCGGTCCCGGCTGCGGGCCTTGTCGACGCGGTAGAACCGGTCGAAGACGCGGTCGCGGTCGCCCGGCGGGATCCCGGGACCCTTGTCGGTGACGTGGACGCGTGCCGTGTCCGGCGAGACGGCGACCTCGACGCGGACCGCGGTACCGGGCGGGGTGTGCACGGCCGCGTTGGTGAGGAGGTTGTCCAGGACCTGGCGGATGCGGTGCGGGTCCATCCGCAGTGATACGGCGGCCGGGCCGGCGGACACCGTCAGCGGATGGCCGGGGTGGCTCGCGCGGAACGCGTCGGCGGCCTGCTCGACCAGCTCCACAAGGTCGGCGTTCTCCATCCGCAGGGGTGTCTCCACCTCGGCCGCGTCCAGGCGGGCGAGCAGCAGGAGATCGTCGAGGAGGAAGCCCATCCGGGCGGCCTCGGCCCGCAGCCGGGCCAGGTGCTTGTCCCGTTCCTCGGGCGCGTTGGCGGCCGCGTACTGGAAGAGGTCCGCGTAACCGCGTACCGACATCAGAGGCGTGCGCAGTTCGTGCGAGGCGTCGGCGACGAAGCGGCGCAGGCGTTGTTCGGCCTCCGCCCGCACGGCGAGGGAGTCGTCGATGTGCTGCAACATCGTGTTGAAGGCGGTGCGCAGCTCCTCGACCTCCGGACCGCCGCCGGGGGCGTCCGCGCGCAGGTGCAGCCGGGACGCCGACTCGGTCAGGTCGTGCGAGGCGATGCCGTGCGCGGTGTGCGCCATGTCGCTCAACGGTTTCAGACCGTGTTTCAGCATCCGCCGGCCGAACACCACGAGTGCCAGCAGGGCGAGGCCGAAAGCGACCACCTGCATGGTGATCAGCTGGCGTACCGTGCCGTCGATGTCCTCCGTCGGCGCGGCGCTGACCAGCACGACCCCGGGTGAGACCTCGCAGGCGCGCAGCAGATAGGTGCCCTCGCCGTCGATCCGTACCGTGCGGGTGACCTCGGCGTCGACGTCCTCCATCCGGCGGGCGAGGGCGGTGAGCGCCGTGGTGTCCGAGGGCACGTCGGCGGGCTTGCGCAGCACGGCCGAGCCCGCCGAGACGTCGTACACGGCCGTGTACCAGCCGTAGTACGGCTTGCGTTCCACGATGCCGTGCGCCTTGGCGTCCTTGGACTGCACGACCTGGACCAGCTTGATCTGGTCGCGCAGCTGATGATTCAGGTAGTCGCGCATGTACATGGTCAGCGTGGCGCCGACCACCGCGAACACGACGAGCGACAGCGCGCCCAGGCCGAGCGCCAGCCGGGTGCCGAGCCGCAGTCTGCGGTACGCGTACCGGAAGCGGCCTATCACTCGGCCGCCTGCCGGATCACGTACCCGAAACCGCGTACCGTCTGGATCAGCGGGTCGTCGCCCGTGGTGTCGAGCTTGCGGCGCAGTCGGCTGACGACCAGTTCGACGACGTTGGAACGGCCGCCGAAACCGTATTCCCACACATGGTCGAGGATCTGCGCCTTGGTGAGCACGGTCGGCGACTTCCGCATCAGATAGCGCAGCACCTCGTACTCGGTGGGTGTCAGCGTCAGCAGTTTTCCGCCGCGCCGGACCTCCCGGGTGTCCTCGTCCATGGTGAGATCGGCGACCCGCAGCACGGAGCGCTGGACGCCGGGACCGGCGCTGCGCCGCAGCACGGTCCGCAGCCGGGCCATCAGCTCCTCCACGGCAAACGGTTTCACCAGATAGTCGTCCCCGCCCCGGGTCAGCCCCGCGACCCGGTCGGCGACCCCGTCGCGCGCCGTCAGGAACACCACCGGCACCATCGTCCCCGTGTGCCGCAGCCGGTCCAGGACGCCGAAGCCGTCGATGTCGGGCAGCATCAGGTCGAGCACCACGATGTCGGGATGGAAGTCGGCGGCACGGCGCAGCGCCTCCGCACCCGAGTTGGCGGTGACCGCGTCCCAGCCCTCGTAGCGGGCGACCGTCGCCACGAGATCGGCGATCGGCGGGTCGTCGTCCACGACGAGGAGTCGTACTTTTTCCACCCGCCCATAGTGCGCCACACGCCCCGCAGCGCCAGACCCGCGTCTCACGTGCGCGCGAATCGATAAGATCTTGAAAGTTGCACGACAGGAAAACGACAGCGAAGCACGGACAAGCTCTGTGTTCTGAGGACCCGATCTAGGAGTTTCCGTCCGTGACGACCGTCCAATCGCCTCCCGTACCCCCCACGGCGATACGTCCCAAAGTAGTGGCCCGCACCGGCCTGTACGCCGTGCTCGCCGCGAACGCGGCCGTCGTGACCCTCTTCGCCGTCCAGGCGGGCTTCGCCTCCAACGCGCTCGTCGTGATCGGCCGCTTCGCCGGCCTGTACAGCGCCCTGCTGATGGCGTTCCAACTGCTGCTGGTGGCCCGGCTGCCCTGGCTCGACTGCCGCATCGGCATGGACCGGCTGACCAACTGGCATCGCTGGACCGGTTTCAGCCTGTTGTGGACGCTGGTCGGCCATGTGGTGTTCATCACCTTCGGCTACGCCGACTCCTCGTCGATGAACCCGGTGAGCCAGCTCGTCGACCTCGCCGAGACCGTCGAGGGCGTGCTGCGCGCCGCCGTCGCGCTGGTGCTGATCCTGGTCGTCGGCGGCGCCTCCGGCCGCTGGGCCCGACGGCGCCTCGCCTACGAGACCTGGCACTTCATCCACCTGTACACGTACGTCGCCGTGGTGCTGGCCTTCACGCACCAGGTCGCGGTCGGTACGACCTTCACCGCGTCGTCCGCCGCCACGGCGTACTGGTACGCCGTGTGGGGCGTCGCCCTCGGCTCGGTGTTCCTGGGCCGGCTGGTGCTGCCGCTGTGGCGGAACTGGCGTCACCAGCTGCGCGTCGAGGCCGTCGTCCCCGAGGCCGACAACGTCGTAAGCGTTTACATCACCGGCCGTGACCTGGACCGGCTGCCCGCCCGGGCCGGCCAGTTCTTCCTGTGGCGGTTCCTGACCAAGGACCGCTGGTGGCAGGCGAACCCCTTCTCCCTCTCGGCCGCGCCCGACGGCACCCGGCTGCGCCTCACCGCGAAGGCGGCCGGCGACGGCTCCGCCGGACTGCGCCACATCGAGCCCGGCACCCGCGTCTTCGCCGAGGGCCCCTACGGAGCCTTCACCGCCATGCACCGCACCCGGCCCGAGGCACTGCTCATCGCCGGCGGCGTCGGCGTCACCCCGATCAGGGCGCTCCTCGAGGAGATCCACGGGCACGCGGTGGTCATCTACCGGGTGGCGGGGGAGCGGGACGCCGTGCTCTACGACGAGCTGCGCGAACTCGCCCTGACCAAGGGCGCCGAGCTGCACCTGGTCACCGGACCCCCGGTGCCGGACCGGCTGGCGCCGCGTGAACTCGCCGCGCTCGTACCGGACATCGCGGAGCGGGACGTCTTCTTGTGCGGGCCGCCGCCGATGATGAACGCGGTCCTCGGCACCCTGCGCGAGCTCGACGTGCCCAAGCCGCAGATCCACTTCGAGCGCTTCAGCCTGGCGGGTTGAGGCGGGTTGTGAGAGATACGAGGAAAGCATCGTGAAGCGAGTAATACCTGTCCTGGTCCTGTCCGTGGCGGGTCTGATCCCGGTCTGGCGCTACGTGCCGTCGACCGGTACGACCTCCGCCACCGAGGCCGCCTCGACGCCGTCAGTGTCCTCTTCCACGTCCTCCTCGGGCTCCTCGGGATCGACCACCTTCACCGGTTCGACCGTGGCCACGGAGAAGGGCGACGTCCAGGTCCGGATCACCTTCGAGGGCGACAAGATCACGGCTGTGGAGATGGTGAAGCAGCCGAACCATCCGCAGACGACCGCGGCGGTGCCGAAGCTGATTGCGGAAACGCTTACCGCGCAGAGTGCGGACATCGATACGGTTTCCGGCGCGACCATCACGAGTGACGGTTACAAGGAGTCGCTCCAGGCCGCGATCGACGCCGAGGCGGCCGCCGCCTCCGCGTCCCCCTCGGCCTCGGCTTCGGAAGCCGCCTCGGCGTCGCAGACGGTGGCGGGTTCGACCGTGGCCACGGAGAAGGGCGACGTCCAGGTCCAGGTCACCTTCGAGGGCGACAAGATCACGGCTGTGGAGATGCTGAAGCAGCCGAATCACCCGCAGACGACCGCGGCGGTGCCGAAGCTGATTGCGGAAACGCTTACCGCACAGAGTGCGGACATCGATACGGTTTCCGGCGCGACCATCACGAGTGACGGTTACAAGGAGTCGCTCCAGGCAGCGATCGACGCGAAGGGCGCCTGACGTGCACCGCGTCAAACACGTCATGGGGTTCCCGGTCTCGCTGCGGGTCGACGACACCGTCGTTCCCGACGAGACGGGGGACGCCGTGTTCGCGTGGCTGCGCGAGGTCGACGCACGGTTCAGCCCGTTCAAGGCCGACAGCGAGGTCTCCCGGTACGGCCGGGGCGAGCTGTCGGCCGACGAGCTGAGCACCGACCTCGTGGAGGTGCTCGACCTCTGCGAGCGGTACCGGGTGGCCACCGGCGGCGCCTTCGACGTCCGGCTGCCCGGCCGCGCCCTGGACCCCTGTGCGGTGGTCAAGGGCTGGTCCGTGCAGCGGGCGGCGGAGCTGCTGACCGGGGCCGGGCTCAGCAGGTTCTGCCTCAACGCGGGGGGCGACGTGGTCGTCTCCGGCGGACCCTGGCGGGTCGGCGTACGGCATCCCGAGATCGCCGACCGGCTGTGCACCGTCCTGGACCTCACCGACGGGGCCGTAGCGACCTCCGCCCGCTACGAGCGCGGCGACCACATCCTCGACGGCCGCACGGGCCGTCCGGCGACCGGCCTCGACAGCCTCACCGTCGTGGCCCCGACCCTGACCGAGGCGGACACCGTCGCCACGGCTGCCTTCGCCATGGGCGTGGACGGTGTCGAGTGGGCGGCCGCGCGGGACGGCTGCGAGGTGTACGCCGTACTGCCCGGCGGACGCGTGCTGCGCACCGGCGGCTTCCCGACGGCGGAGGCGGCGGCCGCGTGAGCGTCGAGGCGGCGGCGCTGGGAGCGGCGCTGTGGCTGCTCGGCTGGGGTGCGACCGTTCTCGCCTGGACGTCGGGGCGGGGACGCCGGCCGCAGACGCGTCGTCCACGCCGCTGTCGCTGACCGGGTCGCTCCGGTTGCAGCTCAGCTTCGACGACAGCTCGCTCTGAAGCGGTTTCACAACGTTTCAGGGCATGCGGAAGGCGGGCCGCCGGTGGAACCGGCGGCCCGCCTCTCGCGTTTCTGCGTTTCCGTTGTTCCGTGTTTCCGTTGTTCTCAGCCGACGTCCGACGCGTCCAGGCGGTAGAGACCGCTGTAGTCGGACACGGCTGTTCCGTTCGCCTTGACCCAGGTGGAGATCTCGGAGTTCGAGGAGCCCTGGCCGCCGTCGCTGACGACGATGTAGTGCAGCTTGCCCGCCTTCACGAGACTCTTCAGCTTGGCCAGCGTCATCGCGTTGTCGCTGCCGGACCAGCCGCCCATCGAGATGACCGGCTCACCGGACTCCAGAATGATCGAGGAGGCCGTCTGGTCGGTGGCCACCGCGACCAGCCAGTCGGCACCGTCCTGGTTCTTCTTCAGATACGTGATCATCGCGGACGACACCTGGGTACCGCCGCCCATGCCCCCGCCGGTGCGACCGTCGGCGCTGCCGGACTCCGCCGTACCCGACTCCGCCGTACCCGACTCCGCCGTACCCGACTCCGCCGTACCCGACTCCGTCGAGCCGCCGTCGTCCGTGGAGTCGGCGCTGTTCGACGGGGGTTGGCCCGTTTCCTGGCCGCCGCCCGAACCGCTCGGCGCATCACCGGAGTTGGTTCCCGGCCCGCCGCCGGCCCCGCTGGGCCGCTGGCCGCCGCCACCGCCCATGCCCCCCATACCGCCGGTGCTCGGCCCGGCCGTCGGGTTGGTGCCGTTGGTGCTGGAGGTCGCGGCCGAGGCCGAGTAGGCGGCCGGACCGGCGAGCAGCGCCACGACCGCAGCCAGCGCCGCGACGACCGTCAGCCGCTGTCGCTTCGTGAACCGGCCGACCAGCAGCCCGATCACCGACGCGGCCCCCGCCGCACCGGCCACGACCTCGGCGACCGTGTACAGCGTTCCGGAGCCGGAGACCCGCTGGAGCAGGACGACCGCCCACACCGAGCTCGCCGCCACCGCCGCCGGCAGCACCCACCCCCACTTCGCCGCGGAGCCGTTGCGGAAAGCGTTGTGGAGCATGACGCCGCCCGCGCCGGCCAGGGCCGCGATGCCGGGCGCCATGGCGGTGACGTAGTACGGGTGGAAGGTTCCCTCGGCGAGCGCGAAGGTCAGGTAGTGCAGGACGAACCAGCCGCCCCACAGCATCAGCGCGGCACGCCTGGCGTCCGTACGGGGCGCCCGGCCGCGCAGGACGAGACCCGCCACCAGCGCGATCGCCGCGAAGGGGATCAGCCAGGAGATCTGGCCGCCCATGGTGTCGTTGAACATCCGGTACAGGCCCGCCTCGCCGCCGAAGCTGGCGCCGTTGCCCTGCGAGCCCACCGAGGAACTCGCACCGAAGATACGGCCGAAACCGTTGTAGCCGATGACGAGGTCCCAGACCGTGTTGTCCGTCGAGCCGCCGATGTACGGGCGGGACGAGGCCGGGATCAGATCGACGACCACCATCCACCAGGCACTGGAGACGATCAGTGCGACGGTGCCGACGGCAAGGTTGCGTAGGCGCTTGCCCAATGAGGCGTTCGCGGCCCACAGATACACCAGGAAGAACGCGGGCAGGACCACGTACGCCTGCATCATCTTCGTGTTGAACGCGAAACCGATGGCGACGCCCGACCACACCAGGGGCATCAGCCGGCCGGTACGCACGGACTTCAGCAGCGCGGCCGCGCCCAGCAGCATCAGGAAGACGAGGATCGGGTCGGGGTTGGTGTCCCGGGTGATGGCGACCGTGATCGGGGTGAGCGTCAGCGCCAGCGCGGAGATCGTCGCCGCCACCGCGCCGAAGTCCCGCTTGACGAGCCGGTACAGAAGCGCGACGGAACCGGTTCCCACGGCGACCATCGGCAGCATCAACTGCCAGGTGCCGTATCCGAAGGCGCGGGCGGACAGGCCCATCACCCACAGGGCGAACGGCGGTTTGTCGACGGTGATGAAGCTGCCGGCGTCCAGCGCGCCGAAGAAGAACGCCTTCCAGCTCTTGGTGCCGCTGTAGACGGCCGCGTCGTAGAAGGTGTTGCCGGTGATCGAGGAGAGGTTCCAGGCGTAGAGGGCCGTGGCCAGGACGAGGATCGCCCAGAGGGCCGGGCGGGCCCATCGCGGGTCCTCCGGTGCGCCGGTGAACAGACGCCTGGCGCGGGAGGCGAGTCCGCCGTCACCGGGCGGGGCCGCCCGGTGACGGGTGCCGTCCTGCCGGACGGGCGCGGGCGGCGGGGCGAGAGTCGTCATGACGCGTACTCCAGGTGGGTGTTCGCCCCGGTGGGCAGGACGGCGGAGGTGGTCGTGCGCGCCGCCGGCACCTGCGAGGTGCTCGTGCGGCGGGGTACGGCGGGGACGCGGGTGCGGCCGGTGCGGGTGGAACGGGTGGAGCGGGGCATCCGGCGCGTGCCCTTGAGGCCGTCGACGGCCGTGCGGGCGATGTCGACCCTGCTGTCGGGGGCGTCGGTCCGGTCGACGGGCACCTCGTGGACGCGGAGTCCGTTGCGCCGGGCCAGGACCAGCAGTTCGGCGTCGAGGAACCGGGCGGTGTCCTCGATGTGCGGGGCGAGCGCACGGAAGACGTCGGCGCGGACGGCCGCGAAGTCCCACCGCGCGTCGGAGCCGGGGGTCCCCCCGCTCGAAGGAAGCCGAGAGTGGGGGAGGGCGCCGGGAACGGCCCTGAGCCGGAGGCCGACGGAGCGGGAGACGAACTCCCGCCCGGAGCCCCGGATCGCGGACGCCCGGTGGTGCGGCCGGCTGCCGACGGCGAGGTCGCTATGGCCGGACAGCAGCGGGGCGACCAGGGGGAGGAACGCCGCCAGGCCCGTCGACAGGTTCACGTCCATGGAGGCGAGGACATCTGCGCCGGAGCGGTTCCACACGTGTTTCAGGGCGCTGCCCCGGCCCTTCTCCTCCAGGCGCAGGGCATGCACGTGCGGGAGACGGAGCGTCAGGTCGCTCGCCGCGGACCAGGTGGCGTCCGTCCCGGAGCTGTCCGCGATCGTGACGCGGAACGGGAACGGGAAGGACTCTTCGAGGTATGCGTGGAGACGGCCGATGCTGTCGGCGAGGACGTGCGCCTCGTTGTACACCGGCACCACGATCTCGACCGACCGCTGCCGGACGCCTCCCGCGTTCGTTTCGTTCATGGCCATGACGATCGGGGCCATGTCTGGGGGATCCCTGAGCCGGTCCTGAGGGAAGAGTGAGAATCAGCGGACCCACAGGTCGCGCACAGGGGAAACCCCTTTCACCCAGGGGCGGATGACGTGATCCGCGCAGGGGCATGAGCCCGACGAGCGAGGTCTTCCCGATCGGGGACGACCGGCGACCTCGACGTCCCGGCCGGGGAACGCGACGGCCTGGCCGGGGAACGGGCGTCCCGACCAGGGAACGGGACGGCCGGCCCGACGGCATGGACCCGGCAGGACCGGAGTCGTGGCGCACAACGGCCCGGGGATCGCGGGCCGTCCGCCGGTCGGCGCCCGGTGCCCGCCGGGCCTGGTGAGCGTGCGCGATGGTGACGTCGTCGCTCTGGACGAGATCCTGCCTTCCCGGCGGAAATCGCTTCAGTACGCGCTTGCTCGTAACGACCCGCCGCCGGGATCTGGCCGCCCGGCCGGACGGTCGAGAGACCCCGTCACCACATCTTCGGCCGCCTGGACGGCATCGAGGCGAGCGCGCGGTACGCGCAGGGGGCCGCCGCCGGACTGCTGATCTGGTAAGCGGTCTAGACTCTCCCCGCAACGGCCCGAACTCGTATCGAGAGCGGGCAGAAATGGCCAGACCCGAAGGGTATTCGGCGCTTTGATACGGATAGATTCAGTCACCAAGCGATACCCGGACGGCACGGTGGCGGTCGACCGGCTCTCCCTCGACATACCGGACCGTTCGATCACCGTCCTCGTCGGCCCCTCGGGCTGCGGCAAGACGACCACTCTGCGGATGATCAACCGGATGGTCGAGCCCAGCGAGGGCACGATTCTCATCGACGGCGTCGACAGCCGTCAGCAGCCGGTCAACACCCTGCGCCGGTCCATGGGTTACGTCATCCAGAACGCCGGACTCTTCCAGCACCGGACGATCGTCGACAACATCGCCACCGTGCCCCGGATGCTCGGCTGGAGCAAGGACAAGGCCCGCGCGCGGGCGCGGGAGCTGATGGAACGGGTGGGGCTCGACGCCTCGTTCGCCAAGCGGTACCCCTACCAGCTCTCCGGCGGCCAGCAGCAGCGCGTCGGCGTGGCCCGCGCGCTCGCCGCCGATCCGCCGGTGCTGCTGATGGACGAGCCGTTCTCCGCCGTCGACCCCGTCGTCCGCAAGGGTCTGCAGGACGAACTGCTGCGGATCCAGGCCGAGTTGGGCAAGACCATCGTCTTCGTCACGCATGACATCGACGAGGCCGTCAAGCTCGGCACGATGGTCGCGGTGCTGCGCACCGGCGGCCGGCTCGCCCAGTTCGCGCCGCCGGCCGAGCTGCTGTCCGACCCCGCCGACGCGTTCGTCGAGGACTTCCTCGGCGCCGACCGGGGAATCCGGCGCCTGTCGTTCTTCTCCTCCGCCGGCCTGGAACTGCTCACCACCCCGATCGTCGCGATCGACTCCACGGCCGAGCAGATCGCCGCACGCGCCGCGAGCGACGCCCCCTTTCTTCTCGTCACCGGCCTGGACGGCCGCCCGCTCGGCTGGAGCGAGCCCGGCGCGCTGACCGCCGGACGGATCGACGCCGGCCGACTGCTGCCGTACGGACGGCCGTTCGTCGCCGGGCAGGACTCGCTGCGCGCCGCCCTGGACTGCGCGGTCCTGTCGCCCACCGGCTGGGCGGTCGCCGTGGACGCCGAGGGCCGGGCCGCCGGAGTCGTCTCCCAGGCGGCCATCGGCGAGGCCATCCGCGGCGCCCACGCGGCAGGCCGTGAGGAGCGGCCGCCCCTCGAGGAGACGGCCCGGAAGGTCATCCGGTGAACCGCTTCTTCGACATCCCCAGCGACCTGCAGCACGACTGGTTCGGCCTCATCGGGCTGCATCTGCGCGAGGCCCTGCTGCCGGTGCTGGGCGGGCTGCTGCTCGCGCTCCCGCTGGCCCAGTTGTGCGTGCGGCTGCGCTGGCTGTACCCGCCCGTGCTGTGGGTGACGACCGTGCTCTACGCCATCCCGTCCCTGGCCTTCTTCGTCGTCCTCATCGACTACACGGGGCAGACCGAGCTGACGGTGATGATCCCGCTCACCGTCTACAGCCTGGTCGTGCTCGTGCCGGCCATCGTCGACGGCGTCCGCTCGGTCCCGCAGGAGACCCTCGCCGCGGCGACCGCCATGGGCTTCGGGCCCGTACGCCGTTACGTCCAGGTCCAGTTGCCGATCGCGGTGCCCGCCATCATCGCCGGCCTTCGGGTCGCCACCGTGTCCAGCATCAGCCTCGTCAGCGTCGGCATGCTGATCGGCAACCAGGGCGCGCTCGGCAACCTGCTGCACGACGCGCAGATCTACAACCGGCCGGAACTCGCCTGGAACTCCGTGATCACCAGCGCCGCTCTGGCGGTGCTCGCGGACGCGTTGCTGGTCGTCGCGCGCATCCTGCTCACCCCGTGGATGCCGAGCGGCGCGCGCGGTGGAAAGACCAAGCCCGCCGGGGCCCGGCCCGATCCGGCCGTGCCCGCCCTGGAGGACGCAGCCCGGTGAACGTCATCAATTTCGTCAGCGCCTTCTTCAGCGACAGCGCGCACTGGCACGGTTACGACGGAATTCCCACCCGCTTGTGGGAACACGTCCAGTACTCCCTGGAAGCACTTGCCATCGCCGCCGTCATCGGGCTGCCGATCGGTCTGGTGACCGGTCACTACGGACGCGGCGGAAACGTCCTTTCCCTGGTTGCCACCGCCGGCCGGGCGCTGCCCACCTTCGGCCTGCTGGTGGTGACGACCATCGTCCTCGGGTTCGGCATGCTGCCGGTGATGATCCCGCTGGTCGTCCTCGCCGTACCGCCGATCCTGGTCACCACCTACGAGGCGGTGCGCTCCGTCGATCCGTCCCCCGTGGACGCCGCGCGGGGCATGGGCATGGGCGAGACCGGCGTCCTGCTGCGCGTCGAACTGCCCGTCGCGCTCCCGCTGATCTTCGGCGGTCTGCGTTCGGCGGCCATCCAGATCGTCTCCACGGCCACCATCGCCGCGTACGTCAGCCTCGGCGGCCTCGGCCGCTACATCGTCGACGGTCTCTACCAGCACGACTACGAGAAGGTGGTGGGCGGCGCCACCCTCGTCGCCGGCATGGCACTCGCGACGCTCGCGGTGTTCTGGGCGGCGGCGAAGGTGACGGTCTCACCGGGGGTGCGCCGGAGCAACTAGGGCCGGTCCTGGCCCCCGGGCAAGGGCCGTACGGCGATCGCGTCCACTTCGAAGAGCATGCCCGGCAGGGCGAGCGAGGCGACCCCGCTCAGGGTCTGCGCGGGCAGCCGTTCGCCGAAACGGGAATGCAGGGCCTTGCCCAGGATCTCGAGCCTGCCGGGGTCGTGGTCGACGATGAACGTGCCCAACCGCACGACGTGCCGCAGCCCGAGGCCCACTCCGGCGAGCGCCGCCTCGAGACGGTCGAAGGCCAGCCCCACCTGAGTGGCGAAGTCGCCGGGCACCGGGGCGCCCGACGCGTCCGAGGCGTACTGACCCGCGAGGAAGACCGGTTCGCCGGGCGCCGACACGGCATGGCTGTACCCGAAGGGCGTGGGGTCGTGCAGGGCCGGCGGGTTGGTGATCGTACGGCCGTCGTGGCCGAGGTCGGTGAGGTGGCTCTCGCGGTGGCTCATGACGGAGCAACTGCGGTGCGGGGGAAAGTCATTCCCCCGCACCGCGGTTCCGGTCCGGCTGTCACGGCCTTGCCGTTTCCGACTGTCCGGCCGTTTCTGATCGTTTCTGACTGTTTCAGTGGTTCCGGCAGTCCGGTGCGCCGTCAGCCGCCCGAACGCGCCAGCGCCTGTTCCAGTACGACCAGCAGGGCGTCGCGTACCGAACCGCGCTCGCGGGCGTCGAACACGAGCAGCGGGATGCCTTCGGACACGTCGAGGGCCCAGCGGACCTCGTCCAGCGTGTGCGCGATCTGGCCGTCGAAAGCGTTTACGGCAACGGCGAACGGGATCTGCTTGTGCTCGAAGTAGTCGACCGCCGCGTAACAGTCGTCGAGACGGCGGGTGTCCACGATGACGAGCCCGCCGACCGCGCCCTCCACGATGTCGTCCCACATGAACCCGAACCGCTCCTGCCCGGGCGTGCCGAACAGATACAGCTTGAGCGTCGGGTCGATGGTGATGCAGCCGAAGTCCATCGCGACCGTGGTGGTGGTCTTGCGCGGGGTGTGGCTGAGGTCGTCCACACCCGCCGCGACCTCGGTGATGGCCGCCTCGGTGGTCAGCGGCTCGATCTCGGAGATCGAGCCGACGGCGGTGGTCTTGCCCACGCCGAAGCCGCCCGCGATCACCAGTTTCACCGGCAGCGGCGGCCGTACGGCGGCCTGGCCGGCCGAGGTGCGGACCAGCGGTTCAGTCGGTGTCACGGAGTACCCCCCGGGAGTCGGGGATGGCCCGTAGGCCATCGATAACCCTGCGCAGAACGGATGCGTCGTGGGTGACGCCGGAGTCGGGCACGTGCACCGACAACTGCCCCGCCGTCCGGAGGTCCTCGGCGAGGACCCGCACCACGTTCAGGTGCAGCCGCAGCCTGGCCGCGATCTCCGCGATGGACTGCGGGACGCGGCAGGAGGCGACGATGTCGTGCTGTTCGAAGGAGAGCCGGTCGAGCGCGTCGAGCCCGCCGGTGGTGGCCACCAGCTGAGTCTCCACGGGCATCGTCCGGCCCGACGACGCCTCGCCCGCGCCGCCCGCCACCCGGCCGGCGGTGACCAGGAAGGGCCGGACGGCGGGTGCGGGGCCGACGGGGGCGACGCCGTCCTCGCCGGCCTCGCGCGGTGTGCGGCCGTCCGCCATCGGTGTTCGCTCTCTCTACGGTGGCACGCGCTCAGCGCGTACGCGTGGCGCCGACGCTGTTCTTCAGTTCCAGGACGAGCTGCGGGCTGAGCGCCGTGCCGGCGCGATTGGCGAACACCGTCATCTCGTAGGCGATGTTGCCCAGCTTGGCCTCCTTGTCGGTGACGACGCCGAGCACGGCGCCGCTGCCGATCGCGGAGACCAGGACGTGGCCGCCCTCCAGGTCGATGATGACCTTGTTCAGGCCGCCCAGGCCGTAGTTGCCGGAGGCGCCCGCGGCCAGGCTGGTGATGCCCGAGACGATCGCGGCCAGCCGTTCGGAGTCCGCGTGCTCGCGCAGCTCCGACACCGCGATCAGCAGTCCGTCGGAGGACACCGCGATGGCGTCCACGACCCCCGCGGTCTCGGTGGCGAAGCGGTTGAGCAGCCAGGTGAAGTCGGCTGCGGCGGCCCGCAGGTCGGTCGGCTTGGCGTCTCCGGCGGGAGTCTCACCTGTCGACGTGCTCACTGCTCGGCTCCTTCCGGAAGGTGGTTCTGGTGGTGCGTGGTGTCCCGGGCGGTGATCGGGTCGGTGATCGGTTCGTTCCGGTCGGACGCGTCGGACGGCTCTGTCCATTCGGTCCGGTCGGGCGAAACGCCGGGACGGTGGTCGTGCCGGCGGTCGTGCCGGCGGTCGATCGGGTCTTCGGTTGCGGGGGTGGGGCGGGTCTCGGCGGGGCGAGGGTGTTCGCCGGTGTCCCGGTGCGCGCGGGCCACGGCCGCCTCGAACTCGTCCAGCGAATCACGTACGGCGTCCGCGTCGGCGGGGCGCGGGGCCTGCCGTGCGGCCTGCTGGGCGGCGGCGTCGGCGGTCGTCCGCAGCGTCGCCCCGCGCACCCGCCGTCGCAGCGGACGGGAGCCGTCGGGACCCACGGCGAAGGGGTCGACCCCGGCCCGGTCGGGCGTGGCGAGGGGGCCGGCGGTCCCGGCGGAGCGGTCGAGCGCGGGCGGTTCGGCGCCACGGTCCTCGGCGACCCGCTCCGTCCTGTGGACGAAGTCGCCGGGGCCGCTCCCGGGGCCGGACGGGTGGGTGTGCGGCGCGGGCTCCGTCGTACGGGCGGCGGGCCGGGACTCGGCCGCGTGGCCGTGCGACGACTGCGCCGTGCCGGCGGGGGTCGTGCTCCGCGCCGTACGGGCGTGGTCCCCGGATTCGTCCTCGGCGTGGGCGTGGAGCGTCGCTTCGGCCGTGCGGGGCGCCGGGATCCCGACGCCGGCCGGGTAGGCGCGGGCCGCGGAACCCGCCGTGGGGGCGGCACTTCCCGGCTCGGCCTCCGCCGGGGCCGGAGCCTCGGTCCGCGCCGTGCGGGCGGAGACACCGGTTTCGACGGAACGGTCGGAGGAAGCGGTTACCGCCGCATGGCCGGAGGAAGAGGAACCGGTACCGGCAGTAAGGCTGGAGGAACCGGTTTCCGCCGTACGGGGCGAGATATCGCTTTCATCGCTTTCATCGCTTTCATCGATTTCAGCGGTCTCGGCGGCGGCGCCCGTCACCGTGGAGGCGGTGTCGCGCGTCGGGTCGTCGGCGCCGGCCGGCGCGGTGAGCGGGACCTCGGCCTCTCGTTCGGCCGGGGACGGATCGCGGCGGGGGACCCGGCGCGGGAGTGCGGTCGGATCGTCCTCGTTCGTGGCCCAGGAGGGGACGGCGGACGGGACCGAGGACGAAGGCGACGGGCCGGCCGCGGGGGCCGACGGCGCGGCGAGCGCCGTCGCGGCCCGGGACGCGGGTGTGCCGGTGGAGGCGGGCCTGCCCACCGGGCCCAGCTCGCTCGTCGTAAGGAGCAGCGTCGAGGGGATCATCACCTCGGCCGTCACGCCACCGCCCGGGGTGCGGGACAGGGTGACGTCGACGTCCCAGCGGCGGGCCAGCGCACCGACCACGAACAGGCCGAGCACCTTCGTCGGGACGACGTCGAGGCGTTCACGGCGCACGAGGCGCGAGTTCTCCTCGGCGAGGCGCTCGGCGCTCATGCCCAGACCGTGGTCGGCGACGGTGATCGAGGCGGCGTCGTCGTCGGAACCGACCACCACCTCGACGGGGCTGCCCTCGGGGGAGAACGACACGGCGTTCTCCAGGAGTTCGGCGATCATCAGCGTCAGGTCGCCGATGATGTCGGGCTCCACCAGGGCCTCGCTCGCGGCACGCAGCTGAACCCGCTGGAAGCCCTCGATCTGGCCCAGCGCGGCGCGTACGACGTTGGTGAGCTCGGTCGGCCCGGAGTCCAGGACGGTCTCGCGGATGCCGGCCAGCAGCATCAGGCTGTCGGCGTTGCGGCGCAGGCGGACCGCGATGTGGTCGATGGAGTAGAGGCGTTCGAGCAGCGCCGGGTCGGTCTCGCCGCGCTCCACCGCGTCGATCAACGCAAGCTGACGGGTCGTCAGGTTGCTGACGCGGCGGCCGACGTTGCCGAACATCTCGGCGACGTTGCGGCGGCTGAGCACCTGGCGTTCCAGCAGTGCGGCCGCGGTGGTCTGCACGTTGTTGAAGGCCTCGGCGAGTTCACCGATCTCGTCGTCCGCGGTGACCGGCAGCTCACGCAGCCGCGGAGGGCCGGACTCCTCGGCGTCGTCGTCGGCGACGCGGGCGAGCTCGCGGCCCGCGACGTCGGCCACCTCCTGGGCGGCTCCCGTCAGTGCCAGCACCGGGCGGACCACGGAGCGGCGCACCAGGATGGAGAAGGCGATCCACAGGGCGAAGCAGAGCAGCGCCAGGTTCAGCAGCAGGCCCGCGCGCCACTGGGCGCTGGAAGCGGTGTCGTCGGCCCGGTCGGCGATCTGGTCGATGAGCGACGCGGTGATCTTCAGCCGGGTCCGGGCCTGTGCGCTGTAGTCGGGGTACGAGGCGATGGCCGCCCGGAACGCCGCACGGATCTCGGCCTTGGACTCGGCCTGCAACGCGCTGGGGTCCACGGCCAGTTCGGCGTAGTGCTGGCCGATCGAAGCCTGCGAGGTGTTGTGCTCGATACCGCCGAACTCTTCGGTCTGCGTTTCGTTGGCGAACCGCTCGAACCGCTCGGCCTGGTAGGTGAACAGCTCGTAGGAGCCGACCGCGCCGGTGAACTCGATGAGCGCGTTGCTGTCGCCGGTACGGGCGGAGAACACGCCGGTCTCGAAGGCGCCGTGCGCGGCGTCGGCGCGCAGCAGCGAGTCGAGGAGGTTGCCGGTGAAGGTCGTCGCGAGGTCGGCGTTGCGGTCCAGGCCGAGGCCGTCGATGAGGCCGTCGGCCGCCCCCGAGTACGCCGGGTCGATGTTGTCGGCGGGCAGATAGCCCTGCTCGATGGTGGCCCGCAGGCCCGCCAGGCCCTGGACCTCCTTCAGGGCCTGCACCTCGGTGTCCGGGAGCCGGCCGCCGAAGGCGTCGACCACCTTCTGCACCTGCGCGTCCACGGCGGCCTGCGCCTGCCGGTAGCCGTCGGTGGAGGGCGTGCCGCCGTCGAAGGACGCCTCGTGCCGCACGGAGAGCAGGATCGCCTGCTGGTGTTCGTCCTGCAGCTCGGCGACGAGCTGGGCGACCTGGGCGCTGTCACGCACCAGTTGGGCGGCGTCCTCGGCGCGGTTGGACTCCTGCACCAGGTCGACGATGAGGTACGTCAGCAGCAGCGCGATCACCGTCAGCGGGATACCGACGAGTACGTTCAGCTTGCGCTGGAAGGGCCACCGGTCGGCGAAACCCCGCAGTCCGCGGCGCGCGGACGCGGGTGCCGAGGATGCCGACCGGGCGGACGCGTCCACCTCTTTCGTGGACACCGGGCCTCCTTCAAAGGGGTATTGCAGCGTGCGAGCAGGGTTTGCGTGCATGCCGATTCTCTGCACGCACATGTCCGGAATTGAATGATACGGAAGCGGCCCCCGCACACCGCCGTGACCGACGCCGACTGCTGTGGCGGAGGTCAACTCCGGCGAGACTATCCCCTATTCGAACGGTCGAGCGCGTCGCCCTACGTCAAGAATCCATTACGAAGAGGTGTACACGGGCCTTTCGGGGGCCTCCCCGGGGGTACACAGGTGATCTCCCGATCCGTGCGCAAGCGATCACGGATCGAAGCCAATCGGTAACCCGGCTCCTCTTGACTGATCAAGAAGCTGGTGGATTGGATCAGGCCAGAGTGTTTGAGTTCTCATCAACCCCCCAGCCCGGAACGGGAACCGTGACTACCAACGCCCACAGCAGCAGGTCCTTGAGGAACCACCCAGGTGCGGCAGCCGTCGCCCTCGCGGCGGTGACGGTCCTGCTGGCGGGATGCTCCTCCTCGTCCGACGACTCTTCCGACCCGCTCGCCGGCGACAAGGCGGCCGGTGACACCGTGGTCGTCGGCTCCAACAACTTCGCCGAGAGCATCCTGATCGCCGACATCTACGGCGAGGCCCTCAAGGCCAAGGGCATCAAGGTGTCCTACAAGCCCAACATCGGCAGCCGTGAGACCACGTACGGCCTGCTCAAGAACGGTTCCATCACCGTCCTGCCGGAGTACAACGGCTCGCTGCTGGCCTACCTCGACGCGAAGGCCGAGCAGACCACGCTCGCGAAGGTGAACGCCGACGCGAAGGCCAAGCTCGACTCCAAGCTGACGCTGCTGGAGTCGTCGCCGGCCGAGGACAAGGACTCCGTCACGGTCAACGCGGCGACCGCCAAGAAGTACAACCTCACCGCCACGTCCACGCTCGCCGACCTCAAGGACATCGCGCCGGAGCTGGTCCTCGGCGGTTCGCCCGAGTTCCAGACCCGCCAGCAGGGCATCCTCGGCCTGGAGTCGGTGTACGGGCTGAAGTTCAAGTCCTTCAAGGCCCTCGACGCGGGCGGCCCGCTGACCCAGGCCGCGCTGAAGAAGAACACCGTGCAGGCGGCGGACATCTTCACCACGGACCCGACCATCACCCAGGAGAAGTTCGTCGTCCTCCAGGACCCGGAGAACCTCTTCGGATTCGCGAACGTGACCCCGCTGGTCTACAAGAGCGGGCTCTCCCAGGAGGGCATCGACGCGCTCAACGCCGTCTCCGCCAAGCTCGACACCAAGACCCTCCTCGACCTGGACTCCCAGGTGCAGCTGGAGAGCAAGGACCCGCTGGACGTCGCCAAGGCCTGGCTGAAGTCGGCCGGTCTCGGCTGAGGTTCCACCGGATCACGTGAACCGTTGGAAACAACAGCAAACGGACCGACCCGGGTTTCCCCGCAGCGCGGGGAGACCCGGACCGTCCTGAACGGAACCACCCTCACCGTCGGCGCGCTGATCGCGCTCGTCGACGGTGAGGCTGTTCCCACGGTGGACCCCGAGGCCCGTGAACGGGCCGGACTCTCCTGGCGCGCCGCGCAGCGACTCGCCGCCGCCGGACGGCTCTACGGCCGCGGCACCGGCGTCGGCGCACAGCGCTCGGTGCCGGTCGATGAGGGCGACGAGGCCGCGCACGGCCTGCGCCTGCTGCGCAGCCACGCGGGCGGAGCGGGCGTCCTGCTCCCCGCCCGTCAGGTCCGCGCCATGCTCGCGGTACGGGCCAACCAGCTCCTCGCCGGCGGCTCCGGCATCCAGCCCGCCCTCATCGACGCCCTCGTCGACGCTCTCCGTCTCGGCGTCCACCCGGCAGTCAACGAGTACGGCGGTGTCGGCACCGGTGACTTGACGGCGCTGGCCCAGACCGGCCTGACGCTGATCGGCGAACGGCCCTGGCTGAGCGTGGAGTCGGCCGGGCCGAGGGAAGCCCCCGGGCCGGACGGCGAGACGGCCGAACGCAGGGAGAAGGCCGACTCGGCCGGCCGGGTGGAGAAGGCCCCACAGGGTGACGAGTCCGGCAACTCGGTGACGAACCTTGCGCAGGGCGGCCCGTCGCTCGCGGGAACGGAACCCGCACCGGGCGGGGCGCCGGTCGTGGGCTTGGAACGCGCTCCGGGTGGTGCGTCGGCCCGTCCGGCGAAGGCGCCGCCGTCGCAGGCCGTGTCGGGCGGACCGTCGAACGAGCCCGAGCCCGAGCCCGAGCCGGAAGCCGATAGGGCCGGCCCGTACCAGAGGGCCGGGTCCGCTGCCGACGCGGCGGCCGAGGGAGAGCCCGTTACCGCTGCTCGGCACGTCGCCGCCCCCGCCGTCCGGCTCGTCACCCTCCCCGGACCCGCCACCGGGACCGTCTACGTCCCCCTCTCCGCCCCCGCTCGCGTGACGGCCGCCGCCCCCGCGGCCCACTCCACCGGACTGCCGGCCCCGGTCGTCCTTCAGCCCGGTGACGCGCTGGCGCTGCTCAGCAGCAATGCCCTCGCGCTGGGGCAGGCCGCGCTCGCGCAACGCGACCTCGACGTGTTGCTGCGGGCCACGCACGCCGTCGCCGCCCTCTCGCTCGCCGCGGTGTCCGGCTCGCCGGAGGCGTACGCCGCGCCCGTGCACGCCCTGCGGCCGTATCCCGGCGCGGCCCGCGCGGCCGGTGAGGTGCGGCGGCTGCTCGGACTGCCCGACCGGCCGCGGCGCCGCCAGAGCCGGCGTATCCAGGACCCCTTCGGGTTCCGCGCCTTCCCGCAGGCGCACGGCTGCGCCCTGGACGCTTCCGAGCGACTGCGCGATGTCATCGAGGTGGAGGTCAACTGCCCGTCGGAGAACCCCCTCATGGATGCCGACGGCACCACGGCCTACCACCACGGTGGCTTCTTCGCCGCGCCCCTGGGCCTCGCCCTGGACGGCGCGAACCTCGCCCTGCTGCAGACCGCGCAGCTCTCCGCCGCTCGTCTGGCGGCGCTCGGCGACCCCGGCCTCACCGGCCTGCCCGCGTTCCTCGGCGGCGGACCCGCGAGCAGCTCGGGCACGATGATCCTGGAGTACAGCACCAACTCCGCGCTGGCGGAACTGCGTTCGGGAGCGACACCCGCCTCGGCGGGCCATGCCGTCCTGTCGCGAGGTCTGGAGGAGGCCGCCAGCTTCGCCGGACAGGCCGCCCGCCAGACCTCGCGGGCAACGGACGCCTACACCACCGTCCTCGCATGTGAACTCGTCGCGGCAGTAAGGGCGTTGCGCATGCTCCCGGCCCAGGCGCAGTCGCTGCGGCCGCCGGTCGAGGTCTTCGCCGCGGCGACGGCCGTTCTTCCTGCGGGCACCGAGGACCGTCCGCTGACCGGCGACGTGACGGCCGCGGCCGAACTGCTGCCGGTCCTGGCCGGGTTGTGAGCCGGCCGTCTGTGGAGGCGGCTTCGCCGAGGAGCCCCGCTCAGTACCCTCAGTACCCCACGTAGAACGTCGCGTCCTGCTTCTCGGTGGCCGTCGAGACCGGGTCGATGCGCAGTACGTAGTTCGCGTGGCGGATGTAGCGCGTCGGGTTGTTGTAGGAGCGGAACGACGCCCATCCGGAGTCCGCCAGACCGGCCGTGCGGTAGAAGGTCGCGTCTCCGGCGAAGGTCGATGTGCTGTCTTTGACGTCGAGTTGGAGCTGGTAGTTGTAGTGCCGCAGATACCGGGTGGGGTAGTTTACCGACTGGAAGGACACCCCGGAGCTGTCGGCCAGGCCGGGGACGAGCTTCCACTGCGAGTCGGTGTACAGGTCGAAGGGATACGTGTCGACGCGCCCGACGTAGTTGGCGTGGCGGACGTAACGGTCCGGATAGTTGTAGGACTTGAGCCTGTTCCAGGCCGGGGCGCCCCACTTGGCGACGAGGTTGCTGTACTGCGTGCTGGTGATCGTCGTGACGCCGCAGTGCTTGGAGTTCACCGGCTGGGTGTACGTCTTCTGGTCGAGCGCGGTCCAGGTGCCCGCGGACAGATCGGTGGACTGCCAGGCGTAGAAGACGCCGTTGGGCGTGTACGTGTCCCCCCACAGCCACCAGGTGCTGGAGGTGAGCGACTTGACGAGGGTCGGCGCCTCGGTGCCGCCGTGGGCGACCCCTGTGTTGAAGACCGTGAAGCTGCCGGGGTCCAGGGAGCTGGACCGCGCGCCCACCAGCGTCTGATCCTTCTTGAAGTAGAGGTAGTTGACGCCGTTCACCCCCACGGCCATGTCGCCGTCGATCACGTCGTAGCCAGGGTCGAAGAACACCTGCGGCGCCGAGGCGGTGACGAAGTCGGTGGTGTAGTTGACCATGATCACGTTGTGGCCGCTGTCGTTCACGGCGGAGTAGATGAGCGCGTACTGCCCCCGGCCCGCGTCCCAGAACGCTTCCGGCGCCCAGCTGTGGGTGTTCAGGTCGTGCAGCTTCAGTCGGTGGTAGCCGGTGAAGGTGCGCAGGTCGGTCGAGTTCCACACGTGCACGTACTGGCTGACGTAACTCCAGTCGGTGCCCTTGAGGTCGGTGGCTATCACCACGAAGGTGCCGTCCTGCTTGCGCAGGATGAACGGGTCGCGCAGCCCCAGCGCGCCCTCGGTGGGCGTGACGACGGGGTTGTTCTGGTTCAGCGGCATCCACTGCAACCCGTCCGTGCTGACGGCGAGGTGGAGGCCGTAGTCGGTGCCGGCGCCGAGGCTGGTCGATTCGGTGAAGTAGCCCATCACATAGGCCGAGTCGGCCGCGTGGGCGGACGGGACGCCGAGGGTGAGGGCCAGGGGGACGGACGCGGCCGCGCCCAGGACGAGGCGGCGGGAGGGGTTGGGGGTCATATGCGCTCCAGGGGTGCGGGGTGCCCTTTGATGCCGACCCATGGGTTCGAAATGTCGAACCAGGTTCGGTGAGTCGGTCAGAAGGTAGGGGCGTGCGGGGAACAGGTCAATCACCGGGACACGCTTGGCGGTTTTCCGCCTTGCACCTGTGCGCGGGCCATGGAAATTCCGGCGATATCGCCGGCCGTCCCGGCTAGTCTCGGCGACCGTGAACAGGAGACGGCAGAAGAAACTGACGAAGCGTCTGTTGTCGGCGGTGTTGTTCGGGGGTGGTCCCGAGGTCGACCTGCTGCTGCGGGCCGGTGCCGACCCCACGGCTGCCGATGTCCATGGGACAACCCCGTTGTACGAGGCCTGCGTTCAGGGATCCGCCGACGCCGCGCGCAGACTGCTCGAGGCCGGTGCGCCGCCCGACGCCGAGAGCGCGGGCCTGGGCGCCGAGGGAACCCCGCTGTGTGCGGCGGCCTGTTGGGGCCACCTCGACACGGTCCGCACCCTGCTCGCCCACGGCGCCGACCCCAACCTCCGCGAGGACCACGGCACCGGAATGACCCCACTGGAGTGGGCGGTCGCGGGACCGCACCCGGAAACGGTTGCCGCACTGCGAGCCGCGGGAGCCCACTGACCAAGTCCCGGGTATCCGGATACCGGGATACCCGGGAGGCCGGATACCCGGGAGGCCGGGAGCCGGGAGGGCGGCCAAGTGGGCGGCCAGGCAGGCGGTCGGGCGGCCAGGCGGGCGGCGAGGCGGTGGGGGCGCGTCGGGTGGTCGATCAGTGTGCCGGGCTCGACCGGAGTGCGACGTCTTCGATCAGGCGGTCGATCAGGGCGATCAGTACGTCCCGGCACGAGTCGCGGTCCCGTGCGTCGCACAGCAGCACGGGAACATGCGCCGGCAACGCCAGCGACTCCTTGATCTCCTCCGTCGGATACGGGTGCAACCCGTGGAAACCGTTTACCGCGACGACGAACGGGATGCCCCGGCGCTCGAAGAAGTCGATCGCGGCGAAGCTGGACTCCGGCCTCCGCACATCGATGATCACCACCGCCCCCAGGGCGCCGATCGCCAGGTCGTTCCACATGAACCAGAACCGCTGCTGGCCGGGCGTGCCGAAGAGGTACAGCACCAGGTCGCCGCCGATGGTGATCCGCCCGAAGTCCAGGGCCACGGTGGTGGACCGTTTCTCCTCGATGCCCTTCAGGTCGTCCACCTCGAGCCCGGCAATGGTCAGCGGTTCCTCCGTGCGCAGCGGCGCGATCTCGCTGACGGCCCCGACCATGGTGGTCTTCCCGACCCCGAATCCGCCGGCGATGAGGATCTTCACCGTGTCGGGTGCCGCGGCCGGCCCGGCGCTGAGGGCGGTGGGAGCGGTGGAATCAGATCCGGCCAAGGCCGTCCCTCACTTTCTCCAGCAGGTCGAGATCCGGGGTGCCGGTGACGGGGCGGGGCGGCCGGGCCGTGATCAGGCCCGCTTCCAGCAGGTCGCAGAGCATGATGACGACCACGCTCACCGGCAGGTCGAGATGGGCCGCGAGTTCCGCCACGGCGAGCGGCCGGGCGCACAACCGCAGGATGCGGGTGTGCTCCGGCTGCGGCCGCGCGGCCCGCTCGGGCGGCGGGTCGACCGCGGTCACCGTCGTGATGAGCGTGAAGTCGGCACGGCTGGGCCGGGTCCGGCCACCGGTGAGGGTGAACGGCCTGACGAGTCGGCCCGCTTCGTCGCCTCCGCTCACCTCACCCGCCGTTGGTGCGGACGGCGGGACCGACATGGGCCCGCGGTGCCGCGCTGAGGTGCTCGCCGATCTTCTTCACCAGCATGTTCATCTGGTACGCCACCACGCCCACGTCCGCGTTCTTCCCCGCCAGCACGACGAGATGGGCCCCCGGGCCGGCCGAGGTGAGGATCAGGTAGCTGTTGGCCATCTCGATGAGCGCCTGACGCACCGGGCCGCCGCGGAAATCCATGCTGACGCCCTTGCTGAGACTCATCAGGCCGGACGCGGTCGCCGCCAGCCGCTCGGCGTCCTCGCGCAGGAAACCGGTGGACTTGCTCACCACCAGCCCGTCCTCGGAGAGCACGACGGCCTGGTTCACGTCGGCCACCCGGTCCACGAGACCGGTGAGCAACTGGTCGAGCTGGGTGTTCGTGCCGGGGATGGAGCGTGTCATCGCGAAGTCCTTCATGAGCGGTCGGCGGGCGGTGTCGGGGTCTGGGAGGTGCCCGCGGCGCTGACCGGCGGGCCGGGTGCCTCCTCGGCGGATGTTTCCCGCGGGTCGTCGGGCGACAGGTCGGCGTCGGCGTGTGCTCGCAGCGTGCCTCGTTGGAAACCGGCGAGGGAAGAGGCGGCGCGCTCCGCGGTGAAGTCGTCCGGGAAACCGTCTTCCTCGACGGTTTCGGCGGCCGCGGAGTCCTCGCGCAACTCGGTGGCGAGGCTGGTCTGGGGGACCCTGCGGGGCAACGGGCTGAGACCCCCGGGCCGGGCGGCCGAACCCGGGGTCCGGGCCGCGGCGGTCGCCGCTCCGCGCGCCCGTACGCTTCCGCCGTCTGCCACGCCCGGCACACCGGTCGCGGTGACGGCCCCGGCGTCCGTGGCCGGGTGGCCCGTCGGGAGGGACGAGTCGCTCGTCGAGGACGCCACGTCCGCCGAGGACGGGGAGTCGGCCGGGCCGGGCGCCGGGTCGTCCGAGGCCGGTCGGCTGAGTGCCGGGTCCCACCTGCCGGCCGACGGCGACGCGGAGCCGGGCGCCGGAACGGAGGTGTCCCGTACCGGGAGGGGCGACGTGACCGGTTCGCTGTGTTCCGTGCCCGACCCGCTGTGCTCACGGGCCGCGTCCGGTGTGTCCCGGCCAGGGGACGCGAGGCCCGTCTCGGGGGAGGAGGAACGGGCGGTCGCCGGCTCGCCGGAGTCCTCCGCCGCCGCCGGGGCCGAAGGGCCGGGAGCCTCGCGGACCACGATGTCGTGCGGGACCAGCACGATCGCTGTTGTCCCGCCGTACGGTGACGAGCGCAGGGTGACGGCGATGCCGTGCCGGGTCGCGAGCCGGGCGATCACGAACATGCCCAGCCGCAGGTCGTCGGCGAGCGCCACCACGTCGAACTGCGGCGGGACCGCCAACTGCGCGTTGAACGAGTCGTAGTCCTCCTCGGACATGCCGAGGCCGCGGTCCTCGACCTCGATCGCCAAGCCCCTCGCCACCAGCGCGGCCCGAACGCCGACCGGGCTGGGCGCCGGCGAGTAGGAGGTCGCGTTGTCGATGAGCTCGGCGAGCAGATGGATCACGTCCGCCACGGCGGGCGGCGCGATGTACACGTCCTCCTCGGTGTGCACCTCGGCCCGCCGGTACTCGGCGACCTCTCCGACGGCGCTGCGCAGGATGTCGATCAGCGCCACCGGCTCCGTCCAGCTGCGG
Organism: Streptomyces sp. NPDC002884; assembly: GCF_040295245.1. Taxonomy (NCBI): domain Bacteria; kingdom Bacillati; phylum Actinomycetota; class Actinomycetes; order Kitasatosporales; family Streptomycetaceae; genus Streptomyces; species Streptomyces sp. NPDC002884. Next base: position 363,030 of record NZ_JBEOVB010000005.1, on the reverse strand, counting down.
CCCGGCCGGCCACCGCTGATGATGACGAGGTTCTCCTCGTAGCGCCTCAACTGGCTTGCGGTGGAGTCCAGTTCGTAGAGACCGTTGAGGACGTCCGGGTCCTGGTGCCGCCGCTCCAGTGCGTCGAGCTTGCTGAGCTGGAGGTTGACCAGGTTCTGGCTCTGCCGGGCGATGCCCAGGATGACCTTCTGGAAGCCGCGCCGGGTGTCGGCGAGTTCGACCGCGGTGTGCACGGCGGTGCGCTGTGCCGTGTTGAACGCCGCCGCCACCTGGCCGAGTTCGTCGCCGCCGTAGTCCAGGGGAGGGGTCGCCGAGTCCACGTCGACCGTCTCGCCCCGGTCCAGCCGGGCCACGACGTCCGGGAGCCGTTCGTGCGCCAGACTCAGCGTGGCCATCCGCAGCCCGTGCAGCCGCCGGGACAGCGAGCGGGTGATACGCCAGGACATGCCGACGCACAGCAGCAGGGCGACGAGACCGCCGGCGCTGAGGGAGGCGGCCGTGATGAGCAGCTCGCGCGCCTCGTCCGCGCTGCGCTGGAGCAGCGCCGTGGTCTGCAGCCGGATCAGTCCCGAGTACTGGTCGGAGACCTCGATGAGCGCGGCACGCCACTGCTTCTGCAGGTCCGGCAACGCGATGTCACCGTTTTCGCTCTGTTTCGCGCGAGCCGCGAGCACCTTGTCCTCGACGGACTCCAGGATCTGCCACTGGTAGCTCGTCAGGATCTTCTCGGTCTGCGCCTTCGCCTCGCCGGTGAGCGAGGGGACGATCTGGTCCTGCACGAGCCAGCGCCGGGTGTTCACCAACTGGGCGAACTCCGCCCACGTCTTCTCGTCCATCCGCTGCCGGGGCCCGGCGAGCGTGAGCTGGAGGTCCTCCTCGGAGACCAGTTCGGCCGCGTGCTCCAGGGCGATGAGCGGTCCGGCCTGCGAGGTGAGGTCACCGTCGTCGACCTGGGACAGCTCCTGGAAGGCGTGGATCTGGTCGTCGATGATCGACGTGTACTGGTCCAGGGCCTGAGCGGCGGTGATGTCGACGGGGTCGTCCACCTGGCCCCGGTAGTACTCCAGGCTGCCCACGGAGGCGACGACCGAGTACATCCGCTCCCTGACGCGGTCGGACGCCTGCTGGATGTCGTCCGACCGGGCGACGAGCTTCGCGACCGCCGTGTCCGTCTTCTCGCGCTGTGCCTCCAGCGCGGCCCGGGAGCCGGCGGGCCGCGAGGCCAGCCACACGGCGGACAGGCTGCGTTCCTGCTGGAGCATGAGCGTCGCCTCGGTGCCCATGGCGCCGGTCGACCGGCTCAGTTCGGTCTGCGCGCGCAGCCGCAGCCCCTCCGCGAACATCTGGGTCGTCGTCACACCCCACATGGCGGCGAGGGTGACGCTGGGCACCAGCGCCAGCAGGATCAGGGAGAGACGTATGGAGCCGAGACGTCGGCGCCGGGCACCTGTCCGTGGAGACATAGTCGTCCTAGAGCGATCAGCGGGGGGGAGGGGGAGGAGAAGCGGGGGCGAGGGGGAGCGAGGGAGGGGAGGGGACGGCCCCGGTCAGCGGGTGCCGGCGGCGGCGAAGCGGGCGACTTCGGCGACGTTGGTCTTCGTGACGAACGCCGGGCCCGTCAGGACGGGCGCGGTGCCGCCCCCGCTGAGATTGCCGTTGGTCCTGTAGAGCCAGAGCCCGTCGACGGCCAAGTAGCCCTGAAGGTAAGGCTGCTGATCCACCGCGAACTGCACGCTGCCGTCACGCACCGCCGTGACCAGGTCCTTGTTCAGATCGAAGGTGGCGACCTTGGCCTTGCTGCCCGCCTTCTCGGTCGCCTGCACCGCGGCGAGGGCGAACTGCGCCCCGTTGGCGATGACTTCGTCGATGTCGGGTTCCTGCCGCAGGCGGGCCGTCACGGCGGCGGTCATGGCGTCCATGTCCGTTCCGTCGACGTAGAGCATCTCGGTCTCGCCGGTGAACGCCTTCTTCACGCCCGCGCAGCGCGCCTCCAGGGCGATGTTGCCCCGTTCGTGGATGACGCACAGGGCGTGCTGCGCGCCGAGGCCGTCGAGCTTGTCGCCGACGGCGCGGCCCGCGACGCTCTCGTCCTGGCCGAAGTACTCCAGGAGGCCCGCCGAACGCCAGGCGTCGATACCCGAGTTGAGGCCGACCACGGGTATGCCGGCCGCCTTGGCCCGGGCCACCGGACTCTTCATCGCCTGCGGTTTGGCGAGGGTCACCGCGATGCCGTCGACCCGGTCGCTGATCGCGTCCCGCACCAGTTCGGCCTGTCCGGCGGCGTCGGAGTCGCTGGCGTAGGTCAGATCGACGCCGTCCTTGGCGGCCGCGGCCTCGGCGCCCTTGCGCACCAGCTCCCAGAAGTCGTCGCCCTCGGCGCCGTGGGTGACCAGGGTGATCTTGATCCGGTCGCCCGAGCCGCCGGCCGCGTCCCTGTCCGAGCCGGAGGAGGTGGAGCCGGAACAGCCGGTCAGCAGGAGGAGGCAGCAGGCCGCGGCCAGGGCGGGGAGACGTACGGATCTGAGGGGAACGGAAGGGGAGGGAGCGGGGAGGGGAGTGTTCATGGGGGGCTGCACCTCGCTGTGCGGCAGAGCAGGGAGGACGGGCGAGCGCCGCCGGAGCGAGGGGTGTGCACCGGCGAGAGGCATTCGTTGGCTCGGAGCCAACCGTGTGTGACCGCTGGTAGTCAAGTGAGCAACCACATGGGGTGAGGAGCTGCTGCCGCATTGTGATCCGGGGCGGGGCGGCGAGGACGGAAGGGAGCATATCCGCAGCTCGGTTGACTGATCGTCAATCCGGTTGCCCGGCTCAGGGCTTGCGGGCCACCGCCCCGTACATCGCGATGTCCGCGTCGCGGACGACCTCCGTGCCGGTGCCGTCGGGACGCCAGCGGTGGACCTGGACGATGCCGGGGCCGATCAGGTCGAGGCCGGTGAAGAACTCCGCCGCCTCCGCCCGGGTGCGCAACCGCATCGGCATGCCGCGGGCCGCGTACTCACGGGCGACGCGGCCGACCTCCTCGGGCGCGAAGTCCGCGGTGCCGATGGACATCGCCAGGTGACTGCCCGAGGGCAGCGGGTCCAGCAGGCGGCGGACGATGCCGACGGCGTCGTGCTCGTCGAGCAGGAAGTGGACGATCGCGATCACGGTGAGGGCGACGGGCCGGCCCCGGTCCAGTGCCGTACGGAACTCCGGCGCCGCCAGGATGGCCGCCGGGTCGCGCATGTCGGCCTCCAGATAGGCCGTGCGGCCCTCGGGCGTGCTGCTCATCAGGTTCCGGGACAGGTCCAGGACGAGGGGGTCGTTGTCGACGTAGACGACCCGGGAGTCGGGGGCCGCCGCCTGGGCGATCTCATGGATGTTGGGGGAGGTGGGGATGCCGCTGCCGATGTCGAGGAACTGGCGTATCCCGGCCTCCCGGGCGAGATGGCGCACGGCGCGGTTCATGAAGTCGCGGTTGGCACGCATGTGGACGGGGAGCGCCGGCCACTCCCGGACCATCGCGTCGCCGGCCTCGCGATCCGCCGGGAAGTGGTCCTTGCCGCCGATGATGTAGTCGTAGATCCGAGCGGAGTGCGCGGTCCCGGTGTCGACCGCGCCGTTTTCGGTACCGGTTCCGGGTCCGTCACCGGTCAGTTCGGCGCTGTCCTTTTCGTTGCTGTCCATGGTCCCAACCTTCCACTTACGAGCACCGGTTGAGCCGGAAACGCGTTTCTGCGTCGGGTGGATCCGGGGTGGATCCAGGGTGGACCTCGGGCGGACCTCGGGCGGAGGGAACGCCGGCTCCACATCCACCTCTGTCGCCGATGCCGATGCCGATGCCGATGCCGATGCCGTGCCGGTGTCCGAGCGCGGACCGTGGCCGGGTGCGGCGCCGTGCCGGTGGTCCACGCCGCGGGCCCGAGCACGGCAACGGGAACCGCTGCCGTGGACGCCACCGCGAACCCGACGCAGACCATGACCGCCCCGACGGGGCCGGTTCAAACGACTGCTCGGGGCGAATGCCGCTGCCGCTCCTGCACACCGGACCCATCGCGTCGAACCCGTTGCGGTGGTCGTCCGCTGAACTCTGCGCGACAGCAGCCAAGTTGGCGCGCCGTCTCTTCGAATGACGTGCGGTGGCGGGGTGACGAAACCGGCGGGGCCGGGAGCGGCCCGCTGTGCGCAGGTCGTCCCGGCCCCGCCGGTGAAGTGACGTACGGCCGTGAGTGACGGCCGCGCGTCAGGTCCGCGAATGTCCGCGTGTCAGGCGGTCTTGCCCGCTCCGGGCAGTGGACCGTCCTGCCGGAGCGGATCTGCCGTCCGCTCCGTCCGCGTGTCCTTGCGCCGCTGCCGGCGGCTCGGGCGCGGCTCCTGGTCGGGCAGCCAGCCGAAGGACAGGCTGCTGCCCACCGCACCCATCAGGAGGCCGATGACGAAGCCGCCGATGTTGGAGGTGAGCCAGGTGCCCAGGGAGAGCAGGATGGCGATGATCGAGTAGAACAGCCGCTGGGTCGGGTTGAAGATGATCAGCAGACCGCAGAGCACCATCAGGGTGGGCAGGAGGTAACCCGCCAGGCCCTGCATACCCACATGAAGGATCACCGGGAGCGGCGCCTTCATGGTCACCAGGATCTCGGCGCCGCCCAGGACGAGCAGCACGCCGCCCGCGAAGGGCCGGTGGCCTCTCCACCCGCGGAAGCGGTCCCGCCACTGGGTGAAGGTCATTACTTGCAGCCCTCGCTGGAGAAGCTCATCTTCAGTCCGGGGAGCTTGAAGACGGCCGCGGTGGCCGCGTAGTTGTGCTGGTACAGGTGGTTGATGACGACCGTGTCCGCCTGCTGGCCGTAGACACCCGGGGGGCCCTGGATCGGGACCTTGTCGAAGGTGCTGGAGTCGCGGCCGATCTCGATGTTGTTGAACTCGGCGTCGCCCGAGATCTCGTCGGAGTCGATGGCCAGGTTCTTCACGCTCACCGGGGTGGATCCGCCGCCGGCCCTGAGGATCAGCTGGATGCCGCCGAGGTCGACGCTCTGGCACATGTTGGTGATCTTGCCGTTCTTCACGACCGAGGTGACGACCAGGACCTGGCCACCGGTGTCGCCCTGGTTGGGGCTGTTCTCGATCATGTTGTCCAGGCCGCCGAACTGCGCGAAGCCCTCACCGTCGAGCCTGTCGGCGGTGACCACGAACGGCATACCGGAGATCGCGAACTGCACGCCCAGGGCACCCTGCGCGGTCAGGACCGCGAGCCCCGCGGCGACGAAGGTGGCGGGCACCGCCATGACGGCGGCCCGGCGCAGCCGGACCCTGCCGCGTCTCGCTGTGGAACCGCTTTCAGGGTTCTCTGGGGTGTTGTCGGCGGACGAAGTGACGTCCGGGGACGAGGCCATGTCTGCTCCCATGCGCTTGGTCATGCGGGTTGGGCTTCAGTGGCACGTTGTCCTGGCGCGGACAGCGGCTGCCGCGCACGCCTCCTCGCAACTCCCGGAAATCGCAAGGGCTTTCTGGTTACGCAGCAGTAGCCGTCCAGGAAGTTACCGATGGTTACACCAGCCGGTCAAGGGAGATGTGGAAAAAGAGTGTTCATTATGTGCCGCCTGTGGGCCGCGCGCCCCGACTGGCTTTCGCATATATCTGTCGGACCATCAACTTCGTTCCAGAGCCTTGACGTTGACTGACCATCAGGTCTAGAACTCTCCCTGGCTCAGCCGGGATCCGTGGCGCCGGATCCGCAGCGCGGCGACATCGCCGCGCTCCCGGACGCTTTTCAGCCAGTACGGGCCACTCGGTCCCGAGCTCGATCCCTTCATGGCACCGGTACGGCCGCTTCCCCCCGCGGGCCGCGACCGGTCGCCCCTCCCGCCCGGCCCGACCGGAGTCACTCGCCAGTGCCTCCGGCCGGTCACCGGCCGGCCGCCGTTGCCGGTCCGTCACGTACGGAGAAGGCGTCACGGGCCGGCGACGGCGGACGCCGATCAGCGTCCCCTCCTGTTGCGACAAGCGACGCGCCGGTTCACCCCTCACCGACCCCCCACCGAGCACCCCCACCGATCAACCCCCCACCGATCGATCCCCCCCCAATAAAGCCCCACTTGAGAAAGAGGCACCCGCATGCTGCGCACCCGCTCCCTCCTCGCCCTCGCAGGTACTGTCGCCGCCCTCTCGCTCACCGCCGTCACCCCGGCTTCCGCGGCCGGCGCGGTGCTGACGACCGCCAACGGCGACGTCGCCGTCGGCGATGTCCTCAACGCCTCCCTCGCCAGCGGCACGGCCGCCACGCTGTACTCCAGCGCGACCGGCACCAGCGGCGTCTCCTGTGCCACGTCCGCGTTCAGCGCCACCGTCACGGACAACCCCACCGCGCCCGGCACCGCCACCGAGTCGCTCACCGCGCACACCTTCAGCAACTGCACCGCGAACGTCATCGGCGTGCTCGGCGTCACCAGCATCACGGTCAACAACCTGTCCTACACCACCAGCGTGGCCTCGGACGGCACGGTCACCGTGACTCCGCCGAGCGGTTCCACGATCCAGACCACGGTCGTGCTGCGCACCCTGCTGGGCAGCATCAACTGTGTCTACCAGGCGCCCAGCCTGACCGGCACGGCGAGCAACGCCGACAACAGCATCACCTTCACCAGCCAGGCGTTCGCCAAGTCGTCCGGCTCGTCGCTCTGCTTCGCGAACGGCTACTTCACCGCCAAGTACGCCCCGGTGACCGACGCGGGCGCGGCCGTCACCGTCAACTGAACACCGTCACCGTCAACCGAACACCGTCTGCGTGACTGATCGGCCGACGCACAACCGGACTCCGTGGCCACGGAGTTCAGCGCCGACGCAGGCGCACGACGAGGGCGGCGCCGCCGGTGAGCACCAACACCGCCGCGGCGCCGCCCGCCAGCATCGGCGCTGACGGCCCGGAGCCGGACCCGGCGGGGGACGCCACCGGGGTGCTCTCAGGGGTGGCCGCGGCGGCCCGGTCGGGTGCGGCGCCGGACGCGGTCGACACCGACGGAGCGGCGGACGGTGAGCCGGGCGTCGTGCTCGCGGACGCCACGGGCGTGGCCGAAGCGGGCGCCTTCGTCGTCGGGCTGCTCTCCGGCTTGCTTTGTGAAACCGCTTCCGGGAACACCACGTCCGAGCACGAGTAGTACGTGTCCGGCGTACTGCTGTTCTGCCAGATCGTGTAGAGCATCTGGCGTCCCGTCCGGTCGGCGGGCAGCTTCGCCGTGAGGTGGTAGGCGCCGTCCGTCAGCGCCGGGTCCTTGACCTCGGCGAACGGACTCGCCGGCAGATCGGACCAGGTGAGCGGCTTCGACGGGTCGTACCCCGGCTTCGTCAGATACAGCTTGAACGTGCCGGTGTGGGCGATCGTCGAGGCGTACGTCATGTGCAGCGTCCCGCCCGGGGTGAGCCGGGTCGACGGCCAGTCGGCGCGGGCGAGGTCGAGTCCCTTGTACGCGGACAGGCCGCCGCTGCACAGCTCCCCGTCGGGAATGGTCTGCCGGTCACGGCCGTTCACGTTCGCCACCCGCAGGTTGTCCCACGCGGCGAAAGAGGTGCCGTTGGCGTCGACGGCCGCCCGGCAGGCGGCGGTCCTCGCGTCGGCGCCGCCTTCGGGGGAACAGGCGAACACCCGGCTGACCGGATTCGTGGGGGCGCCGTGCGCCTGGGCCGGTCCGGCGGCCCACAGGCCCAGCAGGAGCGGGCTGACGGCGGCTGCCGCCAGGGCTGCGGTGCGGTGTGCGGTGGTGCGGGGCATCGGGGACGTCTCCTCGGCCTGCGCGGGAACGGTCTGCTGTGAGTACGGGAATCCGGTCCGGCGCGTTCAGCGCGCCGCTCGATGACTGTCGGGGACTGCCGGGCGCACGGACACGATCAAAACGGGCGTTCGCTGACCGATTGTGGTCGTCGAGGGTGCGTTTTTGGCTTGATCGAGGGTTTCCCCTGTATCCGGATGACTGATCCTTTGCCTATCGTTCCTGCACAGCCGACCCACAGGTAACCCCGATCGGGTCGGTTCCCGCGCCTGGCCGGCCTTTCGCGCTGCTCTTCGATGCACCCCCCGCCGCTTCCCCGCCGAAGCGAATCGACCGCCGCTCCGCCCTGTCCGGAGTCGGTTACGAAAGGCACGCCCTTGCGCACCTCCCCCGCCCTGAGACGGCAGCTGATATCCGTCGCCGCGGCCTCCGCGGCCCTGCTCACCGCCGCGTCGACCGCCTCGGCAGTCGCCGCCCAGGAAACCGTTTCCCAGGGTTCCGCCGTCCCCGCCGCCCAGACCGAGGCCGCGCCCGGCACCCCGGCCGAGCGCCTCATCGTCGGCTACAAGTCCGGTGCTGCCGAGGCGGGTTCGAACCCGGCCGCCGAGGCCGACGCCGCCGCCAAGGGCGAGCAGGCCGGTGAGGACGTCGACTTCCAGCGCCGTCTCGGCACCGGCGCCGCCCTGATCGACCTGGGTGACGACCTCACGAAGGCGGATGTCGCCGACGTCGTCGCCCGGTACCGGGCGGACCCGCAGGTCGCCTATGTCGTCCCGGACCGGCTGAACAAGCCGAAGGCCGACCCGAACGACACCGAGTACACCAAGCAGTGGGACCTCTTCGAGTCCACCGCCGGTATGAACGTGCCGGGCGCCTGGACCACGTCGACGGGCACCGGTGTCACCGTCGCCGTCATCGACACCGGTTACGTCGCGCACACCGACCTCGCCGCGAACATCGTCGGCGGCTACGACTTCATCGCCGACACCGCGGTCTCCGTGGACGGCGACGGCCGCGACAGCAACCCGGCCGACCCGGGCGACTACTACGCCGCCAACGAGTGCGGCTCCGGCATCCCGGCCGCCAACTCCTCCTGGCACGGCACCCACGTGGCCGGCACCATCGCCGCCGTCACGAACAACAACAAGGGTGTCGCGGGCATCGCGTACGGCGCGAAGATCTCCCCGGTCCGGGTGCTCGGCAAGTGCGGCGGTTACGACTCCGACATCATCGACGCGATCACCTGGGCGTCCGGCGGCACCGTTTCCGGTGTTCCCGCCAATTCCAACGTCGCCAAGGTCATCAACATGAGCCTGGGCGGCGACGGGGCCTGCACCTCGGCGACCCAGACCGCGATCACCGCCGCCGTGAACCGGGGTACGACCGTCGTGGTGGCCGCCGGCAACGAGAGCGACAACGTCGCGAACCACTCGCCGGGCAACTGCAACAACGTCATCTCGGTCGCGGCGACGAACCGCACCGGCGCCAAGGCGTCCTACTCCAACTACGGTTCCCTCGTGGACATCTCGGCGCCCGGCGGCCAGACCAGCACCGGCACCGCGAACGGCATCCTGTCCACCCTGAACTCCGGGACCAAGACGCCGTCGAGCGAGTCGTACGCCTACTACCAGGGCACCAGCATGGCCACCCCGCACATCGCGGGCCTGGTCGCGCTGGTCAAGTCGGCGAACTCCGCGCTGACCCCCGCGCAGATCGAGACGGCCATCAAGAACAACGCCCGTGCCCTGCCCGGCGCCTGCTCCGGTGGCTGCGGCGCGGGTCTGGCGGACGCGGCCAGGACGGTGCAGGCGGTGAGCGGCTCCGGCGGCTCCACGGGGGGCACCATCTTCTCCAACACGACCGCAGTCCCGATCCCGGACAACGGTTCCGCCGTCGAATCCTCGATCGCCGTCAGCGGCCGTACGGGCAACGCCCCGACCGCCCTTCAGGTCGGCGTCGACATCACCCACACCTACCGCGGCGACCTGGTGATCGACCTCGTCGCGCCCGACGGCACCGCCTACCGGCTGAAGGCGGCCAGTTCCTCGGACTCCGCCGACAACGTCAGCACCACCTACTCGGTGAACGCTTCCGGTGAGATTGCCAACGGCACCTGGAAGCTGCGTGTCCAGGACACCGCGGCGCAGGACACCGGCAGGCTCAACAGCTGGCAGTTGACCTTCTGAGGAAACGCGTTTCTCGTCGGGTGCGACGAGCGAACGGGCGGGTGGGCGGGTCGGCCGGTGTGGATGGACACCGGCCGGCCCGCCCTCTGTCTGTTTCTGTCTGTTTTCCGACGAGGCCGCGGGAGACCGTGGGATGCAGTCGGCTCCGGTGCAGTCGGCAAGCGCCGTTCAGCGGCAACGAGTTGCCTGTGTGTTTCCAGCCGTTTCCCCGGAAAACAAACCGGTCGCCTCGCACATGAACGCCGCCCGAAAGGTGTGCTCCGCAGGGTGCCGTGGGAACCTCGGTAGGCGGTTACACGTGTCGATCGAATGTTCCCGATCCCTGTCCTTCAGGTGCCCACAAGCGGAAACCGCGCACCCCGTCTCTTTTGATTACGTCTCGATTATGCCCCCGGTACGTTCTCTGTGGGAGGCTTCCGGTAGCAGGCCAGCAGGGGCGCACAAGTCGGCCGAGCGCAGGGGCTGTCGGCGGTCTTCACTCCCATGGCCAATACAGTCTTACCGTGAGCTATTGTGTACGGGGGGTAAGAAAAAACGGCATGACCCGTTCGTTACCGGCCCGGGAGAGTACCAGTCGATGGCGAGGCAGTTACGCGCCGAACAGACCCGCACGACGATCATCACGGCCGCCGCCGACCTGTTCGACCGGCACGGCTACGAGTCGACAAGCCTCAGTGACATCGTCGCGCACGCCCATGTCACCAAGGGCGCCCTCTACTTCCACTTCGCGGCGAAGGAGGATCTGGCCCACGCCATCATGGAGTTGCAGTCCTCGGCCTCGCGCCGGATCGCCGGTGAGATCGACGACCGGGGCTACGCCTCCCTCGAAGCCCTGATGCGCCTGACGTTCGCCCTGACCCGGCTGTCGGTCGAGGGGCCGATCACCCGGGCCGGCCTGCGGCTCGCCACGGGGGGAGTGGCGGTCCGGCCGCCCTTGCCGCATCCCTTCGTGGAGTTGCTGGACCTGATCTCCCGGCGGCTCGGCGGTGCGCTCAAGGAGTCCGACATCCATCCGGACGTCGACGTCGACGTCGTGGCGCACTCCCTGGTCTGCTTCTTCGTCGGCACCCGGGTCGTCGGCCGCTCCCGCGAACCCGCCGGCCGGCTGCCCCGCCGGATGGCCGAGATGTGGCACGTCCTCATCCGCGGCCTGGTACCGGTGCCGCGCCGACCGCGCTATCTCAGCCTCGCGGCCCGGCTGGAGCGGGAGATCATGGCGGTGGTGTGAGGGGCACGGGGCATCGATCCTCAGCTCGTGGCTCGTGGCTCGTGGCCCTCGGCCCGTCGCCGCCCCCGGTTCTTCGCGCCCGGAACCTGAGGCGAGGGGATCGGGGCGCGCGGTCGTGGTGCGGTGACGGTCGGCCCGAGCGGTGCGTCCCCGGGATACGGTGAGCCGCATGTCCGACACCCCCGCGCCGCCCGTGATCCTCGGCGACGAGCCAGGATCGTTCCCCCACAGCGTCCTGGCCGAACGGCATCCGGCGATCATCCGGCAGGTGCGGGAGGCGTTCCCCTACGGTCCCGACATCCACCGGAGGCTGGACGCGCTGCTCGACAGCTGCGCCAAGGGCGTGATCGAGCCGCTTTCGGTCACCGCGCCCGACCGGCAACGGTGGCGGAGCTGGGGCCTCGACACGTACGCCGGCCGATCCTGGTTCGACGTGCCGTGGCTGTGGTCGGAGAGCTATTTCTACCGTCAACTCCTTGACGCTGTCGGCTACTTCGGACCCGGCCCATGGCAGGGCATCGACCCGTTCCGCCCCTTCAAGCTCGCCGAGCTCGACGCACCCGAGACCGACGAGGAGTTGACCGCGCTCGACGCCCTCGGTGGCCGCCCGGTCGACGAGCGGGCCCGCGCGCTCCTGCACGGGTCCCTCTGGGGCAACCGCGCCGATCTCGGCTTCCGGCTGTCGGATGTCGAGGCGGAGGAGCGGGCCGCCGTGACGGGGCTGGTCGCCGACGACAGCGAGAGGCTGTGGTCGCTGCTGCCGGACACGTCCGCGGACGCAGATGCGGATGCGGATGCGGATGCAGGCACGGGAAACGGTTCCAACACCGGTTCCAGCACCGGTTTTGGCACCGGAACCGGTTCCGGCACCGGCACCGGTACGGGCGCCGGCACCCTGTGCCTGGTCGCCGACAACGCGGGACGGGAGCTGATCCCCGATCTCCTCCTGGCCGCCCATCTGCTGGCGCACGGGCGGTGCGACCGCGTCGTCCTGCACGTCAAGCCGTACCCCTATTACGTCTCCGACGCCACCACGGCCGATGTCGTCGACGCGCTCAGGAAGCTGACGGCCCCGCGAGGAGCGGCCGGCGAGCACGGTCGGCGACTCTGGGCGGCCATGGCCGACGGCACCCTCACGGTGCGCGCCCATCCGTTCTCCGCCGCCCCGCTGCCCTACTCCGCGATGCCGGACGACCTGCGGGCCGAGTTCGCGGCGGCCTCCCTGACGATCGTGAAGGGCGACCTCAACTACCGTCGTCTCGTGGGCGACAGCCGGTGGGACCCGACCACCCCGTTCGCCGAGGTCACCGCGTACTTCCCCGGCCCGGTCGCGGCCCTGCGCACCCTGAAGTCCGACGTGATCACCGGCCTCGACGCCGAGACCGAGGCCGCCCTGGTCGCCGCCGAGGGGCAGCGCTGGCGCACCGGGGGAACGCACGCGCTGATCCAGGTACGGGCGTGACGCCCACGGGGTGACCGGGACACGGTTTCCCGTCCGGTTCACGCGATGGTGTGATCATGTGCCGCCCCGCGGATGGCCGCGCGGACCCCCGGGTAGGGCCCGGCCATGACGCAACCGTTCGAACTCCCGCACTTCTACATGCCGCACCCCGCGCGCCTGAACCCGCACGTCGAGGAGGCGCGGACCCACTCGACGCAGTGGGCGCGCGACATGGGCATGCTGGAGGGGTCCGGGATCTGGGAGCAGGCCGACCTGGAGGCGCACGACTACGGCCTGCTCTGCGCCTACACCCACCCCGACTGCGACGGTCCCGCGCTGTCGCTGATCACCGACTGGTACGTGTGGGTGTTCTTCTTCGACGATCACTTCCTCGACATGTTCAAGCGCACCCCGGACCGGGCCGCGGGCAAGGCGCACCTGGACCGGCTGCCGCTGTTCATGCCGCTCGACCTGTCGACGCCCGTGCCCGAGCCCCGGAACCCGGTGGAGGCGGGTCTCGCCGACCTGTGGACGCGCACGGTGCCGGACATGTCGCAGGACTGGCGACGCCGCTTCGCCGTGGCGACGGAGCACCTGCTCAACGAGTCGATGTGGGAGCTGTCCAACATCAACGAGGGGCGGATCGCCAACCCCGTCGAGTACATCGAGATGCGGCGCAAGGTGGGCGGAGCGCCCTGGTCGGCGGGGCTCGTGGAGTACGCGACCGCCGAGGTCCCGGCCGGCGTCGCCGGGTCGAGGCCGCTCAGGGTGCTGATGGAGACCTTCTCCGACGCCGTGCACCTGCGCAACGACCTGTTCTCCTACCAGCGCGAGGTGGAGGACGAGGGAGAGAACAGCAACGGCGTGCTCGTCCTGGAGACGTTCTTCGGCTGCACCACCCAGGAGGCCGCCGACACCGTCAACGACATCCTCACCTCCCGCCTCCACCAGTTCGAGCACACCGCGTTCACCGAAGTGCCCGCGGTGGCCCTGGAGAAGGGCCTCACACCCGACGAGGTCCTCGCGGTCGCCGCCTACACCAAGGGCCTGCAGGACTGGCAGTCCGGCGGCCATGAATGGCACATGCGCTCCAGCCGCTACATGAACAAGGGCGCCACCTCCGGGGCGCCCTGGCAGAAGCTGACCGGCCCCGGCACCTCCGCCGCCGACGTCGGCGCACTGCTCGCCTCGGCCGCCTCCGAACGCCTGCGGGCGTACGCGCACGTGCCGCACCAGAAGGTCGGCCCGTCACTGCTGCCCGACTTCCACATGCCCTTCCAGGTGGAGTTGAGCCCGCACCTGGAGGCGTGCCGCCCGCGTCTGACGGCCTGGATGCACCGGATGGGCATGCTGGAGGAGGGCGTCTGGGACGAGGACAAACTCGCCGCCTACGACCTCCCGTTGTGCTCGGCCGGCCTCGACCCGGACGCCACCGCGGAGGAGCTCGACCTCAGCGCCGCGTGGCTTGCCTGGGGCACCTACGGCGACGACTACTACCCGCTGGTCTTCGGCATCCGTCGTGACCTGGCGGCCGCCCGCCTGACCACGGCCCGGCTGTCCGCCTGTATGCCCGTCGACGGCGAGGAGGCGCCCGTCGTCCCCGTCAACGGAATGGAACGGGGCCTGGTCGACCTGTGGGCGCGCACCACCGCGGACATGACCGCCGACCAGCGGCGCACCTTGCGCGACGCCGTCGACGTCATGACCGAGAGCTGGGTGTGGGAGCTGTCCAACCAGCTCCAGAACCGTGTCCCCGACCCGGTCGACTACCTGGAGATGCGCCGCGCCACCTTCGGCTCCGACCTCACGCTGAGCCTGTGCCGCATGGGGCAGGGACCGGCCGTCCCGCCGGAGCTCTACCGCAGCGGTGTCGTCCGCTCGCTGGAGAACGCCGCCGTGGACTACGCGTGCCTCACCAACGACGTCTTCTCGTACCAGAAGGAGATCGAGTACGAGGGCGAGATGCACAACGCGATCCTCGTCGTGCAGCACTTCTTCGGCTGCGACTACCCGACCGCGCTCGGCATCGTCCATGACCTGATGACCCAGCGCATGCAGCAGTTCGAGCATGTCGTGGCGCACGAACTACCGGTCCTCTACGACGACTTCGATCTCCCGCCCGAGGCGCGCGAGGCGATGGGGCACTACGTCGCCGACCTTCGGAACTGGCTGGCGGGCATCCTGCACTGGCACCGCGAGGTCGACCGCTACAAGTCCGCGTACCTGGCCCGCCGCACCCACGGCTTCCTGCCGGACTCCGCGCCGCCGGTCCCCCCGTCGCACCTGTCGGTCTCCGCGCTCTCCTACAGCTGACGCTCCTTGCGGGAGGCGTGCCCGACCGCGGCTCGCGCCAGTGCCCGGACGATCGGGTGCGGGCGCGAGCCGTCGCCGGACAGCTCCGGCTGGAAGAGGGAGGCGAGGAAGAAGGGGTGGCCCGGCAGCTCGGCGATCCGGACCTGGCCGTTCTCGTCGTGGCCGGAGAAACGCAGGCCGTGGGCGCGCAGGGTGTCGAGGTGGCGGGAGGGGCCGTAGGCGCAGAAGTAGCGCTCGACCGTGCGCTCCGAGCCGATCACGGACTGGGCGAGCGATCCCGGCGCGATCGTCACGACGCCCTCGTGGCCCACGAGTGAACAGGCCAGGGGCTCGATGAGCAGGTCGTCCGCCCCGGGGTCGTTCTCGGCGTGCGCCGCGCGCGACAGTCCGCAGACGTCGCGGGCGTACTCCAGGAGGGCGTGCTGGAAGCCGCCGCAGGTGCCGAGGAACGGAATGCCGTCCTCGCGTGCCGTGCGGATCGCGGACAGGACGCCCGCCTCGCTGCGGTAGGGGCTGCCCGGCACCACCCACACCGCGTCGAATCCACGCACCGCGCCCTCCGCCTCGGCCTCCTCGGAGGGGATCCAGTAGGCGTCCAGGACGAGACGGTCCCGGGCGGCGAGCGCGTCCAGCAGGAGTGGGACGCGGGTGTGCGAGACGACGTTCGGGGAGCGGTCGCCGACCAGGGCGATCTTGGCGATCTTGGCGATCTTGGCGATCTGAGCGGTGGTGTCGGTCATGCCGTTCATCCTGGGACGGCCCAGACTTCACGTCCAACGATGATTCCTGCACCCTCGATAAGCAGAGCTGATGCCGCCTGCGGGATCCTGGCCGCATGGATCCGCATCTGCTGCGCACCTACGTCACTGTCGCGCGCCTCGCCTCGTTCTCCGAGGCCGCCCGGGAACTCGGCTACACCCAGTCCGCCGTCTCCCAGCACATCGCGGCCCTCGAACAGGACCTCGGCGCGCCGCTGCTCACCCGCCGGCCCGTCCTCCCCACAGCCGTGGGCGAGCGGCTGCTCGAACACGCGGGACCGCTGCTGCTGCGCCTGGACGCGGCCCGCGCGGACGTCGTCCGGATCGTCTCGGCGCCCTCGCACGGACTCACCCTGGCCGGCTCGCCGACCGCCCTCGGTCCGGCCGCCCTCGCCGCGCTCCCGGCCGCCGGTGTGACGCTGCGGGTGCTCGGCCGCGACGCCGTCTGCGCCGCCGTCGCCGACGGCACGGCCGACGTGGGCCTCGTCGACGGTCTGGCCGCGCCCAGCGATCCGCTCCGGCTGCCCGACGTCGCGCCGCTGACCACGTACGGCGTCGGCGAGGAGCCGGTCCGCGTCCTGCTGCCCGCCGGCCATCCGCTGGCCCGGCGCAGCGGGCTGCGCCTCGGCGACCTCGCCGACGCCCGCTGGCTGGACGCCCCCGACGCCGGGCTGCCGCTGCCCCAGCTGCGGGCCGCGAACGGCGGCCACGGCTTCCGTCCGGCCCTGCGCTACGACGGCACCGACCTGCGCGCCCTGACGGCCCTGGTGGCCGCCGGCCACGGTCTCGCCCTGCTGCCCCGCTCGGTGGCGGCCGAGGTGCCGGGCACGGCAGCCGTCCCGGTCACCGGGCCCCGGGTCGTACACCGGATCGAACTCGTGTACGCGGGTGCGCCGTCGGGTGCGGCACGGACGCTGGTGGAGGCGCTGTCCACCCGCCCGTGACCCGCGCCCCGCCCGTGACCTGCGGCGCGGCCGACCCGTACCGCTCCTGACCCGGGGTCAGTCTCACTCGTTCGTGGCTCGTGGTGCGCCGGTGCGCCGGGTAGAGCACCAGCCGGAGGCGATCCATGGAACAGACAGCGTTGCGACCCAAGCCCCTCCCCGGTTCCGACCCCGATGGCGGTGCCGGGGCGGCCGGCGGCGCCGGGCCGGGCGGCCAGGGCCGGCGCCCGCACGCCGCGCGCCGCCGCGGCCGACGGCTGACGACCCTGCTGTTCGGCCTGTTCGCCGGCACCGTCCTGGTCCTGTCCGGCGTCGGACTCGGCACCGTCGGGGCGACGGTGATCGGCATGAGCAGACTGGCCGAGCTCCAGCGGCAGGCGGGGCCGGGCGGGCCGGACGACCCGGCGGGCGTCGCGTCCGCCCCGGGCAGGCCGAGCCCGGCCGCGCCGGCCGCGTCGGACGGTCCGGCCGGGTCGGCCGGGTCGGCCGCCGCGTCGCGGCGCGCGCCGGCCGCCACCCTGGGTCTGGAGGCCGTGGACGCGCAGAAGACGGGCGCCGAGATCGTCGCCGTCCACATCCCGGGCCCCGGCTGCACGGCGGGCCTGGTCCGCGGTGACGTCCTGCTGAGGTTCGGCGGCACCAGGATCGGCTCGGCGACGGACCTCGCCCGGGCGGTCGACGAGACCCGCCCCGGCGAGGAGATCGAGCTGACGGTGCGTCATCGCGGCGGCGGATACGGGAGGTTGACGGTCACCCCCGGCGTCGTCACCTGAGCGGGGCGCGACGTGGTCGCCCGGACTGCCGGACCGCCGGAGCGCCGGCGCCGGGCCGTCGCCGCCGCCGGGGAGGCCGCTGGTCTCCGGCGGTGTCCTGCTGCTTCCGGGCCTGCGCATGGCCCCGGACGGCCGACCCGGGCCGGTCACCCGCCCGAAAACCGTGTCGACCGGCTCGCGCGACCCCCGCCGTACGGGCAGGATGCTGCCCGTGGACATCACGTCCGCCGCACCACGTCCGTCACACGTCAGTCGACACGTCCTTCCCGGGAGGCCCGGATGACCGGCACCGCGCCCTTCACCGCCGACGACTACCGGGCCCGCATGGAGCGGGCCGCGCGCGAGGCCGCCGACGCCGGACTCGCCGGACTGCTCGTGGCGCCCGGACCCGACCTCGTATGGCTCACCGGCTACGCGCCCACCGCCGCCACCGAACGGCTCACCCTGCTCGTCCTCGCCCCCGGCCGCGACCCCGTCCTCGTCGTGCCGACGCTGGAGGCCCCCGACGCCGCGAAGGCGGCCGGTGCCCCGGCGCTCACCCTGCGGGACTGGACCGACGGCAAGGACCCCTACGCGGCCACCGTCGCCCTCCTCGGCACGGGCGGCCGGTTCGGGATCAGCGACAACGCCTGGGCGATGCACCTGCTGGGCCTCCAGAGCGTCCTGCCCGCCACCTCCTACGCCTCGCTCACCGAGGCCCTGCCGATGCTGCGCGCCGTCAAGGACGCGGCGGAGCTGGAGCTGATGGCGGCCGCGGGAGCGGCCGCGGACCGGGCGTTCGAGGAGATCCGGAAGGTTCGCTTCGGCGGCCGCCGGGAGCGTGAGGTCGGCGCCGACCTCGACGGCCTGCTGCGCCGGTTCGGGCACTCCCAGGTCGACTTCACCATCGTCGCCTCGGGGCCCAACGGCGCCAACCCGCACCACGAGGTCGGCGACCGGGTGATCGAACACGGCGACATGGTCGTCCTGGACTTCGGCGGCCTCAAGGACGGCTACGGCTCCGACACCTCCCGCACCGTGCACGTCGGTGAACCCACCGACGAGGAGCGCCGGGTCCACGACCTCGTGCGCGAGGCCCAGGAGGCGGGCTTCAGGGCGGTCCGGCCGGGCGTCGCCTGCCAGGAGGTCGACCGGGCCGCCCGCGCGGTCATCGCCGACGCCGGCTACGGCGCGTACTTCATCCATCGCACCGGCCACGGCATCGGCGTCACCACCCACGAGCCGCCGTACATGATCGAGGGCGAGGAACGGCCCCTCGTGCCGGGCATGTGCTTCTCCGTGGAGCCCGGGGTGTACCTTCCGGGCCGGTTCGGCGTGCGCATCGAGGACATCGTCACCGTCACCGAGGACGGCGGCCGCCGTCTCAACGACACCACCCGTGAGCTGGTCACAGTGGACTGACCAGCCTCCAGGAGTCCCGGCATCCCACCCGAACGGCAACGGCGCGACCATGACCCAGGCACCGACACCCACCGCGGACACCGTCCGCCGGCTGGTCCGCGCGCTCCTCGACGAGGGCGGCGCGAGCGGCTCCGGACCCGAGGTAGGGCCCGTCGGGGAGGGCGGCACGCCCTCCACCTGGTGGGTCGGCACCCGCCATGTGCTGCGCCTCGCGACGGACCGTGAGACGACCCTGCGCCGCCGCCGCGAACTGCGGCTGCGCGACCTCGTCCGCCCGCACGTCCCGGTCGCCGTGCCCACCAGCGTCGCGCACGGCGAGTGGTCGCCCGGCCTGGTGTACACCCTCGACGCCAAGCTGCCCGGCGGCACCGCCGAGGAGCACGACGTGTCGGCCGTCGGCGAGGCCGACCTCGCCGGACTGCTCCGCGGGCTGCGCGAGGTGCCGCCCCGGCAGGCCGAGACGCTCGGTGTGCCGCGCACCGCCCCGCGCTCCCTGGAGGCGCTGCGCCGGATGGCCGTGGCCGCCGCCGCACGCCTCGCCCGCGCCGACGAGTTCGACCCGGCCCGCCTGCACCAGCTCACCTCGCCCGGCGCGGCCCAGCTGGCCGCCCAGCCCGGCACCGCCGTCCTCGTCCACCACGCCCTGCGGGGCGAGCATCTCGTGGTGAGCGCCGACGGCCGGGTGCGCGGTGTCCTCGACTGGACCGGCGCGGTCCTCGGGGATCCCGCCGAGGACATCGCCGGGCTCGCTCTCGCCGTCGGCTCCGGCGCCGCCGTCCGGGCCGCCACCCTCGCCGGTTACGGAGCCCGCCCCTGCCTGCGCGGCCTGTGGCTGGCCCGCTGCGACACCGTCATCGGTCTCGCGGAACGCCTCGACGGTCGCACCACCGGCCCGCGGGACGCCGAAGCGCTCACCCTCCCGAGGGTCCGGCTGGGACGCGCCTGGGAGGCGATCCTGCTGGAGCGGGTGACGGAGTTCCGCGAGGAGGGGGAGGGCGACGGGGCCGGCGAGGAGGGCTGAGGGGAGGGGACGGAGGGACGGGGCCGGGTGACGGAGACCGCGCGCCGCGCCCTGCCCCTCCGCCGGGGTTCCTCAGTCCTGCCGCAGCACCACGCACGACTCGCCGGGCACATGCAGCAGCCCGTCCCGGCCCGGTACGTCCACCGGGTCCCAGGTGGCGAGCACGCGCGCCGGACGCGGACCCAGGGGGATCGCGGCCGGCGCCTTGCCGAGGTTGACGGCCACCCGGACGTCGCCGCGCCGGAACGCCAGCCAGCGGGCCTGCGCGTCGTGGGCGACCTTGATGTCGGCCAGATCCGGATCGGTGAGGTCCGCCGTCGCGTGCCGCAGCGCGATCAGCTCGCGGTACCAGGCCAGCACGCGCGCGTGGGGCTCGCGCTGCGGCTCGGACCAGTCCAGGCACGAGCGCTCGCGGGTCGCCGGGTCCTGCGGGTCGGGCACGTCCTCCTCGGCCCAGCCGTGCGCCGCGAACTCCCGCCGCCTGCCGCGCCGTACGGCCTCGGCGAGCTCCGGGTCGGTGTGGTCGGTGAAGTACTGCCAGGGCGTGCCCGCCGCCCACTCCTCGCCCATGAAGAGCATCGGCGTGAACGGCGCGGTCAGGGTCAACGCGGCCGCGCAGGCCAGCAGGCCGGGGGAGAGGGACGCCGAGAGGCGGTCGCCCTGGGCGCGGTTGCCGACCTGGTCGTGGGTCTGTCCGTACCCGAGGAGCCGGTGCGCGGGCAGACGGGTGCGGTCCAGCGGGCGGCCGTGCCGCCGGCCACGGAAGCCGGAGTACGTGCCGTCGTGGAAGAAGCCGCCGGTGAGGGTCTTGGCGAGCGCGGCGAACGGGGCGCGCGCGAAGTCGGCGTAGTAGCCCTGGGACTCGCCGGTGAGCGCGGTGTGCAGGGCATGGTGGAAGTCGTCGTTCCACTGCGCGTGCAGGCCCAGACCGCCCGCCCGGCGGGGTGTGATCAGCCGCGGGTCGTTCAGGTCGGACTCGGCGACCAGGAACAGCGGCCGGCCGGTCTCCGCGGCGAGGGCGTCCACCGCCGCCGACAGCTCCTCCAGGAAGTGGCACGCGCGCGTGTCCGCCAGCGCGTGCACCGCGTCCAGCCGCAGCCCGTCCAGCCGGTAGTCGCGCAGCCAGGCCAGCGCGCTGCCCAGCAGATAGGCGCGCACCTCGTCGGAGCCGGGCGCGTCCAGATTGATCGCGGCGCCCCACGGCGTGTGGTGGGTCTCCGTGAAGTACGGGCCGAACCCGGGCAGGTGGTTGCCGGACGGGCCCAGGTGGTTGTGCACCACGTCCAGGACGACGCCCAGGCCGAGCGCGTGGGCCCGGTCGACGAACCGCTTCAGCGCCTCGGGACCGCCGTACGGCTCGTGCACCGCCCACGGCGACACCCCGTCGTACCCCCAGCCGTGCCGGCCGGGGAACGCGCACAACGGCATCAACTCGACGTGCGTGATGCCGAGTTCGGCGAGATGGCCCAGTCGCTCCGCGGCCGCGTCCAGCGTGCCCTCGGGGGTGTACGTGCCCACGTGCAGCTCGTACAGGACCGCCCCCGGCAGCGGGCGGCCGGACCACTGTGCACGCCACTCGTAGCGGGCCTGGTCGACGACCGCGCTCAGCCCGTCCGGGCCGTCCGGCTGGCGGCGCGAGCGGGGATCGGGGCGGACGGGTCCGTCGTCCACCGCGAACCCGTACCGCGTGCCGTCGACGGCCTCGGCCTCTCCCGTCCACCACCCCGCCCGCCCCTGATCGCGCTCCAACGCGCGGGTGACGTCGTCGCACTGGAGCGTCACACGTTCGGCCTGCGGTGCCCACACCTCGAACTGCACGGACGGTTCCCCTTCGTCTGCTCACCGTGATGTAGCCCGTCGTGTCCATCGTGCTCCACCCGAGATCAATCCGCTTTTGGAACACTCCCATTGGCGGCACGCGCGTGTGCCGGGCGTTCTTGCGTCTTCTGGACACCCGGGGTCCGCTGACCGACAATCACGAGCGTGACGTCGTCCTTCGAGTTCAACACGTACCCCGCGCGGCTGTCCGACGTGGAGCGCGACCGAGCGCTGAAGGTGCTGCGTGACGGCGTCGCCATGGGGCGACTGTCGCACGACACGTTCATCCGGCGCATGGAGCTCGCTCTCGTCGCGCGCCGCTCCGACGAGCTGGCCGTCCTCACCGCCGACCTGCCCCGGGAGAACCGCCTCTCGCGGGCGGTCTTCGGCACCGTCGAGGCGGTCTCCGGCTTCACCGTCCGGCTGCGCAGGGCCTGGCAGGCCGAGCGGCTGCCCAAGCTGCTGCTGCCGCATCCCGGCACCGAGAGCGCGCTGCGCATCGGCCGCGATCCCGCGAGCGGCCTCAGGCTGACCCACGAGAGCGTCTCGCGCGTGCACGCCGAACTCAGCCGCCAGGGCGGGATGTGGGTGCTGCGCGACCTCGGCTCCACCAACGGCACCACGGTCAACGGACGTCGTGTGATCGGCGCGGCCGTGGTCCGCGAGGGCGACCAGGTCGCCTTCGGCCGAACGGCCTTCCGCCTCTCGACGAACTGACCGACGGAACCGCTCCCGGACGGAACCGGCCCCGGACGGACCGCTCCCGGAGGGCCGGCCCCATCCGCCGAGGCGTCGTGCTCGCTCGGTCCGTCGGCACGCATGCGGCCCGTCGAACCGTGGCGTCCCGGCGGGCCGACGGGACCCCTGAAATCGCTCGAGTGGTCCTCGTCCGCTCAAGTCCGCACGCGTACCGCGGTGTTGACGTACCCCCGGCCCATGACTCACTGTGCGTACACCAGACACGCCAGGTGAACCGACGGCGCCGCCTTGTGGGAGGTGTGCCCTGCCGCCCCTCCTCCGCTACCCGACCGTGGACGAACTCGCGGCCCGCGCGGCCGCGCTCGCCGTCCGTGCTTCCGGGGACGTCCGGCTGCGCCGCGTCGGGGTCTCGCGCGCGGGCTCGCCGCTGTGGCTGCTGTCCGTCGGCCGGGGCGCCCGCCAGGCCCTCGTCGTCGCCGGACCGCACGCCAACGAGCCCGTCGGCGGCGCCACCGTCCTGCGGCTGGCCGAGCGCGTCCTCGCCGACCCGCGGCTCACCGTCGGCGCCGACGCCACCTGGAACCTGCTGCTCTGCCTCGACCCCGACGGCCTGCGGCGCAACGAGGGGTGGCTGACCGGCCCCTACAGCCTCGGCCGCTACTTCCGTCACTTCTTCCGGCCCGGCTTCCTGGAGCAGCCCGAGTGGCTGCCCGAGGGCGCCGCGGCCGCCGCGCTGCCGGAGACCCGTGCGCTGCTCCGTCTCCAGGACGAGCTGAAACCCTTCTTCCAGTGCTCGCTGCACGGCGTCGACGTCGGCGGCGCCTTCGTGGAACTCACCCGCGACCTGCCCGGACTCTCCCGGCGCGTCGCCCACGCCGCCGCCCGCCTCGGCATCCCCCGCGAACTCGGGCCCTACGACACCCTGTACTGGCCGCGGCTGGGACCCGCCGTCTACCGGATCCCGCCCCCGCGCCCGCGTGATCTGGCCGCCGCCATCACCGAGGCCGCCGTCGAGTCGACCTGGTACCACCCGCACCGGCACGGCACGGTGACCGCGGTCGTCGAGGCGCCGATGTGGGGGGTCGCGGCCGTCGAGGACGGCTCCCCGCCCGCCGACCGGGACGCGGTACTGCGTGCCGTGAGCTCTGCCCTGCGCCATGACGCACAGTTGCTGGAACGTATCCTCGCGCGGGTGCGGCCCCACCTCGCCGGCACCCCCGACGCGGCCCGTCTCCTCGCCCCGGTCGACGACTATTTACTGGTCTGCCCCGGTCTCGCGGACGCCTGGGACCCCGCCACCGCCGACCCCGCCCGACCGCTGCCCCCGCTCAGCACCGCCCATCTGACCGCCCTGCGCATCGCCGGCCGCCGGATCGCCGTCCGCACGGCGGGTCTGCTGCACCAGCTCGTCATCGGCGCCGGACGTGATCCCGCCGGCGCGCTGCCGGAGCTGGACGGGCTCATCGACGCGTGGTGCGCCGGATACGAGGAGGAGTGCGGGGCACGCTGGATTCCCGTGGCACGCCAGGCGGAGTACCAGGCGCGGGTCGTGTTCGCCGCGTTCGAGCTGGCCGGCCGCCGCTCCGCCGAGCCCGCCGGTGCCCGTTCGGGTGAGTCGGACTGGGGTACACAGCCGGCCGTGCCGATGCATCGGGAATGACGTACTTCCTCACCTGTCTCCGGTCGGCGAAAGCCGTACGGCGCGCGCTCCCGGCCGCGGCCGCCCTCCTTCTCGCCGCCGGCGCCACCCCGGCCCTGGCGGCCTCCCACGACGCCCTTCCCGGCAACTGGCTCCAGCTCACCGTCACCCGCGGCGACGCCCGCTCCAGCGACACCCGGGGCACCCTGCTGCTGTGCGACCCGCCCCAGGGTCACTCCCGCGCGGTGGAGGCCTGCGACGTCCTGGCGAAGGCCGACGGGGACGTCGACGCCCTCACGTCGGACGGCAGCCGCATCTGCCCGCTCGTGTACGCGCCGGTGACGGTCCGCGCGCAGGGGCAGTGGAACGGGCGCCCGGTCGACTACGAGCGCACCTTCGGCAACGACTGCGAGCGGGAGGCGCTGACGGGAGCGGTGTTCGCCCTGGACGACCAGGAGGTGCCCGAGGTCTGACCCGGCCAGGACGGCTGCGGGCACCCGCGCGTGCCCGCAGCCACCGCTAGCCCCGTTGTGCCGCCCGTCGTGCCGCCCGGCGCGCGGCCGTTCGTGCGGCCGTTCGTGCGGCCTGTCACGCCGCCCGTTCGCGCGCGTGCAGGGCCGCCGCGACGACCGTGCGGGACTGGTGCTCGACCTGGTGCTCCAACGGCACCCAGCGGGCACGGAAGCGATAGGCGAAGGCGTCGCTCCAGGTCTCGACGAGCTGTTCCAGACGCGGGGCGGCGTGGTCGTCGCTCTCCTGGAGGACCCGCCACAGCATCGCGGCCGCCCGCAGGGGCAGCCGCCGGGCGAAGGCGTCCACGCTGCCGACGTACGCCATCGTGTTGTCGGCGGGCGGGGTGTCCGTCCAGTCCGCGGCCAGCCCCGGCACCAGCTCCAGCGCCCACTTCGCCGCCCGCAGCAGGGGCCCGTCGACGCCCTCCAGCCGCGGCAGCGCCTCGACGAGCACCCGCTCCACCTCCGTGGTGTCCCGCAGCAGCCGCTGCGCCAGCCGCCGTATCGCCGCGGCCGGGGCGGGATGCGGGGCCGGGTCGTCCACCATGTCGCTCGCCCACATCGGCACCTCCACCACCGCGGTCAGACCGCCGTAGCGATGGGCGTGGTACCAGGTGCTGTGCCGTGCGTCGTCCGGCATGCTCGGGTACGCCGCCTCCGTCCCGGCGGCCGGCATCACGTGCACGCCGGGCCCGGAGGCGGGCCAGCCCGCGGCGTCGGAGGCGCCCGTCTCCACCGGGATGTGCAACTGGGCCGCGGACTTCACGAACGGCTCGGCGAGACCCGGGATGTCCTTGGTCAGCTGCACCCAGCTGCCGCCCAGATCGGTGCCGTGCAGCGTCACCTGGAGGTAGGGCCGCAGCTCGTCGATGACCCGGGTCAGCGCCCGCGTCTCGGGAGGCAGCCGGTCCGGCGGCAGCACGGCGGGGGACCACTCCGGCTGTTCCGGACCGGCGGGCCGGAAGAAGCCGAGGTGGTACTCCAGCAGGCTGCGCGGCGCAGGCGTCACATGCAGGCTCGCCCCGTCGGGGTCCGCGCACAGCAGGAAGTGCCAGGACGTCCCGTCCCGCAGCTCCCGCTCCTGTACGACCCGTTCGGCGAGTGCCAGCAGTGTCGAGCCCCCGGTCGGCTCGTTGGCGTGGGCACCCGCGACGACGAGCACGGCCCGCCGGGCGTGTCCCACGGACAGCAGGTGCAGGGGCCGGCCCGCACGGGAGACCCCCACCTGTCGCAGTGCGCACATTCCGGGCTGGTGAGCGGCCAGCGCCCGGACGGAAGAAGTGAGTTCGGCCACCGTGGGGTAGCGCAGCTCCGGCAGGAGACTCACCCCCGTATTCGTCCGCCCGGCCTTCGCATCCGCAGTACCCCATGCTCTCCAGGAACTGTCAAGAACGCCTGGGGGGAGGCTCCAGGGGGCGCTCGGATGCGTGCGCCGGCGGAGGGTACGACCGTGCCGTCCTCACTCCTTGTGCCCGCTCCCGGCTCCGGCAGGCCTCGCGGGCGGGGCGGGGGGCCAGGGAAGCTGAGCGAGGAGCGGGACGATCGTCTTCTCCTCGAAGTCGAGGTGGGCATCCAACTCCCTTGACATGGCTTCCAGTTCGGCACGGAAGCGCTCGGGTTCGGCGATGGCCACGCCCGCCGTCAGGGTCACCAGTGCGTCCTGGATACGCGCGACCTCGCGATGTTCCTCGGCGAGCCGGGCGAAGGTGTCGGCCAGGTCGGGATGGTGGCGGACCATCGTGGGGAACACATGTGCGTCCTCGCTGACGTGATGGAACCGCAGCGCCTGACAGAACGCGAGGCAGCGCTGCCGGATCTGCAGTCCGAGGTCCGGAGCGGGCGGCTCCCCGGGTCCCTCGTGGGCCGCGCGGGCGGCGAAATGGGCGTCGGCCTGGGCCGCCACCTGACGCAACTGGCCCCGCAGCCAGCTGTGCACCTCCATGATCTTGTCGGCGAGGGTGCGCACCTCGCGGGGGCCCTCCCAGCCGTCGGGCTCGGCCGGCTCCAGCACGACGACCGGCAGGGGACGGCCGGTGCGGGCCTGGTGGTCGCCGTGTCCCGGAGCGGTCCGTACGGCGTGCGCGAGGAGTTCCTCGCGCCGGGCCCCCTCGGCGGGCACCGCGAGGGCCTGGAAGGTCTCGGTGCCGAGTTCCACCTGCACCACGGGGTGGGCGAGCAGGTCGCGGTACCAGTGGGGGTGGTCCGGGGCGCCGGGGCCGGACCCGACGACCAGGAGCGAGTCGCCGTGGCGGACGTAGCCGAGCGGAGTGGTCCGCTCGGTCCCCGACCGGGCGCAGGTGGTCGTCAGCAGGAGCAGGTCCCTCCCTTCGAAGGGGCCGCCGACCTTTCCGCCGCCGGCGCGGAACTGCTCGATGACGGATTCATTGAACGACGTGGGCATACGGGTGGTCTCTCCTGAGGTCACGGCGGGCGTGCGCACGGCACGCGGCGCGGGGCAGGGCGGGGCGGGGCAGGGCACACGGGGGTGCCGGGAAAGGTGAAGGCAGGCGCAGAGAGGCGGCGCGAGCAGGAAGCGCACAGAAGAAACGCGAGCGCGCAGAAGGAGCGTGAGCGCACGGAGGAACGGCGAAGCCGACCTGCGTGAGTGCTACGTCAGTCGCGGGGCGCGGAGTGTGAACTCATGGCGTGTCCCTCGGAGAAGGGTGTTCGCCCGACCGCCGGCCGGCCCACTGCTCATTGACCGGCGTCACGCGACACCGCCCCCATTACATGCACCCGACCGTCGCCTGTCAACGCCGGAGACCGATGCTGTGGATCAACGCCGTGGAGCAACGCCGGAGATCACCACCGCGGCATCATCCCGCCCGCTCCAGCAGCGCCACCGGCACCTGCTCGAACAGTTCCGCCACGCGCGCGTGGCCCGTGAACTCCCGCTCGGGAGACAGGACGTCGACCCACGTTCCCGCGGGCAGCGCCAGCCGGGTCCCGCGCCAGCCGCCCGCCTCCGCCAGCCGCAGCGACAGCCGTGTCACGGCCGTCACCACCCGGCCCGAGCGCGCGAACGCCAGACAGTGGGCCGCGGCCGCTCCCTCGGCGGGCAACGGCTCGTACGCGGCGGAGTCCCCGAAGACCTCCGGCCGCCGCCGGCGCAGCCGCAGCGCGGCGGCGGTCACCGTGTCCTTGACGCCGGGATCCTCCGGCGGGAACCGCACCGGGCGCCGGTTGTCCGGGTCCACCAGCGCCCGGTACTCGCTCTCGGTGCCCTGGTAGACGTCCGGCACCCCGGGCATCGTCAGATGCACCAGCGCCGTACCGAGCACGTTCGCGCGGATGTACGGCTCCAGCGCGCCGCGCAGCGCGGCCACCCGCTCACCCGGCGCCCCGCACGGCCCCGCCGCCACGAACGCGGCCACCGCCTCCTCGTAGGCCGGCTGCTGCTCCGTCCAGCTCGTGTGCAGCCCCGCCTCGCGCACATGCTTGAGCAGCGCCTCCTGGACGCGCTCCGGGGCCGCCGGGCCGAGTCCGAAGACCGTCTGCCAGGCCGCCCACGCCAGCTGTCCGTCCGGTACGCCGTCCTGCGCGCGGGCGACCTCCGCCAGGACGTCCGCCCAGCGCCGCGGGCACTCGGTGAGCACGGCGAGCGCGGCGCGCACATCGGCGCTGCGCTTGGTGTCGTGCGTCGACACGACCGTCCCGGAGGCCGGCCAGTCGCGCTGCACGCGCGCGCAATAGGCGTGGAAGCCGGCCGGGGACACGCCAGGGGCGCCCGGGGCGCCGCCCACCTCGTTGGCCGCCGTCAGCGGCACGTACCGGTAGAACGCCGTGTCCTCCACCGACTTGGCCCGCAGGGCGGACGCCGTCTGCGCGAACCGCGCCCGGAAGTCCGCCCCCGACGGGCCCTCCCCGCCGAGCACCAGTCCCCGCACCACGTCGACGGCGCCCGCCTCCTCCGGCACGACGAACGCCCGCCGCGCCTCAGCGGCCGCCTCCTCGGTGACGACGGCGGCCGGGTCGCCCGAGGTGTACGGCCGGTAGACCTCCAGGCGGACGAGCAGCTCCACCAGTGCCGTCCGCAGCGCCCAGGGCGCCCGGTCGCGCAGCGCGGGGTCGGCCGACGCGGCGCACACCCGGACCGCCGCCCGCGTCAGCCGGTCCGTCTCGGCCGCGAGTTCGTGGGTGAGCACCCCGTACGCCGCCCGCCGTACCGTCGCCGCCCAGTCGCCGCCCCGGTCCGTCCCGGGGGCCGCGAAGCGCCGGTAGCCGGCCAGCAGCTCCCCGGCCCCCTCGGGGTCCGTGAAGAGGCCGTCGACGTGGCGCAGGGCGTCGTAGCCGGTGGTGCCCGCCACGGGCCAGGAGTCCGGCAGCCGCTCCCCGTCGGCCAGGATCTTCTCGACGACCGTCCAGCGGCCGCCGCTCGCTGCGTGCAGCCGCTCCAGATAGGCGTCGGGGTCCGCGAGGCCGTCGGGGTGATCCACGCGCAACCCGTCGACGACGCCCTCGTGCAGCAGCCGCAGGATCGTGCCGTGGGTGGCCTCGAACACCTCCGGGTCCTCCACCCGCACCCCGATGAGCTCGGAGATGCTGAAGAAGCGCCGGTAGTTCAGCTCGGTGCGGGCCAGCCGCCACCACACCGGCCGGTACCACTGGGCGTCCAGCAGCCGCGGCACCGGCAGCCCCTCGGTGCCCTCGCGCAGCGGGAGGACGTGGTCGTAGTAGCGCAGTACGTCGCTGTCCACCCGCAGGTGCGCCAGCTCCGCCCCGACGGGGCCGCCCAGCACCGGGAGCAGCACCTGGCCGCCCTGCGCCTCCCAGTCGATGTCGAACCAGCGCGCGTACGGCGACTTCGGGCCCTCCCGCAGCACCTCCCACAGGGCGTGGTTGTGACGCGGGGCCATCGCCATGTGGTTCGGCACGATGTCCACCACCAGCCCGAGCCCGTGCTCCCGCGCGGTGCGTGCCAGCGCCCGCAGCCCCTCCTCCCCGCCCAGCTCCGCGCGTACGCGCGTGGGGTCCACGACGTCGTAGCCGTGCGGGGAGCCCGGTACGGCCTCCAGGACGGGGGACAGGTGCAGATGCGAGACGCCGAGCGAGGCCAGGTACGGCACGGCCGCCGTCGCCGCCCCGAACGGGAACTCGGGCTGGAGCTGCAACCGGTAGGTCGCCGTGGGCGGCACGGGAACGGAGGCGTCACGTCGCTCAGGGGTCATGACCACCTACGTACCCGTCCCGCGGCGTTTCGTGTCACACCCTCCTCCGGGCGGGTCGCGCCCCGCGCCCGCCACGGATCCGCTAGGTCGGCCGCTGGAGCACCGTCATGCTCCGGTCCACCAGTGTCAGCCGGGCCCCGGCCTGCACCTTGGGGCCCGCGTCCGGCGCCGGCGTCTCCGGGTTCCCGGTGTCCACGACCACCTGCCACTGCCGTCCGTGGTCGACCGGCACCACGAACTCCATCGGCCTGGCGGAGGCGTTGAACATCAGCAGGAAGGAGTCGTCGGTGATCCGTTCGCCGCGCGCGCCCGGCTCGGAGATCGCGTTGCCGTTGAGGAACACCGACAGCGCGGACGCCTGCGCCCGGTCCCAGTCCCGCGGCGCCATCTCGTTGCCCTCGGGGGTGAACCAGGCGATGTCCGACAGCTCGTCGTGCGTGCCCTCCACCGGCCGGCCGTGGAAGAAGCGGCGCCGCCGGAAGACGGGATGCTCCTTGCGCAGCCACACCAGCGCGCGCGTGAAGTCCAGCAGCTCGCTGCCCTCCTCGGGCCACTGGACCCAGGCCAGCTCGCTGTCCTGGCAGTAGGCGTTGTTGTTGCCCTTCTGAGTGCGCCCGAACTCGTCCCCGTGGCTGATCATGGGCACGCCCTGGGACAGCATCAGCGTGGCGAGGAAGTTCCGCATCTGCCGGGCCCGCAGCGCCAGGACCCCGGGGTCCTCGGTCGCGCCCTCCGCGCCGCAGTTCCAGGACCGGTTGTGGCTCTCGCCGTCCCGGTTGTCCTCCCCGTTGGCCTGGTTGTGCTTGTCGTCGTAGGACACCAGGTCGTGCAGGGTGAACCCGTCGTGGCAGGTGACGAAGTTGATGGAGGCCAGCGGGCGGCGGCCGTCGTCCTGGTAGAGGTCGGAGGAGCCGGTCAGCCGGGAGGCGAACTCGCCGACCGCGCGGGCCTCGCCCCGCCACACGTCCCGCACGGTGTCGCGGTACTTGCCGTTCCACTCGGTCCACAGCGGGGGGAAGTTCCCCACCTGGTAGCCGCCCTCGCCCACGTCCCACGGCTCCGCGATCAGCTTCACCTGGGACACCACCGGGTCCTGCTGGACCAGGTCGAAGAACGACGACAGCCGGTCCACCTCGTGGAACTGCCGGGCCAGGGTCGCCGCGAGGTCGAAACGGAACCCGTCGACGTGCATCTCCAGCACCCAGTACCGCAGCGAGTCCATGATCATCTGAAGGACGTGCGGAGACCGCATGAGCAGCGAGTTGCCGGTGCCCGTGGTGTCCATGTAGTAGCGGGGGTCGTCCGTCAGCCGGTAGTACGACTGGTTGTCGATGCCGCGGAAGGACAGCGTCGGGCCCAGGTGGTTGCCCTCGGCGGTGTGGTTGTAGACCACGTCGAGGATGACCTCGATCCCCGCCTCGTGCAGCGCCCGCACCGCCGACTTGAACTCCAGGACCTGCTGACCGCGGTCGCCCCAGGAGGCGTAGGCGTTGTGCGGGGCGAAGAAACCGATCGTGTTGTAGCCCCAGTAGTTGTTCAGGCCCATGTCGACCAGCCGGTGGTCGTTGACGAACTGGTGCACGGGCATCAGCTCCAGGGCCGTCACCCCGAGTTCCGTCAGATGCTCGATGATCGCCGGGTGCGCCAGGGCCGCGTAGGTGCCGCGCAGCTCCTCCGGCAGCCCCGGGTGGCGCATCGTCAGGCCCTTCACATGGGCCTCGTAGATCACCGTGTGGTGGTACTCGGTCCGCGGCCTGCGGTCGTCGCCCCAGTCGAAGTAGGGGTTGACCACGACCGACGTCATCGTGTGCGGCGCCGAATCGAGGTCGTTGCGCCGCTCGGGCGCGTCGAAGTGGTAGCCGTACACCTCCTCGCCCCATCGGACCGAACCGCTGATCGCCTTCGCGTAGGGGTCGAGCAGCAGCTTCGCCGAGTTGCAGCGCTGCCCGCGCGCGGGTTCGTAGGGGCCGTGCATCCGGAATCCGTACCGCTGTCCGGGCATGACGCCCGGCAGGTACGCGTGCCGGACGAACGCGTCGCTCTCGCGCAGTTCCACCGCCGTCTCCGAGCCGTCGTCGTGCAGCAGACACAGCTCTACTCGGTCCGCGGCCTCCGTGAAGACCGCGAAGTTCGTGCCGGCGCCGTCGTACGTGGCACCGAGTGGATACGCCTCTCCAGGCCATACCTGCATGGACACGACTCTTTCAGGTGTCTCGCCCCGTCGGGGGCGCCTTCACGTCGAGTCTCCAGGAAAGTGAGGGAACCACCTGTGACTTACGCCCCTCTTACCGAACGACCAGTGCACAGGACGACAGGTGACACACGTCCTGTGCCGAACCAGTGGGGCAGACACGTACTCCCGGGCAACAGGGGGAGTAGGGGGAATTTGTGCGCACGACAGTGCGCCGCCACCTGGGCAAGGTGGTGGCGGGGACGGCCATCGCGGTGGCCGCGACGGCCGTGATGGTGGGGATCACCCTTCCGGGCACGGCGGGGGCGGACGACTCAGGAGGCGGCAAGAGCGGGCAGAACACCGGACAGCAGCCGGGGGACACGGCGGCGGTACAGCCCGGGGTCGTCGAGGCGGTGCCCGCCGAGGGCGCGAAGGGCGAGGGCCGCGACCCGCTGACCGACGACGAGATCGCGCGCGTCGAGAAGATCGCGCTCGACCGGCAGCAGTTCAACGCGAGTCAGGACGTGGACGGCGACCGCGGCCCGCAGCGCCTCGGCGTGGACCTCGCCGAGCCCGCGGCCGACGAGGTGGACGACCCCGACGCGCCCCGGCGCGCGGTGGTGTCGTTCTACGACTACAAGGACGACACGCTCGTCACCAAGACCGTCAACCTCGACACCGGCAAGGTCGAGGGCACCGGCAGCCGGCACGGCGTCCAGCCGCCGCTCAGCGCCGCCGAACAGACGGAGGCCGCGAGCCTGCTGATCGCCGACCCGCTCGGCGCGGGCCTGAAGGCCGACTTCAAGGACGCCACCGGCAAGGAGCTCAGCTCCCCGGACCAGCTGCAGATCGCCGCCATGATCTACCGGGCGGTGCCGGGCGCCGAGCCCGCCGTTCTCGACAGTTGTGGGCAACACCGCTGCGTACGGCTGCTGCCGAAGGTCAAGAACGGCCCGTGGATCGACGCCCGGTCCCTGGTGATCGACCTCAGCACCCGCAAGGTCGCCCGGCTCACCGGCTGAATCCGTAGCAGGCCCACCTCCACGTCCGTTTTCCGACTTGCTTCCCGGAGCGGGAGGCAAAGGGAGTCATGTCCTCATGCGTGTTCCGAATCTGATCGGCGGCCTCCGGCCGCAGGGCACCGGGCGTGCCCGCAGAGGAGCGGCCGTCGGCCTCTGTGTGGCCGCCCTGGCCGCCGGCGCGGCCGCCGGAGCCGGTCCGGCCGCCGCCCAGCCGAAGGCGGCCCCCGCGGCCGCCGCCGACTGCAGCGCCGCCTACCGCATCGAACAGAAGCTCACCACCGGCACGACCTGGCGCATGTGCTGGCGCTTCGAGGCCAAGTCCGGCCTGGTCCTGGAGAAGATCTCCTACCAGCCGCCCGGCGAGGCCAAGCCGATCAAGGTCCTCAACAGCGCCAAGATCGCCCAGATCCACGTGCCGTACGACGACGGCAAGAACGAGTACAACGACATCACCGACTACAACTTCGGCTCGGGCCTGGTCAACATGGCTCCCGCCGAGTGCCCCGGCGGAACCATCAGGACGGTGAAGGTGCCGGAGTCCTTCTCCGACAACCCGAACGTCAAGGGCCTGTGCACCACGACCCGTTCGCGCGGTCACGCCTACCGCATGCAGTCCGACACGGGCAACAAGGTCTTCCAGGCCCAGGGCAAGGACCTGCTGATCTACACCGTCAACAAGGTCGGCTGGTACGAGTACATCACCGAGTGGCGCTTCTCCGACGACGGCGCGATCAACATGAACGTTGGCGCCACCGGCAGCCTCTCGCCCTTCGACTACGACGCCGGCGACGGCCGAGGCTGGCCGATAGGCAAGGGCGCCAAGTCCTACGCCACCAGCCACAGCCACAACGTCTTCTGGCGGCTCGACTTCGGCCTCGACGGCTCCTCGGCCACCAAGGTGGAGCAGTACGACTCGGTGGTCAGCCCGCCCGCGGGCGGACAGCAGGGCCCGACCAACAAGACCACCCGCACCCCCGTCACCAAGGAACTCGCGGGCGACGCCCAGAACATGCGCTGGTGGCGCGTGGTCAGCGCGACCGGCAAGAACAAGGACGGCCACGCCCGCTCCTACGAGCTCGTCCCCGGCGCCACCACCAAGTACTCGGGGCGCCGGTTCACCCAGCACGACGTCTACTTCACGCAGTACGACCAGTGCGAGCAGTACGCCAGCAACAACCTCCGCGACTGCGGCAGCCCCCTGCACGGCACCTCGGTCGACAAATGGGTGAACGGACAGACCCTCACCCACCCCGTGACCTGGGTGAACGTGGGCTTCCACCACATCGCCCGGGACGAGGACCAGCAGCCCATGCCGGTCCACTGGCAGGGCTTCTCGCTCGCCCCCAGGGACGTCACCGCTATGAATCCGCTCACTCCGTCCGCACTGGCTGGACAGAACGGACAGTCGAACAGCGGTAGTTGAGAAACGACCTGTCCATCCGGCTGCACCGCCCGCCGCTCCCGGAGTACCCTTCCTTGATCGTTGGGACGGGGATGCTCGGGGGAGCGGAAGGCGGTGCGCGGGTGGGCTCGGGAGGGCTGGAGCTGCCCCCTGGTGACGAGGGTCACGAGGGGGGCTCCGCAGACGTCCCGCCCGGCACGGTGTCCCTGGCCCGGCCGATGGAGACGAACGCCATCGGACCGGAGCTGGACTGGGACGCCGAAGCCTGGCGCGAGGTACGTACCCGCGCCCAGCGGGCCGGCCGGGCCTACATCTGGCTGAACCTGGTCGAACAGCGGCTGCGCGCCGTCGTGGCCGCCGTGCTGCGGCCCATCTACGAACCCGTCCACGGCGACGAGTGGGTGGTCGCCGCGGCCGGACCCGCCGGCCAGGAGTGGGTGCAGCGCGCGGTCGCCGTACGCGAAGTCAGCCGCCGCAAGGGCTACTTGCTGGACCCGGCCGACGACAACGTCATCTCCTTCCTCACGCTGCCGCAGCTGCGCGAGCTGATGGTGCAGCACTGGCCGTGCTTCGAGCCGTACTTCGACGACCGCCGCGACGTCGAACTCGCCCTGGACGAGCTGGAGGTGACCCGCAACGTCGTCTCCCGCAACCGGGCCCTGTCCGAGGCCGTCCTGGGCCAGGCCGAGCGGGCCTCCGCGCGCCTGCTGGAGATGCTCGGCACCAGCGGCGACGTGCCCTCGGCGCGCCGGCTGCCCGTCGACGCCGTCGAGGACCTCGTCGGCGACCGGTACGCGGACGTGGTCGCCGTCCACTCCGACCGGGTGCGGCTGCTGCGCCAGTTCCCGGCCGAGGACATCTTCGACGGCGCCCGCCGCCTCGACGCCATCGGCATCGGCCTGAACCTGCTCGTACAGAACTTCTCCGGCCGCCGGCTGGTCC
Source organism: Streptomyces sp. NPDC002884 (assembly GCF_040295245.1). Lineage (NCBI taxonomy): Bacteria > Bacillati > Actinomycetota > Actinomycetes > Kitasatosporales > Streptomycetaceae > Streptomyces > Streptomyces sp. NPDC002884. The sequence goes on along the minus strand of NZ_JBEOVB010000005.1, from coordinate 327,848 downwards.
GCCTCGCCGAGGCCGGCTCCCGCGTGCGGCTGCTGTTCCTCAACCCGGCCTCCAGCTCGGTCAAGCGCCGCGAGCGGGAACTCGGGATGAAGCGCGGCGAGTTGAGCCGGGCGGTGGAGATGAACATCCTGCACATGCGCCGGGTCCGCGCCCGGCTGCGCGACCCGGGCGCCTTCCAGATCCAGGTGTACGACGAGACGCCCCGCTTCACCGCCTATCTGGTGGACGGCGACGGCGCCGACGGCCTCGCGGTGATCCAGTCCTATCTGCGGCGCATGCGCGGCATGGAGGCGCCGGTGCTGGTGCTGCGCAACGGCAACCGGGTCGTCAAGCCGGGCGAGGTGGACGACGGCGGACTCTTCTCGGCCTACCGCGAGGAGTTCGAGCTGGCCTGGGCGGACTCACGGCCGGTGTCCTGACATGTCAGTTTCGGGCGGAGGGTGAGCGGAACGCGGTCCTCCGGTTGTCAGTGGCGCATGCGAGGGTGGAGACCACTGGGGGAAGCACCACCAAGAAGGGGGGCCACCATGGCCTGGTACCGGGAGCTGCTTGTCGGCTTCGACCTGGAGACGACCGGGACGGACCCGCGCGAGGCGCGCATCGTCACGGGAGCCGTGATCGAGGTGAGGGACGGGCAGGTCCTGGGACACCGCGAGTGGCTGGCGGACCCGGGCGTGGAGATCCCGGCGGACGCCGTCGCGGTGCACGGGATCAGCAACGAGCGGGCCACCGGCGAAGGCGCCCCCGCCGACCGGGTCGCGGACGCGATCGCCGACGTCCTCGCGGGGTACTGGCGCACCGGTGTCCCGGTCGTCGCCTACAACGCGGCCTTCGACCTGACCCTGCTCTCCGCCGAACTGCGGCGCCACCGACTGCCCTCCCTGCGCGACCGGCTGGGCGGCCTGGACCCGGCGCCGGTCGTCGACCCGTACACCATCGACCGCTCGGTCGACCGCTACCGGCGCGGCAAGCGCAACCTCGAGGCGGTCTGCGCCGAGTACGGCGTCCTCCTCGACTCCGCGCACGACGCCTCCGCCGACGCCCTCGCGGCGGCCCGCCTCGCCTGTGCGATAGCCGGCCGCCACCCCAAGGTCGCGGCCCTCGGCCCGGCGGAGCTGCACCGCCGCCAGATCGAGTGGTACGCCGAGTGGGCGGCGGACTTCCAGAGCTTCCTGCGTCGCAAGGGGGACGCGGACGCGGTGATAGACGGCGCCTGGCCGGTGCGGGAGCCGGCGGAGCGGGCCGTCTGACGCGCCCGCGACCCCGGCCGCCTTCACCGGCCGTCGGACGGGGACCCGTCGGCGTCCTTCCCGGTCCGGGCGGCGGCCCGCCACGCCCGCAGCACCCGGATCAGAACGGATACCACCGCACCGCCTCGTCCCCGTCCCGCAGCGACGCCACCCGGCGCCGGAACTCGGTCAGAGCCTTGGGGTCGGTGGGCGCGTGCTGGGCGACCCAGGCGCAGCTCGCGGTCTCGCGGGCGCCCCGCAGGACCGCGCAGCCCGCCCACTCCCGCACGTCCCAGCCGTAGGTCTCGGTGAAGGCGTCGTAGGCCTCGGCGGGCAGCCCGTACCGGTCGCGGGAGAGCGCCATGACCACCAGATCGTGCTCGCGCAGATCGGCGGAGACGGTCTCCAGGTCGACCAGGACCGGGCCGTCGGGCCCGATGTGCACATTGCGGGGCAGCGCGTCGCCGTGGATCGGGCCGGGCGGCAGCTGCGGGGTGAGCGCGGCGGCGGCCGTGGCGAAGCCGTCGCGGCGCTCGCGCAGATACGCCGCGTCCGCCGGGTCGATCGCGTCGCCCGCGAGCCGCAGCCAGCGCTCGACCCCCGACAGCAGATCACGCGGGGGCAGGCCGAAGCCCGGGGCGGGCAGGGCGTGCACGAGACGCAGGAGTTCGGCCAGATCCCGCGGTCCCGCGGGACGCACGGGATCGGGCAGCCGGTGCCACAGGGTCACCGGATGGCCCTCGACGAGCAGCGGCTCCGGCCCGGCGGCCCGCACCGCCGGGACGCCCGCCCCGGCCAGCCAGGCAGCGACGTCCAGTTCGCGCCGGGCCCGGTCGAGGAGCTCGGCGTCCCGGCCCACCTTCACCACCAGGTCACCGGCGGCGAACACCGCGTTCTCGCCCAGGGCGAGGAGCCGCGCGTCCGCCGCCGGGCCCGGCAGAACCTCCGCCGCGGCGAGTACGTCCCGCGCCCGTGCCTCGTCCATCGTCCGCCTCCGTGTGGTTCGCCGCCCGGCCCTGCCGGACGGCGTCGGGATCCGGCCATCCGACGGCCAGTGTCGCATTCGCACAGCTCAGGCCGTGCGCATGGTCTCTTGACGGGGTACAGCACCTTCACGACCATGGCGGAGCCCGTCACAGCCGCGGGAAGGGGGCCGATCCGGTGTCGTCGGCGACCGAGAGGAGACGGCCCGTGCGCCGCGTGTCCGGCACCGGCCCGCCGCACGCCACCGCGGGCCGCGGCGCGTGGTTCCTGGTCCTCCCCGCCCTGATCCCCATCCTGGCCCTGAGCGTCGGCCCGCTGCTCTACGGGATCCTGCTGGCGTTCACCGACGCCCAGTCGGGCCGCACCGCGCCCACCCGGTGGATCGGCGTCCTCAACTTCTCCGACCTGCTGCACGACACGCTGTTCTGGGAGTCGTTCCGCATCGGCCTGGTCTGGGCGATCGGGGTGACCGTCCCGCAGTTCCTGCTCGCCCTCGGCCTCGCCCTGCTTCTCGACCAGGACCTGCGGCTGCGCCGGCTGGCCCGCGCCCTCGCGATCATCCCCTGGGCGATGCCCGAGGTCGTGGTCGGCGTCATGTGGCGGCTCGTCTACAACCCGGACGCCGGCATCCTCAACGAGACCCTGCGCGACCTGGGCCTCGGTGACGGGCGGGACTGGCTCAGCGGGCCGGCGACCGCCCTGCCCGCGGTGATCGTCGTCGGCGTGTGGGCGGGCATGCCGCAGACGACGGTCACCCTTCTCGCCGGCCTCCAGAACACCCCGAGGGAACTGCACGAGGCGGCCGCGGTGGACGGCGCGGGCGCCTGGCGCCGCTTCTGGACGGTGACCTGGCCCGCCCTGCGGCCCATCGCCCTCGCCGTCACGGCCCTCAACTTCATCTGGAACTTCAACTCCTTCGCCCTGGTCTATGTGCTGACCAACGGCGGACCCGGCGGCCGCACCCGGCTGCCCATGCTCTTCGCCTACGAAGAGGCCTTCCGCTACGGCCAGTTCGGGTACGCGGCGGCGATGGGCTGTGTGATGGTCGCGGTGATATCGGTGTTCCTGGCCCTGTTCCTGGTGGGCCGGATCAGGGGAGGTGACGACGCGTGAGGACCCGCCCCGCGGCCCGGGCCGGACAGTACGCGGCCCTGTTCTGCTACCTCGCCTTCCTCGCCTTCCCCTTCCTCTGGCTGCTCTCCGTCGCGTTCAAGCCCGCACGCGAACTGGGCAGCCTGCACCCCACCTGGATCCCGAAACACCCCACCCTCGCCAACTTCCGCCAGGCGTTCGACGAACAGCCCCTGCTGCACGCCGCGTTCAACTCCCTGCTCGCCGCGGTGGGCGCCGCCGTGATCGCCGTGGTCCTCGCCACCCCGATGGCGTACGTCATGGCCCGGCAGCGCACCCGGCTCGCGAGGGCCGCTTCCGGATGGGTGGTGGTCAGCCAGGCGTTCCCGTTCGTGCTGGTGATCATCCCGCTGTTCCTGGTGCTGAAGAACCTGCGGTTGATCGACTCCGTGCCGGGGCTGGTGCTGGTGTACGTGGTGTGGGCGCTGCCGTTCGCGCTGTGGATGCTCGTCGGATTCGTCCGGGCCGTCCCCGTCGAACTGGAGGAGGCGGCGGCGATCGACGGCGCCGGGCGGCTGCGGACGCTGTTCTCGGTGACGGCGCCGCTGCTCGCTCCCGGGATCGTGGCGACGGGGCTGTTCGCGTTCGTCACGGCGTGGAACGAGTTCTTCTTCGCGCTGGTGCTGCTGAAGACCCCGGAGAAACAGACCCTGCCGGTCGTCCTGACCCACTTCATCGGATCGGAGGGCGTCGCCGACCTGGGGCCCCTGGCCGCCGCCGCGTTCCTCGCCACCCTCCCCTCGCTGGTCGTCTTCGCGCTCGTCCAGCGGCGGATCACGGGCGGCATGCTCGCCGGGGCGGTGAAGAGCTGATGCGGACCGGAGCGCTGATGCGGACCGGAGCGCTGATCGTGGCCGTCCTGCTGCTCCTCGCGGGCTGCACCGCCGAGGGCGGGGGCGACGACGGCCCCGTCACCCTCCGCTTCCAGTCCCTGGCCTGGCAGGAGGAGTCCGTCCAGGTCAACAAGGAACTGGTGAAGGAGTGGAACGCGACACACACCGACGTCAAGGTCGAGTACATACAGGGGAGTTGGTCGAGCGTCCACGACCAGCTGCTCACCTCCTTCGAGGGCGGTGAGGCCCCCGACATCATCCACGACGCCTCCGACGACCTCGCCGACTTCGCCTACGGCGGCTATCTCGCCGACCTGACCGACCTGCTGCCCGCCCGCCTCAAGTCGGACATCCCGCAGCGCAGTTGGGAGACGACCACCTTCGGCGACGGCGTCTACGGCGTGCCGTTCCTCCAGGAACCGCGCGTCCTCGTCGCGAACGCGACCTGGCTGAAGCGCTCCGGCGTACGGATCCCGACCCCCGAACACCCCTGGAGCTGGGCGGAGTTCCGGCAGATCACGGAGCGGCTCAGCGGCGACGGCAGGTACGGGGTGGCCTGGCCGTTGAAGGAGCCCGTCTCCGCCACCCTCAACCTCTCCCTGTCGGCGGGCGGACAGCTGTTCCACCGGGGAGCGGACGGAAAGGTCACCGTCCGCTTCGAGGCAGGCGACGAGGTCGTACCGCGCACCGTCCACGACCAGGTCGGCACCGACCGCAGCGCCTCGCCCACGACGCTGGGCAGCGGCGGCTCGGACACCCTGCCGGGTTTCTTCGGCGGCCGGTACGCGATGGTCCCGCTCGGCTTCTCCTACCGCCAGCAGATCGTGCAGCAGGCGCCCGAGGGGTTCGACTGGCAGGTGCTGCCCGCCCCGGCGGGCGCCGACGGACTCGCCCAGGGGGTCAGCCCGCAGACGCTGTCCGTCGCCGAGGACAGCCCGCACCAGAGGCAGGCGGCCGCGTTCGTCGACTTCCTGCTCCGGCCGAAGAACATGGTGCGCCTCGCGCTGGGCGACTGGATGCTGCCGACCGGCACCCAGGCCCTCGCCGATCCCGCCCTCCACACGGCGAAGGACGACTGGGCGACCGGCACCGCCCTCGCCGAGCACCTGCGCCCGGCGCCCGCCCGGTCCGTCCGGGGCTACGCCGAGTGGAAGGACAAGGTCGCCACCCCCGCCTTCCAGGAGTACTACAACGGGGCGATCGGTCTCGGTGAACTGCGCGAGCGGCTCGAACGGGACGGCAACCTGGTCCTGGCCCGCTACCAGCGCTGAACGGCCGGTTCAGGGAACGGCGGGGCCGGTGACGAACTGCCCCCGGTCGTCGTACGGCCAGACGTTGGGGACACAGCCGTCCATGCCCTTGATCTGCTGCATCATCGCCGGGGCGGGCCTGCCCGGCCCGGGACAGCCGACGTGGCCGTGGCCGAGGAAGTGGCCGACCTCGTGGTTGACGATCAGCGCCCGATAGGAGGTGACGTCCTTGGCGTAGACGGGGGTGGCCAGCAGCCAGCGCTTGAGGTTGACCATGACGTTGTCGGCCACGTTGCAGTTGACCTCGCCGCCGGTGTCCAGCCCGTACTGTCCGCAGACCTTGTCCACGGTGCCGGGTGTCGCGACCCGTACGACGAAGTCGGTGGTGCCGCCGGAGACGCGCTGGAACGCCGAGCGGCCGTCCGCCGTCCAGCCGCGCCGGTCGCCGAGGATGATCTCCACCTGCCGGGCCACGGCCGTGGCGGACAGGTCGAGGCCGTCCTCGACGTCGACCCGGTAGCGCAGGGCCGTGCCCTTGCCCACCTTGCCGCTCGAACCGGACGCGGTGGTGAAGGTGCCCGGTCCCGAGGCCGGGATGTCCGACTCGGACGTTCCGTCCGGCGTGCCTTCGGAGGTTCCGGCCGAAGGGCTGCCCGACGGACCGCCGGACGATCCGGCGGACGAGGGGGCCGACGGGCTGCCCGAGGTGTGGGCGGCCCCGGAGCCCGCCGTCGGCCCGGTGGACGCGGGGCCGGACCTCCCGGATCCGCCCGGCTCGGCGGACGCGGTGCCGCGGCCCTGCGCCGAAGTCCCGCCCGCGTCGGCGGACGTCCAGCCCACGGCCGCGAAACCGGCCGCGCCCAGTAAGGCCAGCGCGGCCGTCCCACCCCACACCGAACCCCTCCTTACGCGTCGGCCGGAAGCGTGCGCCGGGCCGCTCCGACGGCGACGGACGGGAGAAGGCGTTTCTTTGTGCGCGGTCATGGTCAGTCAGATTGTGATTGCCATGTGATCGGATCTGGCCCAGACGATAACAAAAAGGTAACGACTCCCTGGGTTCCGTTTCATGTGATCATCCGGTAACAGTGCTCCGAACGGGCCGACGGCGTACGGATACTGAGCGCATGCCACGAGTTCTGCTGATCGAGGACGACCGTGCCGTGCGGGACGGCGTCGCCCTCGCGCTGCGCCGTCAGGGCCACGAGGTCGCCGCCGCCGAGACCGGGGAGGACGGCCTGGACCGGGTGCGGTCCTTCCGGCCCGACGTCGTGGTGCTGGACCTGATGCTGCCCGGCATGACCGGCCTGGACGTCTGCCGCAGGATGCGTGACCTGGACCAGACGCTGCCGATCATCATGGCGACCGCGCGGGGCGACGACGAGGACATCGTTGTCGGGCTCGAGGCCGGCGCCGACGACTACGTGGTCAAGCCCGTGCCGGCCCGGGTGCTCCAGGCCCGTATCCGCGCCGTCCTGCGCCGGGCGGCAGGCGCGCCCGCCGACGGCGGCATACCGAAGATCGACACCTACGGCGACCTGACCGTCGACCGGGCCGGGCTCTCGGTCACCTGGCAGGGGGCCCCGGTCGCCCTCGCCCCCTCCGAACTGCGACTGCTGCTGACCCTGTCCGCCTCGCCCGGCCAGGTGTTCAGCCGTCAGCAACTCCTCGAAGCGGTCTGGCAGCACAGCTACCACGGCGACGCGCGCCTGGTGGACGCCTGCGTCAAACGACTGCGCGCCAAATTGGGCGAACCCCCGCGCGAGCCCCGCCACATCCACACCGTGCGCGGCTTCGGCTACCGGTTCGCCTCCCGGTGAGGCCCCTGGCGACCCGCGTCAGGAAGCACCGGCTGCGTGGTCTGCGCGTGCGGCTGGTGGTGGCGTTCGCGCTGGTCGCCGCCGTCACCGCCACGACCACCGGCGCGCTCACCTTCCGGGAGGCGCGCACCGGAGTGCTCCAGCAGAGCCAGGACACCGTGATCGAACTGCTGCGCACCCAGGTGACACGGCTCGCCCCCGCCCTCGTCCTGCCGGCCGGCCGGGACGAACTGCGGCGGTTCGCCACCGAGGTGGCCGACGCCCAGCCGTCGGGCGCCTGGCGCGTACTGGTCGCCTACCGCGGTCTGGAGGCCACCTCCGTCCCCGGCGACCCCTTCGAGGAACTGACGCCCGCCCTGCGCGAGGCGGTCGACTCGAGGTCGGCCACCGTGTTCCAGCGGGTGAACCGCGCGGACCACACCGCACTCGTCGTCGGCATGTCGGTCGCCTTCACCTCCTCCCTGTCGAGCAGCTGGCCCCTCACCGGACTCCAGGTGTTCCTGACGGTGCCGCAGGCCACCGAACAGGCCTACGTGGACGCCCTGGTGACCGCCGTGGAGCGGGCCGCCGTCCCCGCCCTGGCGCTCGCCGTCCTGCTCGCCCTGCTCGCCGCCCGCGGGGTGCTGCGACCGGTACGCGCGCTGCGCCACGCCACCCGCAGCATCGCCGAGGGCCGGCTGGACACCCGCCTCGCCGTCGACGGCTCCGACGAACTCGCCGAGCTGTCCCACACGTTCAACGAGACGGCCGCGGCCCTGGAGGAGTCGGTGGCCGAGCTGCGCGGCATGGAGGCCAGGGCCCGCCGTTTCGCCGCGGACGTCTCGCACGAACTGCGCACTCCGCTGGCCGCCATGTCGGCCGTCACCGACGTCCTCGACGAGGACGCCGCCGGCCTCGACCCCGACACGGCCACCGCGGTCCGGCTGATCAGCGAGGAGACCGTGAAGCTGACCCGGCTCGTCGACGACCTGATGGAGATCTCCCGCTTCGACGCGGGCGCGGCCGTGCTGCATCTGGACGAGATCGACCTCGCCGAGTCCCTCCGGCGCACCCTCGCCGCCCGGGGCTGGACCGACACCGTGCAGGCCCGCCTGCCCGAGCCGGACGCGCTGCGCGGACGCGTCGACCCGCGCCGCCTCGACGTCGTCGTCGCCAACCTGGTCGGCAACGCCCTGCGGCACGGCGCCCGTCCGGTGCGGTTGAGCCTGCGCGAGGTCACGAGCGAGGGCGGCGGCGAGCGGCCCGGCACCGGGCGGCGGGTGGTCATCGAGGTGCTGGACAGCGGGCCCGGCATCCCCGACGGCGTGCTGCCCCATGTCTTCGAACGCTTCTACAAGTCGGACGTCGCCCGGTCCAGGACCGAGGGCAGCGGACTGGGGCTGGCGATCACCGAGGAGAACGTCCGGATGCACGGCGGTACCGTCCGGGCGGCGAACCGACCGGAGGGCGGCGCCGTCTTCACCGTGGAACTCCCGCTGCGCCGGGACGAGTCGACGCGGGGCGAGTCGACACGGGGCGAGTCGACACGGGGCGAACCGATGGGGGAGGAGCGAGCGTGAGGGCCGTACGTCGAGCCTTGCTGCTGTGCGTCCCGGCGCTGTGCGCGCTGGTGTCCTGCGGCATTCCGGCGACCGGTGTGGTGGAGGCGGGCGGACCCGCGCACGGGATCGTGCCGATGGTGCGGGTCTACTTCGTCGAAAACGGTTCCCTGGTCGCCGTCCCCCGCAGGCCCGTCGGCACGGTCGACGCGGAGTCGGCGGTGAAGAGCCTGCTCGAGGGTCCGACGGAGGCGGAACGGGCGAAGCGGCTGACCACGCTGCTGCCCCCGCCGACGGCCGCCTCGACGATCGCGCCGATCCCCGTCGCGAGCATGCCTCCCGCCACCGACCCGTCCGGCGGTCTCGCCGCCGAGGCTCCGGCGTCGGCCACCGTGTCCGTTTCCGTGGACGCGCGGAGCGGTGTGGTGTCGATCCAACTGCACGATTTCAGCGCGGAGTTGACAGAGCTCGCGATGGCGCAGCTGGTCTGTACCGCAGCCGAGGCGCAACGCACCACAGACACCGGCGCGGGTGTCGGCAGCGGCACCGGTACCGGCACCGGTGCGGTGACCGTGAAAGTGACGAACGCGCTCGGCCGGAGCGTCGAAGGATCCGACGAAGGCTGTCCCGCCGGCTGACCCGCGCTATTCGAGTTGCACGAGACGTATCGTCTCGCCTACGGTCGACGGCATGACCAGTCGCCCCGCGCATGTCGCCATGTTCTCCATCGCCGCCCACGGTCACGTGAACCCGAGCATCGAGGTGATCCGCGAGCTCGTCGCGCGCGGGCACCGGGTGACGTACGCGATTCCGCCCGTCTTCGCCGAGAAGGTCGCCGGTACCGGCGCCGAGGTCAAGCCGTGGCACTCGACGCTGCCCTCGCCCGACGACGACCCCTCCGCCTGGGGAAACACCCTCCTCGACAACGTCGAGCCCTTCCTGGCCGACGCGATCCAGGCCCTGCCCCAGCTGATCGAGGCCTACGACGGAGACGAGCCGGACCTGGTGCTGCACGACATCACCGCCTACCCGGCCCGCGTCCTCGCCCACCGGTGGGGCGTGCCGGCGATCTCCCTCTCACCCAACCTCGTGGCCTGGGAGGGCTACGAGGAGGAGATCGCCGAACCGATGTGGGCGGAGCCGAGGGAAACCGAGCGGGGAAAGGCTTACTACGCCCGTTTCCACGCCTGGTTGGAGGAGAACGGGATCACCGAGCACCCCGACTCCTTCGCCGGCCGCCCGGCCCGCTCCCTCGTGCTGATCCCCAGGGCGCTCCAGCCGCACGCCGACCGGGTCGACGAGAGCGTGTACACGTTCGTCGGCGCCTGCCAGGGCGACCGTGCCGCCGAGGGTGACTGGACGCGCCCCGCGCAGGCGGAGAAGGTCGTCCTCGTCTCGCTGGGCTCGACCTTCACCGACCAGCCGGACTTCTACCGGGAGTGCGTGCGGGCCTTCGGCGGGATGCCCGGCTGGCACCTCGTGCTCCAGATCGGCAGACGCCTCGACCCCGCCGTGCTGGGCGCCGTACCCGACAACGTCGAAGTGTGTTCCTGGGTACCGCAGTTGGCGGTCCTGAAGCAGGCCGACCTGTTCGTCACGCACGCCGGCGCGGGCGGCAGCCAGGAGGGGCTGGCCACGGCCACCCCGATGATCGCCGTACCGCAGGCCGTCGACCAGTACGGCAACGCGGACGTGCTCCAGGCGCTCGGTGTGGCCCGGCGGATCGCCACGCCCGAGGCGACGGCCGAGACGCTGCGGGAAGCCGCCCTCGCGCTCGTCGACGACGTGGAGGTGGCCCGTCGGCTGAAGGTGATCCAGACGGAGATGGCGCAGGAGGGCGGCACCCGCCGGGCGGTGGACCTCATCGAGGCCGAGTTGTCGCGGAAGCGATCCTGAACGCCCTGGCAAAGCCTCCGGAACCGGCCCTGGACCGGCCCTGGACCGGCCTGGGGCTGGCCTGGGGCTGGCCTTGGATCGGCCTTGGATCGACCTGGGGCCGGCCTTGGGCAGGTCCTCAACCGGTCCTGGACCGGGTGCCGAACCGGGTGCCGAACCGGCCTCCGGATCGGGTGCCGGATCGGGTGCCGGATCGGGCGCGGGATAGGGTGCCGAACCAGACGTGAATGAGGGCCCGTTGACTCCCCCGGGAGGTCAACGGGCCCTCGGTTCAGGTTGCTTCAGCAGGCCCGGAGCGGTGTCAGACCCGCAGCGGCTCGCCCTCGTCGTCCCGCGTCACCGGCGCGACCGCCTCGGGCGACTCGTCGTGGGTGAAGTCGGGCAGCCAGTGCAGCCACTTCGGCAGGTACCAGTTGCGCTCGCCCAGCAGGGCCATCACGGCCGGGAGCAGCACGCCCCGGATGATCGTCGCGTCGATCAGCACCGCCGCCGCCAGGCCGACGCCCATCTGCTTCATGGACTGCATGGACAGCGTTCCGAAGATCGCGAACACGGCGACCATGATGACCGCGGCGCTGGTGACCACACCGGCCGTGGTGACGACACCGTGCTTGATGGCCTCGTTCGTCGAACGGCCTCGCATCCGCGCCTCGCGGATCCGCGAGACCACGAACACGTGGTAGTCCATCGACAGGCCGAACAGGATCACGAAGAGGAACAGCGGCAGCCAGGTGATGATGGCGCCGACGCCCTCCGCACCCACCAGCGACGCGCCCCAGCCGTGCTGGAAGACGGCGACGAGGATGCCGTAGGCGGCGCCCACCGACAGCAGGTTGAGCACGATCGAGGTGATCGCGACCGTCAGCGAGCGGAACGACAGCAGCATCAGCAGGAAGGCGAAGACCACGACGAACGCGAAGACGGGAGCGACGGCTCCGGCCAGCTGGTCGTTGAAGTCCTTCGAACCGGCCACCTGTCCGGTGATCGGCGCCTGGAGGCCGTCGATCTTGCCGAGCGTGGCGGGCCGCACCTCGTCGCGCAGCTTGTCCAGGCTCGCACCCGCCTTGTCCAGGTCGGAGCCGCCGACCAGCGGAACGTAGACGTACGCGATGTTCTGCGCGTCGTGCAGCTTGATCTCGACCGGGCCGCGGGAGGCGCCCGAGCTGACCGCCTGCTCCTTGAACTGCGCGAGCGCGGTCTTCACCTCGGCGGCGTTGATGTCGTCCGCCTTCACGATCACCTCGGCCGGTTCGGAGCCGCCCGGGAAGGCGTCGTTGACCCGGTTGTAGGTCTGCACGATCGGCAGCGAGTCGCCGAACTCCTGGTCCAGGGTGAGGTTCTGGGTTTTCATGCCGACCGCAGGAGCGGCGATCGCCAACAGGGTGCCGGCCGCCACGACCAGCGACACGGCGGGCCTGGCGAGGACGACCTTCAGGACGGCGCTCCAGAACCGGCTGCCCTCGTCGGTGCTCCGGCCGGTGCCGTTCTTGCGGCGCTTGTCGGGGTGCAGGAACGGGATCCGGCCCTTCTCCACCCGCTGACCGAGCAGCGACAGCAGCGCGGGCAGCACGGTCACGGAACCGACCATGGCGACCGCGACCACCATCAGGGAGGCCAGACCCATCGCCTCGAACGTGGCGAGCCCGGTGAACAGCATGCCCGCCATCGCCACGCACACGGTGACGCCGGAGACGATCACGGCCCGGCCACTGGTCGCCGCGGCGATCCTGAGAGCGGTTTCCGGATCACGTCCCGCGGCCCGCTCCTCGCGTTCCCGGCGCAGGTAGAACAGGCAGTAGTCGACGCCGACGGCCAGACCGACCAGGAGCATCACGGAGCTCGCCGTGTCGTCCATCGGCTGGAAGTGGCTGGCGATGCTCATCAGGCCCATCGTCGCCATGATCGCGGTGACCGCGAGCGCCACCGGCAGCAGCGCCGCCACCAGCGCGCCGAAGGCGATCAGCAGAATGCCCAGGGCCACCGGCACGGCCGAGAGCTCCGCCTTCTGGAAGTCGTCGCCGAACGCGTCGTCGAACGTCTTCATCATGCTGGCGCCGCCGATCTCCTCGATCCGCAGCGAGGAGTGGTCCTTCTGGACGCCCTCGACGGCCTCGAGAACCGGCTCGACCCGCTCGCCCGCGGTGTCGGAGTCGCCGCGCATGTCGAACTGCACGAGCGCGCTGCGGCCGTCCTTGGAGATCGTGTCCGAGTCGTACGGCGAGGTCACGTCGGTGACCTTGCCCGTCTTGTCGACGGCCGCGACGACAGCGGCGACGGCGGCCCTGAACTCCGGGTCCGTGGCCTTGACGGAGCCGTCCTTCGACTGGATGAGGACCGTCTCACTGGCCGGCTCGTCGATGCCGGCCTCCTCGGTGATCAGGGCGGCCGTGTGGGTCTCGCCCCCCAGCTGGTCGCTCTCCTTGACCTCGACCGTGCCCACCGCCGAGCCGATCCCCATGGCCAGGACGACGAACAGCACCCAGATGCCCACGGCGGCCCATCGGTGTTGGGCGCTCCAGCCGCCTGCCCGCGCGGCGATGCCCCGCACCCGTATATCTCCGGTCCCCATGACGGGCCTGCCCTCTTGTGACGCGGTGGAAGCCCCCTGCCGCCACCTTTCGATTCGAAGGTATGGGCTGGATAAGGCCATCTCGTCGTGCTGTCCGGTGAGGTGCCGGACACCCGACTCCTCCCGTCGGACCGCGTCGTCTCACCGCTGGGGAGGACAGGGGTCCCCTACATCTATCCGGGGATCTCGGGGATGACGATCAGGGTGCGGGCCCCTCACGAGGCCGAGGGAACGACCGCCGGACGGGCCGTCGGGGTCGGCCGTTGACGCGGGCCGCCGGTGAGGCGCGTGCACGCGGGCCGCCGGTGCGCGGCGATGACACGGGCCGCCGCTGAGGGCCGCCGGTGAGGGGGAGGGGGCGCGAGAGCCGCCGGTGAGAGGCGTCGGCGAGGGCGTCGGCGAGGGCTGTGGCGAGACCGATGGGCAGGTCGAGGGCGGAGGTCGGAAAGGTGTCCACGAAAGTTTGTCGAACCGGTCGCGAGCCTGTGGAGATGTCCGGCAGGTGTTGCTCCGCGCCCCGCCGATCGGTCAGAGTTCCGTCCGGTGCTCCACCCCTGCCGCGGCCGCCGTGCCCACCCCCACGGGGCACGACGGCCGCTTAAGGTGAGCGGATGACGACGACGTACGCGGCACTGCTGCGCGGCATCAACGTGGGCGGCAGCAGGAAGGTCCCGATGGCCGAACTGCGCACCCTGCTGGAGGGACTCGGCCTCGGGGAGGTCCGCACCTACCTCCAGAGCGGCCAGGCGGTCTTCTCCTCCGCCCACGGCGACGAGGAGAGCCTCGCCGCGGAGCTCGCGGCGGCGATCGAGAAACACTTCGGCTTCGCCGTGGGCGTGATCGTGCGCGACCACGCCTTTCTGGAAGCGGTTGCCGACGCGTGCCCGTTCCCGGCCGCCGAGCTGGAGGCCAGGCAACTCCACGTCACGTATTTCTCCACCCCCGTCGACGCGGAGCGTTACGCCGGGATCGACCAGGCCGCCCACCTCCCCGAGGAGTTCCGCCTCGGCGACCGCGTGCTGTATCTGTACGCCCCCGAGGGGCTCGGCCGGTCCAAGCTCGCCGAGCAGCTGTCCAAGCCGCGGCTGAACAAGGGGCTCGTCGCCACGACCCGGAACTGGAACACCGTCGTCAAACTGGTGGAGATGACGCGAGCGTGACCGTGCGCAACCCGTGGAAGGGCGCCAGGGACAGGATCTCGCGGGGCAGGATCCGCAGGATCGCGGTCACGTACCGGGACTCGGCGTCGTGGTGCAGCCGTTCCTCGGGGATCCCGTACCCGACACGGCCCCCCTTCAGCTGATGCACCATCAGATCGCGTACGAGGCACATGAGTTCGCGCGGATCCCGGGGCAGGTCGGAGACATCCAGCTCTCCCGGGTCGCTGTACGGCGTCTGCCGCAGGTGGAAGTCGTCCATGTCCGGACCCTCGGCCCTGCCCCAGGGACGAGGTCAACCGCGGCCGGGCCATTTCCCACGCTTCTGATGGGGCGTACACACGACTGTGCGAGGCTCGTCCCATGCGTTACATCATCATCGGGGCAGGGGCGATCGGCGGCACGGTCGGCGGACGACTGGCGGAGGCCGGGCAGGAGGTCGTGCTGGTCGCGCGCGGCGCGCACCGGGCCGCGCTCACGGAGGGCGGACTCCGGCTCAGGGTGCCGCAGGGCGAGCTGACGTACCGGTTGCCGGTCGTCGACGGACCGGACGCGCTCGGCACACTGCGCGCCGACGACGTCCTCTTCCTCGCCGTCAAGACCCAGGACACCGAGGCGGCGCTCCAGGCGTGGGGCCCCGCGCCGGTCGAGGGCGGCGGCACGGCCGCCGAGAGGCTGCCCCTGGTCTGCGCGCAGAACGGGGTGGAGAGCCCGCGCCTCGCCCTGCGCCGCTTCCGGCACGTCTACGGCGTCTGCGTCTGGCTGCCCGCCACCCATGTCGAACCGGGTGTCGTCTCCGCCGCCGGCACCCCGCTCACCGGCATCCTCCACCTCGGCCGGTACCCGCACGGCACGGACGACACGGCCCGCCGCATCGCCGCCGACCTGGAGAAGGCGCACTTCGAGGCACCCGTCGTACCGGACGTCTCCCGCTGGCAGTACGCGAAGCTGCTGTCCAACCTCGGAAACGCCCTGGAAGCGGTGAGCGGCCCTGTGAGTGGCGCGGTGAGCGGCCCGGCGGGCGGCACCGAGGCGGAGGCGCTGTACGCCAGGGTGCGGGCAGAAGGCGAGGCCGTGCTGCACGCCGCCGGGATCGCGTGGGCGAGCACCGAGGAACAGCAGGCCCTGCGCGGCGACAAGGTCACCCTCGTCCCGCTCGACGGCTCCCCGCGCGGAGGCGGCTCCTCCTGGCAGTCCCTCAGCCGTGGCGCCGGCACCATCGAGGCTGACCACCTCAACGGCGAGATCGCGCTCCTCGGCCGTCTGCACGGCGTGCCGACCCCGCTGAACGAGTTGCTGCAACGGCTTGCCAACCAGTTCGCCCGGGACCGGAGGGCGCCCGGGTCGCTGCCGCTGCCGGAGCTGATCCGGCTGGCCGACGACCGGGCCGCCGGCGCTGTCGCGTTTGTTCAAGAGTCCTGAGCACTGCGCTGCCTAGCGTGGGGCGCATGAAGTACGACGAGACGCACCAGTACATGTCCGAATGCGCGGCCGAGGCGTCGCGCGTCGCCCGCGGTGTCCCGGCGGCACGGTTGAGCGACCCGACGCACTGCCCGGGCTGGGACGTCCGCGCCCTGGTCCACCACTGGGTCCTCTACACCTCCCACGGCCTCGAGCACCGCGCCCTGCGCGAGCAGCTCCCCGACGAACTGATCGCCCGTGACTTCACCGCCGACCCGCGGTGGGCCGGGGCGTACGCCGACCAGTTGGAGCGTGCGGTCGCGTCCTGGGCGGATCCGGCCGTGTGGGAGGGCGAGGTCGAGTTGGGAACGGCCGCGATGCCCGCCGCCGAGATCGCCTCCATGATCGTCAAGGAGATGGCGGTGCACGGCTGGGACGTCGCGGTCGCCACCGGCCAGGAGTTCCGCATCTCGGACGACGCGGCCCGGTTCGTCCTCGACGTCGTCGAACGGCACGGTGACCTCTACCGCCAGTACGACGGCTTCGCAGCGGTGGTGCCGGTGGCGGAGGACGCGCCGGTGTTCGAACGGGCGCTGGCGTCGAGCGGACGCGATCCGCGCCAGGGCACGGCCCACGCCGACCGCTGAACGATCACCTCGGGCCGACTGCGGTGGGGCGCGGGGCGCGGGGCCGACGAGGGAAGGGGTGCCTGGGGCGCGCGGGGCGAGCGAGGGGCAGGGCGAGGCGGGCGCGGGGCAGGGCGGGGCGAGCGCGGGGCGCGGGGTGCACACCTGCGCCTGATCGGTTTCGGTAGTTTCAGCATCCCTCGGTAACAGCCGCGGCTTCGGCCCGCGAGGGCGTCCTCGGGGTCCCGCGGCAGAAACCGGTGTCGCAACGGAAACCGTTACGGCAACACCGACGGCAACCGGTGTCGCAACGGAAACCGTTACGGCAACACCGACGGCAACCGGTGTCACAACGGAAACTGGTACCGCAACACCAACAGCGACCGGTCTCACAACAGAAACCGGTACCGCAACACCAACAGCAACCGGTCTCACAACAGAAACCGGTACCGCAACGGAAACGGAGCCCCTCGCTCGCGAGGGAGCCCCGCGTCGGTCAGGCGCCGACAGCCGCCAGCGCCGGGGTGCGTGCCGCGTCGTACCGTTCCAGCAGCACCCGCGCCACCTCCGGCGCCGGACCCAGGACGTCCGCCAGGACATCCGCCCCGGCCGCGCCTCGCGCGATGCGGTCCGGCAGGAAGCCGGGGGCCAGGACGTAGGGGGCGACGGCGACCCGCGAGCACCCCAGCGCCCGCAGTTCGCGGACCGCGTCCTCGGTGCGCGGGAACCCCGAGGGAGAACCGGCGGAGGCGAACGCGGGCCGCACGGCACACCAACCGGTGCGCCGCCACGCCCGCGCGATTTCTGCGATCACCGCGATCGCCTCCGGGTCGGTGGACCCCGCCGAGGCCAGCACCACCCCGGTCGAGGACTTGTCGGCAGGCGTCAGGCCGGCCTCGTACAGCCGTCGTTCGAGGACGGCGAGCAGCAGCGGCGACGGGCCGAGCACCTCGGCCTGTCTGATCCGCAGTTGTGCCGGAGCGTCCCGCAGGACCGCCGGGATGTCCGCCTTCGCGTGGAACGCCCGGGTCAGCAGCAACGGCAGCGCCACGACGTCCCGGACGCCCTCCGCCGCCAACGACTCCAGCACTCCATGGACGGAAGGGATGTTGAAGTCCAGGAAACCGGTCTCTACCCGCAGCCCCGGCCGCAACGACCGCACCCGCCGCACCAGGGCGTGCACGGTCGCTGCGTGGCGCGGATCACGACTGCCGTGGGCAATCACCACGAGAACGGGAGGAACCGGTTTCCTGTACATGTGACGTCAGCTCTTCACCAGCAGACCACGGCTGCGCAGCACCCACCGCTCCAGCGGACTGAAGATCAGCAGGTCGATGGCGATGCCGACGAACAGGATGAGCAGGATCGCCTCGAACACCATCGACATGTCACTGGCGTTGCGCCCGTTCTCCAGCAACTGACCGAGACCGACGCCCAGGTCGGGGAAGGACGCGATGATCTCCGCCGCCATCAGCGAACGCCACGAGAACGCCCAGCCCTGCTTCAGACCCGCCACGTACCCCGGCAGCGCGGCCGGCAACGTGATGTACACGGTTCCCTTCAGACCCGTCGCGCCCATCGTGCGACCCGCCCGCAGGAACAGCGGCGGCACCTGGTCGACGCCGGACACCAGCCCGTTGGCGATGGACGGCACCGCGCCGAGCAGGATCACCGCGTACATCATCGAGTTGTTCAGACCCAGCCACAGCACGGCCGGCGGCACCCACGCCACCGACGGCAGTGACTGCAGACCGGACAGGATCGGACCGATCGCCGCCCGCACGAACTTCACCCGTGCCACCAGCAGACCCAGCGGGGTGCCGATCGCCAGCGCGAAGAGGAAGCCGAGCAGACCGCGCGAGACGCTGGTCCAGATGTAACCGAGCAGCTTGCCCTCGAGCCAGGCGTCCTGGAGCGTCCGCCAGACGTCCAGGGGAGAGACCAGCTTGGTCGGGTCGTCGACGATCTTGAAGGTGATGTGCCAGACGACCAGCAGCAGCACGGTCGCCAGGATCGGCGGCAGGATCTTGTCGACGAAGGTCCGCCGAAAGGGCGTACGGGCGACGGGCGCCACGACGTCCAGCGCGTCGAGCCCCGCCTCCACCCCGGCAAGCTCGGTGGTAACCGCCTTCGTCGCCGTCGTCTTCGTCTCAGTGCTGGCCATGACGGCGGATCTCCCCACGCAGGACTTCGGTGATCTCGATGGACAGTTCCGCCACCGGGGCGTCCTCGATCCGGCGCGGCTGCGGGATGTCGACCGTCCACTCGCGCGCCACCCGGCCGGGCCGGGAGGACAGCAGGACGACCCGCTGCGCGAGCCGCACCGCCTCACGCACGTTGTGCGTGACGAAGAGGACGGACAGTCCCGTCTCCCCCCAGATCCGGGTCAGTTCGTCGTGCAGCACATCCCGGGTGATGGCGTCCAGCGCCGCGAACGGCTCGTCCATCAGCAGGATGTTGCTCTCCTGCGCCAGCGCGCGGGCCATCGCCACGCGCTGCCGCATACCGCCGGAAAGCTCGTGAACACGCTTGCCGTACGCGCCCTTCAGCCGGACCAGCTCGAGCAGTTCCTCCGCCTTGTCGCGCCGGTCGTTCTTCGCGACCCCCCGGAGCTTCAGGGCGAGCTCGATGTTCTTGCCCGCGCTCAGCCACGGGAAGAGGGCGTGCTCCTGGAACATCAGCGCCGGGCGGCCGTCCGTCGTGATGGAGCCGGTGGTGGGCTCGTCGAGCCCCGCCACCAGGTTGAGCAGAGTGGACTTGCCGCAGCCCGAAGCCCCCAGGAGGGTGACGAACTCGCCGGGAGCGACATCGAGAGTGATGTCGTCCAGGACGAGCTGCTGCCCGCCCGGCCCTGCGAAGGACTTCGAGACGTGCTCAAGCCGGGCCGCGTACTCCACGGACTCCGCGGACTCGGCGGCCTTGGCGAAGGTCGTTGCCATGGTCGTCACCTCCTGGGAACTCATCGGACTCCGATCAGCTGACGCCGAGACCGGCGTCGTCGACCGTGGACTCGCCCTCGGCCTTGAGGACCTTGTTCAGGATGCTCAGGTCGTAGATGCCCTTGAGGTCGGGCTTCTCGAGCAGGCCCGCCTTGACCGCGTGCTCCGCCTCGCTGTTGAGCGTGGAGGCCAGCGGGTCGTTGATGAACTGGATCGACGTCCACGCCGGGTCCAGCACCTCGGTCGGCAGCGCCTTGCCGGAGTCCGCCTCCAGCTGCTTGTTCGCCGCGGCCTTGGCCGCCGCCGGGTTGGCGTTGATCCACTTGTTGGAGTCGACCGAACCCTTCAGCACCGCCTCGACGACCTTCGGGTGCTCCGTGAGGAACTTCTGCGACACGATGATGTTCGTGATCACGAACTTCTTGTCGGGCCACAGCGAGGCCTCGTCGAGCAGCACCTTGCCGCCCTCGGCGACCAGCTTGGACGCGGTCGGCTCCGGCACCCAGGCGCCGTCGATCGAACCGGCCTTGAAGGCGTCCGGAGTCACCTTGTTGTCGCTGCGGACCACGGTGACGTCGCCCTTGCCGCTCTGCGCGTCGACCTTCCAGCCCTGGTCCGCGATCCAGTTCAGGAACGCCACATCCTGCGTGTTTCCGAGCTGAGGCGTCGCGATCTTCTTGCCCTTGACGTCCTTGAGGGACTTGACCTTGTCCGGGTTGACGACGAGCTTCACACCGCCGGACGCCGAACCGCCGATGATGCGCAGGCTCTTGCCGGCGGACTTGGTGAAGCCGTTGATCGCGGGGGAGGGGCCGATCCAGCCGATGTCGATGGAGCCGGCGTTCAGCGCCTCGATCTCGGACGGGCCCGCGTTGAAGGTCGCGTACGACGCCTTGGTGGCGCCCAGAGCCTTCTGGAAGATGCCCTGCTCACGGCCGACCAGCGCGGTCGCGTGCGTCAGGTTGCCGAAGTAGCCGATCTTGACGGTGTCGAGCCCGTCGATCTTCTCCGATCCGGCGGCGACCTTCTCGTTGGCGTTGTCGTCCTTGGCGTCGGAACCGTAACCGCAGGCGGCGAGGGCGAGCAGGGGAAGGGCCGCCACGGCG
Organism: Streptomyces sp. NPDC002884; assembly: GCF_040295245.1. Taxonomy (NCBI): domain Bacteria; kingdom Bacillati; phylum Actinomycetota; class Actinomycetes; order Kitasatosporales; family Streptomycetaceae; genus Streptomyces; species Streptomyces sp. NPDC002884. The sequence continues at coordinate 307,372 of NZ_JBEOVB010000005.1, read as the reverse complement.
GCGATGCCGCGGCGAAGAAGAACTGAGCGGTTGGCAGGCACGGGAGGGGTTCCTCTCGTTGGCCCGGCGGTCACGGATTTTCAGGTCGTGGCCGGGAAATCGGCAAAGGGTTTTCGTCGCTTCCGGGACGGCGGGTGGGGGGACGGGGCGCGCAGGCAGTGCGCGTACGTCAGAGCGCACATCGCGCCACTCCGCCCTGCCCGCTGCCGAGGGCGCCGCTGCCGACGCGGCCGCCCTCCTTCGCGAACGTGGAGTAGAAATCGGTTGTGGTCATGTTCAGAAGTCCCAACCGTCGTCGTCGGGCTCGTCCTTGACCGGCTCCGGCGACGCGAACGACTCGCCGACCATGCCCGCGGTGAGCGTGGTGCCGTCGGCCGGGTCGATCAGGATGAACGAGCCGGTGCGACGGGAGTCGGCGTAGGAATCCACCGGAAGCGGTTCCGAGGTGCGGATCTTCACGCGGCCGATGTCGTTGGCGACGAGCTGTCCCGGGTGCGGGTGCAGGGACAGGTCGTCGAGCGTGAGTCGGGACGGGATGTCCTTGACGATCGCCTTGACCGTGCGGGTGCCGTGCTTGATCAGCACCCGGTGCCCGACGGTCAGCGGCTGGTCCGCCACGTGGCACACGGTCGCCTCGACGTCCTGTGTGGTGGGCGGAGCGTCCTTGGTCGGCACGATCAGGTCGCCGCGCGAGATGTCGATGTCGTCCCTGAGCAACAGGGTTACCGACTGGGTCGTCCACGCCGCGTCCACCGGCTCGCCCAGCAGGTCGATGGCGGCGATGGTCGAGGTACGGCCGGACGGCAGAACCGTCACCGCCTCGCCCACATGGAACGTGCCGGCCGCGATCTGACCCGCGTATCCCCGGTAGTCCGGGTGCTCGGCGGTCTGCGGACGGATCACGTACTGCACGGGCAGCCGTGCGTGGCAGTGCGCCAGGTCGTGACTGACCGGAACCGTTTCCAGGTGTTCCAGGAAGGTCGGCCCGCCGTACCAGTCCATGTTCGCCGACGGATCCACCACGTTGTCACCGGCGAGCGCCGAGATCGGGATCGCGGTGACCTCGGGAACGCCGAGCTCGCTCGCGTACGCCGTGAACTCCTCGGCAATCTCCGCGAAGACGGTTTCCCTGTACTCGACGAGGTCCATCTTGTTGACGGCCAGGACGACGTGCGGAACCCGGAGCAGGGCGGCGATGGCCGCGTGCCTGCGGGTCTGTTCCACAACACCGTTGCGGGCGTCGACCAGGATCACCGTCAGCTCGGCCGTGGAGGCGCCCGTCACCATGTTGCGGGTGTACTGCACATGGCCGGGCGTGTCGGCGAGGATGAAGCGGCGCCGGGGCGTGGCGAAGTAGCGGTAGGCCACGTCGATGGTGATGCCCTGCTCGCGCTCGGCGCGCAGGCCGTCGGTGAGGAGCGCCAGGTCGGGGGCGTCCTGACCGCGGTTCGCCGAGGCACGCTCCACGGCCTCCAGCTGGTCGCTGAGGATCGACTTGGAGTCGTGCAGGAGCCGGCCCACGAGCGTGGACTTGCCGTCGTCGACGGAACCGGCGGTGGCGAACCGCAGCAGGGTCGTGGCCGAGAGTTCCTCGGAGGTGATCGTGCTCATGCTTAGAAGTACCCCTCGCGCTTGCGGTCTTCCATCGCGGCCTCGGACATCTTGTCGTCGGCGCGGGTGGCGCCGCGTTCGGTGAGCCGGGAGGCGGCGATCTCGGCGATGACGTCGTCGAGCGTCACCGCGGCGGAGTCGACGGCGCCGGTGCAGGACATGTCGCCGACGGTCCGGTAGCGCACGAGGCGCTTCTCGACGGTCTCGCCGTCCTTCGGTCCGCCCCACTCACCGGCGGTCAGCCACATACCGCCGCGCCGGAAGACCTCCCGGTCGTGCGCGAAGTAGATCTCGGGCAGTTCGATGCCCTCACGGGCGATGTACTGCCAGACGTCGAGCTCGGTCCAGTTGGACAGCGGGAACACCCGGACGTGCTCACCGGGGGCGTGCCGGCCGTTGTAGAGGTTCCACAGCTCCGGGCGCTGGCGGCGGGGGTCCCACTGGGAGAACTCGTCGCGCAGGGAGAACACCCGTTCCTTGGCGCGGGCCTTCTCCTCGTCGCGCCGTCCGCCGCCGAAGACGGCGTCGAACTTCTCGGACTGGATCTTCTCCGTCAGCGGCAGCGTCTGGAGCGGGTTGCGCGTGCCGTCGGGGCGTTCGCGCAGCGCACCGCGGTCGATGTAGTCCTGGACGGAGGCCACATGGAGGCGCAGCCCGTGCTCGGCGACGACCCGGTCGCGGTACTCGAGGACCTCGGGGAAGTTGTGCCCGGTGTCGACGTGCAGGAGCGAGAAGGGGACCGGGGCCGGGGCGAACGCCTTCAGGGCCAGGTGCAGCATGACGATGGAGTCCTTGCCGCCGGAGAACAGGACCACCGGGTTCTCGAACTCGCCCGCCACCTCGCGGAAGATGTGCACCGCCTCGGACTCCAGCGAGTCCAGGTGGCTGAGGGCGTACGGACTGGCCGTGCCCTCCTCGGCCTTGGCGACGGTCGTCGTCATGCCAGTCCCCTCTCGGTGAGCAGGGCGTACACCGACGCCGCGGACTCCTGCACGGTCTGGTCCTGGGACTCGATCCGCAGATCCGGCGACTCGGGGGCCTCGTAGGGGTCGTCGACCCCGGTGAGCCCGGTCAGTTCGCCCGCCGCCTGCTTCGCGTACAGACCCTTCACGTCCCGGACCGAGCACACGTCGACCGGGGTCGCCACGTGCACCTCCAGGTAACCGGTTCCGCTCTCCTGATGGCGCTTGCGCACCGCTTCACGGCTGTCGGCGTAGGGCGCGATCACCGGGACCAGGGCCGTGACGCCGTTACGGGCGAGCAACTCGGCCAGAAAACCGATGCGCTGCACGTTGACGTGCCGGTCCTCGCGGCTGAAACCGAGGCCCGCGGAGATGAACTCGCGGATCTCGTCGCCGTCGAGCACCTCGACGCGGTGGCCCTCCTCGCGCAGCCGGCCGGCCAGCTCGTACGCGATGGTGGTCTTGCCGGCGCTCGGCAGACCCGTGAGCCAGACGGTGGCTCCGGTCGTCACGTGGTTCTCCCGGTTCGTAGAAGTGGGGGTGGGGGTGGGGGTGTTCGTGGAGGTCGAGGCCATGGCGGTCAGCCGTGCAGCCCGCACTCGGTCTTCGCGCGTCCCGCCCAGCGGCCGGCGCGCGCGTCCTCGCCCGCCAGGACGCGACGGGTGCACGGGGCGCAGCCGACGGAGGCGTAACCGTCCATCAGCAAGGGGTTGGACAGCACGCCGTGCTCGGTGATGTACGCGTCGACGTCGTCCTGGGTCCAGCGGGCGATGGGCGAGATCTTGACCTTCTGCCGCTTGTCGTCCCAGCCGACGACCGCCGTGCCCGCCCGGGTGGGGGACTCGTCGCGCCGCAGGCCGGTGGCCCAGGCCCGGTAGCCCTCGAGGCCCTCCTCCAGCGGCTGCACCTTGCGCAGCTTGCAGCACAGGTCCGGGTCGCGGTCGTGCAACTTCGGCCCGTACTCGGCGTCCTGCTCGGCGACCGTCCGGCGCGGAGTGAGCGTGATGACGTTGACGTCCATCACCGCCTCGACCGCGTCCCGGGTGCCGATGGTCTCGGGGAAGTGGTAACCGGTGTCGAGGAACACCACGTCGACGCCCTTCTGGACCCGGGACGCCAGGTGCGCGACCACGGCGTCCTCCATCGAGGACGTCACGCAGAACTGCTTGCCGAAGGTGTCCACCGCCCACTGGAGGATCTCCAGCGCGGAGGCATCCTCCAGGTCGCGGCCCGCCTGCTCGGCGAGCGCCTTCAACTCGTCGGTGGTGCGGCCTTTCTGAACCGTCGTCATATCCGGTCCCCTCCCGGGTCGGTGCGCTGAACGCCCCGGGCGAGCAGCCCGAGGAACTTCAGCTGGAATGCGCGGTTGCACGCCGCGCATTCCCATGCGCCGTGAACGCCTTCCGCGGCCTCGCTCGGACGAAGGTCCTCGTCGCCGCAGTAGGGGCAGTAGAAGGGGGCGGCCCGCTCGCTCACGTGAGGGCCTCCTCGCTGGCGCGCGTGGCCCAGGCGGCGAAGCGCTCGCCGTCCTCGCGCTGCTCCTGGAACCGCTTCAGCACGCGTTCCACGTAGTCCGGCAGGTCCTCCGAAGTGACCTTCAGACCACGGACCTTGCGGCCGAAAGCGGCTTCCAGTCCGAGCGCGCCGCCCAGGTGCACCTGGAAGCCCTCGACCTGTTCGCCCTGGTCGTTGAGGACCAGCTGGCCCTTGAGGCCGATGTCCGCGACCTGGATGCGGGCGCAGGCGTTCGGGCAGCCGTTGATGTTGATGGTGATCGGCTCGTCGAACTCCGGGATGCGGCGCTCCAGTTCGTCGATCAGTGCGGAGCCGCGCTGCTTGGTCTCGACGATGGCGAGCTTGCAGTACTCGATGCCGGTGCAGGCCATCGTGCCGCGCCGGAACGGGGAGGGCTTGGCGGTCAGGTCCAGCGCCTCCAGCGCCTCGACCAGCGACTCGACCTGCCCCTCCTCGACGTCGAGGACGATCATCTTCTGCTCGACGGTGGTACGTACCCGGCCCGAGCCGTGTGCCTCGGCGAGCTCCGCGATCTTCGTCAGGGTGGCGCCGTCCACGCGGCCGACACGCGGGGCGAAACCGATGTAGTAACGGCCGTCCTGCTGGCGGTGCACGCCGACGTGGTCGCGCCAGCGCTCGACGGGGGCGGCGGGCGCCGGGCCGTCGGCGAGCGTGCGCTTGAGGTACTCGTCCTCCAGGACCTGGCGGAACTTCTCCGGGCCCCAGTCGGCCACCAGGAACTTCAGGCGGGCCCGGGTCCGCAGGCGCCGGTAGCCGTAGTCGCGGAAGATGCCGATCACGCCCGCCCAGACGTCCGGGATCTCGTCCAGTGGCACCCAGGCGCCGAGCCGGACGCCGATCTTCGGGTTGGTGGAGAGTCCACCGCCGACCCACAGGTCGAAGCCGGGGCCGTGCTCGGGGTGCTCGACGCCGACGAACGCCACGTCGTTGATCTCGTGGGCGACGTCCAGGAGCGGGGAGCCGGAGATCGCCGTCTTGAACTTGCGCGGCAGGTTGGAGAACTCTTTGCTGCCGATGAACCGGCGGTTGATCTCCTCGACGGCCGGGCTGCCGTCGATGATCTCGTCCTCGGCGATGCCCGCCACCGGCGAGCCGAGGATCGTCCGGGGTGTGTCTCCGCAGGCCTCGGTGGTGGAGAGACCGACCGCCTCGAGGCGGTTCCAGATCTCGGGCACGTCCTCGATGCGGATCCAGTGGTACTGGACGTTCTGCCGGTCGGTGAGGTCGGCGGTGCCGCGCGCGAACTCCTGCGAGATCTCGCCGATCACCCTCAGCTGCTCGGTGGTGAGCCGGCCGCCGTCGATGCGGACGCGCAGCATGAAGTACTTGTCGTCCAGCTCCTCCGGCTCCAGGATCGCCGTCTTGCCGCCGTCGATCCCCGGCTTGCGCTGGGTGTACAGGCCCCACCAGCGCATCCGGCCGCGCAGATCGTTGGGGTCGATCGAGTCGAAGCCCCGCTTGGAGTAGATCGTCTCAATGCGTGTCCGCACGTTGAGACCGTCGTCGTCCTTCTTGAACTGCTCGTTGCCGTTGAGCGGGGTGAAGTGTCCCGCGGCCCACTGGCCCTCACCGCGGTGACGGCTCACCTTGCGGCGGGGAGTCTCGGCGGCAGGGTTCTGCGGGGTGGCGGCCATGGTGGATACGTCCTTCGGGACAGGCGGGAATCGGCTCTGACCTGCGCGTACGGGCGCATGGGAGTGCATGCGCGTCATTGCGCGAGTGGCAGGCTGTGCGGAGATGTCGGCGGTGCTGCGGCTCGTCAGCTCGCCGGACAGATGGCGCTGGACATGCGGCCGAGGTCGACGTGCCGCCGACTCACCAAGGCAATTCCAGTTCCGGACATGGCGAAAGCGTGTCACGGCGATCTGGACACAGTCCAGCTTCGTCCGCGATGCGGACACCATGGTCCCGAAATGTGAGACGTGGGTGTCCTCGATCACATGCCTCGCGAGGCCTCTTGTCGGCGCAGGTCACAGCCGGTATGGGCGAAGCGGTCAGACCGGGAGGGCACCCGGCCAGGGGCCCGGCGCGGACACCTCGGGCTGCTCCTCGACCTTGGTGTCGAACAGCTTGAAACCGCGCCGCTGATAGTTGTCCATGGCGTGCTCGCCGTCCAGGCTGCACGTGTGCAGCCACACCCGCTTGGTCTGCGGCAGCCCCGGCCAGCGGTCCGTGAGGTCCCACGCCCGGGCGGCGCCGTACGCCAGCAGGTGCCCACCGATACGCCGTCCCCGGAAGGCCGGGAGAAGACCGAAGTAAACGATCTCTACGGCACCGTCGTCCTGCGGCTCAAGCTCCACGTACCCGGCCGGCGTGCCCCGGTCGTAGGCGACCCAGGTCTCGACGCCCGGACGCGCGAGGTGTTCCTGCCACTGCGCGTACGTCCAGCGCAGCCGGTCGATCCAGCGGATGTCCCCGCCGACGGACGCGTACAGGAAACGGCTGAACTCGGGGGAGGGGACCTCGGAGCGGACGATCCGGACGTCGCCCTCGGGCGCGGCGGCCGGGAGGACGTCGGTCGGGTCGGTCTGCTCCAGGGACCAGGTGGTCACGGGGATGTTGGTCATGCCCGTCAGGGAATCATCTACCCGGTTGTTCTGTCGATCGAGGCCAGCGGCAGTGCGAAGAGCGCGCGTCCCGACTGGGTCCAGACCTCGCCGGTCGCCTCCCAGTAGGAAAGTGATTCCGTCTGCGGGCTCCAGCAGCTGTGGGTCTCCTCGGCACCGCACACGGCCGCCTCGGACCTGCCCGCCTTGTCGCTCTCGTCGCCCTTGCCGTCACTGTCGCCGGCGTCCTGCCGCCACAGCGTCCCTTGGTCGTCCTGTGGGCCGGCGGCACGGGTCACGTACCACTCGGCTCCGTACGACAGCACGCCCCGTACGCCCGTCACCTTCGTCTCGTAGGCCTCCGAGGCCCGTACCCGGCCGGTGGCGCTCGTGGCGAGCAGCCCCTCGTGCCCGGGGGTGCTGCTGAAGGGGTAGCGCCACAGGCGGCCGGTCCGGTCGCCGTCGTCGAGGGTCCACTCCCCGGCGACCAGGCTGTCCGGCACGGTGCTGCGGTCGAGGGAAACGGTTGCGGGGTGCGGAGCGTCGGAGTCGCCGCTCAGCTCATAGGAGCCGATGGCCGGCAGTACGAAGCGGTAACCGTTTGCGGACCAGCCGCCCGGCACCCGTCCGACCGCGTCACCGACGACGCCGGCCCGCTGGACGCGGTTCATGTCGTACACATAGAGCGCGGTACGGTCTCCGTCGTCGGCGGTGACCAGCAGTTTGTCCTGGTACCAGACCATGCCGGAGATGTGCGAGACCAGTCCCCGGTAGTCCCGCCCCTCGTCCACCGGGACGGCGAGCAGTGCCCAGGTGTAGGTGAGGTGGCTCAGGTCGCCCGCGTTCACGAAGCCGACCCGGGCCAGGCCCCGGTCGGCGGCCGTGCCGCCGCTGCGCGACCAGCCGGAGAGGATCACCTGGTTCGAGCCCCAGACGCCGTCGTCGTCCGCGTCTCCCGACGTGGTGACCGCGCCCGGCTGCCAGCCCTCGGTGTCGTCCGTGTTCCAGCAGTAGGCGCGGGTGGCCACGGGGGAGACGGGCAGGGCCCTGCGCTCGGTGGCCGAGCAGTCGATCGCGTCCCGCAGGGTGCGGTCGGCCCCCTCCAGCACCGCGCCGACGCCGACCGGTCGGCCCATTCCCGCGGCGAGCCGGTCCAGTGAGGCCTGCGGTACCCGGTTCTCCGTGAGGCGCAGTTTTCCGGTCTCGGCCGAGGTCGCAAGCGGTTTCAGGCCGCCGGGACCGTCGGTGGTGACCGTTGCCTGGGAGGCGCTGATCATGGTGGCGGCAACGGTGAGGGCGAGGGCGGTTCCGGACAGGAACGCCCGCAGTGCCCTGCCTCGTCTGCGCCGGCGGTGTCGGCCGCGTTGCTTCATTTGCCCTCCCGAGGCGGGCCAACTGCGCCTGATGATCCGTACGTTGACCGAGGAGCAGGTGGGGTGACCCGTAGAGGGATGCTACGGCAGTCGGGCGCCGTCGGGGGCGAAGACCCCGCAAATATGCGGAAGACGCCACCGGAAGGACTCGGATGACCATGGTTGCTACGGTGCGGCCGCGCGGTTTCTCACCACCGCGGGCGCGGTCGAATGCGGTAGCAAACCCCTTGGATCCGCCGGAAGGAGCACCTCGACCTCGGCGTCCTCGCAGAAACGATACGGCCGATGTTCCAGAAACGTCCCCAGGTACCGCCGCACCCGGGACATCTCGGCCCGCACCGTCACCGTACGGCCCGAGTCGCCGAAAACATCCTCGGCCAGACCCGCCGCGCTGCGACCGCCGGGGTCGGCCGCCAGCAGGTAGAGCAACTCGGCGTGCCGGGGACTGAGTTCTCGGGACCACGACCCGGCGCCCCCCGACACCGTCACCGACCAGCGCCGGGGCCGGGCCAGATCCAGCACGATCCGCGTCCCGCCGCGCGGCGACGGCTCGCTCGCCTCGTCCACCGACCGCACCAGCCAGCCCCCGGCCAGCGGCTCGATCGAGCACAGCCCGAGCGCCGGGAGCCAGCGGCGGCCCGGGGAGGGCGACTTGGGCAGCGTGATACGGCTCGCGTACGGCATCCCGGTCACCGCGGCAGTCCAGCCGTCCGCGTCCACCGCGGCCGCCCGGCCGCCCAGCCGGGCCAGCACCGGTGCCGCCACCGCGCGCAACCGCTCCAGTGAACCCAGGTGCCTCTCCCGGAGCCTCGACTCGGCGAGTTTCGCCACCGAGTCGACCCAGGCGAGCGTGGCCGGATGCATCGTCTCGAGCGGCCCGCTGACATCGACCACGCCGAGGAGCCGGCCGTTGCGCGGGTCGGTGATCGGGGCGCCCGCACAGGTCCAGGCCGTGTGGGAGCGCACGAAGTGCTCGGCGGCGAACACCTGTACGGGACGGCGCACCACCGCGGGCGTGCCCACGCCGTTGGTGCCGACGACGTCCTCGCCCCAGTCCGCGCCCAGCTCGAAACCGAGCCCGTCGGCCTTGCGCAGCACGGGTCCGCAGCCCTCGCGCCACAGCACCCGGCCCTCCCCGTCGGCGACGACCATGATGTGGTGCGCGACGTCCGCGACCGAGAGCAGCCCCTCGCGCAGCACCGGGAGCACCTCGCGCAACGGCGACTCCTCCCGCCTGCGCCGCACCTCGTCGGCGCTGAGCAGCCCCGCTCGGAAATCGTGTTCCGGGTCGACGCCGCTGCGCAGCATCCGATCCCAGGACTGCTCGATCACGGGGCGCGGGGCGACGCGCGCCTGCTGACCGGCCAGCCGGGCGTCGCGCACCTCGTTGAGCACCCGCGCCGCCCGCGCGGCGTCGACGGCCGCGAGTTGCGGCACGTTCATCGGTGGCATCGCCACTGGGCCTCCCGGGAGCACACAGTCGGACAACCGGATGTCAAGTTTTCATGCCGACTGTTTCCGGTCTTGCTGAAGGCCCCCATCTTGCCGTCCACAGGTGACGGAGGGGCACAGTCCGGTCACAACCACCGACAAGTTGCAACCCCCTGCAACCCTGGTGAACGTCCACAGGGTGTTTGAAACTTGAGCCACGCCGTCCCGAGCGGCGATTCTGGCCTCGCAGGGCCATTGCGGCGGGGGTGGTGCCGTGTCGGCGCAGCACCACCCCCGCTTCCTGTTCGCGCAGGCCGGCGCGGTCAGCAGCGAGGTGCGGCCCGCTCGACGACCGACGCCAGGTCCAGGGTGTGGGGCAGTGTCCCGAAAGCCGCGCCGCCGTCCCCGCCCAGCCGTGAGGCGCAGAAAGCGTCGGCCACCTCCGGCGGCGCGAATCGCACGAGCAGTGCCCCCTGGAGCACCAGAGCGAATCGCTCCGCCAGCCGACGCGCCCGTCCCTCCACGCCGTCCAGATCCGCCAGTTCCGTCAGCAGACCCTTGATCGCCCTGTCCAGCCGGTGATCTGCCCCGCGCGCCTGCCCCACCTCCTGGAGATAGGCGTTCAGCGCCTGCGGCTCCCGTCGCAGCGCGCGCAGCACGTCCAGCGCCTGGACGTTGCCCGCGCCCTCCCAGACCGAGTTCAGCGGCGACTCTCGCACCAGCCGGGGCATTCCCGACTCCTCGACGTAACCGTTTCCCCCCAAGCACTCCGAGGCCTCCACCGCCACCGGCGCACAGCGCTTGGTCACCCAGTACTTGGCCGCCGGAACCGCGATCCTCAGCAGTGCCCGCTCCTGCTCCCCACCGTCGTCGTAGGCCGCCGCGAGTCGCAGCGCGAGCACGGTCGCCGCCTCCGACTCCAGTGCGAGGTCGGCCAGAACGTTGCGCATCAGCGGTTTGTCGACGAGCTTCCCGCCGAACGCCTCACGGTAGGTGCAGTGATGGATCGCCTGCGCCACCGCCTGCCGCATCAGCCCCGCCGAGCCCAGCACACAGTCGACCCGCGTCGCCGCCACCATGTCGATGATGGTGCGCACCCCGCGCCCCTCGTCACCGACCCGACGGGCCCACGTCCCGTCGAACTCGACCTCGGCCGACGCGTTGGACCTGTTTCCCAGCTTGTCCTTGAGCCGCTGGAGGCGGAAAACGTTACGGGTACCGTCTTCCAGCACGCGCGGCACGAGGAAACAGGTGAGCCCGCCTTCGCCCCGCGAAGGGGCCGCCTGCGCGAGCACCAGGAAACCGTCCGACATCGGCGCCGAGCAGAACCATTTGTGGCCGGTCAGTTCGTACGTTCCGTCCTCGGCGAGCGGCGTGGCGACCGTCGCGTTCGCCCGTACGTCGCTGCCACCGTGTTTCTCCGTCATTCCCATGCCGAACAGCGCCCCGGCCTTGAGCCCGGCCGGCCGCAGCTCACGGTCGTAGATCGTGGACGTCAGCCGGGGCTCCCACTCGGCGGCCAGCACCGGATCGGCGCGAAGTGCGGGCACCGCCGCGTGCGTCATGGACAGCGGACAGCCGTTGCCGGCCTCCACCTGCGTCCACACCAGGAAACCCGCCGCCCGACGCACATGCCCACCCGGCCGCACCCAGGCATCCGTCAGATGGGCCCCGACGCCCTTGCCGAGCAGCCGGTGCCACGCCGGATGGAACTCCACCTCGTCGACGCGGTGGCCGTAACGGTCGTGCGTAAGCAGTTTCGGCGGATGTTCGTTCGCCTGCACCGCCCACTCCTGCAACTGCGCCGATCCGGCGGCCCGGCCGAGCGCCGACAGCTCGCCGTGCGCCTCGTCGAGCAGTTCCGGATCAAGATGCCGTTCCACGGCCGCCACCAGCGCCCGATCGGCGCCGTACACGTCGTACCCGGTCAGGGGCGGGGGCTGGTTGGTCACGGTGTGCGTGGTGCCTGCCATGGCCCGAACCTACCCCCGGGTACGACGGTCATGGCCACCCGGGAGCCCGCGCGCCGCTCCCCGACCCGGTGAAGCGGCCTTGCCGGAGGTGAGTGCAGCCCCGAACGGCGGATACCTTTAGGGCGTGCAGCCAGGAAGTCAGTCACCCGAGCAACCCGGGAGCCCCACCGGGCGTCTCCACCGGGCGCGTGCCCTTTACCGGAACGTTTCCAAGCGACGGACAGCCTGGCTGCTGTTGAAGGACACCACCAATACCTGCATCGAGTACCGCATCCTCGGTCTCGCCGCAGAAGCCGCTTTCTTCACGTTGCTGTCCGTGCCGCCGCTGCTGCTCAGCCTCATCGGCCTGCTCGGCTACGTCGACGACTGGACCGGCACCGACACCATCACCAGCCTCGAGGCCAACCTCCTCGACGCCTCGCGCACGGTCCTCTCGGACAAGGGCGTCCGGCAGATCGCCCAGCCGATCCTCGACGATGTGATGAAGGGCGGCCGCCCCGACGTCATCTCCATCGGTTTCCTGTTCGCCCTCTGGTCGGGATCGCGCGCGGTGAACGTCTTCATCGACACCATCACCGTGATGTACGGCCTCGACGGCGTGCGCGGGATCGTCAAGACGCGGCTGGTGGCCTTCCTGCTGTTCGTCGGCGCCCTGCTGATCGGTTCGGTCGCGCTGCCGCTGATGGTCGCCGGGCCGGACGCGGTGGTGCGGATCGTCCCCTGGTCGACCACCGTCGTGCAGGTCCTGTACTGGCCGGTCGTGATCGTCCTGTCCGTCGCGTTCCTGACAACGCTTTACCACGTCTCCGTACCCGTGCGCTCGCCGTGGATCGAGGACGTACCCGGCGCGCTGGTCGCCCTCGCCATGTGGGTGCTCGGCAGTTTCCTGCTGCGCATCTACCTGACCAACACGATCGAGGGCGCCACCATCTACGGCTCCCTCGCCGCCGCCGTCGCGGTACTGCTGTGGATCGGCGTGTCCGCCTTCGCCGTGCTGGTCGGCGCCGCCGTCAACGCGGCGATCGACAGGGTCTGGCCGGCCGCGGCGACGGCCGCGGCCCGCGCCGCCAACGAACGCCTTCGGGAGGAGGAGGCGGCGGAGTACGTGGCCCGCATGGCGGCGATCCGCTCCCACGAGGACGACGACCCCGACGATCCCGACATGCCGTCCGAGTTTCCCGAGCGGTGGTCCCGGTTTCTCCCACCGGAGGACGTGACGGGACGTTTCCGGACGCATGTGAGGAGTTCTCCGAAGGGACACCACGGGGGAAACGGCGGGAACGGGGAAGAACAGCCTCCGGAGAAGTGAGCCCCTGGGGTGGACCGAGCAGGGGCGAGTCCCCGGCAGCGCCCCTCGGAGCGGCCCGGAAACGGGAGAGCTAAGCCTTCCAGACGCCCGCCCACGCCGACTCCTTCGCGAACTCCGCGAAGTCGCGCGGCTCACGGCCGAGCACCTGTCGTACGCCGTCCGAGAGGTGGGCGTTACGGCCGTCCAGCAGAGACTCGAACAACTCCACCAGGAAAGCGACTTCCTCCGGCGGCACCCCGAACCCGGCCAGCTGCTCACCGTACCGATGCGCCGGCACCGGCGTGTACGTGAGCTCGCGCCCCGCTGCCCGGCCGATCTCCGCAATCGCTTCCCGAAACGTCAGCAGCCGTGGTCCGGACACCTCAAGTGCCTCACCCACATACCGGTCGCCCTCGGTAAGCGCTTTCACCACCACATCCGCGACATCCCGCAGGTCGACGAACGGCTCCTGTACCTCCCCACCCGCGAACACCAGCTCCCCGCTCTGCCGCAGCCCCTCCACCAGGGGCCCCTCACTGAAGTTCTGCGCGAACCACGCGGCCCGTACGACCGTCCAGTCCGCGCCCGACGCCCGCAGCGCCTCCTCGGTCGGCAGCGCCCGCTCCTCACCCCGTGACGACAGCAGCACCAGCCGCCGCACCCCGAGTGCGACCGCCTCACGGGCCAGCCGTCCCACCGCCTCGGCCGCGTCCGGCGCCCCCACGTCCGAGGGATACACCAGGTACGCCGCGTCCGCGCCGCGCAGCACGTCCGCCCATGTCGAGCCGTCGTGCCAGTCGAACCCCTGGGCCCGCGAGGCCGCCCGCACCGTCAGCCCGGCCGCCTCGGCCGCCTGCGCCACCCGGCTGCCCGTACGACCGGACGCGCCGGTCACCACCACCGTCATCCGCTGTGCCGTGTTCTGTGTCATGCGTTCAGTCAACTGCCGTACGCCGCACGCTCCCATCGCTGAACGGCTCATTCCCATAAGCGCGCGTCTACGCTGGCCGCATGGACGCTCCTCCACGCTCGAACATGCTCACGCGCGGGGACCCCCTTGCAGGCCTGCTGGAGGGGCCACGCGCGCGTGGCGCGCTCATGATCCGCGCGTGCTTCGACCCGCCGTGGGCCGTACGGGTCGAGGACCGCGCCCCGCTGACGGTGATGCTCATGGTGCGCGGCGAGGGCTGGGTCGTACCGGACGAGGGGGAGCACGTCCGCCTGCGGGCCGGCGACCTCGCCATCGCCCGTGGCCCCGCCCCGTACACCTGCGCCGATGCCCCGGGGACACCCGCGCAGGCGCTGATCCTCCCCGGCGGAGAGTGCGCGTACCCCGACGGGCGCCTCCTCAACGGCTCCATGGACCTGGGCGTGCGGACCTGGGGCGACCGGCTGGACGGCTCCACGGTCGTCCTGATCGGCACGTACCTGATGCAGGGCGAGATCAGCGGCCGGCTGCTCGACGCGCTGCCCCCACTGCTGTCCCTCACCTCCGACGTCTGGCAGTGCCCGCTGACCCCCCTGCTCATGGAGGAGATCATCCGCGACGAACCCGGTCAGGAGGTCGTTCTGGACCGCATGCTCGACCTCCTGGTCATCGCCGCGCTGCGGGCCTGGTTCTCCCGCCCCGAAGCGGCGGCCCCGGCCTGGTACCGGGCGCTGGCCGACCCGGTCGTGGGCCGCGTTCTGCGGCTGGTCCAGGACGATCCGGCGCACTCCTGGACCGTCGAGAGCCTCGCCGCGAAGGCTGGTGTGTCCCGGGCTGCCATGGCCCGCCGCTTCAGCGACCTCGTGGGTGAACCCCCGATGACCTACCTCACCGGCCGACGCCTCGCTCTCGCCGCCGACCGACTGCGCGACACCGAGGAGACGATCGGCGCGATCGCCCGCCAAGTCGGTTACGGAAGCGCTTTCGCCCTGTCCAGTGCCTTCAAGCGGGTGTACGGCGTCAGCCCCCCAGGAACATCGCACACGGGCGACGTAGGAACGTGAGGGCGTGGGGCGCGGGGAGCGGGGAGCGAGAAACCGGTTTCCGGAGGCGGAAGAGGGCAGGGAGCGCCGCGGCTCCGTACCGGCACCCGCGTCCCTGCGGCGTAGCCTTGCCTACATGTACGAGGAGCGGCCCTCCCGGCTGGCCGGGGCGGTGGTGTGGACGAACACGCCGTCCGCGGCACCCGGCGCGCTTCCCGTACTCCCTGACGGCTGCATGGACCTGCTGTGGCATGACGGCAGACTGCTGGTCGCCGGACCGGACACCCGTGCTCATGTCCCCGCCGGCCTGCCCGCGGCCTGGGCGGGCATCCGCCTGTTCCCCGGCACCGCGCCCGCGCTGCTCGGCGTACCGGCCCATGAACTACGCGACCGCCGCGTCGAGTTGGCCGAACTGTGGCCGGCACCGGAAGTACGTCGCCTGACCGACCGGATCGCCGCGGCCGCGCATCCCGCGTCGGCCTTGGAGGAGCTGGCGCTGGAGCGGGCGGCGCCGCCGGATCGCGCGCTGCGCCGACTGGTCGCCGCCCTGGCCGCAGGCGGGGCGGTGGCCAAGACGGCCGATGATCTCGGCCTCGGAGCACGCCAGTTGCACCGCCGTTCGTTGTCCGCCTTCGGCTACGGCCCCAAGACGCTCGCTCGGATCCTGCGCCTGCAACGGGCTCTCGCGCTGGCCCGGCGCGGCGTGCCGTACGCGGACACGGCGAACCGGGCCGGTTACGCCGACCAGGCCCATCTCTCCCGGGATGTCAGGGAGTTCACGGGCCTCACGTTGGGCGCCCTGTTGGGCTGAGCGGACCCCGCTACTGGGGGAGCGGTGCGAACAGGTCGACGCCGTTGCCGTCGGGGTCGAGCACGACGGCATAGCGCTGGCCCCAGAAGGCATCCCACGGTTTCAGGTCGCCTCGGTGACCGGCACCCAGCAACGCCTCGTACACGGTGTCGACCTCGCCCGGTGTGTCGCAGCGCAGCGCGAGTGAGGCCCGACCACCCCCGGACGGTGGCTGCCATTCCGGGTTGAACGAGCGGACGGTGGCCTCGGTGTCCAGCAACAGCCGCAGTCCACCGGGCAGTTCGGCCTCGGTGTGCGGTTCCTGCTCGGCCCCCTCGGGGAAGGCGAAGCCGAGCCGACGGTAGAAGGAGACGGACGCGGCCATGTCGGAGACGACCAGGCCGATGGCATCGAATCGTGGACTCATGCGGCAACGGTAGGCAGCGCTGCCGCGGCCGGTCTTGAAAGAAACGGACACGCTCCGGAAAACCTTTCCGTACACCCGGACGGCGCTGGCGGCCGGGTGGGGTGGGGACCCGATCAGCCGGCCTTCGGAACGGGCCCCGTTCCGAAGGCCGGCTGCCCGCTATTGCCGATCACCATCTCGGCCAGTCGTCACGGGGACGCGCCGACCTCCCAGGGAGGGGTGGGAGGACCCACCCTCGGTTGGCTCCGGGGCGCGTACGGGGAGCACGGCTGCTACCGCGGGGTTCGAGCAGGCATCATCGATGCGGATCTCGACCAGCCCGGTCCGTTCCCTGGCAGAGCCGAGTCCGGAGGACGGTTGCACCGCTGAGGGCAGGGGCTTCCCGGGTCAGCTGAAGGTCACCGGCCCGTTGGGTGTGTCCACCGTGAACGAGAATCCCGCCGGGCCCTCGGTGAGGGCGAGGTCGGTACCGAGAGCGGTCAGCAGGGGGCGGACCTCCTCGGGGGCAGGAGCGGTGGCGGTCAACTCCAGCAGGGGACTGACGGGCAGGCCGGACGCGGAGGGGTGGACCGTGCCGCCCCAGTCGATGAGGAAGGGCACCAGGCCGGACGGATGCGGGGAGCCGCCGTCGGTCAGCCGCCATTGAAGCAGGCTGCCGTCGGGGCGACGCCGGCTCATCTCCCGTACGCCGCCGGTGTCGTAGCCCCGAGCACGGGCACCCGCGACCGTCGCGTCCAGGTCGGGCGGGCTGATGGCCCAGGTGATCGTCCGTGCGGAGGCGAGCGCGTCCACACCGAAGGGACGCGGGCCGGAAGGCGTGGGCTGTTCCGGGTCCGGGCCGATGATCTCCAGATACGCGCCATGCCCCAGGCCGACGAGGTAGTTGCGGGTGCCGAGCCCGACATGCACCCCACCCGGTGCCGGGGCCACTCCCGTGCGCCGGGTGAACTCGGCGACCGTCGCCGCCAGATCGGGCGTTGCGAGGACGATGTGGTCGAGGCGTGCGGGAATGGTGTTCATCCCGCCCGAGCCTACGCGCCCGGCCTCCGGAACGGCCGCGCCCGCGGAACTCCACCGAGAGGCCTAGGGCAGTCGGCGGAGCGCGTGCGAACGCGAGGCAACCGGTTACGCCCTTGCTTCAACAGTCAGTCTGCCGGTGCCGGTTCTCCGAGGTCCTGCGCGCCGATCGGGCGGGTTCCGACGCATCCTCGGGGGACTCACTGGCTGGGCGCCGCGTCCGGCTCAGGGCCGAGCCCGTGCCGCCGCCTCCGGAACAACGTTCACCGCCGAAATTTTCGCCCTGATCATCTCCTGGGAGCCGAACTCCCGTCGGCCTAGGCTCGTCCCCATGACCGCCCGCCTGCTCGTGTACACCCGCACAACCGATTACCGCCACGACTCCATCGCGGACGCGGTCGCCGCCGTACGTGGGTTGGACGAGTACGCCGTCGACCACACCGAGGACCCGGCGGCCCTGGAGGCCTCGCTGGACGGATACGCGGCCGTGGTCTTCCTCTCCACCAGCGGCGAGGTGCTGACCCCGGCCGGGCGGGAACGCCTTGCCGGCTACGTCGAGGCGGGCGGCGGTTTCGTCGGGGTGCACGCGGCGGCCTGCACCGAGTACGACTGGCCGTACTACGGCGAACTCCTCGGCGCCCGCTTCGCCCGCCACCCCGAGTATCAGCCGGGCAAAGCGGTGATCGAGGACCACGACCACCCCGCCACCCGCTCGCTGCCGACCGTCTGGGACTTCACCGACGAGTGGTACGACTTCCGCGCCAACCCGCGCGGTCGGGTGCGCGTTCTCGCCGTCGCCGACGAGTCGTCGTACACGGGTGGCGGGATGGGAGCCGACCACCCGCTGGCCTGGTGCCGGGAGCAGGGCCAGGGACGCGTTTTCTACACGGCCCTCGGACATGCCTCCCAGGCTTACGCCGACCCCCACTTCCGTGCCCATCTGGGCGGTGGCATCGCCTGGGCCGCACGGCTGCGGGACCAGTGACGTTTCTCCGGTGAACAGGTTGCGCCAATGGGGTGAGTAAAGCCTTCACATGGAGGAAGTCGCGCATCGACATAGAGATCCTTTTGTCTTCGTAAAGGGCTGTTGTGTCGCAATGGCTTTCTTGCACCTGGTGTGTTGACCCCTCGACTCCATTGGAGGAGCCGGACGGTGACTTACGGGAACAAGTTGCGGGAGCGGATTACCGACCCGGGAACGACTCCGCTGATCGGCGTGTACGACATGTACTCGGCGTCGATCGCCGCGGAACACTACGACGGGATGTTCGTCTCGGGCTTCGGCTTCGCGGCCTCGCACTACGGGCTGCCGGACATCGGTTTCATCGCCTGGCCGGACATGGTGGCGTTCGTCCAGCGGTTGCGGGGCGCGTTCCCGCAGCAGCACCTGCTGGTGGACATCGACGACGGGTACGTCGATCCGGAGGTCGCCTGTCATGTGGTGGAGGGCCTCGAGCGCATCGGGGCCTCCGGCGTGATCCTGGAGGACCAGAAGCGGCCGCGCCGGTGCGGGCACGCCGACGGCAAGCAGGTGCTGCCGCTGGACGAGTACCTGGCGAAACTGGAGATGGTCCTGGCCACCCGCCGCGACCTGGTCGTGGTGGCCCGTACGGACGCCACCGACGAGCACGACATCCTGCAGCGGGCCAGGACGCTGGCCGCCACCGACGCGGATGTGATCCTGGTCGACGGGGTCCGCACCGTGGAGTGGATCCGCCGGATCCGTGACGTGGTGGGAGACAAGCCGCTGCTGTTCAACCAGATCGCCGGAGGGAAGTCCCCCAGGCTCTCGCTGAGCGAACTGTCCGACCTGGGCGTGAACGTCGCGATCTACAGCACGCCGTGTCTTTTCGCCGCGCACGCGGCGATGCACTCCGCTCTCGTCGACCTCAAGCGGACCGACGGCCGGCTGCCCCAGGTCGACGCGGTGAGCGGCATCGGCGTGCGGGCCTCGACCGAGCTGCTGGAGCGGAACATCGCGCGCCTGCGCACCGCCCCCGAGAGCGTGAACGCGTGAGCCTGGTCGCTCCCCGGCTGAGGACGGCGACGCTCCTGGCGGCCGCCCTGCTGGCCGCTTTCGCGGCGCCGGCGGTCGCCGAGGGCAGCCTGATCACCGTGATCGACAATTCGCACGCCGACTCGATCCTGGAGGTCGACCGGGCGGCCAATGTCCAGCAGGGCAGCAGCGGCACCGCGGGCAGCGACCACGACGGAAGCGCCGTCGACATGATGGAGGCGCTGGTCGGAGCGCCGGACCGGGGGGAGGACTGAGACGAGGAGATCACCGGCCGGGCGCCACCGTGACGTTGGCGCCCGGCTTTCCGCTGTCCGTTACGACGATTTGCCGAACGGTTCGTCAGTCCTCGTCGACGTCGGGGCGTCCGGCCTCGTCCAGTTCGACGTCTTCGGTCTCGTCGCCGGTCTCGTCACCGGGATCGCTCACGGTGGCATGGGCAGTGGCGTCCCGAGGAACGGGGCCGAGAGTCGCGGCCCGGGCCGTCCCCATGACCGTGATGAGGACGGCGGACGCAACGACGAACAGGACGGTGGTGCGCGTGCTGAGGTTCATGCCCGGAAAACGATCAGTAACGCCGAGAGGTCACCGTTTCACGTCCTTGCCCGCCGGTGCGGCGGAGCGGTGCTCGCCCGTTCCACAAGCCGTGTCGACAACTCCGTCCGTGTTCCCTCCGGGTGCTCGCCGTCCATCATCCGCAGCAACAACCGCAACCCCGTTGCCGCCATTTCCGCCAGCGGCTGCCGCACGGTCGTGAGGGCGGGGGTGGTCCATCGGGACTCCGGCAGGTCGTCGAAACCGACCACACTGACGTCGTACGGGACCTTCAACCCCCTTTCCGACAGGGCCAGATAGGCGCCGAGAGCCATGCTGTCGGAGCAGACGAAGACAGCCGTCGGCGGTTCGGGAAGATCGAGCAGTTCCTGCATGCGCCGGTGAGCGATGGCCTCGTCGAAGCCGCCGTTGCGCAGGTACTCGGGGCGGTACGCGACCCCTGCCGACGCCAGGGCCGAGCGGTAACCGGCGACCCGGGCGCTGCTGCACATCTTGCGGCGCGGACCGGCGATCACGGCGATGCGTTCGTGGCCGAGCGCCAGCAGGTGCTCGGTCGCCGTCACCCCGCCCTGCCAGTTCGCCGCGCCCACCGACACCACCCCGGGCGGCGGCTCGACCACCGGGTCGATCAACACGAACGGGGTGCGGTGCTGCTCCAGCCAGGCGTACTGAGAGCCCGTCAACTCAGTCAGATTGAAGAGGACTCCGGCCGTCCCGCGCACCATCAGCTTGTCCAACCAGCCGCGTTGCGGTCGGCCGACGCGGGTGCGGGACAGAGCGGCCGAGACGACCACGTCCAGACCCGCGTCGTGTGCCGCCTCCTCCACGCCGTGCAGCACCGCGCCCGACCAGGAGCTGTCCAGCGAGTGCACGACGAGATCGATCAGCCGGGGCGGCTTGGTCGCGTCGAAGCGGGGTCTGCGCACATAACCCAGCCGGTCCAGCGCCTCCGTCACCCGGCGTCTCGTCTCGGGGGCGACGTCCTCCCTGCCGTTGACCACCTTGGAGGCGGTCGGCACCGATACCCCCGCCTCTCGGGCCACGACCGCCAGGGTCGGCCCGGCCGCCACACCCGCACTCGCACTCGCCGTGCGCACCATCGGGAACCACCTCTCCGGCCCGCCCGAAGGCCGGCGAAAGTTCGACCAGCGCCCTTTCGGAGCCGATGCGGAAACAGACGGCTCACAGAAAGCGCTTGCTATCCTAGGTGCGCCTCGGCGTGACGTGAAGACTCCGGAAAACGCGGGATCTTGGATACCGGAATTCTCGAAACCCCGGACGCGTGGCGCAGCCTGGATGGCAACGGGCTCTCCGGGCGCGGCGGGCACCTCGAAGCAGGGAGGGCGCCGGATCAGATCGGGTGCGCCGAGCCGGTGTACGTCAGCAGATCCGGCGCCGGAGTCACTGGACGGCCCGGTGGCCTCATTCCGGCACGCAGGTCAGTCGAAAGTCCCGGAAGTCTGCGGTGAAGGACGCGTCGACCAGGTCCCGGACGTGGATCCCTGCCAGGGTGCCGGTGAAGCGCAGTCGGTCGCCGTGGTCGTCCGACAGCCGGCCGGCGTCCAGCGGTGGACCGATCGGAGCGTGTACCCCGTCGCACACGTACCAGAACCGCGCCTCCGCCCCCGCGACCGTCACACCCAGCGTGACCGGCAGACTCGCGTCGATGTCCACGATCGCCGCCTGCCGCGCACCCTTCTCGTCGCGCTCCATCAGACTGAGCACCGTCCGCCCCGCACCTCGCCACTGTTGACCGCGCTGCGGTTCGGCCGCGGGCTCCGCCCACGTCAGATCGAGGGACAGGTACGCCTCCGCGTCGTAGCGAAGGATGAGGCCCGCGGCCTGTGTGAAGGTCGAGGGCCGTGCCTGCACGGTGACTTGGGCGGTGGACCGGTGCTCGGTGAGGCGTTGCGCCAGCAGGCTCTGCGCCCAGCGCGACTCCGGACCGTGCCGCCCGCGCAGCCGGATCCAGCCGGGACGGGAGTCAGGATCCGCCCAGGACGGATCCGGTGGTTCACGCAGCGTGCTCCACGGCCATCCCAACACGTCCTCGGTCGGTACCCGTTGGACGACCTCGCACGGGCTCTCGGGGACCTCGACCTCGACCGCCGGAAGCCAACCGCCCTGCCGCAGACGCGGTTTGCCCTCCGCGTTCCAGATCACGGCCTGGATCGCGGTCTCCCTGCCGAGGGTGCAGCGGAAACCGTTTGCTGTGTCGAGCGGACGGGCGGCGAGATGACTCAGAAACCACTCGCCGCCCGGCGTCTCCACCAGTTCGGCGTGTCCCGCCTTCTGCAGCGG
This sequence comes from Streptomyces sp. NPDC002884, assembly GCF_040295245.1. NCBI lineage: Bacteria > Bacillati > Actinomycetota > Actinomycetes > Kitasatosporales > Streptomycetaceae > Streptomyces > Streptomyces sp. NPDC002884. The sequence continues at coordinate 285,577 of NZ_JBEOVB010000005.1, read as the reverse complement.
CAGCTGTGGGTCGTCGCGAGACGTGAGCAACGGGCGATCGTCGAGTGCGTAGGGCCCGGCGAGGTTGCGGCTGCGGGCCGTACGGACGCCGTGCTCGAAACCGGTTCCCCCCTCGGCGAGGATCAGGTGGTACCACCCGGCATGGAAGAGCAACTTCGGTCCCTCGATCAGCCGTTCATGCTGGAGAAGGAGGTGGGTGTCGCCGAGCGGGGCGAGCGTGCCGCGGTCCAGTTCCGTCAGGACGATACCCGCGAAGCGCGCTCCGCCTGGCCGGTGATCGTTCTGGAGGTTGAGCAGCCACAGACGGCCCCCCTCGTGGAAGAGAGCGGGGTCGAAGCCGTGGCTCGCGATACGGCGCGGCGGCGCCCACGGGCCGGTGACGTCAGAGGCCATGGTGACGTAGGTGGCCTGGTCGAAGTAGGGCGTGCCGACGGACCGTACGACCGTGTAGACCACCCAGAAACGCTTGCCGTCCCAGCTGAGCGAGGGCGCCCAGACGCCGCCCGAGTCGGGGACACCGGCCAACGTCCCGCCCGGAGCGGCGCCTTGGACGTGGCCCGCGTACTCCCAGTGCGCCAAGTCACGTGACCGGTGGATCGGGATCGTCGGAAACCATTCGAAGGAACTGGTCGCCACGTAATACCGGTCGCCGACCCGGATCAGGGAGGGATCGGGCGCGAAACCGCGGATCACGGGATTGCGCAGGACGGTCACTTGAGCGCCCCCAGCGTGACGCCGGTCCGCCAGTAGCGGCGCATCGCGACCATCATGACGGCCATCGGCACGATGGACAGCAGCGCGCCGGTCAACACCAGGCTCGTGAGGTCGACGCCGGATTCCAGGCGCTTGCCGCTCCAGTTGTAGAGGCCGATGTTGAGCGTCCAGTTCTCCTCACCGCGCAGCACGGTCAACGGAAGGAAGAACGCGTTCCAGGTGTTGACGAAAGCCAGCAGAAACACGGTCGCGCCGCCCGTCGTCATCATGCGCAGCACGATGCTGACGAAGATGCGCAGTTCGCCGGCGCCGTCGAGGCGGGCCGCCTCGAGGAGCTCGAAGGGAATCGTTGCCTCGGTGTACACCTTGGCGAGATACACGCTGAAAGGATTGATCAGGCAGGGGATCAACATCGCCCAGGGAGTGTCGACCAGGCCGATCTCCGAGAACAGCAGATACAGAGGCAGCGTGAGCAGGGCGATCGGGATCAGGAACGAGCCCACCACACAGGCGAAGACCATGGCGCGCCCCGGAAAATCGAAGCGGGCCAGGCCGTAACCGGTTGCGAGCGCGATCAGGGTGCCGCCGAGTGAACCGACACCCGCGTACAGCAGGGAGTTGGCTGTCCAGCGCAGGAAAATGCCGTCCTCGTAGGTGAACAGCTGATGCAGGTTGTTCCACAGATGCATGCCGGAGAACCACAGGCCGTTGCTCTGATAGAGCCCGGTGCGATCCTTGGTGGCGGCGACGACGAGCCACCACACCGGGAACAGACTGTAGGCGCTTGCCAGGACCAGCCCCAGGAGGAGGAACCGCTGGCCGCCCTGCGAACGGGCGGCGGGGTCGGGGTCCGTACGCCGGCGTACCGCCGGCGCCGCGTTCCTCCGCGCGCGGTCTTCGGTGAGCGTCATCGGTCGGCCTCCTTCGAAGTCAGCCGGTAGAACAGGAAGGAGGCGACGCCCAGGACCAGCGCGAGCAGTACCGACAGGGCAGCGGCGTAGTGGTAGTTGCCGGCGTTGAACGCCTGGTTGTAGATGATCATGATCGGGGTGAAGCTGTCGTTCACGGTCTGCGGGGTGACATTTCGAAACAGCGCCGGCTCGTTGAAGATCTGCAGCATCTGGATGACGGAGAGAAGCCCGGTCAGCACCAACGCCCCGCGCACATAGGGCACTTTGATGCTGCGGGCGATCCGGACCTCGGAGGCGCCGTCCAGTCGGGCGGCCTCGAACAGCTCACGAGGCACGGCCTGCAGTGCCGAGTAGATGATCACCATGTTGTAGCCGATGCCGTGCCAGGTGAGCAGATTACCGATGGACGGCCAGACCATGGACGGTGAGAAGAAGTCCCAGTCGGCGCCGAAGAGCCTGCCCAGCGGCGTGAGCGGACCGACGTCCGGGCTGTAGAGGTTGATCCACACGAGGGCGGCCACGACCCCGGGGATCATGTAAGGGACCAGCAACAGGATCCGGAACCGGCTTGCCGCCCGTGAGCCGAGTGCGTCCAGGAACAGCGCCAGCACCAGACTGACGAAGAGCATCACCGGTATCTGCACACAGGCGAACAGCATCACCCGCAGGATGGAGCTGACGAATGCCGGGTCGGTGAGGCCCTGTCGGTAGTTCTCCAGGCCGGAGAACCGCTCCGACGCGCCTCCGAGACCGAGCCCGGACTGCCGGGTGCGGAACAGCGACTGGTAGACGGCGTAGCCGATCGGTACCAGATACAGGAACACGAAGCCGAGCTGGAAGGGCACCGTGAACGCGGCGCCCTTCCAGCGCAGGGAGTGAATCATCGGCTGCGCCTCAGCCCTCGACGTTGATGCCGCGGGACTTCAGATCGTTGACGGTCCACTCCTGCATGTGCGCCAGCAGGTCGGTGACTTTCTGGTCCTTGTTCACGACCTTGGCCCAGCCGGCCTGCATCTCGGTGAACATCGCCGTCCAGTCGGGGCCGAAAGTCCAGTCGGTGGTAACCGTGTTCAGACTGTCTTTCACGATCTGCTGAGCAGGTTCGTAGTTCGTGCCGAGCAGTTTGCCGGAGATCGCCTCGCCGACGTAGACGTCACTGTCGGCCAGCGCCGGCATCACTCCGTTGCCTGTCGTCGGGCTCGCCATCGTCTTGACCGCGCCGGTGTCGGTGGACATCCACAGCGCCGCCTCGGCCGCCTGCTGCCGGCTCTTGCACTGCTTGGTCACCAGAGTCAGACCGCCGCTCTGGTTGGTGCCCGCAGGGGTCTTTTCCGCCCCGCCGGCGAATGTCGGCCAGGGCGAGAGCGCCCACTTGCCGAAGGACTTGGTGAAGTTCTGCACCATGCCGGCCATCTGCCAGGTGGAGATCTGGCGGGTCGCGGTGCCGCCGTTGTCGTAGTTGCGTTGGACGGCGGCGTAGTCGGCGAAGGAAAGCGTGGAGTTGAGGTCGTTGTCGACGATCTCCTGGATCACCCGCGCGGCCCTGAGCGTGCCCTCGTCCTGGAAATTCACTTTCCAGGAGTTGCCGTCGATCGCGTACCAGTGGGCGCCGGCCTGCATGGCGAGTACCTCGAGGGTGCTGGGGTCCTCGCCGGCGTAGTTGGTGATCTTGACGTCGTGCTTCTTCAGCTCCTTGCCTGCAGCTATGAAATCGTCCCAGGTGGCGGGCGCCTTCAGGCCGTACTTGGCGAAGACATCCGTGCGGTAGACGGTGAAGGCGGGTGCCGAACTGGTCGGTACTCCGTAGACCTTGCCCTGGACCTGTCCGGCAGCCCAGGAACCGGCGTTGAACTTGTCCTTGCTCGACCCGACGTACGTCGTGATGTCGGCGAGTGCCCCTTGCGACACCCAACTGGTGACGTACTCGGCGGTGTTCTGCACGAGGCAGGGCGCGTTGCCCGCCTTGACCGCGTTGGTCAGCTGCTTCTGCATGGTCAACTGGTCGGTGACCTTGGTGTACTTCAGCTGGATGTCCTTGTGGGAGGCGTTGAACGCCTCGACGACCGCTTCCTGCCCGTTTGCCCAACCCCAGAAGGGGAGGGTGACCGGGCCGGACGCCGAGGAGTCTCCGTCACCCGACCCGCCGCAGGCGGAGAGCAGACCTGTCAGCGCGATACCCGCCACGGTGGCGCGGGCGATCCTTTTCCGGGGGCTGGTGGAGTTCATCTGACCGTGATCCTTCGGAGAGTAGGCGTCTCGGAACGAGAGAACAGCGGCTCGGTACTGGCCGGGAACGGCGGCTGTAAGGCCGGACGACGTCGGCGTAGCGGAAGTTGTAGAAACCGGTTGCTGTGACGGTAGGCCGAGGGATTCAGCTGTATCAAGGGGTGTGCAGGAAATTGTCGCGCCGGTACAACGCGGTGGAGCGTCGTACGGCGTCACGGAGAGAGCCTGCGATGACCTGCGTTGAAGCAGCTCAGAGGCGGTTTCCGGCGGTGTGCGGGGATCCGTGACAGAGCCTCCGGAGAAACCCGCACACCTTGGACGACACGGGGAAAACGTTTACGAGAACAGATCGACGAGCAGCTCTCCGTCGACGCTGCGGTTCACCGGCGCCGCTTGGGCGGCCGCACCGAGTCCCGTACGACGACGTGGGTGCCCAGGACCAGGTGCTCAGCGTCTCCGCTCTTGCGCCGGGCGCCACCTCCGGGCCCCTGCTTCCGGTCGGCCACCGCGCGCAGGGCGACCCGGCCCATTTCCTCGTAGGGCACGTGCACCGTGGTCAGTTGGGGGGTGAGCTGGGATGCCAGCGGGATGTCGTCGTAGCCCGTGATCGACACGTCGTCCGGCACCCGCAGACCTGCTGCGCGCAGTGCCTGCATGGCTCCCGCGGCGACGATGTCGGTGCCGGCCAGCACGGCGGTGAAGTCCGGCGTCTCGTGCAGAGCCGCCTGCACCGCGGCGTGCCCGTGCTCGTCGTCGTACGGACCGTGCCGCACCAGCCCGTCGTCGAACGGCACCCCGTATGCCTCGAAGGCTCGGCGGGCACCCTTCAACCTGCCCTGGGCGGTGGTGAGTTCAGCGGGGCCGGGCAGGGCCAGGATTCGCCGGTGACCGGCCGAGAGCAGGTGGCTGGCCATGGCGTAGGCGCCGGACTCGTTGTCGTAGTCGATCGTGGTGGCCGGGACGTCTCCGGCCAGCGGCGGCCTGCCGACCAGAACCAGATGTGAGCCGGCCGCGTCCAGGGAACGGGCGAACCGTGCCATGCGCAGCTGGTACTCGTCGTAGTCATAGGCGCCGCCGAGCAGGACCACGGCGTCGACGCCCTGTTGGCGCATCAGGTTGACGAGGGCCAGTTCGCGTTCGGGGTCGTCGCCCGTGGTGCCGACGATCGACAGCCAGCCGCGCAGGGTGGCCGCACCCTCGACGCCCTTCGCCACGTGGGCGAACGCGGCGCCGGTGATGTTGTTGATCAGTATCGCCACCGTCGGAGTGGCCCCACCGGCCAAGGAGCGGGCGTGGGCGTTGGTGACATAGTCCAGGTCGCGCACGACCTTCATCACCCGGCGCCGTAGTTCCTCGGAGACCGGGTAGTTGCCCGACAACACGCGGGAAACACTTGCTACGGACACACCCGCGCGTTCCGCCACATCCCGTATGGTCGCCCGGCCGGCATCACCCGTCGTCCTGCGCTGACTCACGTTGCGGCTCCTTCACTGTTCGTGGGCGCCGACGAGGGCGCCATGGAGGCCACCCTCGCGGACATCGCCGTTGCCTGGTCAAGGCACGGTCGGGGCCCGGCCCCCCGTCGGTGCGGGAACCGTATCCCAACGGTCTTCCAGCTGGACCGGCCTGTGGACAACCCCTGCCGTCGCCGTGGCCAGAGCCGTCGGCGACGGGGTGGACCTGCGCATCACGCCACCCGAGCCAGGTCGGCAAGGCGTACCTCGTGGGCGAGGGGCAGTCCGTCGGCCAGGCGTTCCAGCTCCTCGACGACGATGCGGCCGAGCCTTTCCAACTCGTTTCCGAGGGAACCGGCGATGTGCGGGGTGAGGAACACGTTCGGCAACCGGTACAGGGGAGAGCCCGCGGGCAGCGGTTCGGGTTCGGTGACGTCCAGGACCGCGTGCAGTCGACCTGAGACCAGCTCGTCGGTGAGGGCGGAGTGGTCGACGAGGGCGCCTCGAGAGGTGTTGATCAGCACGCCTCCGTCGCGGAGCAGGGCGAGGCGGGCGCGGTCGAGCATGTGGTGGGTCTCGGGGATATCGGGCGCATGCAGGCTCACGATGTCGCTGTGTCGCAGAAGATCCTCCAGCGAGAGGAGCTGCGCACCGAGTTCGGCAGCCTCTGCCGCGTCCACGTACGGGTCGTGCAGGAGGACCTCGAAGTCGTACGGACGCAGCAGTTCAAGGAGTCGGCGCCCCACACGAGAGGCGCCGATGACACCGATCCGGCGGCCGTGGTTGCCGGTGGACGCCGTCTCGGCGGGCGTCGGCTGGGCGTGGGTTCGGCGAAAGCGCTCGCGATGGACGAAGGCGTCCTTCCCTGCGAGCAGGATCATCGCGAGTGTGTACTCGGCTACCGGCAGGGCGTTGCCGGTCACGGCGCTGGAGACGGCCACCCCTCGGCCCCACAGCGCTTCTCCGACCAAGGGGCGCACCGAGCCCGCAGCGTGCAGGACCGTACGGAGACGAGGCGTCGAGTCGAGGATGTCCGTGTCGAGGCGGGGACAGCCCCAGCCGGTGATCAGGATCTCGGCACCGGCCAGCGCGGACGCCGCGGCGGGTTCTGCGAAATCCCTTACGACGAGCGCGGGATCGATCTCGGCTGCCTGCCGCAGCCGGGCCATGAGCGGCGGGGGGAACAGCAGGGGAAGGTGCACCGGATCCATGGCGAACACGGCCCTGGGCAGCTGGGCGCTGGGCATGACTCTCCTGAGGTGCGTGGGAAACGTTTTCTGAAAGCGTCTTCTACCGTAGATCTGGCGCGGAGGCGTGGTCAATCGGTCGGGGATCGCCAGGGAAACCTTTCGGACGGCTTACCAGTAAATGGCCATCTCAGAGCAGCTGTTGAGGTGGAGATGACGGCCGGCTGCCCCGGCTGCGAGGCCGGGTGAAACGTGTTTCCGACAGGTGAGGTGCGGCGGCGCGAAGTGGGGTGAGGGGTGTGGGGGTTTGTGTGCGGCAGGCGGTGCGTTCACCACCGGTTGTCGCAGCCTCGTCGAAAGCGGTGGACCCGGTCGACCGCGACGGCGGTATGGCTCGGTCGGCTGATGCTGGGGTGTGCCTCGGGGCGTACGCTTCGATCTGTGCAGGTCAAGTGGCTGCTATCCATGGTCGACGTGACAGGCGACGTGATACCTGTGCGCGGGCGGGGATGCATCCGGACCGTGTGCAGAGTTTTCGAAAGTCTGCAGGGCCCCTTGACGGGCCGACGGGAGCGGAAGAAGCTCTGGCCACTCGGGTGTAGCAAACGGTTCCTACCTGTTACTGCGACACCTGACGCGACCCTAACGCTCGCGTTCACCGAGTCCGAAACGCTGACGTCCTCCCGAAACAGAAGCCGAGGCTCCCCATGCGCTTTCACGCCGGTGCTCCTCCCCGCCGCCGACCTTTCCTCTCCTGGTGGCCGGCGCCGTCGGGGGCGGCGCGGCGGCCTTCGACGGATATGCGTTGCACGTGTCGAGCGTAGTGAACGGACCGGGCGAGACCCTCACGTTGGGGCCAGGCTCGACGACATCTCCCCGGGACTGATCGAGCAGGCGAGGAGGGCAGTCGGCGTCACGATCGGCACCGTCAGGTACGCCATCATTCCGATCACCATCACCGTGCTGATCGGAATGATGGCCAGCGGCAGCCAGCCAGCCAGCCCGACCCGGTCCGCGATAGCGGTGCCGTGGACGCACCGCACTTCATGGCACGGGGCGTGACGGAGGAGCTGGACCAGTGATGGACGTCGTGCCCATCCGGCTTGTCCCTTCATCGGCCCAGCGCGGCTTCGTCGCCGGGGACGGCGACGTCCGGCCTCAACCAGTCCGACGTTCAGCGTCTCGAAGTAACCCCTTACCGACCGTTGCAAGGAGTCATGCATGAATGCGCCTCTGTCCCGTCGCACCGCCCTCCAGGCGGCCGGCGCCACCGTGCTCGCCACCGGGCTGTCGGGCGGTCCCACGGCTACGGCGGCTCACGCGGACGACAACAACTCCACTTCCAGGCTGCTCACTTACCCTCGCCCGGCGACTCTGCCGACCAACACCAGTTTCAAGGTGCGTGTGCGCACCGCCCCTGACGGCGAGTGGCAGACCCTCGACATGTACCGGCCTCAACTGGAGGAGATCAACGCCGCCACCGGTTCCGGCAAGGTCTACAACACCTCGTTGGTCTACTTCGACTTCCGTGGTTCCGTGGAACTGGAGGTCACCTACCTCAAGGGTGGTGCGACCAAGGCCGGAGTGCGGCCGGACGCGCTGGGCATCGTGCCCGAACTCCTGGGGGACACCCTGCGTTTCGCTCTCGACGAGCCGCGCGACGTTGTCGTGCAGATCAATGACGAGATCTTCGACTGCCTGCACGTCATCACCAACCGCATCGACCCGAACCCGCCCTGCGCCGACGACCCCGACGTGATCTACTTCGGCCCTGGCGTGCACACGGTCGCCGGCAACGTCCTCACCGTGCCCAGCGGCAAGACCGTTCACCTAGCCGGTGGCGCCGTCCTCACCGCCCAGGTCTTCTTCAAGGACGTCGAGAAGGCCGCACTCACCGGCCACGGCATGCTCTACGCGGGCCCCGGCGGAATCCTCTGCGAGGGCAGCAGGAACATCCGCGTCCAGGACGTCATCATCATGAACCCCAACGGCTACGCGGGCACGTTCGGCGAGTGCGAGAACGTCCACGTCAAGAAGGCCCGTTCGTTCAGCTCGAAAGGCAATGGAGACGGTTTCGACGTCTTCTCCTCGACCGGGATCGTCTTCGACGGCTGCTTCATGCGCAACTCCGACGACTGCTTCGCCATCTACGCCCACCGCTGGAACTACTACGGCGACACCCGCGACATCACCATTCAGAACTGCACCCTCTGGGCCGACGTCGCCCACCCCATCAACGTCGGCACCCACGGCAACACCGATGCTCCTGAGGTGATCGAGAACCTCGTCATCAAGAACCTGGACATCCTCGACCATCGTGAGCCGCAGATGGGATACCAGGGTTGCATCGCCCTCAACCCCGGTGACTCCAACCTCATCAAGAACGTCCGCATCGAGGACATACGGATAGAGGACTTCCGCTGGGGCCAGGTCATCCACATGCGGATCATGTACAACACGAAGTACAACACCTCGGTCGGCCGCGGCATCGAAGACGTTTACATCAAGAACCTCAGCTACCGCGGCACCCACGCCAACCCGTCGCTGTTCCTCGGTTACGACGCCGAGCACGCCATCAAGAACGTCACCTTCGAGAACCTGGTGATCAACGGGCAGGTCATCGCCGACTCGATGAAAAAGCCCGCTTGGTACTACGCCACCGACGCCATGCAGTGGTTCTGCAACGAGCATGTGCTGAACCTGAAGTTCCTCACCACCACAGAGGCAGAGGCGGTGGCGCAATGAGCGACTTCAGTCGCCGCGGCCTGCTGAAGTCATCCACGGCACTGCTGCTCACCGCGGGCACGAACATCCCGTTCGCGCCGGCAGCGAGGGCAGCAAGCGCAACGCCTGCGGGGACGGTGGACGACGGGTCCGCGTTCGTCTTCACCCACCCCGGTCTGCTGCACACCGCAGCCGACCTGGCGCGTATGCGGTCCGCGGTCGAAGGTGGACAGTCACCTGCTTACGACGGGTACCTCGCGCTCACCGCACACAGTCGGTCGCAGGCTGCGTACACCATCCAGAACACCGGCCAGATCACTTCCTGGGGCCGCGGCCCCTCCCATTTCGTGAACCAGGCCGTTGCCGACTCGGCCGCCGCCTATCAGAACGCTCTGCTGTGGGCCGTCTCCGGAGTGCGCGCCCACGCCGACAAGGCCCGCGACATCCTCAACGCCTGGACGGCCTCCCTCACGGTGATCACCGGCGCCGACGGACCGCTCGGTGCCGGCCTCCAGGCCTTCAAGTTCGCCAACGCGGCCGAACTGCTCCGCCACACCGGCTATGACGGATGGGCCGACTCGGACATCTCCCGCTGTGCGGAGTCCCTTCTGGACGTCTGGTATCCCGCAGTCTCCGGGTACATGCTCTACGCCAACGGCAACTGGGACCTGACCGCCGTCCAGTCCATCCTGGCCATCGGCGTGTTCTGCGAGCAGCGCACCCTTTTCGAGGACGCCCTGCGGTTCGCCGCAGCCGGCGCGGGAAACGGCAGCGTGGTCCACCGCACCGTCGCGGCGACCGGACAGGGGCAGGAGAGCGGCCGCGATCAGGGTCACGAACAACTTGCCGTGGGCCTCATGGGCGACGTGGCCCAGGTCGCGTGGAACCAGGGCGTCGACCTGTGGAGCTTTGAAGGTAACCGCATTCTCGCCGGAGCCGAGTATGCCGCCCGCTACAACCTCGGCGGCGAAGTCCCCTTCACCCCTGACCTCGACCGCACGGGCAAGTACATCAAGAAGACGGTTTCGGCGACCGGACGTGGCACCCTGCCTCCGATCTACGAGATGTACTACGCGCACTACGCGGGAGTTCGAGGCCTGGAAGCCCCCTGCACGCGGGCGGCGATATTCCGCGGCACCGGCGGCGCACGAGTCGTCGAGGGCAGCAACGACGACCTGCCCGGTTGGGGAACCTTCGCCTACGCGGGCGCGACCACCTCCTCCCCGACCGCCCCGGCATCTCCGGCCGGTGTCACGGCCGTCGGGGAGGAGCGCTCCGTCACGGTGTCCTGGCTGCCGTCCACCTCGGCGACCGGCTACACGGTCCTGCGAGGCGCCACGCCCGAGGGCCCCTTCGAGCGGCTCGCGACCGGGGTGCAAAAGCCCGCGTACACCGACACGGGCGTAACCGCGGGGCACACTTACCACTATGCGATCGTGGCAGCCAACTCGCTTGGTGTCAGCGGTAGTTCGATGGCCGCCTCGGCTGCCGCCGGGCTGCCCGGGCCATGGTCGACGACCGACGTCGGCGCCGTCGCGGTCCCCGGTTCGGCCGCCTTCGACGGAGAGCGGTTCCTGCTGGAGGCCTCCGGTGACGCCGACTCCTTTCGCCTCGTACATCTCCCTCTGCGCGGCGACGGATCGGTCACCGCCCGTATCGTGTGGCCACTCAGCTCCCAGTACTCCAGGATCGGTGTCACCGTCCGCGCCTCGCTGGACGCGGACGCGGCGCACGCCTCGATGCTGCTCCAGGGCCTGCCGCTGCACACCTGGAGCGGCGTGTGGACCGTACGGCCGAGTGCCGGGCTGCCCGTCTCGGCGACCGGGAGTACGCCCGTACCCCCGTCGCAGCAGGAGGCGATCACCAGCAAGGCCTCGTTTCCGATCTCCGACCTGGGTGCGTTGCCGGAGTCCGCCACCCCGATCGCGGCCCCCTGCGTCGAAGGTGCCGGCGACGGATATCGCTTGCGGGCGCCGTACTGGGTGCGGGTGAGCCGGAAGGGCCGACGCTGCACAGGCTCCATCTCGGCAGACGGTATGCAGTGGACCGTAGTCGGCACGACGGACGTCGGCGACATCCCGCATATTGCCTACGCCGGCCTCGTTCTCAACTCCTCCCTCGGCGTGGACGAGGCGTACGCGGGGACAGGCACCGGCGCCTTCGACAACGTCAGTGTCACCGGGGTGAGCGGGGGCGTCTGGCGCACGCCCCGTCCCACCCGCACCGCCGCCGACCTGAGCGCCACCACCGGCGCCGACGGCGTCCGGCTGACGTGGACCGACACCGACCTGTCCGCCCGTTACGCGGTGCTGCGCGCACCACGCGCGCATGGCCCGTATCGGACGATCGCCACCGCCGTCGGGCCGGTCGGCTTCGGTACGCGCATCCGCTACATCGACGCGAGCGGTACCGCCGGGATGACGTACCACTACGTCGTTTCCAAGACCAACTCCTCCGGTCGGGGCCCCCGTTCGAAGCCGAGCAGTGCTGTTGCGCCGGCCCTCTCCGTGAACGCCGTCAAGGCGATGCGCGTCGAAGCCGGGCCTCTACCGGCTCCCTGGACGTACGGCGATCTCGGTGACGTGGTTCTCGAGCCGAGGGACTACGGAACCTTCGGCGCCGTGGCCGTCTTCACGCCCGGGACCACGGCGTACGACGACGGGACCTTCGTCGTACGTGGATCGGGTGTCGATCTCAACGTCAACTCGCAGGGCATGACGGGCCAGTTCGCTCGGCGGAGCATGTCCGGAGACGGCGAGATCATCGCGCGCCTGGTCTCCCGCGAGGGGGTGGCCGCCGACCGGGTCGGTCTGCTGATGGCCAAGTCCCTGTCGCCGTTCGACCAGGCGGCCGGCCTGATCGTCACCGGTGGTACCACCGCGCAGCTGATGCTGCGCCCCACGGTGGCCGGCGCCTCCGTCTTCTCCGGCGCGGTCGACATCCAACTCCCGCTCCTCTTGAGGCTGAAACGCGCGGGAACCGCATTCGCCGCCTTCGTCTCCGCCGACGACGGCGTCACCTGGACCCTCCTTGCCGAGGGCTCGATCCCCGGCTTCGGCCACGCCCCCTACAACGGAGGTCTGGTGGTCTGTTCCCGCAGCCCGTCGGTCCTCGGCACCGCACGGTTCGGCGAGGTGATCGTCACCTCGGCATAGCAACCCGGGATCCCTCACGGATCCGCCACGATGGGAGCCGCACCCCATGAGCCGTACATCCCCCCACCACCACGACGACCACCATGTGAGCCGCCGCGGACTGCTCAAATCCGCCGGCGGTCTCACCGCCGCCGTACTCACCCTGGGCGCGAGTGTCACCGCCGCCGCGAACAGGGCGGACGCGGCGCCGGCCACCTTCACCCATCCCGGGATGCTGCACAACGCCGGTGACATCAATCGTGCCAAGGTCAGGGTCGCCGCAGGAACCGATCCCTGGCTGTCCGGCTGGAACAGGCTGACCGCCAACTTGCACTCGCAGTCCGGCTGGACGCCCAGGGCGACGGCGACGATCATCCGCGGCGGCACCGGTGAGAACTACAGCCTGCTCTACCACGACATCGCCGCCGCCTACCAGAACGCCCTGCGCTGGCGGGTCGGCGGCACCGAAGCCAACGCACAGTGCGCAGCAGGCATCCTCAACGCCTGGGCGAAAACGCTTACTTCGGTCACCGGAAACGCCGACCGTTTTCTCGCCGCCGGCCTCTACGGCTGGCAGTTCGCCAACGCGGCCGAACTGATGAGGGGGTACGACGGCTTCGACCTCTCCGCCTTTCAGGAGATGCTGGTCAACGTTTTCTACCCGCTCAACAACAGTTTCCTGACCCACCACAACGACGCCTGCATCACCAACTACTGGGCCAACTGGGACCTCTGCAACATGGCCTCCGTCCTGGCCATCGGCATCCTCAACGACGACTCGGCCAAGTACGACCAAGCAGTCGACTACGCCAGGTCCGGCGCCGGAAACGGTTCCCTCGCGCACGCCGTGCCGTACCTGTACACGGACGCGGACGGATACGACCTCGGCCAGTGGCAGGAGTCGGGACGGGATCAGGGGCACACCGTGATGGGCATGGGGCAGCTGGGCGCGATCTGCGAGATGGCCTGGAACCAGGGCGACGACCTCTACTCCTACGACAGCAAGCGGTTCCTCAAGGCCGCCCAGTACGTCGCCGGATACAACCTCGGCAACGAGGTGCCCTTCACCACCTACACCTGGGGCAGCGGGCAGAACTGTGCGCAGAACTCTCAGACCGTCATCTCCACCGCGTCGCGCGGGCAGGTCCGTCCGGTGTGGGCCATGCTCCACTACCACTACAACCGACGCCTGTCCCTGGACGACAGGTACATCTCCCAGATGTGCTTCTCCGTCGCTCCCGAGGGCGGCGGCGGGGACTACGAGTCCACCAGCGGCGGCTACGACCAGCTCGGTTTCGGCACCCTGATGTACGCCAAATAGCCCTGCCGCAGGCTCGTGCACCGGAATACCGCGCGCTGTTGTGGTGCTCTGGTCATACCGGTGCGCGAGCGCGGCGAAGGGCTGGTGAGCAGATGGCAGCAGACCGGACGGTCCCACGGGCCGAGGCCCAGGCGGACCCCGACCCCGTCGTTTCGACCCCCTACGGGGCCGTACGCGGGAGGTACGAGAACGGCATCGCCGCTTTCCGCGGGATCCCGTACGCGGCACCCCCCTTCGGGGCCCGCAGGTTCCGGCCACCCGTGCCGCCCGACCCCTGGGACGGGGTACGGGACGCGGGAGCCTTCGGTGCGACGCCGCCGAAACCGCCGTACTCCGAGGCCTTCGCCCAGTACCTGTCCGACCCCGTCGTGGCGGGCGACGACTGCCTCAACCTCAACGTCTGGACGCCCGAGCCCGGCCCGGCCGCCGGGCTTCCCGTCCTCGTCTGGCTGCACGGCGGCGCCCTGACCAGGGGATCCTCGGCAGTGCCGGTCTACGACGGACGGAACTTCGCCCGCGATGGAATCGTTTTCGTCTCCATCAACTACCGGCTGGGGGTAGAGGGCTACGGACTGTTCCCGGACGCCCCCGCGAATCCCGGTCTGCGCGATCAGCTCGCCGCACTGGAATGGGTGCATCGCTCGATCAGGGCTTTCGGCGGTGACCCCGACAGGGTCACCCTGGCGGGACAGTCCGCCGGAGCCATCAGCGCCGGAGCCCTGATGGCGGCTCCGCAGGCACAGAGCCTGTTCCGGCGGGCCGTCCTCCAGAGCGGACCGCCGGAGGCCTTCGACCGGGACAAGGTCCGGCGCATGGTCCGCCGTATGGCGACCCGGCTGAAGGTCCCCGCCACCGCCGAGGCCTTCGCCGCCGTCGACCGGGATCTGCTGTTGCGCACCCAGGCGGAGGTCGGCAGGCTCAGCAGCCCCGTCCTGGGCGGTCCCGCCTTCGGCATCGTCGTCGACGGCGACCTCGTTCCGCGCGACCCGCTTCAGGCGCTCGTCGACGGGGGTGCGGCCCCCGGCGTCGACCTCCTCCTCGGCTGGACGCGGGACGAGTACCGGCTGTGGCTGGTCCCGGGTGGCCTGATGGAGCGCGTCGACCGGCTGGGGCCCGTCGCCCTCGCCGGCGCCATGGCCCGCTGTCACTGCGGCCACGAGGTGCCGCGCGGCTACCGCGCCCTGCACCCCGAGGCCGGCACCGCCGAGATCGTCGGCCAGATGGTCACCGACAGCCTCCTGCGCCGCCCCCTGCAACGGCTGGCCGGGGCCCGCCCCGGGGCGTCCTACATGTACGAGTTCGCCTGGCCCTCGCTCAGGCCCGGCCTCGGCGCCTGCCACGCCCTCGAGCTCGGCTTCGTCTTCGACACCGGCGATACGGCAGAGTCCGCGAAACTCGCCGGGGGCGGCGCGCCGCAGGAACTCGCCGACGCGATGCACGGGGCGTGGACCCGGTTCGTGACCACGGGTGACCCCGGCTGGGAGGCCTGGGGGCCGGCGCATCCCGTGCGGATCTTCGGCGAGGCGGACAGCGGGCGGTATGAGGACGACGGTACGGCGCACGAGGGCGACGGCATGTCGTATACCGCATACGGTCCGCAGGATCGTGAGCTGGCCCTGTGGACCGCTGAGGCGGCGACCGCATCAGCGGGGGAACCCGTCGACGAGACGGCGACGGGTGATCCACCCCTCGGCAAGACCCTGCGCAGCACGGAGCTCAGGTCCGCGGTCCGCCGGCTGCGCCGGGCCGGGGGAGTGAGAGGACGCTGACCGCCGGGCCACCTCGGTGCCGGGGCCGGTATGCGGTTTCCGTGTTACCCCGGAAGCTGAGTCACCCTGCAAGCGCAAGCACAAGTGGCGGCGCCCGGCAGCGGCTACCGGGTGGCCGGAGGTCTATGCGGAGGTCAGTGTCCGAGCGATCGACGCGACCGCCTCCGGACCGACCCGGCAGCAGCCGCCGATGAGACGCGCCCCCGACTCCCGCCACCCCAGGACCTGTTCGGTGGTGAAGGTGGATCGGCCGTTCCAGGCGCGAGCTTCCGCGTCCCACACCTCGCCGCTGTTGGGGTAGACCACGACCGGTTTGCCCGTCACCCGAGCCGCAGTCGTCACAGCTGCTTCGACGTCTTCCGGGGCGCAGCAGTTCACTCCGACCGCGATCACCTCGTCGGAGTCGGCGGCGAGGGCGAACGCCTCGTCCAACGGCTGCCCGGCGCGCGTACGGTCACCGGCGATCGAGTACGACAGCCAGGCCGGCACGCCGAGCCCGCGGACCGCCCGCAGCAGCGCCTGTGCCTCATCGGCGTCGGGAACCGTTTCCAGCGCCAACACATCGGGCGCCGCGGCGGCTAGGACTTCCAGCCGGGGACGGTGGAAACGTTCCAGTTCCTCGATGCTCAACCCGTAGCGGCCCCGGTACTCGGAACCGTCCGCGAGCATCGCCCCGTACGGCCCCACCGACGCGGCCACCCACAACGGGTGAGCGAGGCCCTTGTGCCGGGCCTGCCGGGCGGCCTCCTGGGCCAGTTCCACGCTCAGTGCCAGCAGCCGGGCAGCCTCGGCATGGTCGATACCGTGCTTGGCGAAGCCCTCGAACGTGGCCTGGTAGCTCGAGGTGATCGCCACGTTCGCGCCCGCCTCGAAATAGGCGAGGTGCGCCTGGGTGATCGCCTCGGGTTGCTCGGCGAGCAGCCGCGCCGACCACAGTTCGTCGCTCAGGTCGTGCCCGGCGGACTCGAGCTGGTTGGACATACCGCCGTCAAGGACGACGGCTCCGGCGGCGAGAGCCGCGGTGAGGGAGGTCTCGGCGGGAGGAGCAGGGACATCGCTGGTCATGTCACGACGCTAGTCGAAGGTGCGGCGGACGGTCGCATCCGTCCGCTGCATGAACAGAGTGACCAGGGTGTGGGACGCGGGGTAGAGGCCAGGGGACCAGAGGACAGAGGCCAGAGCCAGAGGCCAGAGGGCAGGGGACGGAGACGGGTGGCCCTGGCCCTCGCGTCACTTCATCCCCGCCCGGTGACACGCGACGGCTCAGCGTCCGTGCGCGGAGTGCCGTCCACCACTGCCCCGCGCCCCGCCCCGCGTGCGCTTGGTCGCAGGGACCAGCAGCCCGCCGAGCAATCCCGCTGCCAGGACGTACGGCCACCAGCCGAACGCGCCGCTCTCGGCCGCGCTCGTGCTGCGTGTCTCGGCTGCCGCCGGCCCCGACGAGGCCTGTCCGTGCGTGCCGGCCGAGGGGCTCACGGCTGTCGCCGTGAGGACCACGTCGTTGCCGTCCCCGCCCTTGTAACTGATCCGGTAAACGGTGTCGGCGAGCTTCACCTCGGCTCCCTCGCGCAGGGTGTCGAAGGTGCCGGTCGTGGGGGTGTCGCCGGTGTGGTCCAGGACGGTGATCTCGTGGGCCGGCGTGTCGACGGCCGCGGAGGAATCCTTGCGGGAAGCGGTACCGGTACCGCTTCCCGCAGGGGCGGAGGATTTTCCGTAAGCGGTACCGGCCCCGGTCTTCGCGGTGGCCGTTCCTGCCGCGGACAGGTCGAGTCCGCCGCCCAGGGTGACCTTGCCGCCCACCTTCAGGGGCGTGTCCGTCAGGACCAGTTGCCCCTTGTCGTTCTGCGTGTAGGCGCCGGTCACGGTCAGCCCGCCCGTGACCACACCCTCGTTCGTCACGGCACCGTTCACGGTGCCCTTGCCGCTGAGTGAACTCGTCACCCGCAGTGCCGAGCCGCCGGGGTCCAGCCGCGCTCCCGCCGACGTCAGTCGGACCGCCCTGCTGTTGGCGAGATTCGCCCCGTCCTTGAGCGCCAGGGTTCCCTGTCTGACCGTTGTCGTCCCGGTGTACGTCACCGCGGTGCCCGTAAGGGTCGTCGTCGCGGCTCCGGACTGGACGAGCGAGCCGCTGCCGCCGAGCCGGGAAAGGGAGATCGTGGTCTTCGTGTTATGCACGACGAGGGTGCCGTTGTTCACGATCCGGCGCCGGTCGGTACCGGTGAGCAGGGAGCCGTCTCCCTGTGCCGACCCGAGTCGCAGAACCGAACCCTCTTGCACGGTCGTCGAACCGTCGTAGTACTGCGCGGCCGCGAAGGTGACGTCGTTGCCCTTGGTCCCGGCGATGACGATGTCACCGGCGCCGGGCACGGCCAGGGTGTCGTGGTACTTGCCGCCGCCGATCGGCGCACCCAAGGTGACCGGCCCGTTGTAGTCGAACGTCAGCAGGGACCGCCGTCCGCCGGCCTCGTGCAGGTTGATGTAAACGGTGTCCTTTGTTCCCGGCATGAAGATCCTGTGCGTGGTGCCGTCTCCCCACTGCACGTCGGCGCCCTCGATGTTGGTGCCGCGCTTGTTCAACTGGTGCGCGACCGGACGCCAGTTGATGTCCGGGTCGCTGAGCGAGGGATCGGTGTCGCCGCCCTGGTCGCTGTAGCTGTACTGCCCGGTGAGGACGACCCTGCTGCCGGGCCGCGAGTGGACGTTGACGTCGCTGCCGTACTCCCGCTGGTAGAAGTCCTGCCGCAGCGTGATCGTCTGGTGCAGCGGGGTGTCGATGATCCAGGAGCCCTGGTTGAGGATCGCCCGGGCGTTGGGCAGCGACACCGGGTACTCGGGGCGGCCGACCGCCATCCCGGTGCCGTTGTCGATGACCCCGGAGAAGGGGTGGGTGCCCGCCAGGTCGAGGGTGCCCCACATGCTGCGGGGCTGGGTGACGAGGCCGGAGCCGCTGATCGTGCCGATGTTGTAGGTGCGCGTCAGTGAGAGCCGGAGAGTGCCGTCGACGCGGACGTTGAGCTGGTTGAGCCGGTAGCCGGGAGTGTCGTAGGGGAAGTGCCCGATCAGCCCTGTGCCTCCGCCGGTGCCGTACTGGAGGGTCGACCCGCGCTCCACGGTGATCGCGGGCGGGTCGGGGTTGCCGACCGTGGTGTAGGGATGGTTTCCGCCCTGCGTGCGCACCACCTGCCGCCGGCGTGCCGTGGGCAACGTGAAATCGCTGTCCTTGCTCAGGACCAGGGTTCCGCCGCCGCGCACGGTAAGCGTTCCCTGGCCGCGGAAAACGCCGTCGTAGGTTGTTGTCCCGGAGGCCACGGTGACCACCGTGTCGCCGGCGAGCGTCACGTCCCGGTTCGCGAGGACATCGGCCGTGACGTCCCGGGAGTCGGCGGCCACGGCCGGGGGAGCGGTGGCGAGGACGGCGACGGCCGCGAGGGCGCCGACGACCGCTGCTGAGGTGTGGAGAGGGCTGCGCACGCATCGGAGACGCCTCAGCGCGACACCGATAACAGAAACTTGCTCCCCGAGCGCCGTCGGAGACCGCGCCGCACCCAGAAAACCCCCTTCCCGCCGGAAAACTCCGGAAAGGGCTTTCCATCAAGTCCCGTCCGACCCGTTGACCTGCCCGTAACACACCCATACCTTTTCGGCGTTCGTCATTCCACATGTTGTTCGCAGTTCCGAACGCTCCTCTGAACGACCCCAGCCGCCACACCCGGATCCAGGCCTTCGACCCGCACCCGGACGGCACCCCCTACTTCGGCGTCCCCCTCGCCGACACCGTGAAGGAGAGTGCGTGAGATGAGACGTGCGTACACGACCCTGCTCGCCCTCTGTCTTGTGCTGATCGGCGCCCTCGCGACCGCGGGACCCGCCCAGGCGGCACCTGTGACGATCGTCAACGGCACTCAGTTCAACGACAGTTCCGGCAGTCCTGTACACGCCCATGGCGGCGGCGTTCTCAAAGTCGGCTCCTACTACTACTGGTTCGGTGAGAACCGCAACTCCGACAACACCTTCCGGTACGTGGACGCCTACCGTTCCACCGATCTGAAGAACTGGGAGTTCCGTAACCACGTCCTGACCCAGTCGAGCGACTCCGAGTTGGCCGCCGCCAACATCGAGCGCCCGAAGGTCATGTACAACGCGTCCACCGGCAAATTCGTGATGTGGATGCACAAGGAGAACGGCACCGACTACAGCGAGGCCCGAGCCGCCGTCGCCGTGTCGGACACCGTCGACGGAAACTACACCTGGCAGGGCAGTTTCCGTCCGCTCGACCAGCACATGTCCCGCGACATCACGGTCTTCGTGGACGGTGACGGCGCCGGATACATGGTCTCGGCCGCACGCGAGAACTACGACCTCCAGATCTACCGGCTCACCGCCGACTACACCGGTATCGCAAGCCTGGTCGCCGACCCCTGGCACGGCGGTCACCGCGAGGCGCCGGCGCTGTTCAAGCGGGGTGGCGTCTACTTCATGCTCACCTCCGGCGCGACGGGTTGGAGTGCCAACCAGCAGCAGTACGCTACCGCGACCTCACTCGCCGGCCCCTGGTCGGCCATGACGAACGTCGGCGACTCGACGGCGTACGGCTCGCAGACCGCGTACGTACTGCCTGTCCAGGGCACTTCCGGGACCTCGTACCTCTACCTGGGTGACCGCTGGGGCAACTCCTTCGGCGGGACGGTCAACGACTCGCGCTACGTCTGGTTGCCGCTGACCTTCCCCACCACCACCTCGCTGTCGATGTCCTGGTCCCCCGAGGTCACCGTCGACGCGGCCGATGGAACGATTACCGGAACGAGTGCTACGTACAACACGCTCATCGCCCGGCACAGCGGCAAGTGCGCGGATGTCACGAGTCAGTCGCTCTGGGCAGGTGCCCAGATCAAGCAGTACGACTGCAACGCCGGTAACAACCAGAAGTACTGGTTCAAGTCCGTCGGAAGCGGTTACTACCAGTTGGTCGTCAGAAACAGTTCTCTGTGTGTGCAGGAGAACGAGAGCACGGTCAGCCAAGAGAACTGCACGACGGCCACAGGTCAGCAGTGGTCGCTGACGACTTCGGGCAGCTACGTCAACGTCAAGTCCCGCGCGAGCGGCGAGTGCCTGGACGTGAACGGCGCGTCCACCGCCAACTCCGCCGCGCTCATCACCTACACGTGCAACGGAGGAACCAACCAGCAGTGGACGCGCGGCACCTGACCCGCGTCAGGCGAGCAGGTCGATCGCGTCGATCGACGTGCCCGCGCTGAGGTAGGAGGTCGTCCCCGAACCGCTCACCACGTTGATCTTCAGCACGTTGTACTGGCTGGTGTCCGTGAGCCACGCGCTCGCCGGCACGCTGTAGGTGAACGTGTAGTTGTTGCCCCGGTACGACCCGTTGGTCAGGGACCGGGTGCTCGGCTGGGTGGGCGGGGAGGGGATGGCCGAGGTCCAGGTGTCGTTCACGACGACCTGGGGCCGGCCGTTGGCGTAGGCCGTCGTGACACCGATGCGCAGGGTGTGCGCGGCGGCGGCCTGGGCCGCGGTCAGCTTGAAGTACACGAGCAGGCCGCTGTTGACGTCCTTCCAGATGTAGCAGGGGAAGGCCGAGGTCTCGCTGCCGCTGCCGACCACCACGTTGCCGGTCCAGGCGGCGGCCCGGACGTCCGACGGGTGCGCGTACGTCATCAGGTCGGCGTTCTTGAAGCCGGCCGGCGTACCGGTCCAGTCGTTGATCCGCCAGATCGCGCTCGCGTTGCCCGGGTCGTTCGACGTCGGGATCGCGAGGGAGTTGAGGGTGGTCGTCCCGCCTGCGGATACGGTCACCTGCGTACTGTAGACAGCCAGTTCGCTCTTGTGGACGGTCAGTGTGTACGTCCCCGGAAGCACCCCGGCGATCGAGAAGTAGCCGTCGGACGAACGCGCCGAACCCCAGTACTGCGCAGCCGAGTTGGCCAGTCCGACCGTGTACGGGTACGCGGTGTTGCGTCCGGTGATGCCGACCCCCGCGACCCGGCCCCGGCCGCCGGCCGCGACGTAGCCGGAGATGCCGAGCGAGTCCGCCCATGAGGTGGCCAGGGTCCCCGGGAACAGGGACGAGGAAGGTGCGCCGCCGTCGGTGAAGGCGATGACGTAGGGGCCCTGGAGGCCGAAGCGCTGCTCCTCGGTCTGGTTCTGGCCGTAGTAGAGGATCTCGTACAGGCCGCCGCCGTCGGCGCTCTGGTGGCGCAGGAGGGAGCGGTAGAAGGGGCCGCCCGACGCCTTCTCGTGGTTGCTGCGCACGATCCAGAGACCGACGCTGCCGGTCGTCCAGCCGAGGTAGTTGTAGTCGATGACGCGCAGCTTGGAGTAGTGCTTGGAGCGGGTCTGGCCGTCGGACTTCGCGAAGACGTCGGAAGCCTCGATGGTGCTGGTCGTGTACGTGTACGAGTCGGGCTCGTCGTTGAGGAAGAGGCCCGCCTTGACGCGCACGATGTAACGGGTTGCCGAAACGGATGTGTCGGCCTTGTTGGTCCACAGGTAGACGTTGTTCTCGCCGCTTCGGGCCGCGTAGTAGTGCTTGAGCGTGCCGTGCGTGACCGAGATCAGGATCGTCGAGCCGGACTGCGCGATCGTCACGGTGGAACTGCCGAGGCCAGACTCGATGTGCGAGTTCATGCCGCCGTAGCCCTGGTACTCGGTTCCCCGGTAGGCCAGCGAGGTGAGGTCGCCGGTGGATTTGCTGACCTTGAAGACCAGGTTGGCGCCGGTGTCGACGACGTAGTTCGAGCCGTCGTCGGTGTAGCCGAAGGCTGCTGCGGCGGCCGGTGCGGCGAGTGGGCCGGCCAGGGCGGCCGAGCCTGCCGTCGCCGCGCTGCCGAGGACGAAGGTGCGGCGTCGGATCGGCCGGTGGCCATCGGATCCGGACATGGGGGTGCCTCCTTCGGGAGGTGTGGGGGTGCGGGTGCCTGAGAGAGTGACAGTTGAATCGATTTCGCGAAAGGGCTTTCGCTGGCTGGAGGTTGGCAATCTTGTGAAATCGGTATCAGGTCTAGAAAGCGCTTGCCGGAGGCGGTACGGTCCAGCCGCCAGACCCTGTTGCCGTGACGGAGGAGCCGCAAGTGAGACGTTTCAACATCGCCGTCCTGGCGGCGCTGACCCTGACCGCCGGTCTGACGGCGGTTCCCGCCGCTCAGGCGCACAGCGGTCGCGCGCCCCTCGGCATCGACAACTGCACCGCAACCGCTTGCCACTTCGATGTCCCGCCCGGCACCTACGACGTCCGGGTCGTCCTCGGCGGGGACGCCGAGTCGAGCACCGGCATCAGTGGGGAGACCCGGCGCGCCCTGCTCCCCGAGACCGGCGTTCCCGCCGGTGGACGTGTTGTCCGCAGTTTCACGGTGGACGTCCGGACCCCTGAGGGCGAGCCGACGGGAGCGGCCGGAACCGCAGGTCTGGATCTTGCGGTCGGCGGCACCGCGCCGGCCTTGGCCGGCATCAGGGTCACCCCGGCCCGGCACGTACGGCAGATCTTCCTCGTCGGTGACTCCACTGTCTGCGACCAGTCGGCGGACCCGTACACCGGGTGGGGCCAACAGCTGCCGCAGTACCTGCGCAAGGGAGTCTCGGTCGCCAACTACGCCGATTCCGGGGAGAGTACGGTCACCTATCTGGGGAACCCGCTGCTCTGGGCCACGGTTCAGCCGCTGATCCGCCCAGGCGATCTCGTCCTGGTCCAACTCGCGCACAACGACAAGACGACCGACGAGGCGACCTACCGGGCGAACCTCGAGACACTGGTGGCGGGAGTGCGGGAGAAGGGCGGCCGACCGGTCCTGGTGACCCCCATCGTGCGCCGCTGGTTCAACGCCGACGGCACCCTGAATAACGGAACGGCCCTGCTGGTCAACGGCCTTGGCGTCGACCACCCGGCAGTGATCCGCTCGGTCGCCGCCGCGCGGGAGGTTCCGCTGATCGACCTCACCGCCAGGACCAAGGCGCTGGTGGAGTCCCTGGGCGTCGAGGGCTCCAAGGCGCTCTACCTCTACAACGAGAAGCGCGACAACACGCACACCTCCGTGCGCGGAGCAACGGTCTACGCGGGCCTGGTCCGCGACGAACTCGTCGCCCAGCATCTGGTGCCGAGGGGCACCGTGCGGGTGGGATGAACGCCTGGGGGCGCCCCGACCGGAACCGGGACGCCCCCAGGTACTGGCATCACCAGGCTTTGCTCCGGCCGCGAAGGAGAGAAACAACAGATGCGCCTGCCCTCGCCCGACCCCGTCCGCAGCCCCCGCACCGGTTACACCCGCGCCCACTGGGAGGCGGCCGCCGACGCGCTGCTCGCCGCGGTGGAGCCGTACGCCACCGAGGATCGCGCTCTCTACCACTTTCCCGGTGACCGAGAAAGCTGGTCGGGCCGCCTCTCCGACGGTCTGGAAGGGTACGCTCGCACGCTGCTGCTGGCGGCCTTCCGTCGTGACGAGACGGCGCTGGAGCGTTACGCAAGCGGTCTCGCGGCCGGTGTCCGCGGCGTCTGGCCCCGCATCGAGGACCGCGGTCAGCCCCTCGTCGAGGCCGCGTCGATCGCCCTGGCGCTGCGGCTGACCCGTCCGCTGCTCTGGGACCGTCTCGACGACAGCGTCCGACAGCGCGCCGCGGCCTGGCTCGGGGACGCACTGACCGCCGAGGCATGGCCCTGCAACTGGGAGCTGTTCCCGGTGACGGTAGGCGGTTTCCTGGAGTCCGTCGGCCATGAGCCGGAGGCCTCTCGCAAGGCGATCGACCGCGGGTTGGAGCGCATCGAACAGTGGTACGTCGCCGACGGCTGGTACAGCGACGGGGCCGGCCGCGCCTTCGACTACTACAACGGCTGGGCGATGCACCTCTACCCGGTCCTGCACGCCTGGCTCGCCGACGACCCCGAACTGCTCACCCGCTACGGCGACCGGCTCAGGACCCATCTCGACGACTACGCACGCCTGTTCGGAGGCGACGGCGCCCCTCTGCACCAGGGCCGTTCCCTCACCTACCGCTTCGCCACCACCGCCCCCCTGTGGCTCGGCGCCCTGACCGGCCACACTCCGCTTCTCCCCGGCGAGACCCGCCGCCTGGCCTCGGGAACTTTGAAGTACTTCCTGGAACGCGACGCGGTCGACGAGCACGGCTTGCTGACCCTCGGCTGGCACGGCCCCGACGAGTCGGTCCTCCAGGGCTACTCGGGGCCCGCCTCCCCCTACTGGGCGAGCAAGGGTTTCCTCGGTCTGCTGATTCCACCGGAACACGAGGTGTGGACGGCGACCGAGGAGGCGGGGCCGGTGGAACGGGGGAACGCGGTTACCCCCATCGCTGCTCCCAACTGGCTTCTTCAGTCGACGAGTTCGGACGGGCTGGTTCGCCTGCACAACCACGGCAGTGAGGACGTCCGCTACGACCCGTACTACACGAGGTTCGCGTACTCCACGGTCACGCGGCCGCACGAGGCGCCACCGGACAACGTCGTCATGGTCGGCGGCGACCCGCGTCGCGAGGGCATCGTCCCGCTCGGAGTGGGAGAGGACTGGGCGGCCTCCCGATACGTGCTGAGCTCCGGGGCCGAAGTCACCAGCCTGGTGGTGGCCGAGGGGGCGGTGGAGGTGCGGGCCCACCTGGTGGCCGGCGCGGAGCCGGGAACGGACGTGCGCATCACGGGCTGGGCACCGGTGGAGGGCGGGGACGAGCGGGCGGAGCTGGCGCCCGTGCACGGGCTGGCGGGCACGGGCCCTCTGTCGGGTGTGCTGGGAGAGGGCCCGGCGACGCTCTTCGTCGCACTGGCCCGCCTCACCGCCGAGCCGGACCCCCTGCCCCTCCGGGACCTTGTGTCCGTGGAGGTGCAGAGGGTGGATGCCGACACCGCTCATAGCGCGTACGACCTGAGCGTCCGCCGGCCGACGGGCTCGGAACGCCACTTCCGCTTC
Organism: Streptomyces sp. NPDC002884; assembly: GCF_040295245.1. Lineage (NCBI taxonomy): Bacteria > Bacillati > Actinomycetota > Actinomycetes > Kitasatosporales > Streptomycetaceae > Streptomyces > Streptomyces sp. NPDC002884. Next base: position 260,217 of record NZ_JBEOVB010000005.1, on the reverse strand, counting down.
ACGGCTTCAGGCGAGCGATCCGCAACGTCGTCGTGGTCGGTGACGCCCCGCTGAGCGGCTTTGCGTAGGTCGGCGTCACGGGCGCGTACGCCCAGGTCAGCGTCCCGTCCTTGAGGACCGCGAGGTCACCGGTGATGCGGATGCTCACCACCTTGTCCGGGCTCTGGAACTTGCCGTTCCAGTCGACGAGACGCAGGTGGGTGCCCGTGAACGTGCCGGTGCAGGTACCGCTCGCGCACTTGGCGCCCTTGAGGGATTCCCAGGAGACGAGGAGGCGGTCCTTGCCGTACGGGGCGACATGGACGTTGACGTTCTCCGTGCCGGCGGCGCTCGTGAGGTAGACGGCCTTGCCCGGACCGGAGTTGCGGTTCTTCAGGAACGCCAGCGCGACCTGGTGGGTGCTCGTCCGCGGTTTCACCGTCCAGCCGCGACCGCTGGCGTCGTCCGGGTTCTTCTTGGCCGAGGCGGCGCCGCGCGAGGCGAAGGCGGTTGCGTAACGGCCGGTGGACGACTTCACGAGGTCGCCGGTGCGGCCGGGGAAGGTACCGCCGCAGTACCCGGCCCAGCACTGTTCGCGCTGCACCACGGGGGCGGTGTCCGGAGCGCCGATCCCGGTCGAGACGAACAGCCCCGAGCGCCAGTCGTCGAAGCACAGGGAGGTGAAGGCGCCGGAGGTCTCGGCGTGCAGGGCGATGCCCTCGTTGTGACTGCAACCCCAGCTCCAGCCCCCGGTGAGCTTCGCTCCCTTGGCGCTGAGGTACGCCATCTTGTCCCCGTAGTGCCCGTCGGCGAAGCCGCCCGCTCCGTGCACGACGAAGTAGGCGCCGTACTTCGTTCCGTTCCAGGTGAGTTGCCCGTCGAGCAGCGGCGCGGTGTCGTGGGAAGCGGTTCCGGTGAGTTTCGTGAGGAACGTCCGCTTGCCGCTCGTGTAGCGGACGATCGCGGCCGCCGTCTCCTTCCACTTGTTCGTGTCGGCGACCCGAGTGAGCAGAGCGAAGCCGTCGTTGTGCGCGATCAGGCCTCCGACCTCCTTGGCGCCCTTGACGACCGTGTCGGCGCCCGAGCGCTTTCCGGCGGCGGTGAGCGGGGTCACGTGGACACCGTCCGCCGCGGGCCAGGCGACACGGAGCGTGCCGTTCGGGGCCACCGCCGTCGTCGTCCGCGTCCACTCCCGGGTGTTGTTGTAACCGGCCGACAGATAGGGGAACTTGGCGGCGAGCGTCACGGCGGTGGTGGTGGGGGTGAGGTTCGGGGAGGTCGTCGCGGCCCCGGCGGTGCCCCACCAGGCGCCGGCGAGCACCCCGGCAGCAGCGAGGGCGCCGATCGCGGGCTTGCGGGCCGCGCGCATACGGCGGTGGCGCGTCGTGCGTCGTGCAGATGTCATGGCCAGTGGTTGCCGCCGGGCGGGGGAAGGTTGCCGTGACGGGTGGACACGGAGGGAACTGTTGTGGCGGACGTGGCCTCGGTGAACTGGAACCGGGCCGGCCGGGTGGGCGTGGCTCGGTCCGTGCCCCTCAGAGGGTGCGTGCAGGTGGAGGGAAGATTCTCCGTTGCCCCGCGTGAGCGCAGTGCACAAGAATCCTCGTATGACTTCTGCCATCCGTCATGTGACGATCGACAGCTCCGATGCCTACGCCCTCGGCACCTTCTGGTCCGAGGTGCTCGGCCAGCCTCTCCACGACGACGACAAGCCGGGCGACGAGGAGGCGTTGATCGAGGGCGCGGGCATGCTCTTCGTCACCGTCCCGGAGGCCAAGGGCCGGAAGAACCGCATCCATTTCGACCTCCAGCCGCAGGACCGTACCCGCGACGAGGAGGTCGAGCGTCTGCTCGCCCTCGGCGCCACACTCTTCGACGACCGCCGAAGGGCCGACGGCACGGGGTGGGCGGTCCTCGCGGACCCGGAGGGGAACGAGTTCTGCGTCGAGCGCAGCGCCGGAGAGCGGGCCGCGGGCTGAGGCGGCGGTAACAGGGCAGGAAACGGGCGCGCCGGCAGCCACCGGTCCAGCCTCCAGCCGGGGACCGGTGTGGAAGGAAAATCCGGCGGAAACAGTTCGCCGGGAAGCTTGCCGGAAACAGTCCGGCGGAAACCGATCAGCGGGGACGGTTCGGCGGAGGCCGAAAGGACGTGCCCCTAGCGTGGATCGCATGCGTGCATCCAGGGCGACCTCGAAACCCTTCGCCGACCTCCACCACGCCGAGACCCCTTTCCTCCTGCCCAACGCCTGGGACCATGCCAGCGCGACGGCCATGGCGGGAAAGGGTTTCCGAGCGATCGGCACGACGAGCCTGGCGGTGGCGGCGGCGGTGGGGCTGCCGGACGGTGCGTCCGCCACGCGCGACGAAACCCTACGGCTCGCGCTGATTCTGGGTTCGCAACCGTTTCTCCTGTCTGTCGACGCGGAAAGCGGATTCAGTGATGATCCCGACGAAGTGGGCGAGTTCGCCCGTCAGCTTGCGGCGGTGGGTGCGGTCGGTATCAACCTGGAGGATGCCCTGGGGCCGGTCGACCGGCATGCCGCGAAGATCGCCGCAGTCAAGGCTGCCGCGCCCGGCCTTTTCGTCAACGCGCGTACCGACACCTACTGGCTCGGCGAACCTGGCGAGCGCGACGCACGCAGCGGAGCCGAAACGCTGTCCCGCCTCGATGCCTATCAACAGGCGGGCGCGGACGGGGTCTTCGTCCCGGGTCTGACCGATGCGCGCGAGATCGCGGCACTCGTCGCCCGACTGGACGTACCCCTCAACATCCTCTACTCGCCGACCGGCCCCACGGTTCCCCGACTCGGCGACCTCGGGGTGAGCCGGATCAGCCTCGGCTCGTTCCTCTACCGGCGAGCCATGGGTGCGGCGCTCGACGCGCTGGACGAGATCCGTGAGGGACGAGAGCCGGGTGGTCGTACGCCGACGTACGAGGACCTGCAGGAAATGGGCGCTGACACAGCGGACCACGCCTGACGGCGTCAGCTGACGGCGTCGCCGGCGTCGGCCTCCCGTGGCCAGTGGGTCAGGGCCGTGTGCAGGGCATCGATCGCCTTGTCCCACGACCGCTGCACGTCCCGGGGCGCACCGAAGCCGCCGGCCGCCTCCAGCGTGCAGTATCCGTGGAAGGTGCTGCGCAGCAGGCGGACGGCGTCGGTGAGGTCGGGTTCCTCGAGGCCGTAGGCGCGGAGCATTCCGTAGGTGATCTCGGCGGTCCGGCGCGGAGCGGGGGACGCGGCGGCCAGTTCTCGGTCGAGGTCCTGGTCGATCCGGATCTGGGTGGCGGCGTACCGGCCCGGGTGCCGGAGGGCGTACTCCCGATACGTCCCGGCGAAGGCGACCAGCGCCTCTTTTCCGGCGAGTCCCACGACGGCCACGGCGATCCGGTCGATCATCTCGCCGCCGACCAGCAGTGCGAGCCTTGTCCGCAGTTCCCGGAGGTTTCTGACGTGCGAGTACAAGCTCGCGTCCTTGACTCCGAACCGACGGGCCAGCGCCGAAATGCTGACCTTGTCGAAACCGACTTCGTCGGCCAGCTCCGCGGCGGCTTCGACGAGGCGGTCGGTGGTCAGGCCGACTCGTGGCATGGGGACCGCCTTGTGTGCGCTCGGACCTGGAGGTATCAGGCAGGATCCTAAGGGTTTCGCAGGTCGGACGGCGGCCGGCGGCCGGCGGACGAGGGGTGGAGACTCCACCGAGGGGCCGAGCCCGGGGCCCTGGAACACTCTGCCTGTCCCGCCTGTCCCGCCTGTCCCACCTGTCCCACCTGTCCCGCCTGTCCCGCTCGGCGCGGGCGCTCGCTCCGGCAACTCGACGCACCTCTGCCCGGCCGAGAAATGGCGGGCGCCGATACGACACGGGCTGCGATCATGAGCGGCACCCTGCCCCCGACGCCCTGCCCCGACGCCCGACGTCCAGCCCCGGACCCAGCCCCAGCCCCGGACCCCGTGGTTCAGCCTCAAGACTGAGGCCCAGTCCCTCCCCTCAGACCCGAGTCGTCGGCCCCCGAACCTCACGAGGACGCATCGCATGCCTGTGCCCGCCGACCCCACCGTCCTGCATCCCATGCCCGAGCAGCCGCGGGTCGTGCTGCTCAGGCCGCTGGTGAAGTCCCCGCTGATCGAAGTCGGCGAGTACACGTACTACGACGATCCCGAGGACGCCACCGCGTTCGAGACGCGCAACGTGCTGTACCACTACGGTCCGGAGAAGCTGGTCATCGGCAGGTTCTGCGCGCTGGGAACCGGGGTGCGGTTCCTCATGAACGGCGCCAACCATCGGATGGACGGCCCCTCCACCTTCCCCTTTCCCACCATGGGCGGTTCCTGGTCCGACCACTTCGACCTGCTCACCGGCCTGCCGAACCGGGGGGACACCGTGGTCGGCAACGACGTCTGGTTCGGATACGGCGCGACGGTGATGCCGGGCGTCCGGATCGGGCACGGCGCGATCGTCGGGGCCGGGTCCGTGGTCACCGCCGACGTGCCCGACTACGGGATCGTCGGCGGCAACCCGGCCCGTCTGCTCCGCACCCGTTACAGCGAAACGGACGTCGCCCGGCTGCTGGCTGTCGCCTGGTGGGACTGGCCCTCCGAGCACATCACCGACCACGTGCGGACGATCATGTCCGGCAGCGTCGACGACCTCGAGGCCGCCGCGCCGGGTTCCGCCGCAGCCCCGCGCACGGTTGTCTCGGAAACCGGTTCCCCGGACGACTTCCCGCGCGGGCCTGCCTAGCCCGCCGGGCACCTGGGCGGAAGTTCTGCCTTCTGCCGCAGGGACCGGCGGGGGCGTCCTCGCGGACGCGGGCGAGGGCGAGGACGAGGATCAGCCGATCGGCGCGTACAGCACGCCCAGCTTGTCCACCTCGTCGGCCGCGCGGCCCGTGAACCCGACGATCTGCCAGCCGGACGGGGCCGTGAAGGTGGTGGCGTCGGTCGTCGCCGTGCCGGAGGTCAGTGTGCGGCTCCTGTCGGTCGTGAACGCCGCCGAGAAGATCCTTGTACGGCCGTCCTTCTGGCCCTGGGTCAGCTTCACCGAGGTGAGGTGTTCGCCCGTCGCCAGCGTCAGTGACGTCGCCGTGCCGCCCGTGCCCCCATGGGTGACCGTCGTGCCGCCGTCGTGGGTCAGCGTCACCGCGTCGAGGCGGGCGCCGCCCCGCAGGGTCAGCGTGCGCGGGGCCGGGGTGGCCGGCAGGTCGTCCGCGTCGTTGAACGCGGTACCGTGCGGGCCGCCGAAGAAGTCACTGGCCCGCAAGGTGGAGTTGAGGGTGTACGAGAAGTCGACCGTGTGCGGGAAGTGGTCCGACAGGTTGCCGCCGGCGGAGTCCAGGAACGACGCCCACTCGTTGTTGTAACGGGTTGCGTTCAGGGTCAGGAGTTTGCTGCCCCGGTAGAAGACCTTGTCCACGACCTCGCAGTCGTTGGTCGGCGCGGTCGTCGGGCACAGCAGCGCGTCCGTGCCCTGGGTGGGCCGTGTGCCGCCCTTCACCCGCTGCACCCACGCGTCCGTGAGACCGTTCTCGTCGGCGAGGGTACGGATGTTGTCTCCGGCGCGGGTGTAGCGCGTGTTGGTGTCACCCATCACGAGCACCGCGTTGCCGGACGAGTTCGCCTGGATGAAGTCCGACAGCTGCTCGATGTTGGCGCGGCGGGCGGCCAGTGCGTCGTCCGAGTCGTCCGCGTTGGTGTGCACGTTGTACAGGTCCAGGAAGACGCCTTCGGCCAACCGGACCCGGGACAGCGTGAAGCCCTTGGGCGTCAGGCAGTTGGTCCCGGTGCAGTTGTTCCAGCGCACCCTCTCGAAGTCGTCGAAGGCGTAGTCCGAGAGGGTGTTGAGGCCGTCGCCTATGCCTGCCCCGCCGCTGGTCGCGGTGCGGTAGGGATGGTTGTCGCCCGCGTAGAGCGCCGCGTGGTAGTTGAAGTCCTCCTGGACGTTGACGATGTCGTACGCCGCCAACCGGGGTGAGATCAGCGGGGTGTTGGTCGCCGGGTGGCCGGAGCTGAGGCCCTCGGGCAGGCCCGCGACGTTGTACGTCAGGACGTTGAAGGTGCCGGACGTGGCGGCGGCGGCCGCCTGGGCGGGGGCTGCGGCGGTCGCGGTGAGGCCGGTCAGGGCCAGGACGCCGGCCGCCAGGGTGCCGATGAGTCGTCTCATGTGAGGGTGTCTCCGGTGGGGGAAGAGCGGCGGAGGAGCTGAACAAAGCTCAGATTGGGGCCGTCCGGAGTGACGCACAAGGGCTGTTGAGGAAACAGTGAGTGCGGAGGAGAAAACGCTTACCGTTCCTGGTTCCGCTTGCTCCGCTTGTTCTGTTTGCGTTGCTTGCGGCGCTCTCCCCGCGGCCGGTACGACTCCTCCAGCTTTCCGACCGGCGCCTGTACGTGTCCCGGCTCCCGCTCGTCGTTTCCGCCCGCGCACCTCCACACCGCCAGCCCGTTCTCCTGCCCCGGGTGCATCCCGAGCCGGTGCTCGGTGCAGACGGGCCACACCTGCCACAGGCATTCGAGCACCGTGTCCTGCGCCGCCTCGGCGACAGCGGCCGACGCGATGCCGGGCCCGGTGCCCGCCTCCGGGGACAGGTCGTTGCCGTGCCAGCGGCCGTCGGGCAGGGCGACGTACACGTGCTCGGCCGCGATCTCGTCGTCGGACGACTCTTCCGGCCAGGCGGGCAGCGCCACCAGACGCAGCGGGCCCCGGTCCGGCAGCAGGGCGCTCAGGTCGTGGTTGACGAGGGCCAGCGCCTCGTCCCACACCGGGTACTCACCGGGCTCGACCATGCGGGCACTGGGTGTGCCGAAGGAGTCGTACATGAGGTCATCGTGTATCAGGCGCCGCCTCGACGGCACTTCAATAAGGTGAGCGTCGCCCCTCAGGATCCGCAGGAGCTCCTCTCAGGCGTTCGGATCGAGCCCGTTCGACAGCCCGGTGTGTGGGGCACGGCGGCTCCTCGGGGAGAGAGGGGGATGCGAGTGCTCACCCCCCTGTCGCCGGTGACGCGCGCAGGGCTGCCGGGGGCAAGCGGCCAAGGGGGCCAAAGGGACTTGGGGCGGCAGGTAGGCGTCGGCGCGGCCGCTTGACCGCCCCGACGCGCCACTCCCGAGCGCGGCCCGGCGGTGTTCCGACCCCACCCGGCGGTGACCGGCCCCCGCGCGGCAGCGGCCGGCCCTCGTCCTGCGGTGTTCGGTCAGCCGTTCACCCCCGTGTAGTGCCCCAGACTCCATCGCCACAGCAGCCGGGAGCCGAGGTACGCCAGCAGGCCCAGCAGCGGGGAGGCCGCCGCCAGCCAGTAGGGGACACCGGTGGTGTGGCCGTGGCCGGTCAGCACGGCGGCCGGGAAGTACGCGACGAACGCGAGGGGGAGGCCGTACGTCAGGAGGCCGCCCACCGCCTTGGGCAGCACGTTGAGCGGGTAGCTGCCGAACGTGCCGAGGAGTTCCTCCAGCCAGCGGCCCCAGTAGTCGGCCGTCGGGAAACGCAGAGCGGCGGAGGCGACCGCCGTGAACAGTGCGGCCTCCAGCAGCATGCCGCCGAGCACGGCCGCGACGAGGTAGGAGATCCGGCCCGCGGTCCAGTCGAGGTGACTGCGGCCGAGCGCCGCCACCATCAGACCCGCCGCTACGGTCAGATCGCCGATGGCGTTGGTGGGAAACATGCGCAGCTGGACCTGGAGATGCACCGGCATGGGCCGCACCAGACAGACGTCGATCTGGCCCTCCTGGATGAAGTAACCGATTCCGTGCATGCGTCCCAGGAAGAGGACGAACAGGCCGTGGGCGAGCATCCGGGTCGCCGGGATGAGCAGCACGTCGGAGCTGTCCCAGCCGCCCATCCCGCTGAAACGGGCCAGCAGCACGGTCGCGAACACGATCACCGAGACCTGCCAGACGGCGCCGATCGCGACCATCATCAGGAACTCGGAACGGTATTCCAGCTGGGCACGGAAGTTGAGACGTGTGATGCGCCATGCGAGGCGTACGGCTTTCAAGGGCATCAGCCTCCTTGGGAGATGACCCGCCGGGCGGCGAGTCGCCACACCAGCCGGGTGAACAGGGCCAGTACCGCCACCCAGGCGACCTGCACCAGCAGGGCGGGGACGGCGTCCGACAGCGGGATGCGGCCGACGTAGAGCGACAGCGGAACGCTCAGCGTGGCCTGGAACGGCAGGAAACCGCTCAGCGTGACGAACCAGTCGGGGAAGAACCACAGCGGTGCGTACACCCCGGACAGCAGGTTCTGCGCGAAGATCAGGATGAGCATCGCCGCGTTGTTGCGCAGGGTGAAGAAACACAGCTGGTCGATGGCCAGCATGACGTAGTACAGGATCCACTGGCCGAGCAGGAGGCTCAGCGCGAACACCCCCGCCACGGCGGCCGAGCCGGGCGGATCCACCACTCCGGCGGCCAGGCAGACCGCGTAACCGGTCAAGGCCCAGGCCAGACCGTACAGTTGCTCGCCCAGCGCCCGCAGGGCGTAGTAGCGCTGGGGCGACAGCGGGCGCAGGTACCAGTAGACGATGGTGCCGAAGTGCATGTGCTGGATCACGGTGTCCCGGGCCGCGTACTGGTCCAGCTCCCGCAGCCGGGAGGCCAGTACGGCCAGCACGGCGTAGGTGACCGCCTGGTCGCGGGTCATTCCGGCGGTGGTTCCCGTGTGGGCGTACAGGCCGTGCCACAGGGACGCGACCAGCACCACCTGGACGGCCAGTCGCAGCAGGGCGGCGGTCATCCGGGGCGGAGTGTGCAACTCGCCGAGCGGGGTGACCCGGGCCGTGCGCCAGGCGTGCGGGACCGCCATCACGCGTCCCCGGCCTGCACGTACGCGGCCCGCATCACGTCCTCCAACTCGGCCTCGTCCAGGGCGATGTCGATGACCTCGTACCGTTCGATGACCGACTTGAGCGCCTGGTGCACCGTCGGCGCGCCGGGTCCGTCCGGTCCGAACACCACGCGGGAGCCGTCGTGTCGCAGCACCGCGATGCCCGGCAGTGCCAGGACCTCGGTGCGCGGGTCGGCGAGGGTGGCCCGCACCTGCCATGTCGAGCCGAACGTGCGGCGGATCTCGTCGAGGGTGCCGTCCAGGACCAGCCGTCCGTGGTTGATCAGCACCACGCGCTCGGCGAGCCGCTCGACCTCCGTCATGTCATGGGTGGTCAACAGGACGGTCCGGCCGCGCTGTTCGACCTGATGGCGCAGGAACTCGCGGACCTGTTCCTTCACCACCACGTCCATCCCGATCGTCGGTTCGTCGAGGAAGACGACGGGCGGGTCGTGCAGCAGCGCCGCCGCGAGGTCGCAGCGCACGCGCTGGCCGAGGGAGAGGTGGCGCACGCGGGTGTCCCAGAAGGAGGACAAGTCCAGCAGGGCGTCGAACTCCCGCAGGCGGAGGGCGTGTTCGGCTCTCGGTACCTCGTAGATGTCCCGCAGGATGGCGAACGACTCGCGCACCGGCAGGTCCCACCACAGCTGGGTGCGCTGCCCGAACACGGCCCCTATGTTGCGGGCGTTGTGTTCTCGTTCCCGGTACGGGACCACCCCCGCGACGCGTGCCTCGCCGGAGGTGGGGGTGAGGATGCCGGTGAGCATCTTGATGGTGGTGGACTTCCCGGCGCCGTTCGGGCCGAGCAGGGCGAGGAGTTCGCCCGGGGCCACGTCGAAGGTGATGTCGCGGACGGCGTGCTTGGCGACCCGCTCGGGGTTGACCAGGGAGCGCAGGCCGCCGGCGAGGCCGGGTCGGCGGACGGTGGTGTGGAAGGTGCGGGAGAGGTCGCGCACCTCGATGCTGCCGATCACTTGTTCAACCTCCAAGTGCAGCGCGGCCGGCAGGCTGGGAGCCGGCCGGCCGCGGGAGACGTCATCACCGTGTCGGAATGTCGATCAAATGGTCAATCGATTAATCGATCTCCGAGAACACGAAGGAGAACTCGACGGGTTCGGCGTTCAGGAAGTACCGCGGGAGCGGGCCCGGGCCGCAGGACTGGGAACCGATGCCGTGCTGGCCGTGGTCGAGGTTGACCCAGACCGTGTCGCCGGGGGTGAGGTCCGTCAGGTGCCGCGCCGCGTCCAGTTGCTCGGTCGTCCAGCGCCGCGCGGAGAACCAGAACTCCGGGTCGCCCTCGATCCGCAGTCCGCCGAGCTCCGCCCAGCGGACGTCGGCCCGGGCGCCGTTCTCCTGCGGCCGCACGTACGGGGTCTGGAGCTCCTCGATGCTCCCGTCCCACTGGCCGAGCATGGCCGAGGTCCTGGTGTCCGGGTAGGCCTCGCCGGGGCCGCCGCCGAACCACTGCGCGTGCCCCGCGGAGGACGCCAACCCGAAGCGGACGCCGATCCTGGGCAGCGGCACCTTCCAGTCGCCCTCGGGCGCCACGGACACGGTCAGCTTCAGCCGTGTCCCGTCGGACGTCCAGCGGTACACGGTGCGCAGGCCCGCCTCCCGGGCGGCCGGCGCGACCCGGGTCCGTACGGTCAGCGCGTCGGCACCCGGCTCGACGCCGTCCAGGCGGTGCCGCATGCGATGCAGACCGTACGAGCGCCACAGCACGCCGTAGCGCGTGTCGTCCTGCCAGGGGGCGCCGTCGTCGTTGTCGGTCGGCGCCCGCCACACGTCCAGACGCAGTCCGGTCACGTCGACGGCGCCGATCGTTCTCAGCTCACCGGTACGGGCGTCGAAGGCGCCGGGGCCGAGCCTGATCAGCCGCTCACCGAGGACGGGCCCCTCCGAGGCGGTGACGGTCACGGGTGCGCGGGGGGCGACCGCCTCCTGGCCCCACGCCACCGTATGCCCCTTCGGCGCCCACGGAGTGTCCTCGGCGAGCAGTGCGCGGACCGTCCACCGGACCTCGGCGCCCCGGCCGTCGGGGCCCGCCGGGAGCTCGATCTCGGCCGTCTCGCCGGGACCGAGGGGTCCGACGCCGAGTGCCTTCGCACCGGTGGGAAACCCGTCCACCTGGTGGGAGAACTCGAACTCCAGATGGGAGAGGTCCGAGAAGTCGTACGCGTTGGTGACCCGCACGGTCCCGCCCGTACCGTCTCCCTCGATACGGACCGGCTCGATCACCTTCTTGTACTCGACCAGGCCCGGCGACGGTTTCCGGTCCGGGAAGACCAGACCGTCGCAGACGAAGTTCCCGTCGTGCAGCTCCTCGCCGAAGTCGCCGCCGTAGGCGTAGCCCAGCTCAGGGTGGTTGATGCCATGGTCGATCCACTCCCAGACGAAGGCGCCCTGGAGGCGTTCGTGCGCCTCGAACAACCGCTGGTAGTCGGCCAGTCCACCCGGACCGTTGCCCATCGCGTGGGCGTACTCGCAGAGGATGAAGGGCAGTCGGCGTCGCTTCCGGGTGCCGCCGTCCAGTCCCTTCCCTATGCGCTCCACCTCGTCGTGCAAGGCGTACATGCGCGAATAGACGTCCGTGTCACGGCAGTCGGTGTCGCCCTCGTAGTGCAGGAGACGCGAGTCGTCGCGGTCGCGGATCCACTCGGCCATCGCGGTCAGACCGCGCCCGGTGCCGGCCTCGTTGCCGAGGGACCAGATGACGACCGACGGATGGTTCTTGTCCCGTTCGACCATGCGCGCGGCCCGGTCGAGGAGCGCGGGGGTCCAGCGGTCGTCGTCGACGGGGTTGTCCCGCCAGTCCTGCTCGACGAAGCCGTGGGTCTCCAGGTCGCACTCGTCGATCACCCACAGCCCGTACTCGTCGCACAGGCCGAGGAAGGCCGGGTGGGGCGGGTAGTGCGAGGTGCGGACGGCGTTGATGTTGTGCCGCTTCATCAGCAGCACGTCCGCGCGCATCGTCTCCAGGTCGAGGGCCCGGCCCGTCTCGGGGTGCCACTCGTGCCGGTTGACGCCCTTGAAGAGGATCGGCCGGCCGTTGACCTTGATCAGGCCGTCGGCGAGCTCGACGGTACGGAAACCGATGCGCAGGGGTACCCGCTCGCCCTCCGTCACCAGTTCGCCGTCGTACAGCGCGGGGGTCTCCGCCGTCCACGGCCGAACCGGTACCGTAACCGCTTCCCCGGTCTCGACATCGATGTCCAGGGCCGGTACGGACACCCGCCCGTCGACATCGGAGTCGACGCGCAGGGTGCCCTCACCGGTGACATGGTCGTAGGAGGCGTGCACGAAGAAGTCGAGCACGCTGCCCGCGGGGCGGTGCAGCAGGGTGACGTCACGGAAGATGCCCGGCAGCCACCACTGGTCCTGGTCCTCCAGGTACGAGCCCGCCGACCACTGGTGGACCCGGACCGCGAGGACGTTGCCCGTCGGCCTGAGCAGGTGCCCCACCGCGAACTCGTGCGCCACCCGCGAGCCCTTGAACTCGCCGATGTCCCTTCCGTTCAGCCAGACGCGGGCGCAGGACTCCACACCGTCGAAACGGAGAAGGAAACCGCCTTCGGAAACGTCGGGCCATCCCGCCGGCAGGTCGAAGACCCTCAGGTGGTCGCCGGTCGGGTTCTCGGTCGGCACCCGGGGCGGGTCGACCGGGAAGGGATAGAGATGGTTGGTGTAGACGGGCGAGCCGAAGGCCCCGTCGCCCTGGAGGACCCAGTGACCCGGCACCACGACCTCGGCCCAGCCGGAGGCGTCGAAACCGTCTTCGGCGAACGAGTCGTCCTCGGCGTCGGCCGTCGCCGACCTGCGCAGTCGCCAACGTCCGTTCAGTGACAGGGACTTCGCGCTCGATGCGGGATACCAGGCGCGGGGCGGAAGGGCCCCGCTGCCCGGTGAGACGTTCTCGACGTAGTCGGCGGCCGTGGTACGGAAGGTCATCGGTCTCCTGGGTCAGCCCTTGATGCCGGTCTGCGCGATCCCCTGGACCAGCCAGCGCTGGAGGAAGAGGAACACGAACACCAGGGGCAGGATGGAAAAGGCGGTGGCCATGAAGATCAGATGGAAGACGACGGTCTGGTTGGTCATGTAGTTGGAGAGCGCGACCTGGACGGTCCACGACCCCGGGTCCTGGCCGATGACCAGCGGCCACAGGAAGGAGTTCCAGCCGTTGATGAAGGTGATGGTCGCCATCGCCGCGAAGAAGTTCAGCGAGTTGGGCACCACGATGCGCCAGTACGCACCCCAGTAGCCCAGGCCGTCCACCCGTGCCGCCTCCTCCAGTTCCTTGGGGAACCCCAGGAAGTACTGCCGGAACAGGAAGCAGGTGAAACCACTGAACAGACCCGGAATGATGAGGCCCCGGTAGGTGTCCACCCAGCCGAGCGACGAGACCAGGACGAAGCTCGGGACGAAGGTGACCGCCGTCGGGACCATCAGGGTGCCCAGGACGGCGTAGAAGACCTTGTTGGCGTGCCGGTAGGGGATGCGGGCGAGACCGTAGCCCGCGAGGGAGCACACCAGCAGGACGCCGACGGTGTGCAGGGTGGCCACGACCGCGGAGTTCCACAGGGACTGGGCGAACGGCACCGTCTCGTCGGTGAACAGTTCGCTGATGTTGCCCCACTGGATGTCCGTGGGGAAGAACTTCCAGTTCTCGCCGGTGATCTCGGCGTCCGTGGAGAGGGCGTTGCGGACCAGCAGGTAGAACGGGACCAGGAAGAAGAAGCAGGCGACGCCGGTGGCGATGTAGAGGCCGGTGGAGCTCATCACACCGCCGCCGCGACCGCCGCGACCGCCGCGGCGGGGCCTGTCCGACGGCGGCGCGGACTCCCGTGCTTCGGGCAATGTGGTGGTCACTTGGACTCCTCCCCCCTTCCGAAGCCCAGGAACTTGCCCTGGAGCAGGGTCACGACACAGATCAGCACGGTCAGGATGACCGCGCCCGCGCTGCCGGCACCGTAGTCCTGGCTCTCGCCCAGAGCCTTGTAGTACAGCTCGACCAGGGGCGGACGGCCCCACGTGGTCTTCGACAGCAGGTTGAAGAACTCGTCGAAGGCCTGGTAGGCGGCGATCAGCAGCAGCAGGATCACCGCGGTGGACGTGGCGCGCAGTTGGGGCAGGGTGATGTACCGGAAGGTCTGCCAGCCCGGCTTGGCGCCGTCGATGGCGGCGGCCTCGTACAGCTCGTCCGGGATGTTCTGCAGCGCCGCGATGAACAGGATCATGTAGAAGCCGGACTGCAGCCACAGACGCGCGCTGACGATGACCACCCAGTACCAGGGCGGATTGGGGTCGACCAGCCAGGCGATGTTCTCGATCCCGAACCAGCCGAGGACCGTGTTCATCAGGCCGAACCGGACCCCGCTGAAGATGGACATCTTCCAGATCAGCGAGGCGGCCACGTAACTGCAGGCGGTCGGCAGGAAGAAGACCGACCGGAAGAACGCCCGCATGAAGCGCAGCCGGTTCACCAGCAGGGCCAGCCCCAGCGAGAGTGCCCAGGTGGTGGGCACGATGAAGGCGGCGAAGGCGGTGAAGGTGCCGAGCGAGCCGACGAAGTCGTCGTTCGTCAGCATGTACGTGTAGTTCTCGAAGCCGACGAACTTGTCGGGCGTGACGGTGAAGCGGGCCTCGAAGAAGCTGAGCCAGAGGCTCCAGAGGATCGGCGCGTAGACGAAGATCGCCAGACCGATCAGGAACGGTCCGGTGAAGAGCCAGAAGTTGAAGGTGGGGCTGCCCCGCAGACCCCGCCGCGGCTTGGCCGGTGAGGCCTTCGCCGCGGCGGGGCGCGCGAGGTCGCGCGTCTCGGTCGTCGACATGTCGTGATCCGTCCCGCGGCCTATCCGAACAGCTTCTTGAGCTCGCGGTTGACGGCCGCGTCGGCCTTGTCGAGGGCGGCCTCCGGGTCCATGTCCTTGCGGACGCTGTTGGCGAAGACGTCCTCGAGGGAGGTGATCATGGCCTGCGTCCAGCCGATGTTGTCGAAGTGCCCGAACTCGGTGAACAGCCGGACGCCCTCAGCGGCGTTGCCCGACTTGAGCTTGGTGGCGGCCTGCGCGATCGAGGTGCGCGGCGGAATGTGGAAGCCGAAGTCGGTGGCCCACTCCTCCTGGTACTTCTTCTGGTCGATCCAGAGCCACTTGACGTACTCCTTGGCGGCCTCGACGTTCTCGCCCTTGGCGTTGACGAACATCGACCAGCCGCCGTTGTAGACCGACTGCTTGCCGGAGTCGATGGTCTTCGGGAAGGGGAAGACCCCCCAGTCGTCGCCGAGCGCGGCCTGGATCCCCGGCATCGCCCACATGCCGCAGAACTGGATGGCGCACAGGCCCTGGTTGAGGGAGGAGGGGTCCCAGGACGCGGTCGGTGCGCCGAGGAGAAGGTCGCCGCTGGTGAACAGCTTGCGCATCTTCTTGATGCCCTCGACGACGCCGTCCGTGTGGTAGGCGATCTCGTTCTTCTCGTCGAGGGTGTCGGCGCCGGCCGACCAGATCATCGGGTTGATGACACTGTGCAGGTCGTCGCCCATGTACAGGCCCTTGACCTTGCCGGTGGTGAGCTTGGCGGCGGCCTCCATCAGCTCGTCGAGCGTGGTCGGCACCTCGACCTTGGCCTTCTCCAGCATCGACTTGCGGTAGAAGAAGAACTGCGGGTCGTCGATCATGCGGACGCCGTAGATCTTGCCGTCGACCGTGTGCGACTGGATGTCGGCCGGATTGAAGTCGCTCTTGACCGGCTCGATGATGTCGGTCAGGTCCGCCACCTGACCGCTCTTGATCATCTGGATCTGCGGGTGGAACTCGAAGAGGTCGGGCGCGTTCTTGGTGAGCAGGGTCGCGAAGAGCTTGCTCTCGAAGTCGGCACTGGTGATCCACTGCGTGGTCACGTCGGCCTTGTCGTAGGCCTTCGCGTACTTCTTGATGGCCTGCTCGGTGCCCGCCTCGCCGTACGCGTGGAAGTACTGCGTGAGGCCGACACCCGAACCGGCGCCGCCACTGCGGCCGTTGTTGCCGCCGCAGGCGGCGAGCGTGCCGGCGGCGGCCATGCCCGCGGCGGCTCGGAAGAGGGACCTGCGGGACCAGTTGCTGTTGCTCATTGCCGACATGGCGACGTCCTTGTCTCGAAGTGCGGCTACGGCTCTGTGGCGCGGCGAAGGTGGCTCAATTCCTGTCGCGGAGCGGGACGTTAACCTTCGGCTAAGCCTTCGGCAAGGGGTTGGACGAAGTCTGTTCGAAGCGTTGTGATCGGTTCGGCATGGCGAACGAGAGGGGTCGCAGCAAAGGGTGTGGAGCGCTGGCCGCAGGGGTAACGCGGGTGCGTGAAAAGGGGGTTGAGGGCCGCCGGTGTCAGGGCCGGCGGCCCTCGGTCAGGGGGATCCCTGGACGGCTATCGCCTGGCCACGGCCTCGTAGGCCTCGCGGGTGCCGCGGTGGAGGATCACTTCCGAGCCGCCGGCGACCGTCCGGTCGGCGGCAGCGGGGCGCTCGACGTTCGTCCGGCCGGCGCGCTGTCCGCCGATGTCCGGCGACCGGCTCGGGGTGTCGTCGTCGGTGAGCGCGAGGGCCGTCTCGGCCCCCGACGGCCGGTCGGTCGCTGAGCGGGGGCCGCGCCGGGCGCCCCCTTGGCGGCGTACGGCAGGACTGCTCGCCGCCGCCGCCGTCCGTGCGGGGAGGGCGGGGCCGGTGGGGGAGCAGGCGCGGGTGCGGGTGCGGGTGCCGGTGCCGGTGCCGTTGCGGGAATCAGCCGCGTCGGCGGGTAGCGGTTTGCGAGAGCGGTTTCCGGCGGGAGCTCCTTCACGGCAGGTGAATCGCCGGTTTTCTTGGCTTTTCTTCAGTTCCCCGAGTTTCCCGAGTTTCTCAGGTTTCCCGGGTTTTCCCGGGCGGGGGACGTACGGCGTTGTCGGTTCCCGTAACACTGCATCCCTTCCTGCGGCGTGAAGGTGGTGCGGTTCCGCATGGCTCATGCGGGCGGTGCGGTACGGCTCCTGGCGGCGGCGAAAGCGGCGCGCTTGGCGTTTCTCTGCCCGACCGACTGCAACGCCCCTTCGAGGGCGAACGTCGCCGCGCCCAGACAGGCCGGGTCGGTGGGGATGGGGGAGAGGACGATCCGGTTGGCGGCCAGCGGACGTTTCAGCGCGTGCCGGGCGACGGCCTCCCGCACCTCGTCGAGGAGGGGTTCGCCGAGCCGGGCGGCGACCCAGCTGCTCAGGACGACCACCTCGGGGTTGAGCACGTTGACCAGGTTGGCGATGCCCGCGCCGAGGTAGCGGGCGGTGTCGCGGACGACCTTGACGGCGACCGGGTCGTTCGCGGCGACCCCGGCGGCCAGGGCGTCGATGGTGGCGGTCTGGTCATCGGGATGCAACAGCGGGCTCCGCGGGCTGAGTTCCCTCAGGTTCTGCATGATGCCGGGCGCGCCGACGTACGTCTCCACGCAGCCGTGGTTGCCGCAGCGGCACAGCCGCCCGTCGAGCACGAGCGTGGTGTGCCCCCACTCGCCCGCGCTGTTGCTGACGCCCCGGTGCAGCCCGCCGCCGAGGACCAGGCCGGCCCCGACTCCCGTGCCCAGGTTGACCACCACGGCGTCCCCGTGCCCGCGCGCCGCCCCGAACCACAGCTCGGCGACCGCGCCGGCCCGCAGCGGGTTGTCCAAGTACAGGGGATACGCGATGTGTTCGGAGAGCAGGTCGAGCAACGGCACGTCGTGCCAGTCCCAGTTGGGCGCGTACTCGGAGATGCCGGTGGCGCGGTCCACCTGCCCCGGCACGCTCACCCCGACGCCGAGCACCCGGGCGGCCTCGACCCCGGCCTGGGCGACCACCGAACCGGCGGCTGCGGCGACATGGCCGACCACCTGCTCGGGGCGGCTCTCGCCGGGCCGCATGTTCTCCTCGGCGCGGGCCAGCACGTTCAGCGCGAGGTCGAAGAGCTCGACATGGACGTACGTCTCCGCGATGTCCACGCCGATCAACGCGCCCCCCGACGCGTTGACGGCCACGAGACCCCGGGGGCGGCCCCCCGCCGAGTCCTCGAACCCGACCTCCGTGATCATGCGGAGGTCGAGCAGTTCGCCGACGAGGGTGGCGACGGTGGCGAGCGAGAGACCGGTCGCGGCCGCGAGTTCCTGCCGGGAGGTGGGCGAGGCGGCGATGATCTGACGCAGCACCTCGTAGCGGTTCGCGGTGCGGATGTCACGTGATGTGCCGCGCTTCATGGAGCGTGCCCCCTCATCCCTTCCGTGCCTTTCCGCGCCGGGCGGGCCCGCACTGCGACGGCACCGGCGCCGCGCCAGGTTATGGGCTGCCGAACCGTTCGACAAGGGGTTAGGAAAGGGGCTTTATAAAGTCGCCGGGAGGCTGCGCGCACTCAGCCCGCCAGGACGTCCCGGACGAAGGCGTTGGTGAACTTCCCGGCCGGATCCAGCACCCGCGCGAGAGCCGTGAAGTCGTCGATCCGGGGGTAGCGCCCGCGCACCACGTCGGCCGGGACCTCGAACACCTTGCCCCAGTGCGGCCGTGGCTCGAAGGGCTCCAGCGCGGCTTCCACCGCCCGCACCACCGGGAGCACGGCCGCCGTGTCCTCGACCCAGGTGAAGTGCAGCGCCACGGTGTCCCGCCCGTAGGAGGGGCTCAGCCACTGCTCGTCGGCGGCCACCGTACGCACCTCGCAGACCTGGAGGACGGGGGCGACCGTCTGCCGGATGCCGTCGATCGCATGCAGCGCCTCGGTGGCATGCCGGCGCGCCAGCAGGTACTCGCTCTGCAGCTCGTTCCCGCTGCTCGGCGTGAACTCCGCCCGGAAGTGCGGCAGTCGCTCGTGCCACGGCCCCGGCACCCCGAACTGCTCGGTGCAGTTGACCGCCGGCATCCCCGGCACCGGATGCAGCGCCTCCACGGCCGGCGTGGCCCACGGGAAGTCGGCGAGGGACTCGTCCGTGCGTCGTTTCAACCACACCTGCCGGAAGCCGGGCGCACCCCAGTCGGTGAACAGGCTGACGCTGTACGCGGCCGCCGCGACGGTCTCGAAGTCCAGCCCGTCCAGGGGAAGTTCGGTGAACAGATGCTGCTCGACCTCGTAGCCGGGCTGGAGATCGAGGACGAGCGCGGTGACCACCCCGAGAGCGCCGAGCGAGGTGACGGCCCCGCCGAACCGCCGGTCGCCGCGTCCGATGACGACGGTCGAACCGTCGGCGGTGACGATCTCCACCTCCCGCACGGCCGAGGCGAGCGAGCCGTTGCCGACCCCCGACCCGTGCGTACCGGTCGCCACCGAACCGGCGACCGAGATGTGCGGCAGGGAGGCCATGTTCGGCAGCGCGAGCCCGCGCTCGTGCACGCGGCGCGCCAGCTCGGCGTACCGGACCCCGCCCGCGACCCGTACGGTCCGGGCCGCCGTGTCGACGTCGACCTCACCGTCCAGGGCGCTCAGCGACAGCAGTACCCCGTCGCCGCCGGGCTCGGCGATCTCGTTGAACGAGTGCCCGCTGCCCAGCACCCGCACCCGCCCGCTTCCCGCCACGAGCGAGCGGAGCGCGTCGAGGGAGCGCGGACGGTGCAGCTCACCGGCGGCGAAGGTGATGTTGCCGGCCCAGTTGGTAACGGTTTCGGTCATGCGACTGCTCGCCCCTTCGGAGGAGATCGAGAACCCGGAATTCCCAGGTGGAACCTACCCTGCCCGCAACACGAGACCCCCCGCCCCCACCTCCGCGCCGCCGGGGGCATACCGTGAGGAGTCGTACGCCCGAGCCGGGAGGAGAGAGGGATGGGCAGCCGTACCGCGCTGGTCGAGGATCTGATGGAGCGGTTTCCGCATGTTCCGCGGGAGGCCGTCTTCAAGGAGGACCTGCTGCGCGGAGGTGTGGCCTTCGACCCCTCCGCGCTGAGCGACAACGAGTCTGGCGACGTCAAACCGAAGTCCTACTTCATCTTCTCCTTCGACCACGGCACCCTGCCCGAGCTGGGCGAGGCCGCGCTGCGGCGCCCGCCGGAGGAGATCATCCTCACGGGCGGCCCGTACGACCTGCGGCGGACGGTTGTCTCGGTCCGGGTGAATCCGTCCTCCCCGTACCGCGTCGCGGCGGACGACGAGGGTCTGCTCGGGCTCTACCTCGACGGAAAGCGCATCGCCGACGTCGGCGTGCCGCCGATGCCGGAGTACTACCGGCACAAGCTCTCCAACGGGAAGTCCGTCATGGAGGTCGCCCCGACCATCCAGTGGGGTTACCTGATCTATCTGACCGTTTTCCGGGTGTGTCAGTACTTCGGCGCCAAGGAGGAGTGCCAGTACTGCGACATCAACCACAACTGGCGCCAGCACAAGGCGGCCGGCCGCCCGTACACGGGCGTGAAGGACGTCGAGGAGGTCCTCGAGGCCCTGGAGATCATCGACCGGTACGACACCGCGAAGACCTCCACCGCCTACACCCTCACCGGCGGCGCGATCACCAAGACGGTCGCCGGGCGCGACGAGGCCGACTTCTACGGCCACTACGCCAAGGCCATCGAGGAGCGCTTTCCGGGCCGCTGGATCGGCAAGGTCGTCGCCCAGGCGCTGCCGAAGGACGACGTGCAGCGCTTCAAGGACTACGGCGTGCAGATCTACCACCCCAACTACGAGGTGTGGGACGAGTACCTGTTCAAGCTGCACTGCCCGGGCAAGGAGCGCTACGTCGGCCGCGACGAGTGGCACAAGCGGATCCTGGACTCGGCGGAGATCTTCGGCGCGCGCAACGTGATCCCCAACTTCGTCGCAGGGGTGGAGATGGCCGAGCCGTTCGGTTTCACCACCGTGGACGAGGCCATCGCCTCCACCACGGAGGGACTGCGTTTCTTCATGTCGCAGGGCATCACGCCGCGCTTCACCACCTGGTGCCCGGAGCCCACCACCCCGCTGGGCAAGGCCAACCCGCAGGGTGCGCCGCTGGAATACCACATCCGGCTACTGGAGGCCTACCGCGCCACCATGGACGAGTTCGGTCTCGCCTCGCCGCCCGGCTACGGACAGCCCGGCCCCGGCCGCGCGGTGTTCTCCGTGAGTTCCTTCATGGACAGCCTTCCGGCAGAGGACTCGGCGACCGTATAGTCCGCGCAACGGTCTCCACGGTCCGCGAAGCAGCCCGCGGGGCAATCCGCGGAGCACTCCGCGGGGCAATCCGCGGAAGAGTTCGCGAAATCGGTGTCGCAACATGGCGCCGGTGTTGAACACAGGGCGGTCCGCGTCCGTACTACAGGCCGGAGTACCGGGCGCGGCCGCCTTCTCGTCGTCCCGTTCAGCCGTCTGTCCTGCTGTCCTGACATGACATCTGAACAGGGCGCTTGTCAGTTGTGTTGGAAACGTGAAAAGCTCTGCCCCTGCCGCGAGGTTCCCCCCAACTCCATTGCCGTCATGGTGAGTTGACCTCGCTTGTGGATGCAGGAGACTCATGCCCGACCTGCCGACCCCGAAGGACGCCGCCGAGGCCGCGCTGTTCTCCGAGTGCTGGGACGCCGTCCTGTCGTACGCCGACCTGTGCACGTCCGGCTCGACCGCGGCGAACCAACTGGCCCGTGAGGCCTTCGCGCTCGGCATACGCGAGGCCCGTGCCGCCGAGGACGGTACCGCACGAGGTGCCGGCCGTCGCTCGTCCCGGCTGCCCCGGATCCCGCTGCTGCTGACCGCCGTACGCACCACGGCCGCCACCTGGGAGGCCCGAGGACAGGGCCACAAACTCGACCCCGATCTGCGGCTGTGGCTCAACTCCGACAAGGCCGCACGGTACGTCGGACCGCCCCTGAGTCGTCCCATCGCCCTGCGCGGACTGCGTGACATGCAGGAACCGGACGCCGCCCTGCTGTGGCTGGCGGAGGTGGAGGCACTGCCGCTGCACGCCGTCGTCCGCCGGCAGGGCCTCGACCCGACCACCGCGGTGGAGGAGCTGAACCAGGTCCGCGGACTGTTCCGGGACCGCTGCCACCGCAACCACCTCGACACGCCGATGGACGCGGAGTGCCGTAGCTACGTACGGCTCCTGGACGCCGTCACCCGCTCGCCCGCCGCCGACACGCCCCCCGACCTCTCCCGCCATCTCGCCACCTGCGTGGAGTGCGCGGAGGCCGCCGCCTGTCTGCGGCTGCACGGGGGCGGGCTGCCCGCCGCCCTCGCCCAGGGCGTCATCGGCTGGGGCGGCCTCGCCTACCTGGAGCGCCGCCGCCGGGCCGCCGAGGTGCGCCTCGGGGCCGGGCGCCCCGACGCGCTGGACGCCGAGGGCGCGGCGGCGCAGGCCGCCGCGGGCAGGGCACGAGTGCTGCGGGGCGGAATGCTCGCCGCCGCCGTCCTGGTCTCCGTGGTGGCGCTCGCCGTGTCGATGATGCCCGGTGACACGGGCGGCGGCACCGGCGGCACCGGAGGCGAGAACGTCGCCCAGGGCAGTCCCGCGGACAGCAGCCCGGTGGCCGGCCCCGGCTCCGTCCTGCCGTCCGCGGATCCCGCCACCTCCGCCGCTCCGTCCTCGTCCGGCCCGGCCGCGTCCGCGAGCGGTACGCCCTCGGAGACGAGCGGCGACAGCGCGGGGAAGCCCGATCCCGAGCCCCAGGGCACCTCCTCGGCCACCGCCGGCGCAGGGGGGAGCGAGGACACCGCGGTCTGCGAGGTCACGTACGACCTCGTCAACCAGTGGCCCGACGGCTTCCAGGCCACCGTCACCGTGACCACCGCCGTGACGCTCGACTCCTGGCGTGTGGCCTGGTCCTTCCGCGACGGCCAGAAGGTCGACCAGATGTGGGACGCGGGCCTCTCCCAGAACGGCTCGCGCGTCACCGCGACCGCCGCCGACTACAACAGGTCCGTCTCGGCGAACGGCACGCTCAGCTTCGGTTTCCTCGCCTCCTGGCAGAACAAGAACAGCGCGCCGTACGCGTTCACCCTCAACGGGCAGACGTGCACGAGCTCTTGACGTACGTCGGCCGAACAGGGCGGCGCCCGCGGAGACGAGCGCGGAACAACGGGGATCGGGCGCAGGACGGACACTGAGCGGAGACGAAACGGAGAGGGGGCGGTTTTCCCGCCCCCTCTCTGCCGTGCCCGGCGGCCGGGTCGCCCTGCCGGGCAGGGCCGGCGCGTGAAGGCGAACCGGCCGGTCGCACGAGATCGCCGAGTGGACGGTAATGGGGTGGCAACCGGCTTCCGGCGCCCCTATCCTGAGTGAGCATCGAGCGGGGCCGACGGCCGCGCTGTCAGTCGTGTGAGGAACATGAGGAACGGGAGGTGTGACCGATGACTGTCGCCGAGAAGGGTGCTGTTCGCAGCGACCAGACGTTCGTTCACTCCACCTCCGCGGTCTCCGGCTGACCACTTCTTCCGCTTCGCGTACGCGAGCACTGCCGGGGCCGTCCCTGTGAAGGGTTTCCCTTGCATTTCTCCACCTCCACCTCCACGTCCTCCTCCGCCTCGACTTCTTCTTCCACTCCTTCCTCTGCTTCGGCTGCGCCGTTGTCGCTTGCCGCGTACGGCTGGGACGCCGACCGGGAAGCCGAGTTCGCTCCGTATGCCCAGCAGGGCCTGCTGCCCGGCCGCGTCGTGCGGGTCGACCGTGGGCTGTGCGATGTCGTCACCGCGGCGGGTATCGTGCGCGCCGACACCGAGTTCGTCGTTCCCCGTGACCCGCTGAAGGTCGTCTGCACGGGCGACTGGGTCGCCGTCGACCCCGAGGACGTCGACCCGCGGTACGTACAGACACTTCTGACGCGCCGTACCGCCTTCGTGCGCTCCACCTCCTCCAAGCGGTCCGAGGGACAGATCCTCGCCGCCAACGTCGACCACGCCGTCGTCGCGATGTCCCTGGCCGTCGAACTCGACCTCGGTCGCATCGAGCGGTTCCTGGCGCTGGCCTGGGAGTCCGGCGCCCAGCCCGTCGTCGTGCTCACCAAGGCCGACCTGGTGCCCGATCCGGTCGCGCTGTCGTACCTCGTCGACGACGTCGAGGGGAGCGCGCCCGGCGTGCCCGTGCTCACCGTCTGCGCGCGTGACGGCGACGGCCACGGCGTCGAGGAACTCGCCGCGCTCCTCGGGCGGGGCACGTCCGTACTGCTCGGGGCGTCCGGCGCGGGCAAGTCGACGCTCGCGAACGCGCTCGTCGGCGAAGACGTGATGGGCGTCCAGGCCACCCGCGACATGGACGGCAAGGGGCGGCACACCACCACCACCCGCAATCTGCTGCCGCTGCCCGGCGGGGGCGTCCTGATCGACACACCCGGACTGCGCGGCGTCGGCCTCTGGGACGCCGGCGCCGGGGTCGGACAGGTCTTCTCGGAGATCGAGGAGTTCGCCAGAAACTGCCGGTTCCACGACTGCGCGCACGAGTCCGAGCCGGGATGCGCGGTGCGGGCGGCGGTCGAGGACGGGGAGCTGCCGACGCGCCGGCTGGAGAGCTACCACAAGCTCGTCCGGGAGAACCAGTGGATCGTCGCCAAGTCCGACGCCCGCTTGCGTGCCGACGTCCGCCATGACTGGAAGCGCAAGCAGGCCGCCGGCCGGGCCGCCGGGGAGGCGAAGCGGGGGCGCGGGCCGTGGCGACCCGCTCCTCCGCGGTAACGCCGCTTCTCTGCTCCGGTAATGCTTGCCAGTTCCGGTAACGCTTGCCGGACCCGGCCGACGCGTCCCTGTTCCGGTGACGCGTGCGGGGTCCGGCGAGGCGTGCCAGTTTCGGCAACGCTTGCTGGGTCTTGATTGGCGCGCGCCTGTTTCGGTAACGCTTGCCGTTCCCGGGCAACACGCGCCTGGGCCAGAAACCGCTTCCCGTTCCCGGAAACACGCGTTGCGAGCCGAGTCCGGCCCGCAGCGACGAGAGCCCATGCCTTGCTCCCACTCCTGCTCCGGTAACGCTTGCTGGTCCCGGTCAACGCGTGCCTGTTTTGGAAACCGCTTCCCCGCCTCGGAAACGCGTGCGTGGGGGTTGTAACGCTTGCCCGTCCGGTAACGGCCCTGCCGGGCCGGCAAGTCGTTTCCGGTTCAGCGTCACGTCCGATTTCCGCTAGCACAGGCCCTCCCGGGCACGAAGACTGGAGTCCATGACGGACCAGGACACGCGTTACGAGGCGGTCCGCAGCAGGGACGCCCGGTTCGACGGCGAGTTCTTCTTCGCCGTCGAGACCACCGGTATCTACTGCCGGCCCAGCTGCCCCGCCGTGACGCCGAAACGCCACAACGTGCGTTTCTTCGCGACGGCCGCCGCCGCGCAGGGCTCGGGTTTCCGGGCCTGCCGACGGTGCCGTCCGGACGCCGTGCCGGGATCGGCCGACTGGAACGCGCGTGCCGATGTCGTCGGCCGGGCCATGAGCCTGATCGGTGACGGCATCGTCGACCGGGAGGGCGTCACCGGGCTCGCCGTACGGCTCGGCTACAGCGCCCGCCAGGTGCAGCGGCAGCTCACCGCCGAGCTCGGCGCGGGCCCGGTCGCCCTCGCCCGGGCGCAACGCGCGCACACCGCGCGGGTCCTGCTCCAGACGACGGGCCTGCCGGTCACGGAGATCGCCTTCGCGGCCGGGTTCGCCAGCGTGCGCCAGTTCAACGACACCGTCCGGACCGTGTACGCGACGACCCCGACCGAGCTGCGGGCCGCCGTACGTGCGACCCGACGCACCGCCACCCCGTCCGCCGGGATCCCGCTGCGGCTCGCCCACCGGGGCCCGTATCACGCGGGCGCCGTGTTCGACCTGCTGCGACGGGAGGCCGTGGCCGGGGTGGAGGAGGTGAGCGGGCCGCCCGGCGGGCGTACCTACCGTCGGACGCTGCGGCTGCCGTACGGCACCGGGATCGTCGCCGTGGACGAGCGGGCGGGGGACCCGGGCCGGGCGTCGGCCGTCCATCCCGGTGGCTGGCTCGACGCGCGGCTGCATCTGACCGACCCGCGCGACCTCACCACCGCCGTCCAGCGGCTGCGGAGGCTGTTCGACCTCGACTCCGACCCGTACGCCGTCGACGAGCGGCTCGGCGCCGATCCGCGGCTCGCGCCGCTGGTCGCCGCCCGGCCAGGGCTGCGTGCGCCCGGGGCCGCCGATCCGGAGGAGTACGCGGTGCGGGCGGTCGTGGGGCGGGCGGCGGCGGAACGGCTCGTTCGCGCCTACGGCAAGGCCCTCGACGCACCCTGTGGGGCCCTCACCCACCTCTTCCCCGAGCCGGCCGCCCTGGCGCAGGCCGCGTCCGAGTCCGGGTCCGGGTCCGGGTCTGGGGCTGGGGCCGCGTCCCCGTTCGCGTCCCCGTTCGGGCCCGGGCCCGGGTCCGGGGCCGAGCCCCCGTTCGAGCCCGGGTCCGCGTCGGGGTCCGGGGCCGAGCCCGCGTCCGCGTCCGCCTCCGGGTCCGTGTTCGGCGGTCCGCTGGGGGCCCTGGCCGCCGCCCTCGCCGACGGCACCGTACGGCTGGACCCGGGTGTCGACCGGGACGACGCCCAGGCGGCGCTGCTCGCGGTGCCCGGGCTGGACGCCCGTACCATCGCGGAGATCCGTGCCCGTGCCCTCGGCGACCCCGACGTCGCGCCGCCCGGCCCGGACGTCCCCGACACCTGGCGCCCCTGGCGCACCTACGCCCTGCACCATCTGCGCGCCGCGGAGGAACGATGACCGACCTGACGTACTGGACCAGCGTGCCGAGCCCGCTCGGCCCCCTGCTGCTCACCGCCGACGCCGGCGCCACGCTGACCTCTGTCTCCGTGCCCGGGCAGAAGGGCGGGCGGACCGTCCAGGACGGCTGGCTGCGCGACCCCGGGCCCTTCCGCGCCGCCACGGAGCAGCTCGCCGCCTACTTCGCCGCCGAGCTGAAGGAGTTCCGGCTGCCGCTGCGCAGCGACGGCACCGAGTTCCGTGAGCGCGTGTGGGCCGCCCTCGACTCCGTGCCCTACGGGGCGACCACGACCTACGGTGAGATCGCCGCCCGTGTCGGCGCCTCGCGGATGGCCGTACGGGCCGTCGGAGGGGCGATCGGGGCGAATCCGCTGCTGATCGTGCGCCCCTGTCACCGGGTGATCGGCGCCGACGGCTCACTGACGGGGTACGCGGGCGGGCTGGAGCGCAAGGTGCAGCTGCTCACGCTGGAGGGCTCGCTCCAGGAGCCGTTCCGGGCCTCCGTCTGATCGAGGGGCCGCAGCCGGGACGCGTCATACCTGCCGGGACACGTCATCCTTGCGGGGGCACGTCATCCCTGCCGGGACACGTCATCCCTGCCGGGACACGTCATCCTTGCGGGGTCACGTCATCCCCACAGCACCGTCCCCAGCCACGCCCCCATGATCAGCAGGCAGGTGAACAGCTCCGTGAGGACGCTGGAGCCGCCCGAGCGCATCGCCGTGCGCAGGGCGGCCCGGGCTTCGCCGGGACGGCCCAGGCGGAGACGCTCGGAGAGGTAGATGCCGCCCATGAAGCCGGGGATCGCGCCGATCACGGGGAGCAGGAAGAAGCCGAGGAACGCCCCGAGCCCCGCGTACACCGCCATCCGGGGGGTCGCGCCGCTCTCCCGCAGCCGACGGGGCGGCAGCGTCCAGCGCACCACCTGTGACAGGAACAGCGTCACCGTGGCGCCGACCAGTACGACCCAGGCGACCGGCTGCGGATCCTCCAGCGCCCACCACAGGACCGCGGCCCACACCAGCCACGACCCCGGCACGCCGGGCACCAGCACTCCGCACAGGCCGAGCAGAATGACCAGTCCGACCAGCAGGAGTTGCGACACTCCCATCTGCCCAGGGTGCCCGAGTCAGGGAGAAGGCGCAGGTCAAGGCGTACGGCCTCGGACCGATGACCTGCACGGTCAGTGCTCGCGGGCCACCCAGCCGCGTTCGTACGCGTGCCAGCCCAGTTGCAGCCGGGTCGTCACTCCCGTCAGCTCCATCAGCCTCTTCACCCGGCGCTGTACGGTCCGCAGCCCGAGGTCGAGTTGCTTGGCCGCGCTCGCGTCGGTCATCCCGGCCAGCAGCAGGGAAAGGATCTCCAGGTCGGTGGCGTCGGGACCGTCCTGGGCCCGCTCGACGACACCCGCCGCGCCGAGGCGCAGCGGCAGCGCCTCCCGCCACACCGACTCGAACAGGCCCGACAGCAGCTCCAGCAACCCGCTGGCGTGCACCACCAGCGCGGCGGGCTCCGCCGAGCGGCCGGTCAGCGGCACCAGGGCGAGCGAGCGGTCGGCGACGACCAGCTTCGTCGGCACCCGGTCCACCACCCGCACATGTTCGTCCCGGTTCAGCGCGGCGGTCAGCTCCGTCATGCCGTCCGGCTGGTCGAGCACGGCCCGCTCCAGTACGACGCGGTAGCGCACCCCGCGGGCGGTCGCCTGTTCCTCGGCGTCGTTCTCGCCACCGGTCACGGCGACCGGGGTACCGGTGACCAGCGCGCACACCTCCTCGCTCGCCCCGAGCTGGATCTGAAGGAAGCGCTGGGTGACGGCGGCGGCGCCCGTCACCACCTCGACCAGGTCGTGCACCGCCGGTTCGGCGGCGGCCGCCCGGTACTCCTCGGCGAGCAGGGCCGCCGCCAGCTCCGCCTTCTCCAGCTCGTGCCGCTGCTGGGTGAGCAGCGCGCCCAGCGCGACGCCCGGAGGCGCGGCGACCCAGCGACCGGGGCGACCCGAGGACTGCGCGGCGAGGCCGTGGCGCTCCAGCCGGCGCAGTGCGCGTTCGGTGTCGTGCTCACCGAGGGCCAGCCGACGCGCCAGGTCGGGCACGTCGGCGGCGCCCACGGACACCAGCGCCCGGTACGCCGACTCGTGCTTCTCGTCCAGCCCTATCGCTCCCAGCATCGGGGGTCTCTCTCCTTCTGACGTCCCGTGAGTGGTCTGACGTCCCGTGAGTGTTCTGACGTCCCATGAGTGGCGGGAAACTGCCACGGCGTAAACCCGCCGCCACACATCATCGCCGTACCGCCGGTCACTCTGCCAAGGTGTGGCCACGGCGGAAACACGTGATCATCCACTGAACATCCACAGCGGAGGTCCCCGAACGCCGTGCAGGCTCGGGCCGGTCGGCCACCACGCCACCGCCCGGAAACCTTCCAGAACGTGATCCGGCTCATGACGCGCAGGGGCGCATAGGGGATATGGGCCCGGGTCACCCATGTCGCCGGGCGGTTCTCCCGTGGGGGGTGGAACCGCCCGGCGACCTTTTTCGCACCATGCTGCGCACCGCCGTTCAGGACACCACTCGGCCCCCTGTTCGACACACGTGCGGTGGCGCATTTTCCGGATGCCCCGTTTCCAACGGGCCCCCGCGGTGGACAATTGGGGGCATGAGCCAGCAGGGGGGAAGGCCCACCGGTCACGAGGACGACTGGTGGGGGCAGTTGTACGACGACGCCACCGAGGACGCGGGGCCCGCGCGCACCGCGGACTCCCTGGACGACCGTTTCGCCTCGGCCGCAGGAGCGGTGCGCTCCGCGGGTACGGCGGACAGCGCGGGTAAGCCGGACGGCGCGGGTACGCCGGAGGGCGTCGGGGGCCCGGGCGGCCCGGCGGCCGCACGGCACCCCGAGGACACGGGCCGCACGGGCCACACGGGCCACAGAGAGGGCCACGTGGGCGGCGCGGACGCTCCTGGCGGTGCGGGCCCGGTGCCGGCACCCCGCGCCGAGCGGTCCGGTTCCGCCGGGCAGACCGACTGGTGGACCTCGTCGGCCGCGACCACGGCAGGGGCGCCACCCTCCCCGGACGCCACCGTTCCGCCGCCCCGGAGCCGTTCCGCCGCCGAGTCCGCCCCGCGGCGGGCAACCGGGCGGGCAACCGGGTGGGACACCCCCTGGAATACCGGGCCCGACCCCGAACAGGCTGGTGCTGGTGCCGGACGCGACCGTGACGAGCGTGACGGATGGAGCGACGCCGAGCGGGACGGCACCGGACGTACTGCCGAGCGGGACGTCGAGCGTGGCGCCGAGAGGGACGGCACCGGGCGCGACGCGGAGCGAGACGTGGCCGAGCGGGGCGCAGGCTTCGGGGCAGGTGCCGTGGAAACGGACCAGGGTGCCCGTCCGCCGGGGCGGCACCGCGCTCCGTGGGAGCCGCCGTCGGCCACGCCCGCCGATCCCACGAACTTCCCGCCCCGCCCGCTGCCACCGGGATTCGCCGAGCGGGCGCCCCACGATCCCGCTTCCCCCGCCGCCGCCTCGCCCGCCGTCTCCGCCGCAGCCGACGACGGCCTCGCGGCGACGGAGACGCCCCCCGGTGTCTCCGGACCCCCGCTGCCGTCGACCCCGCCCGCACGGTCGTCCACCGCGCCCGCGCCGCCGTCCACCCCGCCCGCACTGCCGACGGCCGCCCCCGCCGGGTCGGTGACCGCGACCGGGTCCGGGTCCGGGGAGGGCACCGCCTCCGTCTCGCCCGCCGCGCCTCCACCGCCGCCCGCGATGCCACCCGTTCCGGCCCACGCGCCGCCGCCCCCACGGGCCCCCACCACCTCGGCAGACGGCTCGGCGGCCCCCCTCTACGCCACCGACCCCGCGGCCGCCCCCGAACGCGAGCCGGACTCCGCACGCGCACCCGTCACCCCGGGCGCCTCCCCGCCGGACCATCCCCCCACCGTCCTCGGCTTTCCCGCCCTGCCGCCGTTGTCCACCTCCAAGGGCTACGTCGGTTCCGGGCCGCCCACCTACGACGCCGAGCCCACCGCTCTTCCGCCCGCGGACCCGGACGACCTCGCGGACCTGGTCGCCGACACCGTCCTGGACGGAGCCCGGTACGGGTCCTGGGCGCTGCGGGCCGCGTCGGTGCGGGGGGACTCCGCGCGATACCGGGGGGAGCCGCGCCGCGACTCGCTCCTCACAGCCCGCTTCGGCACGGGCGAGCAGGCGCTGATCCTCGTCGCGATGGCGACCGGCGCCCGGGCCACCCCGGGAGCGCATCGGGCGGCCGCCGAGGTGTGCCAGTGGATCGCGGGTGCCGTGGGCCGCAGTCACGTCCGGCTCGCCGAGGACATCAGGGCGGGCCGGCGCGGAGACCTGAAGTCGGGCCTGCACCGGCTCACCGACCGCAGCCTCGGCCGGCTCCGCGCCGGCGCCGCCGAACAGGGCCTTGAACCGGACGAGTACGCGGCCACGCTGCGTTGTCTGCTCCTGCCGGCCGACCCGGCCTGCCGTACGCGCGTCTTCTTCGGCGTCGGCGCCGGCGGACTGTTCCGGCTGCGCGGCGGTGTGTGGCGGGACATCGAACCGCAGGTGGGCGAGGTGGCGGGCGCGCCGGTGGTCGGCTTCGGCTCGCTGCCCGCCGAGACGCCCGAGGGCGACCGGCTCACCATGGACCTGGGCATCACCACACCGCCGAACCCCTACGACCCCGACCCGGAACCGCCCCGCGATCCCTTCCGTTTCCGCGCCTCCGTAGCCCGCCCGGGTGACACGCTCCTGATGTGCAGCGACGGTCTGGCCGAACCCCTGCGCGGGGAGCCGGAGCTGTCCGCGTACCTGACAGGACGCTGGTCGGGCCCCACCCCGCCCGGTCTCGCCGCCTTCCTCGCCGACACCCAGGTGAGGGTGAAGGGCTACGCCGACGACCGCACGGCGGCGGCCGTCTGGGAGGCGTAACCGGGTCGTCGCGGCCACTGTGGAGGGAGGGACCCGAGGAGAGCGAAGGGGTGCGTCGCGCCATGGCCAAGCAGAACGTCGCGGAACAGTTCGTGGACATCCTCGCCCGCGCGGGAGTGCGGCGGCTCTACGGTGTCGTGGGGGACAGCCTCAACCCCGTCGTGGACGCGGTGCGGCGCAACTCCGCCATCGACTGGATCCATGTCCGGCACGAGGAGACGGCCGCCTTCGCCGCCGGTGCGGAAGCCCAGATCACCGGGAAGCTCGCGGCCTGCGCGGGGTCCTGCGGACCCGGCAACCTCCATCTCATCAATGGCCTCTACGACGCCCACCGCTCCATGGCCCCCGTCCTGGCGCTCGCCTCGCACATCCCGTCCAGCGAAATCGGTCTCGGCTACTTTCAGGAAACCCACCCCGATCAGCTGTTCCGCGAGTGCAGCCACTACAGCGAGCTGATCTCCAGCCCGAAACAGATGCCCCGGTTGTTGCACACGGCCATCCAGAACGCGGTCGGGCGCGGTGGCGTCAGCGTCGTGTCGCTCCCCGGTGACATCGCCGACCAGACCGCCCCCGAGAAAGCCGTCGAAACCGCTCTCGTCACCGCCCGGCCCGCCGTCCGCCCCGGCGACGCCGAGATCGACGCGCTCGTCAGGATGATCGACGCGGCCGACAAGGTCACCCTGTTCTGCGGCAGCGGCACGGCCGGCGCGCACGCCGAGGTCATGGAGTTCGCCGGGAAGGTCAAGTCCCCGGTGGGGCATGCGCTGCGCGGCAAGGAACACATTCAGTACGACAATCCGTACGACGTCGGGATGAGCGGTCTCCTCGGCTACGGCGCGGCCTACGAGGCCACTCACGAGTGCGACCTGCTGATCCTGCTCGGAACCGATTTCCCCTACAGCGCCTTCCTCCCGGACGACGTGAAGATCGCCCAGGTCGACGTGCGCCCCGAGCACCTCGGCCGACGCTCGAAACTGGACCTAGCCGTGTGGGGCGACGTGCGGGAGACCCTGCGCTGTCTCATCCCGCGGGTGCGGGCCAAGGAGAACCGGCGGTTCCTCGACCGGATGCTGAAGAAGCACGCCGACGCGCTGGAGGGGGTGGTGAAGGCGTACACGCGGAAAGTAGAGAAACACGTTCCCATCCATCCCGAGTACGTTGCCGCCGTCCTCGACGAACTCGCCGACGAAGACGCCGTGTTCACCGTGGACACCGGTATGTGCAACGTCTGGGCCGCCCGCTATCTCACGCCCAACGGCCGTCGCCGTGTCATCGGGTCCTTCTCCCACGGCTCCATGGCGAACGCGCTGCCGATGGCGATCGGCGCCCAGTTCACCGACCGCCGCCGTCAGGTCGTGTCGATGTCCGGCGACGGCGGTTTCGCCATGCTGATGGGCGACTTCCTGACGCTGGTGCAGTACGACCTGCCGGTGAAGGTCGTCCTCTTCAACAACTCGTCACTGGGAATGGTCGAGTTGGAGATGCTGGTCGCCGGTCTGCCCTCGTACGGCACGACCAACAAGAACCCCGACTTCGCCGCCGTCGCCCGCGCCTGCGGCGCCCACGGTGTGCGCGTCGAGAAGCCCCGACAGCTGGCCGGCGCCCTGAAGGACGCCTTCCGGCACAAGGGTCCGGCCCTCGTCGACATCGTCACCGACCCCAACGCCCTGTCCATCCCGCCGAAGATCAGCGCCGAGATGGTAACCGGTTTCGCACTCTCCGCCTCGAAGATCGTTCTGGATGGAGGAGTGGGCCGGATGCTTCAGATGGCCCGTTCCAATCTCCGCAACATGCCACGGCCGTAGGCCGGTGGAAGGTGGACGGTGGACGGCGGCGTCTCGTCAGGGGTGTCAGTCGCCGGTCGGGACCCACTGGCGTTCACCGTTCTCGGAGCCGTACCAGTAGCGCGGCAGCCCCTTGATGCCGCTCGTGCGGAACGGGCGGCCGCGGTCGTCGATACGGGCCGTTCCGGTGCGTCCCTGGGACGACCAGTCCAGTTCGAGGTACCAGTCGCAGGCGCAGCTCTCGGTCCGGGCCGTGACCAGCAGCACCTCGGGGTCGGCGTTGGACACTCGGTAGGGCAGGCTCACCGCCGGGATCGGCGTGCCCGCGTCGTTGCCGGCGACCGAGTGCGCCACCGGACGGTCCTTGTCCAGGTCGACCGCGAAGTAGCGCTTGCTGAGCGAGCCGCCGCAGCCCTGGTCCATGGCGTACGCGGTGCCCGGCACGGGGGAGGCGCGACCGACGACCCGCACACGCAGCGCCGTCAGCACGACGGCCGTGGAACTGCGGCCCTGCACCGAGATCTCCACATTGGTCTCCCGCCCGTGCACCGCGCCCTGGGCGGTCGCCCACGGGCCGGCGTCCTGCTCCGCCGGGGGCGGCGGAACCTGCGCCGGCGGCTTGTCGATGACGTAGTCGTGACCGCAACCGAGCGCCCACACCTGCGAGTCGACGGTCCAGGCGAGCGGCACGCCCGACGCGGCTGCCGACACCTTGCCGCCGGCCGGGGAGGCGTCCGGCGAGGGAGAGGTCCTCGTGGGGCGGGCGGAGGCGGAGGCGGTGCCGGGTGCGGATGTTGTGGCCGGGCCGTCGCCGGTCGTCGGGGTGTGGGACGGGCCCGTCGTCCGGGGCCCGGCCGTGGCGGAACCGGAGGACGGGGCCACTTCGCCGGAGGCCGAGGGCCGGCCGCCGCCGGGCAGCGCGGACAGCGTTCCGAGGGTGGCGAGCAGCGCGCACGCGACACCGACGGCGACGGTGGGGCGCCGACGGCGGTACCAACGGCGGGGCGGTACCTGTTTCCCGTCCCGTCTCCGAGCCGGGGTGTCTGCCGTAGGCCGGCGGCGTCCTGTTTCTGCCGACGTTTCAGAGAGTTTCCCGGCCCCTGAGGTCGTCGCGGTTGCCGGTGTTTCCGGCGTCGTCCACGTTTCTGGCGTTACCGGCGTTACCGGTGGCCGTGCTGTTCCCGGTGTTGCCGACCGTAAGCGGCGCTCAGGTGTTTCCTGGGCTTCCCGTGCCTCCCGCGTTTCCCGCGTTTCCCGTGTTTCCAGGGTTTCTGAAGTCGTCGTGGTCCGGGCCCGTTGGCGGGCGGCCACCGCTCGCAGCCATCGCCGGTGCAGTTCGAGGCGTTCGTCCGGTGTCGCGCCGCAGAACTCCGCGAGCCGTTCGACCGGGGCGAAGTCCTGTGGAACCGCTTCCCCCGCGCAGTAGCGGTGCAGCGTCGAGGTGTTCATGCCCAGGCGGCGGGCGAGGGAGCCGTAGCTGCGCTCCGTGCGCCCCTTCAGTTCCGTCAGCAGCGTCGCGAACTCCGTCACATCGGCCACACCGTCGTCGGTCGACACCGCTCTCCCTGTGTTCGTCAGGCCCGGCGGGCATCCCAGGCACTCATATACCTGCACGTCAGATGGGATGGGATGGTTCCACCTCGGCCGATCGGGCGCTGACCGTTGCACCGGGGAGCCCGGACCGCCGATGCTCTTGGTGTCGCACCGACCAGGGCCGGACCGACCAACCGGCGTCGTGGTGACAACCCACGGCCATGCACTCACCAGTCATGTACTCACTCACGGGGGACACCCATGTCCAAGCGCACCCGAGCCGGCACGCTCACCGGGCTCACCGGGCTCACCGCACTCACGGCCGCGGGCCTCGCCCTCGGCACCGTACTCGCCGTACCGGCGGGCGCCGCCACGGTACGACCGCCCGGCTTCCTCTCGGCCGCCGACCTTCCGCCGCACCCCAGCTCGTCCTGGACGGCAGGCAAGGTCACCGCCGGCGCGTCACCGGACGTGGAGGTGGACCGCTGTCTCGGCATGGCGCTGGGCGGCGGCCGGGGCTCCTGGTACCGGGACTTCCGCACCGACCTCGACACGAGCGCCCGTCAGGTGAGCGTCGAGCTGTCGAGCGTCAGCGCGGCTAAGGGCCGGTTCTCGCGGGTCAACCAGGACATCAAGTCCTGCCCGGCGCGGATCGAGCAGGCCGACCCGGAGGTAGAGGCCAGGCTCAAGGACTACGGGAAGCTGAACGTGGAGGAGGGCGCCCACGTCTACGGCCTGCACACCGAGACCTCGTGGGGCGCGACCGACATCCGCCTCCTCTCCGTCGGACGCGACGGCACGACGGTGACCGTCGTGGACTGGGGCCAGTTGGGCGACTTCGGCGACGCCCCGGTGAAGGCCTTCAAGAAGACGACCGTCAAGGCCGTCAACAAGCTCCACTGACACACGACCACCGAGGAAGAACCGGGGCCGCCGCCCTCCCGCCACGGGGGTCGGGAGGGCCGGTGGCCCCGCACGACCACGCAACCACCAGTGGGGCCGGACCGGCCCCACCCACGAGACACACGGGGAACACGTACATGACCGGCAACAACAGCACGACCGGCGACATCGGCTCGACCGGCACGAGCAGCACGACCGGAAACGGCGCGCCTCGTTTCCGTGCCACCCGGCGCCGTACGGCACTGGCTGTCGGCCTCGCCCTGGCCCTCGGCCTCGGCGTGACGGCGCAGGCGTCCGCCGGCAGCCCGCGCAGCGTGAGCGGGAAGCCGTCCGACAACATCACGCGCATCGCCGACTTCTACGGCGCCTACATCGACGCGGTCAACGACGAGGGCGGCGGCAAGCTCGAGGACGAGCTCCGCAAGCACTACCTCACCCCCGCCTTCCAGAAGGAGCTGGCGGCCTGGGAGGACAAGAACCACGCCAACGGCGTCCTCCAGGCGCAGAACGTCCCGCTCGCGTGGAAGGTCACCGACAACGGGACGGCGAACTACACGGAGGCCGTCGTCACCCTCACCTGGGGAGACCAGACCACGAAGCTCATCGTCGACATGACCCGCGGGACCCAGAAGATCTTCCACATCGGCACGACGGGAGCCGAGGTCGGCTAGAGCACCAGCCGCCCCGCCGCCCTGCCGTTCTGCCGCCTCGCCGCCCTGCTGTCCCGCCGCCCTGCCGTCCCGCAGCGCGGCCGGACGGCGATACCGCTCGCATCGGGCCGACGAAGTGGCCGTTCGGGCGGGGCGGCGAGCATTCATCGCCGGGGCGCTCCTCGCGGCGGCACGTGCGTCAACGACTCGACCGCCGGTTCGGTCGTCGGTCGGCTCGATCGTCGGTCCACCCCACCGTTTTCCCCGCGGCGGCCGTTCGCGCACCAGCGGATTTCGGCCAACCTCGTCGGCCGTGCGAGGGCGCGTTCGGCTCGGCGGGGTGGTCCGGGGCGGCGGTCGACGGGGTGACGGCGGTACCTGCTGCCCCACCTCTTCTTCGCGTACGGCCAGGTCGGCAGGGGCGAATCGGCAGACAGACCGATCGTCGGCGGTCGGTCGGCCACCGGGGTGCGTAGGTTCGGAGGCGGGCGGGACGGTCGGATCGGCGGCCGTATCGCACCGGGGACACGCCGGCTCACTCCCGCTCGCGAGGGAGGCGACGATCAGGTTCCGTCACGCGGGCGCACGCCCCCCAAGAGCACCGCGGCGCCGCCGTACTGCGGCCCCTTCGCCCGGGAACCGGGCCGATCACCGCCCCGCCCGGACGATCCGCCCCCGTGTTCCCGTACGCACCCGGCAAAGCGGAACCGGACGCTCGACCAGGGCTTTCCTTCTAAGTGACGGCCGCGACGGGATCATGGACGGTGTGCACGGCCCGATCCTCCGGCGCCGGCTCGTCCCGCTCGTGCCGGGCCGCTGTCACCAGCGGCGCACGGGCCACGTACCGCGCGGGACGCACGAACCGTCCCGGCGCTCGCTGCGGACGCGCCCGAGCGAGGGGCGGACGCGACGTGGACGGCCTCTGCCCGACGGCCCGAACAGTGCTGTCGGGGGGTCACCCCCTTCCCGGGAGCGTCCTGGAGGCCCGCCCGAACATGGCCGAACACCCGGGCGTCGATGATTCGACATGACTGGCGACGTGTCGACCGGGCAAGGATCCCCGTGAACGTGTTCGAGCAGGAGGGGAACCCACATCGACACGCGGGCGGGGGTCATGGAGAGGCAGGCACGGGGAAGCGGTCCGACGGCGATCGCGGGCACCTCGGCGACGAGACAGGCGGGGGAGAACAGGGCCGAGGACGTGGCGGAGCAGGACCGGGCGTCGCAGCTCAGGCGCAGACTCGGGCGGGCGGACCTGCGGGCGGTGCCCGAGACGCGCCAAGCGCTCAGAGAGCTGTTGCGGGGCTGGGGAAGGCCGGGGCGGTCGGAGACGGCCGAACTGCTCACCAGCGAGCTCGTCACCAACGCTCTCGTGCACACCGACGACGACGCGGTCCTGACGGCCACCGTCTCACCGTCCGGCCTGCGGGTGGAGGTGCGGGACTCCGCGGCCCACCGCCCGAGGCCGAGGGTGCCGAGCGCCGACGAGGCCACACACGGCCGGGGTCTGGTCCTGGTGGAGTCCCTCGCGGACACATGGGGGGTAAGGGCGCAGGGCGGCGGCAAGGTCGTCTGGTTCGAGCTGGGCGCCGGAGCCGCGTGAGCGAAGGCCGACGGCGACCGGGCGTCGAGCAACGGGCGTCGTCGAGCAACGGTTGCTGAGCCACGGGAAGCGGGAAACGAGAAGCGAGAAACGGGAAGGGGGCGCGACCTCGGCGGTCGCGCCCCCTTCCCTGTGATAACTGATGATCCATCAGCCGAACTGCTGCTCCAGGTCCTTGAGCTTGCGCTCCAGGGAGTCGAGGCGCGGCAGGGCCATGGTGTCGTCCTCCGCGGTGAGGTCGACGGTGAGCGAGGAGTCAGAACCGTGGCGCACGGGCGTAAGGGAGTGTCGTGAGCGGACGGGCAGCTGCTCCGTCGAGTTGGCTATGGCAGGCTCCGCGGAGACCCGCTCGGCCGTGGCCGGCTCCAGGGCGGCCGGGGCCTCCACCTGACGGCCCCCACCGCCGCCACCGCGGCCGGGAAAGCGAGGGCCGTGGCCCCGGCTGATCGCCTTCAACTGTGCCCGCTCGACGCGGTGCTGCTCGCGGCGACGCAGCTTCGTCTCTTCCTTGCGGGCCTTGTCGTCACGGACCTCGTCGACGGCCTCGTCCAGGCTGCGCACGTTCTCGAGCAGCATGAGCGACCAGGCCTTGTAGGTCTCGCGGGGGGCACGTGCCCAGCGCACGACGCGGATCTGCGGCAGCGGACGGGGTACGAGACCCTGCTCGCGCAGCGCGGCCCGGCGGGTCTGCTTCAGGGCCCGGTCGAAGAGCACGGCCGCCGAGAGGGACATGCCGGAGAAGAACTGCGGTGCGCCGTCGTGACCGAGGCCCCTGGGCGCGTGCACCCAGTTGAACCAGGCCGCCGCGCCCGCGAACGTCCACACGAGTATCCGGGAGCCGAGTGCGGCGTCGCCGTGGCTGGCCTCGCGCACCGCGAGCACGGAGCAGAACATGGCAGCGCCGTCGAGGCCGAACGGGACCAGGTACTCCCAGCCGTTGGTGAGGCCGAGGTTCTGCTGGCCGAAGCCGACCAGGCCGTGGAAGGAGAGCGCGGCGGCGACGGCCGCGCAGCAGAACAGAAGAACGTAGGAGGCAGTGCCGTATATGGCCTCCTTGCGCCTGCGGCGCTCCTCGGTACGCTCCCACGAATCGTCCGCGCTCGCATTTGCCCCGGAGGAGCGCTTGCCGCGCGCGAGCACCGCCACCGCCGCCAGCATGCCCAGGAGCAGTACGGCGCCGGGAAGCAGCCAGTTCAGCGATATGTCGGTCAATCTCATCAGGGGTCCCTTGCATTGGGATAGGGCGTAACGCCCGCCATAGTGGCGCAATCCCGCCGTCCCTCAGGGGGTTTCGGGGCAAGAGGCCGCCAAGGAAGTGCAAGGGGATGCCCAGGGCGACGTTCTGCTCGAACTGCCGCTTGAGGGGCGGGAGTTGAGTTCGAATAAGACTACCCGTACGAGTGGTTCCGCGGAAAGTTCCCGGGGCAAGTGAGGAAATTGTGAATTGCCTGTAACCCTGGGGGGAGTCTCGTCCGGGTGATCCTACGGGACGTCCGACGGTGCCCGGCCCCGGGGGTGCGCCTGAGGCACCCTCAACTGACGGCGACCGCGGTGAGCTTGGTGACGCGGTCCGCGTCGCAGGTGCGCGGGCAGGTGGCGCAGGCGTCGTCGGGGCGCAGTGTGTAGAACATGCAGCAGCTCGCCCGGTCCCGGGTGGACAGGGTCGCGCCGTCCGGCCCGGTCAGATCACGGAAGGACGCCGAGCCGACGTAGGGCCGGGTGGCGCCCGGCAGGAGCAGCTCCAGTTCCCGTCGCGCCCGGTCCTTCTCGCCCTCGCCGAGCAGTTCGGCGACGTACCAGAGGCCCTCGACGATCTCGTCGGTCACCATGCCCCACAGGGCCCGGCCCCGGCGTCGCGCGGGCGGTCCGAACCCGGCGAGCACCGGCTCGTGGTGCTCGGCTATCGCCGCCCGCACCTCGGCCCGCAGCGCCTCCTCGTCCGGGACCACCCGGGCGCCGGGCAGCAGCGCCGCCGGATCACCGGGCAGGCAGGCGAAGGAGGTGGGCGGCCGGACGGCCATCCGCATGCCGTCGCCGGTGCGGTCGTACGAGACGTGCGTCACGGGGAGGCGGGGCACCCGGCGGTGCAGGAACCAGGGGACGGTGATCAGCAGGCAGGCGGGCCAGGAGTACCGGTGCAGTCCGAAGCTCGCCACGACGTCCGGGCGGGCGGGGTGCCCGTAGTCGCGGACGACCTGGGCGTCGTCCCAGGCGAGGAAGGCCTCCAGGGCTGCTCCGCCCGCCGCGAGGTCGGCCGCCGCGACCCAGCCGCCGCCCTGCGGAAACGGTTCCTGGTGACCCAGCTCCGTGACGGTCAGGTCCGGGAAGACCTCCGCGAGGCGGGCGTAGGCCTCCGCTGTGGCCGACGGGGCTGTGGGCATGCCGGGACCGCCGTTTCGAGAGCGATTAAAGGTAAGCCTAACCTTACTCAGTATCGTCGGGATTTGAACTGGCGGCCAGTACGCCTAAGGTGCTTGACGGACGAGTAACAACCCGCCGTAATGACCCCAAGTACCGACAAGGCCGGAGGAGGCCCCGTGGAGCAGGGTGCGCAGGGCTCCACCGGTACCGGGACCCCGGCCGTGCCGGGGGCCGAGGGCCGTGCCCGGGTGCCGGCGCAGTCACGGGGGTCCGCCGAGTACGGCGCGGGCGCGGACCGGGAGAGATGCGGCCCGACGGGCGCCGCGCGCGGCGAGCACACGCACAGCGAGACCCCTGTCCCGCGCCCCCGGCCGGTGGTGCAGCGCGCCTCGGTGCGCGGCCAGATCCTCGACGCCCTGCGCACCGCGCTCGTCGCCGGGGAACTGCTGCCGGGCGAGGTGTATTCGGCGCCGGTCCTCGGTGAACGCTTCGGGGTCTCCGCGACGCCGGTCCGCGAGGCGATGCAGCAGCTGGCGCTGGAGGGCGCCGTCGAGGTCGTCCCCAACCGGGGCTTCCGGGTGATCGTGCGGGGCAAGCGCGAGCTGGCCGAGCTGGCCGAGGTGCGTGCGCTGATAGAGGTTCCGGTGATGCTGCGGCTCGCCCGTACGGTGCCCGCCGAGCGCTGGGCGGAGCTGCGGCCGGTCGCCGAGGCGAGCGTGCGCGCGGCGGCCTCCGGCTGCCCGGCCACGTACGCGGAGGCCGACCGGGTCTTCCACCGGGCCGTGCTCGCCCTGGCGGGCAACGAACAACTGGTCGGCGTCGCCGAGGACTTGCACCGGCGCTCGCAGTGGCCGCTGGCCGGCGGGTCGGTGCGGCGCGGGCGGGCGGATCTCATGGCCGACGCGGCGGAGCACATGGCGCTGCTGGAAGCGTTGACGGCGGGGGAGCCGGACCGGGCACAGGCACTGGTGCGCGGTCACTTCGCAGGCACCCGCAGCTGACCCGACCGCGGCCCGGCAGCCGCGCAGGCGCCCCCGACCGCCGCTCGGCCGCGGCGGCGCCCCCGACTGCCGCTCGGCCGCGCCGACGCCCCCGCCCCCGACTGCCGCTCGGCCGCGGCGGCGTCCTCGACCGCCGACCGCCGTCCTGCCGCGGACGCGTTTCCGACCGCCGCTCGGCCGCGCCGACGCTCCCGCCCCCCGACCGCCGCTCGGCCGCGGAGGCGTTCCCGCCCCCCGACCGCCGTCCGGCCGCGCAGGCGCCTCCGAGCCCGGTTCCGCGCCGAAGAGGCGTCGCTCGGCCGGATCCTGAGACGTGTCACTCGCTCGAGGCCTGAGCCGCCTGGCTCGTCCGCACCCCGAGGGGCCTCGCCCGTTCAAGTCGTGCAGAGGCTCTGCCTGCTTGCGTCGTTTGCTTGCTCCGCCTGCTTGCTCGGCCTGTGCGACGAGACCTCGTCAGGCTGCGTCCTGGCGGGACCTCGCCGGCCCGAGCCGTTCAGGAACTCCGCCCGCTCGCACCCTGACGAGGTCTGAGCCGTCTCACTGGTCCGCACCCCGAGAGGCCCGCATTCCCGAGCCGTGCAGGGGCCGGGCCCGCCCGTTCGCACCCTGCCGCTCGCGTCCGGCCGGGTCTCGTTCTCAGACTCCGGACGGGCTGGGTGTCGGGGGTGGCGTCAACTGCCGTGCCAGCCAGGTCGGTACGCCGCCCAGCAGCCGGAACAGTCGGCGCGCCTCCTCCCGCAGCCGTGAGGCCTCCGGGTCGACCTCCGCGTCCGCCAGCGAGGCGAGGGCCGGGGCGGTTCCGACCAGGTAGCCCAACTCCTCCCGGATGCGCAGGGATTCGGCGAAGCCGTGCCGGGCCTCCGCCACCTCGCCGTCGCGCAGGGCGAGTCCGGCGAGGTGGCGCCAGGTGAAGGACAGCAGCAGGAGG
This sequence comes from Streptomyces sp. NPDC002884, assembly GCF_040295245.1. Taxonomy (NCBI): domain Bacteria; kingdom Bacillati; phylum Actinomycetota; class Actinomycetes; order Kitasatosporales; family Streptomycetaceae; genus Streptomyces; species Streptomyces sp. NPDC002884. The sequence goes on along the minus strand of NZ_JBEOVB010000005.1, from coordinate 218,125 downwards.
TCGGAGTGGGCAGCGGCCGCCGTGTGGGCGCGCCGGTACGCGGCCCTCGCGGCCTGCGGGGAACGCGAGATGTTCTCCGCGAGCAGGCCCCGGCGGAAGTCCAGCAAGGCCCGTCCGGGCGCGTCCGGCGAGATCAGCGCCGCCGCCCGGCCGAGCGCGGCCCGTGCCTCGTCCACCCGGTCGCGCACACCGTGCAGCGTGGCCGCGTAAGCAAGTTGCCCTCGTTCACAAGCGGCCGCGCCGCGCTCCTCGTCGTCGTGGGCCAGCGCCTCCGCGGTGCGCAGCGCGTCCTCGGCGTCCTGCCAGCCCTGCTCGGTGTACAGGCACCGTTCCACGAGCAGCGCGGCCCGCTGGACCGAGCCCGCCGCGCTGTCGGGCGGGAGCAGAGCCGCCGCGTCCGTCCAGCAGGCGCGTGAGCGCAGCCGCCATACCGCGGTCTGGAGGGGATCGTCACCTGAGGTCGTTCCGGTACCAGACATGGCGGTGTACGCCACGTTGCCCTCCCCGAGCGCGCCGTCGAGCTTTGAGTGGTGGCCGCATCTCAGCACGGATCACAGGGCCGGGCCAAGGGGGCGGGTGAAGGATTTCACAAAGTCGTGGGACTCCGCGCCCCCATGGTTTCGACAGGTCGTCACCCAGGGGTGGTAACCGGTGTCCCTCAGGGATCAGCTCATCCGCAGCGCCAGGAAGAAATCCAGCTTGTCCTCGAGCCGTGAGAGGTCACGGCTCGTCAACTGCTCGATCCGCCCGACCCGGTAGCGCAGTGTGTTGACGTGCAGGTGGAGACGGGACGCGCAGCGGGTCCACGAACCGTCGCAGTCCAGGAACGCCTCCAGGGTCGGGATCAACTCGGCGCGGTGCCGCCGGTCGTATTCGCGCAGCGGGTCCAGGAGACGGGCGGTAAACGCTTTCCGCACATCGTCGGGGACGAACGGGAGCAGCAGCACGTGCGAGGCCAGTTCCTGGTGGCCCGCGGCGCATACCCGGCCGGGGCGGGCAGCGGCCACGCGCCGGGCGTGTCGTGCCTCCTCCAGGGCCCCGCGCAGCCCCTCCGCCGAGTGCACGGCCGCGCTGACGCCCAGGGTGAGCCGTCCGTCGCCGTCGAGGCCGGACGACAGCGGCTCCCGGACGGCGGCCAGCAGCGCGTCGGCGAGGACGCCGGTCTCGGAGCCGTCGTGCTCGGTCGACACCGCGGGCAGCGGAACCAGGGCGACGGCCTCGTCGCCGGTGTGGGCCACGGCGATACGGTCGGAGGGCTCGGGTCCGGTGGCGAGCGGGTCGACCAGGATCTCCTCCAGGAGCGACTGGGCGACCGGGCCGGCCTCCGGGCCGCCGTCGTCCCACTCGACCCGGGCCACGACCACCTGCCAGTGCGGGGCTGCCCCCAGCCCCGGCAGCAGCACCGGCGCGGCCACCCGCAGCCGGGCCGCGATCTCGGCCGGGGCCGCGCCCGTCTGGACCAGCTCCAGCACCTCCTGCGCGAGACGCCTGCGCACCGAGCGCGCGGCGTCCCGGCGGTCCCGTTCGACGGCGATCAGCTGCGTGACGCCCTGGAGCAGGTCGAGGCGCTCGTCCGCCCAGTCCCCGGCGTCCGCCTCGACGGCCAGCAGCCAGTCGGACAGGACGCTCTCGCGGACGTCCCGCGATGCCTGGGAGGCCTGCGATGCCTGCGAGGCGCGCGGGGCCTGCGGAGCGCGGCCGCCACCGCTGCGGATCGGGAACAGCGAGTACGTCGTCTGGCCCATGAGCACCCGGTGCGGTCCGCGCCGCCCGGTGCGGACGGCTGCCAGGTGCTCCGCCGCCAGCTTCGCGCACGTGTCGGGCGGCAGCCCCGGCCCGGCCACCTTGGATCCCGCGATGAGCCGCCCGGTGGGGGACAGGACCCAGGCCCGCAGGTCCAGGTCGGAGCCGAGCAGGTCCAGGACCACGTCCGGGCCGCCGCCCGCCGGACCCGAGGTCATCATGCGGCGGTGCCGGTCCACGACGGCCGCGAGGTCCCCGGCGCGCTCGCCGGACACCTGCCGCACGACGTGCTCGGTGATCGTCGCGAAGGCCACCGACTCGTGCACCGCGAACAGCGGGAGACGGTGCCGCGCGCAGGCCGCGGTCAGGTCCTGGGGAACGTCGCCCAGCTCCGCCTCGCCGGCCGCGAGCGCGGCCACCCCCGCCTGCACCAGGATCCGGACGAACGGCTCGGAGTCCGCCGCGTCCCGGCGCCACGCCAGGCCCGTCAGCACCAGCTCGCCCCCGGAGAGGTAGCGGCTGGGGTCCCGCAGGTCGGTGGTCATGACACCCCGTACCGTGCGGTCCAGCTCGTCCTCGCCGCCGAGGAGCCTGAGGCCCAGCGCATCGGTGTCCAGCAGTGCGCGCAGCCGCATCTCGTCGCCGCCGTTCTTTGTCTCGAAAACTACGATGAATCCTGAAGGTCGGGGTGGGCGAGGACCCGCCGTCGGCCCGCCCCCGAGGGCCCGGTCGGTGCGGCGGACAGCCACGAACCGCATTCTTCGGCCGCCAGGTTGTTTCCTACGTTTCCACAGGAAAACGAGGAGGTTACTGAGGGCCTCCGTTCATACGAATCTACAAGATGCCTGGGCCGACCAGCCAACTCCTTCATGGTTTCCGTGACTGACCCGGTCGGAGCAAGGCGCTGTGTACTGGCCCCACTCCGCGTGAACACCACATGAACGAGCCGGGCCCGCCGCACCCGATTCTGGCTCGATACGACTCACGAGACCCAAGAGACGAAGAAGAGAGCCGGTCATGGACTTCCTTCGCCCCGCCAGCTGGGAGGAGGCGCTCGCCGCCAAGGCCGAGCACCCCACCGCTGTGCCGATTGCGGGCGGCACCGACGTGATGGTCGAGATCAACTTCGATCACCGCAGGCCCGAGTACCTGCTCGACCTCAACCGCGTGGGTGACCTCTACGAATGGGAGGTCGGCGAGGAGAGCGTGCGGCTCGGCGCCTCCGTCCCCTACACCCGGATCATGGAGAACCTGCGCGCGGAGCTGCCGGGCCTGGCCCTCGCCTCGCACACCGTGGCCTCTCCGCAGATCCGCAACCGCGGCGGCGTCGGCGGCAACCTCGGCACCGCCTCCCCGGCCGGTGACGCCCACCCCGCCCTGCTGGCGGCCGGCGCCGAGGTCGAGGCGGAATCGGTACGCGGTACCCGCCGGATCCCGATCGACGACTTCTACACCGGCGTGAAGCGCAACGCGCTCGCTCCCGACGAGCTGATCCGCGCCGTCCACATCAAGAAGGCCGACGGCCCGCAGCAGTACTCCAAGGTGGGCACCCGCAACGCCATGGTCATCGCCGTCTGCGCCTTCGGTCTCGCGCTGCACCCGCGGTCCCGGACCGTCCGTACCGGCATCGGCTCGGCCGCGCCCACCCCCGTTCGGGCGAAGACCGCCGAGGACTTCCTCAACGCGGCGCTCGAAGAAGGCGGTTTCTGGGACAACGGAAAGATCATCGCCCCATCGGTCGCCAAGCAGTTCGCGGATCTGTGCGCCGCCGCCTGCAACCCCATCGACGACGTCCGGGGCACGGCGAGCTACCGACGGCACGCGGTGGGCGTCATGGCCCGCCGCACGCTGACCTGGACGTGGGAGTCGTACCGCGGCCCCCGCCGCACCGCAAAGGGAGCCGCGTGATGCGCGTCAACTTCACTGTCAACGGACGTCCGCAGGAAGCCGACGACGTGTGGGAGGGCGAGAGCCTGCTCTACGTACTGCGCGAGCGGCTCGGGCTGCCGGGTTCGAAGAACGCCTGCGAGCAGGGCGAGTGCGGCTCGTGCACGGTCCGGCTGGACGGCCTCCCGGTGTGCTCCTGCCTGGTCGCCGCCGGACAGGCCGAGGGCCGTGACATCGTCACCGTCGAGGGCCTCGCGGACTTCGCCCGGCAGCGCGCCGGACACAGCGGTTGTGGAACCGGTTCCTGCGGCACCTCCGGCAGCTCCGGCACGGCGGGAACGCCGGACGCGGCGGGCGCGGCGGGCGCCTCCACCCCCCTCGACGGGGCCGACGGCCGGCCGGCCGAGGCCACCGACTCCCAGACCGGGGAGGGGACCGAACTCGCCCCGATCCAGCAGGCGTTCATCGACGCAGGCGCCGTCCAGTGCGGTTTCTGCACGCCCGGTCTGCTGGTCGCCGCCGACGAGATGCTGGAACGCAACCCGAACCCGAGCGACGCGGACATCCGCGAGGCGCTCTCCGGCAACCTCTGCCGGTGCACCGGTTACGAGAAGATCATGGACGCGGTCCGCCTGGCGGCCGCCCGTCAGGGAGAGGCGGTCTGACCCATGCCCACCAACGGCACTCCCACCACCCTCACCCAGGGCTCCCGGACCAAGGGCGGCATCGGCGAGTCGACGCTCCGCCCCGACGGCACGCTCAAGGTCACCGGAGAGTTCGCCTACTCGTCCGACCTGTGGCACGAGGACATGCTCTGGGGCCAGATCCTGCGCTCCCCGGTCGCCCACGCCGAGATCGTCTCCATCGACACGTCCGAGGCGCTGGCCCTGCCCGGCGTCTACGCCGTGATGACGTACGACGACCTGCCGACCGACGTGAAGAACTACGGGCTGGAGATCCAGGACACCCCGGTCCTGGCCCACGGCAAGGTCCGGCACCACGGCGAGCCGGTCGCGATCGTCGCCGCGGACCACCCCGAGACCGCCCGCCGCGCCGCCGCGAAGATCAAGGTCGAGTACCGCGAGCTGCCCGTCGTCACCGACGAGGCATCGGCGACCGCGCCGGACGCGATCCTGATCCACGAGGGCCGCGACGACCACCACGTCGGCCATGTCGCGCACCCGAACATCGTCCATCGCCAGCCGATCGTCCGGGGCGACGCGGCCGCGGCCGCCGCGCGCGCCGACGTCGTCGTCCGGGGCGAGTACACCTTCGGCATGCAGGACCAGGCCTTCCTCGGCCCCGAGTCCGGCCTCGCCGTGCCCGAGGAGGACGGCGGCGTCCATCTCTACATCGCCACCCAGTGGCTCCACTCCGACCTGCGCCAGATCGCGCCCGTCCTCGGCCTGCCGGAGAGCAAGGTGCGGATGACGCTGGCCGGTGTCGGCGGCGCGTTCGGCGGTCGCGAGGACCTGTCGATGCAGATCCACGCCTGTCTGCTGGCCCTGCGCACCGGAAAACCCGTCAAAATCGTTTACAACCGTTTCGAGTCCTTCTTCGGCCATGTCCACCGCCACCCGGCGAAGCTCTTCTACGAGCACGGCGCGACCAGCGACGGCAAGCTCACCCACGTCAAGTGCCGGATCGTCCTCGACGGCGGCGCCTATGCCTCGGCCAGCCCGGCCGTCGTCGGAAACGCCTCCTCGCTCGGTGTCGGCCCCTACGTCGTCGACGACGTGGAGATCGAGGCCATCGCCCTCTACACCAACAACCCGCCCTGCGGCGCGATGCGCGGCTTCGGCGCGGTCCAGGCGTGCTTCGCCTACGAGGCGCAGATGGACAAGGTCGCGGCCGAACTCGGCATGGACCCGGTGGAGTTCCGCCGGCTCAACGCGATGGAGCAGGGGACCCTCCTGCCGACCGGGCAGCCGGTCGACTCCCCGGCGCCGGTCGCCGAGATCCTGCGCCGCGTCAAGGCGATGCCGTTGCCCCCGGAGCGCCAGTGGGAGAGCAGCGAGGGCGCGGACGTACGGCAGCTGCCCGGCGGTCTGTCCAACACCACGCACGGCGAAGGCGTCGTACGCGGAATCGGTTACGCGGTCGGCATCAAGAACGTCGGCTTCTCCGAGGGCTTCGACGACTACTCGACCGCCCGGGTCCGTATGGAGGTCATCGCCGGCGAGCCCGTCGCGACCGTCCACACGGCCATGGCGGAGGTCGGCCAGGGCGGTGTCACCGTCCACGCGCAGATCGCCCGCACCGAGCTGGGCGTCTCGCAGGTGACCATCAACCCCGCGGATACCCAGGTGGGCAGCGCCGGATCGACCTCGGCCTCCCGGCAGACGTACGTCACCGGCGGCGCCGTCAAGAACTCCTGCGAGCTCGTCCGGGAGAAGGTCCTGGAGATCGGCCGTCGCAGGTTCGGCTCCTACCACCCCGCCTGGGCCACCGCCGAGCTGCTCCTGGAGGGCGGCAAGGTCGTCACCGACGGCGGTGAGGTCCTCGCCGACCTGGTCGACGTGCTCGAGGGCGAGAGCGTCGAGGTCGAGGCGGAATGGCGGCACCGGCCCACCGAGCCCTTCGACCTGCGCACCGGGCAGGGCAACGGACACGTCCAGTACTCCTTCGCCGCGCACCGCGCCGTCGTCGAGGTCGACACCGAGCTCGGCCTGGTCAAGGTCATCGAGCTGGCCTGCGTCCAGGACGTCGGCAAAGCACTCAACCCGCTGTCCGTGATCGGTCAGATCCAGGGCGGCACGACCCAGGGTCTGGGCGTGGCGGTCATGGAGGAGATCATCGTCGACCCCAAGACGGCGAAGGTCAGGAATCCGTCGTTCACGGACTATCTGATCCCCACGATCCTCGACACGCCGACCATCCCGGTCGACGTGCTCGAACTCGCCGACGACCACGCCCCCTACGGGCTCCGTGGCGTCGGCGAGGCACCCACCCTGTCGTCCACTCCGGCGGTCCTCGCGGCCATCCGGAACGCGACCGGGCTGGAGCTCAACCGCACGCCGGTACGTCCGGAGCACCTCACCGGAACATGACCCCACGGGGTCCGATCAGGTGTCGTCCGGGGGTGCCGCACCCCCGGACCACCCCCCTTGTTCGTCTCGGGCCGTCCCCCGGGTCGTCCATCCCAAATCCCGCGACCTGCCGAAGGCACCCGCGGGTGTCCCTTTGAACCTTGGGAGATGGCCCATGACCCAGCAGTCACTGGAGCCGAGGACCACAGCCGAGGACGCGGGCGAAGGCACCCGCGTCCCGGCCGGACGGTCCTGGCTCGATCGGTACTTCCACATATCCGAGCGGGGATCCACGGTCGCCCGCGAAGTGCGCGGCGGCGTCACCACCTTCATGGCGATGGCGTACATCCTCCTGCTCAACCCCCTGATCCTGTCCGGCAAGGACGCGGCCGGGGACACCCTCGGCCAGAAGGCGCTGATCACCGCAACCGCTTTCGCAGCCGCTTTCACCACGCTGCTGATGGGCTTCCTCGGCAAGGTGCCGCTCGCGCTCGCCGCCGGACTCTCCGTCTCCGGCGTCCTGTCCTCCCAGGTCGCCCCGGAGATGACCTGGCCGCAGGCGATGGGCATGTGCGTGCTGTACGGCGTCGTCATCATGCTGCTGGTCGTCACCGGCCTGCGCGAGATGATCATGAACGCGATCCCGCTCGCGCTCAAGCACGGCATCACCATGGGCATCGGCCTGTTCATCGCGCTCATCGGTTTCTACAAGTCCGGCTTCGTGCACCAGGGCGAGGCGACCCCGGTCACCCTCGGCCCGGCGGGCGAACTCGCGGGCTGGCCCGTCCTGTTGTTCGCCGCCACGCTGCTGCTGATCTTCATGCTCCAGGCCCGGAACGTCCCCGGCGCCATCCTCATCGGCATCGTCGGCGGCACGGTCGTCGCCGCGGTCCTCAACGCCACCGGGGTCGTCGACCCGAAGCAGTGGGCGGCCGGCGCTCCCGAACTGCACGGCGGCGCGGTCTCGATGCCCGACTTCTCGCTCTTCGGGGACGTGGAGTTCGGCGGCTGGGGCGAGGTCGGCGCCATGACGGTCGGCATGATCGTCTTCACGCTCGTCCTCGCCGGCTTCTTCGACGCGATGGCCACCATCATCGGCGTCGGCACCGAGGCCGGGCTCGCCGACGACAAGGGCCGGATGCCGGGCCTGTCCAAGGCGCTCTTCATCGACGGCGCCGGCGGGGCGATCGGCGGGGTGGCGGGCGGCTCCGGCCAGACCGTGTTCATCGAGTCGGCGACCGGCGTGGGCGAAGGGGCCCGTACGGGACTCGCCTCGGCCGTCACCGGCGCCTTCTTCGCGGCCTGTCTGTTCTTCACCCCGCTCACCGCGATCGTCCCGCAGGAGGTCGCCTCCGCCGCCCTGGTCGTCATCGGCGCGATGATGCTGATGAACGCCCGCCACGTCGACTGGGCCGACCGGGCAACCGCTGTCCCGGTGTTCCTGACCGTCGTCCTGATGCCGTTCACGTACACCATCACCACCGGGGTCGCCGCGGGTGTCATCTCCTACGTCGCCATCAAGGCCGCGCAGGGCAGGGCCCGGGAGATCGGCGCCTTCATGTGGGTGCTGACGGCGATCTTCCTCGTCTACTTCGCCCTCAACCCGATCGAGAGCTGGCTGGGCGTGCACTAGGCACCCCGGCCCGCGGGCACCCGCCCGCCACGCGACCGCCCGCCACACCGCCGCCCTCCACACCACCGCAGTCAAGGAGACCGAGAGATGCTGGACATCGCCGAGGAGCTGAACCGGTGGGTCGAGCAGGGCCGTGACTTCGCCGTCGCCACCGTGGTGGCCGTCGGCGGCAGCGCGCCCCGCAGGCCGGGCGCCGCCCTGGCGGTGGACGCCGACGGCACGGCGATCGGCTCGGTCTCCGGCGGCTGTGTGGAGGGCGCGGTGTACGAGCTGTGCCGGCAGGCGCTCGAGGACGGGGAGTCCGTCCTCGAACGCTTCGGTTACAGCGACGACGACGCCTTCGCCGTCGGCCTCACCTGCGGCGGGGTCATCGACATCCTCGTCACTCCGGTGCGGGTGGGCGACCGGATCCGTCCGGTGATCGCGGCCGGTCTGGCGGCCGCCGCCTCCGGCGGGGCCACGGCGCTGGCCCGGATCGTGACCGGCCCGGCCGACCTCGTCGGCCGCGCACTGCTCGTCCGCCCCCACGGCGGAGGCGACAACGGTTCCTACGGGAACGCTTCTTACGACAGCGGTTCCTACAACAGCGCTTCTTACGACAGCGGTTTCTCCGGGAGTGCTTCTTACGACAGCGGTTTCTCCGGTGGCGGCTTCCACGAATACGGTTCCTACGAAGGCGGTTCCTACGAAGGCGGCTTCGGTGCCCATCCGGAGCTGGACCGCACGGTCGCGGCCGAGGCCGGCGCCTTCCTCGACGCCGGCCGCACCGGCACCCTGGAGATCGGCGAACAGGGCTCCCGCTGCGGGGCGCCGCTCACGGTCCTGGTCGAGTCGTCCGTCCCGCCGCCCCGGATGATCGTGTTCGGCGCGATCGACTTCGCGTCGGCGCTGGTGCGGGTCGGCAAGTTCCTGAACTACCGCGTGACGGTGTGCGACGCGCGTCCCGTGTTCGCGACCGAGGCCCGTTTCCCGGAGGCCGACGAGATCGTCGTCGAGTGGCCGCACCGGTATCTGGAGCGCACGCGGGTGGACGCGCGGACCGTGCTGTGCGTCCTCACCCACGACGCCAAGTTCGACATCCCCCTGCTCCGGCTGGCGTTGCGGCTCCCGGTCGCCTACGTGGGCGCGATGGGCTCCCGCCGCACCCACCTCGACCGCAACGCGCGACTGCGTGAAGTAGGGGTGACGGAGCTGGAGTTGGCCCGTCTGCGGTCCCCCATCGGCCTCGACCTGGGCGCCCGTACGCCCGAGGAGACGGCGCTGTCGATCGCCGCCGAGATCGTGGCCGACCGGCGCGGCGGCAGCGGGGTCTCACTCACCGGCGCGCACACGCCCATCCATCACGACGCGGCCTCGGTACCGACGGGCCGGATCGGCTCGGTGGCCTGACCGGTCGCACCGCGCGCGACCGGTCGCACCGAGCACGGCCGGTCGCGCGGAGCGCGGGGCCCCCGCCGCACGGAACCCAACCCGCCGCACCGCGCCCGGCCCGCCGGGCCGGCCAAGCGAGCGGCCGGTTGCCGTCATGCCCTCGGTGCGGCCGGGTCCGGCCGGCGCGGCGCTCGCCCGGTCACCGGCCGCGGAGCAGCCGGTTGACGGCGCGTCCGAAGACCGAGCGGGCGGTGGCCCCGAGAAGCGGGTCGAAGGCGGACGGGACGAAACGCACGCGCAACTCCTCCCGCCAGAGCACCCGGGCCCGTCCGCCGGGGCCCGGCCGCACCTCGATCTCGGCCCAGCCCAGGACGACCCGGCCGCGTTTCTCCAGTCGGCACCGGCCCGGCCCGTCGTCGGACGGCGGCTGCCACACGGTCACCTCCATCCGGTCGGCGAAGGCGAACGGGCCGAGACCCGATCGCGCGACGAAGACCGTGCCCTCGCGGGTCGGGGCGGGAGTGAGCACGGCGACGTGGGTGAGCGGTACCACGTCGCCGTGCCGGGACCACTCCGTCAGGCGACGCCAGGCGTCGTCCAGGGAAAGCGGTACCGTGCGTTCGAGCTGGAAGAAGACCACTCGTCGATCGTAGGGAGTCGGGGCCGTCCGGCGGAGTATTACCCTCCGGCTCACAGGTTCGGACTCACCTTCGCGGTGTGGTGCTCGGGTCAGCGGTAGACCTGCCCGGGCACCGCCGTTCCCGGCGCCAGCAGCTGAGGAACCGTCACGAAAACGTATCCGCGTTCTTTCAGCGCGTCGATGATCCCCGGTACGGCCGGCACGGTCCCGTCGTAGATGTCGTGCAGCAGGATGATGCCGTCCCGGTCGGCCTGGGCGAGGACCCGGCGCCGGATCAGCGCGGAGTCGGTCGTCGTGTAGTCCTTGGCGGTCACCGTCCACAGCACCTCGGCGAGGCCCAGCTCGCGGCAGATCTCGTGCACGGTCTCGTCGGTGCGGCCCTGCGGCGGGCGCATCAGGGTGGGGCGGCGGCCGGTGAGGCGCTCTATCTCGTCGTTGGGGCGCCGGAGTTCCTCGCGTATCTCCGCCGGCGTGATCCTGGTGAGGATCTTGTGGTCCCAGGTGTGGCTGGCCACCTCGTGGCCCTCGGCGGCCATGCGCCGGACGAGCTCGGGGTACTTCTCGATGTGCCGCTCGCCCAGCAGGAAGAAGGTCGCCGGGACCTGCCTGTCCTTCAGGATGTCGAGCAGACGGGCCGAGTTCTCGCTCGGGCCGGCGTCGAAGGTGAGGGCGATGCACTTCGCCTCACGGCAGTCGACGGGGCCGAAGCGGGCGGCCTGGGTGGTGGCGGCGGGGTGGGCGCGGGCGGCGCTCGGCCGGGTGATGTCGGCGCCGCCGCAGCCGGTCAGAGTGACCGCCAGGCAGATGGCCGCCGCCGAGATGGCGACGGCCCGCAACCCGGCCCCCGTTTTCTTCATCTTCCTGGTCAGAGAAGGCATGCCGAGACTATACATAGAGCGTATACACCCTATGTATAGTCTCGGTCGTCATGCGCTCATCGGGCCGTACGGGGCCTCATTGCGCGTAGAAGGTCGCGTCTCCCCTGTCCGTCGCCGTGCTCGGTGTCTGCACGTACAGCAGGTAGTTGTAGTGGCGGACGTAGCGGCCGGCGTTGTTGTACGACTCGTACGAGACCCCCGCGGAGTCGGCGAGACCGGCCCGCCGGTAGAAGGTCGCGTCGGACGCGAACGCCGACGTGCCGTCGTTCTTCTCCAGCCACACCTCGAAGTTCTTGTGCCGCAGGTAGTAGCCCGGGAAGTTGGCCGATTCCAGGGAGACCGTGCCGGTGCCCGCGAGACCGGTGACCACCCGGAACTGCGAGTCGGCGAGCGGACTGACACCGGCCTCGATGCGGGCGCGGTACTCCCAGTGCCGGATGAACCGGTCCGCGTAGTTGTACGAGGAGAAGCGCTGCGGCGTGACCCCGTCGGCCACCGGGATGCCGAAGTCGGGGGTGCCGTCCGCCTTCCAGTACACCTTCTGCACCCGGGTGCGGCGGTTGGGGTCGTTCAGCGGGTCACCGGTGATGTCCTTGTAGCTGCGGTCGTGGTACACGAGGATGTCGGACTTGCCGTCCTCGGAGACCGTGAACGAGTTGTGGCCCGGCCCGTACTGCGAGGTCGAGGCGTTCGAGGTGAAGACGGGCTGCGTCCCCTTGGTCCAGGCCGCCGGGTCGGTCAGGTCGGCCGTCGCGGAGGCGGTCAGCATGCCCAGGCAGTAGTTGGCGTCGGTCGCGCTCGCCGAGTAGGTCAGGAAGACCTTGCCGCCGTGCTGGATCAGCGCGGGCCCCTCGTTGACCTTGTAGCCGACCGTCTCCCAGGAGAGCGTCGGCTGCGAGATCTCCGCCGCGGTGCCCTGGATCGTCCAGGGGTTGGTCATCTTCGCGATGAAGAGACTGGTGTTGTTGTCCTCGGACGGGTTGCGCTGTGCCCAGGCGAGATAGCGGACGCCGTTCACGACGAACGTGGTGGAGTCCAGCGAGAAGCTCTCCCACGTGGTCTTGATCTGGCCCTTCTCGGTCCAGGCGGCGGTCAGCGGGTTGGCGCCGGTGCCTTCGAGGACGTACATCCGGATCGCCCAGACGTCACTGGTGGACCCGGCCGCGAAGTACACGTACCACTTGCCGTCGATGAAGTGGATCTCCGGCGCCCAGATGTGGGCGCCCATGACCCCGCTGCTGTGCTTGGTCCAGATGGTGACCTCCTGGGCCGTGGACAGGCCCTGGATGGTCGTCGCCCGGCGCAGCACGATGCGGTCGTACGCGGGGACCGTGGCGGTGAAGTAGTAGTAGCCGTCGGTGTGTTTGTAGATGTGCGGATCGGCGCGCTGCTCCGCGATCGGGTTGGTGTACGTCACCGCGGGGGAGTCGGGCACGGCGGCCCGGGCGGGGGCGCCCAGGCCGGCGAGGACGGCCGCGAGGGCGACGAGGCCGGCCAGGATCAGCCGAACGGCGTTGCGTCTCAAGGGAGTTCTCCAGACGGAGGGGAGAGGGAGAGGGAGAGGGAAGGAGAGGGAGGGGGGTGGGGGAGGAGACGCCGGGGCTCAGGTCGTGGGCACGAGGCGCCACTGCTGGCAGGTGTTGTTCAACCAGGTCCACTGACGTACGTCGGTGCCGTTCGCGGTCCCGCAGTCCGCGACGTCGGCGACCTTGCCGCTGTTCTCGCCCACGAGCCGGACGTAGTCGCCGGTCGCGGTGAAGACGAGCCGGAAACGCTGGCACTTGTTGTTCAGCCACGACCACTGGCGCAGGTCGGCGCCGTCGGCGGTGGAGCAGTCGGCGGTGTCCATCACCCCGCCGGTGGCCACGTTCACCAGCCGGCTGGTGTCGTCGCCCTGGTCCTCGACCCGCCACTTCTGGTTGGTCCCGCCGGTGCAGGTCCACTGGAGGATGTTCGTGCCGTTGGCCGTGGAACCGCCTTCGACGTCCAGGCACTTGCCGCTGTTGCGGTTGACGAGGGTGTACGCCGTCGGGGTCGCCGCCGTCTCGCCGGACGGGCCGGGCAGCGTCGTACCCGGCGCGACGGGGGTGCCGAGGTTGGGGGTGCCGTCGGCGTTCCAGGTGAACTTCTGGGCGCGGGTCGTCCGGCCGTTGCCGCAGCCGCCGCTCGCGGAGGAGTTGGCGTGGTAGACGATCCAGTTCTCGGTGCCGTCGGGTGAGGTGAAGAAACCGTTGTGGCCCGGGCCGTAGACGCCGTTGGTGTCGCTGCGCTGGAAGACGGGCGTCTGCTTCTTGGTCCACGACGCCGGGTTCAGCGGATCGCTGCCCGTCAACTCCAGCTGGCCGAGCTTGTAGTCGGCGGTCTGGCAGTAGCTGGCGGAGTAACTGAGGAAGGTGCGGCCGTTGTGGTACAGCGGTTCCGGTCCCTCGTTGACGGGCGCGCCCACCCGTTCCCAGTCCAGTGTGGGGCTGGAGATCACCGTGAACGTGTTGCTGGACAGCGTGTACGGGTTGCTCATCGGTGCGATGACCAGGCTCTGCGCGCTGCCGTTCACGAAACCGCTTCCGACGAGATACAGGTTTCCGTTCGCCTGGAGCACGCTCGCGTCGATCAGCCAGCCGCCCGGCGTGAGGTTGGAGCCGGTCAGGGAGCCCTTGTAGGTGTAGGGGCCCAGAGGGTCGGTGCCGGCGCTCTCCAGGACGTGGGTGCGCTGGGAGTCGCAGCAGGCGGTGCCGCCCTGGCCGGCCGAGTAGTACAGGTACCAGTGCCCGTTGAACTGGTGGATCTCCGGCGCCCAGATGTTGGTGTTGCGGGTCGAGGTGGTGTCCGACCACACCTGCACGGTGGGCGCGGTGGCCAGACCCGCCAGGGTCGGCGACTTGCGCATGCCGAGGACGCCCGTGAACGTCGTGGTGATCAGGTAGTAGTTGCCGTCGTGGAACTCCAGCCAAGGGTCCGCGCCCTTGGCCGACTTCAGCGGGTTGGTGTACGGGCGGCCGTCGGCCGCGGCCACCGGCTGGGTCGCCGCCACCAGGGCGACGAGGAGGGCCAACACGCAGACGAGCAGGGGTCTGCGGCGGTACTTCCGAGGCATACAGGACCGTCCCTTGTCCGTGAAACTGCCTGTCCGGGATATCGAACGTGGTTCGTAACTTCGGCCAGAAGATAGGGGGCGAGCATGTCCTCGTCAATGGTTTCGACAGTCCCACCGGCATCGGGAGCCCGGCGGGGCGACAACCGTCACCGCGCACCCGGTGCACGGCGGGGAACGCGCAGGGCGCCCCGCCCGGTCACTGGGGGACCGGGCGGGGCGCCCTGGACGTGTCGCTGTTCTGTTCTTTCCGGCCCGGACTCTCCTGGCGGAGAGCCCAGGCCGGATCGGATCAGATCCGGATCGGATCAGATCAGGTCGAACCGGTCGAGGTCCGAGACCTTGACCCACGCGGCGACGAAGTCGGTCACGAACTTCGCCTTGGCGTCGTCGCTCGCGTAGACCTCGGCGAGCGCGCGCAGCTCGGAGTTCGAGCCGAAGACGAGGTCGGCGCGGGTGCCGGTCCACTTGACCTCGCCGGAGGCGTCGCGGCCCTCGAAGACGGTCTGGTCCGAGGACGTCGACGACCACGTCGTCCCCAGGTCGAGCAGGTTGACGAAGAAGTCGTTCGTCAGCGTGCCCGGGGCGTCGGTCAGGACGCCGTGCGAGGACTGGCCGTGGTTGGCGCCCAGTACACGCAGGCCGCCGACCAGGACGGTCAGCTCGGGGGCGCTCAGGGTCAGCAGGTTCGCCTTGTCGAGCAGCAGGAACTCGGCCGGCAGGCGGTTGCCCTTGCCGAGGTAGTTGCGGAACCCGTCGGCGTTCGGCTCGAGCGCGGCGAAGGACTCGACGTCCGTCTGCTCCTGGGAGGCGTCCACGCGGCCCGGGGTGAAGGGGACCTCCACGGCGTGACCGGCGTCCTTGGCGGCCTTCTCCACGGCGGCGGCACCACCGAGGACGATCAGGTCGGCCAGGGAGACCTTCTTCGCGCCGGAGTTGAACTCCTGCTGGACGCCCTCCAGGACGCGCAGCACCTGGGCCAGCTCGTCCGGGTTGTTGACCTCCCAGCCGCGCTGCGGCTCGAGGCGGATGCGGGCGCCGTTGGCGCCGCCGCGCTTGTCGCTGCCGCGGTGCGTGGAGGCCGACGCCCACGCGGTGGACACCAGCTGCGAGACGCTCAGCCCCGAGTCGAGGAGCTTGGCCTTGAGCGCCGCGATGTCCTCGGCGCCGATGACCTCGCCCTCGGCCGCCGGCAGCGGGTCCTGCCACAGCAGGGTCTCCGCCGGGACCTCCGGGCCGAGGTACAGGGACTTCGGGCCCAGGTCGCGGTGGGTCAGCTTGTACCAGGCGCGGGCGAAGGCGTCCGCGAACTCGGCCGGGTTCTCGTGGAAGCGGCGCGAGATCTCACCGTAGATCGGGTCGAAGCGCAGCGACAGGTCGGTGGTGAGCATCGTCGGGAGCTTCTTCTTCGACGCGTCGTGCGCGTCGGGGATGATCGCCTCGGCGTCCTTGGCCACCCACTGCTTGGCGCCGGCCGGGGACTCGGAGAGCTCCCACTCGTAGCCGAAGAGGATGTCGAAGAAGTCGTTGCTCCACTGGGTGGGCTTGGTGGTCCAGGTGACCTCCAGACCACTGGTGATGGCGTCGCCGCCCTTGCCGGTGCCGTAGGTGGACTTCCAGCCCAGGCCCTGCTGCGCGAGGGCGGCGGCCTCGGGGTCGTCGCCGACGGCGTCCGCCGGACCGGCGCCGTGGGTCTTGCCGAAGGTGTGACCACCGGCGATCAGGGCGACGGTCTCCTCGTCGTTCATCGCCATGCGGCGGAACGTCTCACGGATGTCGCGGGCCGCGGCCAGCGGGTCCGGGTTGCCGTTGGGGCCCTCGGGGTTGACGTAGATGAGGCCCATCTGGACCGCGCCGAGCGGGTTCTCCAGCTCACGGTCGCCGGTGTAGCGCTGGTCGTCGAGCCAGGTGGTCTCCGGGCCCCAGTACACGTCCTCGTCGGCTTCCCAGACGTCCGCGCGGCCGCCGGCGAAGCCGAAGGTCTCGAAGCCCATCGTCTCCAGCGCGACGTTGCCGGTGAGGATCAGGAGGTCGGCCCAGGAGATGGACTGGCCGTACTTCTTCTTGACCGGCCACAGCAGACGGCGGGCCTTGTCGAGGTTGGCGTTGTCCGGCCAGCTGTTCAGCGGCGCGAAGCGCTGCTGCCCGCGGCCACCGCCACCGCGGCCGTCGCTGATGCGGTAGGTGCCGGCGCTGTGCCAGGCCATGCGGATCATCAGCGGGCCGTAGTTGCCGAAGTCGGCGGGCCACCAGTCCTGCGAGGTGGTCAGTACCTCGGCGATGTCCTGTTTGACGGCCGCCAGGTCGAGGGCCTCGAACGCCGCGGCGTAGTCGAACTCCGCACCGAGCGGGTTCGCCACGACGGGGTCCTTGGCGAGGATCTTCAGGTTGAGGCGCTCCGGCCACCACTGGCGGTTTCCGCCGCCCTGGGTCGGGTGCGCGGCGCGGTCGTGCGCGACCGGGCAGCCACCCGCCTCCGCCGCCTTCGAGTCGGTCACGATCGCATCATGGTTCTCGGTCATGGGGGAATCCTTCTGGACTGGTCGGATCACATGCTCACGTACCGCAGGCGTCGGGTCCTGCGGGCGCTCAGGTGCTGCGGGCGGTGGAACAGTCGGGGCACTGGCCCCAGTAGATGACCTCGGCCTCGTCTATGGCGAAGCCGCGGTCGTCGGAAGCGGTCAGACAGGGGGCGTGGCCGACGGCGCAGTCGACGTCGACGACCGCGCCGCAGGACCGGCAGACGAGGTGGTGGTGGTTGTCCCCCACGCGTCCCTCGAACCGGGCGGGGCTGCCCGGGGGCTCGATGCGGCGCACCAGTCCCGCGCCGGTCAGCGCGTGCAGGGCCTCGTACACGGCCTGGAGGGAGATGTGGCCCACGCGGCCGCGCACCCCGGTGGCGATCGCCTCGACACCGAGGTGGTCGCCGTCCCGGACGGTCTCGAGCAGCGCGACACGGGCGGCCGTCACCCGCAGGCCGACACCGCGCAGCTCTTCGGCGGTGGTCGGTGTACGGGGTGCTGTCATGAGGTCGAACCTACTTCATAAACACGAACCGTTCAAGAAAACGAACGGTGCAAGTCTGGGAAACGGCACACGTCGGAGAAACGAGCTGGGCCCGCCGAAGGAACGAGGCGATCGCCCGTCGGAGGAACGAGACGGTCGCTCGTCAGAGGAACGAGACGGTCGCCCGTCAGAGGAACGAGGCGAGGCCGTCGAGGAGCCTGTCGACGTCCTCGGTGTCGTTGTAGGGCGCGAGTCCCACCCGCAGCGCGGGATCGTCGAGCTTCAGCGCGGTGAAGGCCTCGTGGGCGTAGAACGAGCCCGCCGGGGCCACGACACCCCGGGCGGCGAGATGCGCCTGTGCCGCGCGCGCGTCCCGGCCCTCGAAACTCATCAGAACGGTCGGGGTGCGGTCCCTCGCCCTCGAGTGGACGGTGACGGCGCCGCCCAGCGCGCGCAGCCCCTCCTCCACCCTGGCGCGCACCACGTTCTCGTGGTCGTGCAGGGCCCCCAGCGACCGCGCCAGCCGCTCCCGGCGCGGCACCGCCGTCCCCGGCGCGTCCCCGGGCGCCCCCGACCGCGCCTGCCCGATCGTGTCGAGCGCGGCCAGGAAGTCCACGGCGGCCGTGGCGCCCGCCAGGATCTCGTAGGGCAGCGTCCCGAACTCGAAGCGCTCCGGCACGGTGTCCGGCGACGGCAGCAGCTTGTCCGGCACGAGCGCTTCGAGGACGTCGGCCGATCCGGCGAGCACCCCGCAATGCGGACCGAGGAACTTGTACGGCGAGCAGACGAAGAGGTCGGCCCCGAGCGCCGCGACGTCCACCAGGTGATGGGCGGCGTAGTGCACCCCGTCCACGAACACCAGGGCGCCGGCCTCGTGGGCCAGGTCGGCGATCCGGCGCACCGGCGGCCTGGTGCCCAGCACGTTCGAGGCCGCCGTCACCGCGACCAGCCGGGTCCGGGGCGACAGCGCGCGGTCGTAGGAGCCGAGGTCGAGCTCCGCGGTCGCGCCGTCGATCTCGATCCAGCGCACGGCGACCCCGGCGCGTTCCGCCGCCTGGATCCAGGGGCGGACGTTGGCGTCGTGATCGAGCCGGCTCAGGACGATCTCGTCGCCGGACCGCCAGCCCTTGGCCAGGGTCCGGGAGAAGTCGTACGTGAGCTGCGTGGCGCTGCGACCGTGCACGACGCCTGTCTCCGGCACGCCCAGCAGGTCGGCGTAGGCGGCCCGGAAACCGGCGACGGCCTGTTCGGCGTTGCGCTCGGACGCGCTGACCAGCCCCCGGTTGGACAGCGGACCGGTCATCGTCCTGGTGACGGCCTCGGCGACGGGAGTGGGCGTCTGCGTACCGCCCGGCCCGTCGAAGAAGGCGAGACCCTGTGCGAGGGACGGGAAATGCGCCCGGAGGGCGGCGACATCGATGGCCATGGCCCCGACTCTGGCACCCGGGCCCCCGGCCCACCAGGGAGCCACGAGGGTTCGCGGCCCGGTGGGACCGTCGGACCCCGGCGGTCTCGTCCCCGGACCGCCGTCAGCCGCTCTGGGGCGGAGGGGGTGTCACCAGCCCGCTCCGGTACGCGACGACGACGAGCTGGGCGCGGTCGCGGGCGTCGAGCTTGGTCATGGCGCGCTGGATGTGGCTGCGTACCGTCAGCGGGCTCAGGAAGAGCTCGGCGGCGATCTCCGCGTTGGACCTGCCGTGCGCCGCCAGGGCCATCACCTCGCGCTCGCGGTCGGTCAGGGTCTTGAGGGCCTCGGGGAGCGCGCGGGCGTCGTCGGTGTCCGGGCCGGCCAGGAAACGCGTGATGAGGGCCCGGGTGGCGAGCGGGGAGAGGAGGGAGTCGCCGGCCGCCACGGTGCGGATGCCCGACAGCAGGACCTCCGGGCTGACGCCCTTGCCGAGGAAGCCGCTGGCGCCGGCGCGCAGCGCCTTGGCGACGTTGCGGTCGTCCTCGAAGGTGGTGAGGACGAGGATCCGGGTCCCGGACAGTTCCGGCCGGGCGCAGATGGCGGCGGTGGCCGCCACTCCGTCGACGTTCGGCATCCGGATGTCCATGAGCACCACATCGGGCCGGTGCGTCTCGGTGCGGTCGACGGCTTCCTGTCCGTCGGCGGCCTCCGCGACGACGGTCATGTCCGCGACCGACTCGATGAGGATGCGGAAGGTGGCGCGGAGCAGGGCCTGGTCGTCGGCGAGCAGGACGCGGATGGTCATGAGGGGGGACTTTCGTCGGGACGGTCGAGCGGAAGGGTGCAGGCGACCTCGAAGCCGCCCCGCGGGCGGTGACCCGCGTGGAAGGTGCCGCCGGCCGCGGCGGTGCGCTCGCGCATGCCGAGCAGACCGAAGCCGCGGCCCGGCCCGGACACGGGTGCGGATGCCGGTGCGGGACGGCCCGGGGCGGTGTCGTTGGTGACGGTCAGGGTCAGGTAGTGGGGGGTGTAGGCGACCCGGACCCGCGCGGTGCGGGTCGCGGCGTGCTTGCTGACGTTGGTGAGCGCCTCCTGGACGATCCGGTAGGCCGTCAGGTCGAGGACGGGGGGCAGCGGGCGCGACGGCCCCTCGACGGTGACGGTCACCTCCAGGCCGGCCGCCGAGCAGGAGTCCACCAGGTCGGGCAGCTGCCCCAGACCCGGGGCGGGCGTCAGATCGTTGGCGGGGTCGGTGTCCTCGCGCAGCAGCCCCACGGTCGCCTTGAGCTCGCGCAGCGCGGCGGCCGTGGTCTCCGGCAGCTTGCCGATGATCTCGAGGGCCTTGCCGGGATCGCTCCGGGAGAGGTGGGCGGCGGTGCCGGCCTGCGCGTCGGCGAGGGTCAGATGGTGCGCGACCACGTCGTGCAGTTCCCGTGCGATGCGCATCCGTTCCTGGATCACCCGGTGACGCGCCTCCTCCTCCCGTTGACGGTCGGCGTGCTCGGCCCGGGCCGCGGCGTACTCGCGTCGCACCCGGACGTAGGAGCCGAAGGCCGCGGACAGCAGCACCCAGGCCGCCGGGTTGACGATGGCCAGGATCGGCGAGTCGTGGAACGAGGGGGTGAACAGACCGGTGACGGCGATGCCGGTGGCGGCCGTCAGCGCGCCGTTCCAGGCGGCGCGGCGAGGGGTCCGCACGCTCGTGGAGTACTGCGCCCACAGCAGCGGGATCATCAGCAGCGGTGTCAGGAGGTAGCCGAGGGCGCCCTGGCCCATGCTGCACAGCAGGGTGACGGCGAGGACCCGCAGGGGGTGGTCGCGGCGCCGGTACAGGGCGGCGCAGGCGACGACGGACAGGGCGACGCCGGGCCACAGGATCGGCGTCTCGGGCATCAGTGCCCGGGTGACGACGACACCGGAGACGGTGAAGGCGGACAACAGGGCCAGCCCCGTCGCCTCGACGGCTTTCGGACGGGCCGCTGCCCGGCGCTGCCAGCTTGTGCTCATCACGCTCCGAGACGTTCAAAGGCAGACATACTCACACACCGCGGGCCGCGGCGCCGTGGTGTCCGGCGCCGCGGCCCGCGGGGGCGGGGGACCCACCGGGGGCTCACCCGGGTCACGAGCCTCAGGTACGGGCCCGTTCGGCCGGTTCCCGCGGCGCCTGCCCGCCGCCCGCCCCCGCGACGGCGGGCACCGGCGGCACGGTGATCCCGACGCCCTCGACGTCGACCCGCGGCAGCAGCCGGTCGAGCCACCCGGGCAGCCACCACGCCCGGTCGCCGAGCAGGGCCAGCACCGCGGGCACGAGCGCCATGCGGACGACGAAGGCGTCGAACAGCACGGCGACGGCCAGCCCGAAACCGATGGTCTTGATCATCGACTCGGCGGCGCCGACGAATCCGGAGAAGACCGCGATCATGATGACCGCCGCGGCGACGACCACCCGCGCACTGTGCCGGAAACCGGTGACGACCGCCTGCGGAGCCCGGTCCCCGTGGACGTACGCCTCGCGCATCCGGGCCACCAGGAACACCTCGTAGTCCATCGCCAGGCCGAAGACGATGCCCACCAGGAAGATCGGCATCAGGCTCATGATCGGACCGGTCTGCTCCACCCCCAGCAGCTCCGCGCCCCAGCCCCACTGGAAGACCGCCACGACCGCGCCGAGAGCGGCCAGCACCGACAGCAGGAACCCGAAGGCGGCCTTGACGGGCACCAGCACGGACCGGAAGACCACCAGCAGCAGGAGCAGGGCCAGGACGACGATGACGGCCAGATAGGGGACGAGCGCGCTCTGGAGGGCCTGCGCCACGTCGATGTTCATCGCGGTGCTGCCGGTGACCTCGAACGTCGCCCCCGTCTCCCGTTCGAGACCGGCCCGCTCCGCGCGGATGGCCCTGACCAGGTTCTTGGTGTCCTCGGTGTTCGGGCCGGCGGTCGGGACGGCCGAGAACAGCGCGGTGTCGCCGGCCTCGTTGAACCGCGGGGCGGAGACGGACACGACCCCGCGGGTGGCGCCGATCTGCTGCGCGATCGACTGCGCGGCGGCCTTCGGCCGGGCGGCGTCCCTGACGTCCGCGACGATCGTCAGCGGCCCGTTGAAGCCCGCGCCGAAACCGTCCGCGAGGGCGTCGTAGGCACGTCGTTCCGTCGACGAGACGGGCTTGGACTCGTCCCCCGGCATGCCCATCTCCAGCTGCGCGGCGGGCAGTGCCAGCACGCCCAGGCCCGCGACGCACGCCACCAGCACGGTCACCGGGCGGCGCAGCACGAAGCGCGCCCACCGCGAACCGCCGTTGTCGGCAGGCCGGGCCGCGCGGCCGCCCTTGCGCGTGGCGCGGGAGAGCACGGCCTCGGGCCACATGCCGAGCAGGGCGGGAACCAGGGTGAGGGCGATCAGGACGGCGACGACCACGGCGCCCGCCGCGCACAGGCCCATCTTGGTCAGCATCGGAACGCCGACCACCGACAGGCCGGCCAGCGCGATGACGACGGTGAGACCGGCGAAGACCACGGCCGAGCCGGCCGTGCCGACGGCGAGCGCGGTCGCCTCGCGCGGGGCGTGGCCGCCCGCGCGCTCCTCCCGGTACCGGGAGACCACGAAGAGGGCGTAGTCGATGCCGACCGCGAGGCCCAGCATCGTGGCGAGCGTCCCGGTGGTCAGGGACAGACCGAAGGCGCTGCCGAGGGCCATGATGGACGCCATGCTGATCCCGACGCCGACGACGGCGGTCAGCAGCGGCAGTCCGGCGGCCGCGAGGGAGCCGAAGGTGATCAGCAGGACGACGGCGGCGAGGGCGATGCCGATGGCCTCCGAGGAGCCGCCCGCCGCGGGCTGGGTGGCGAGCGCGGTGCCTCCCACCTCGACCGTGAGGCCGGAGGCGCGGGCGCGGTCGACGGCCTTCTCCAGGGCGGCCTTGTCGGCCTCGGTGAGATCGTCGGCCTTGACCTTGTAGTTCACCGTGGCGTAGGCGGTCGAGCCGTCCTCGCTCACCGCGCCCGCCTCGAACGGGCTCACGGCACTCGCCACCTGCGGCTCGTCGGCCGCCTCGGTCACGAGCGCGTCGACGGCGGCGCGGTGGCCGGCCGCGGTCACCTTCTGGCCGTCGGGTGCGACGAACACGATCCGCGCGTCGGCGCCGTCGGCGTCCGAGCCCGGGAAACGTTCTCCGATCAGGTCGAACGCCTTCTGCGCCTCGATGCCGGGCATGAAGGAGGTGCCGTCGTCGGAGGCGGCGGGAGCCTTGGCGGCGCCGAGCCCGACGCCGCCGAGGATCACCGCCCACAGCAGCATCACGAGCCAGCGCCGCTGGAAGGCGGTCCGGCCCAGCCGGTAGAGCAGGGTAGCCACGGGAAACGGATCTCCAGGTCTGGGTTCGGGTGGACGACCAGCGTGGCCCGCGCGGGTGCGCCGGGGCATCGTGCCCGTGTGGGCACTCCCGCCTGGTGCCGGTGCATGAGCCGACACCCCGGTGTCCTCCTCCAGGAGGAGGACGCGCGTACCGCTCGGGCAGGAGACCGGGACCCGTTCGTGGCCCGGCGCGACGAATCACGCGACGAATGCCGGACAGAGGACTACGACTGACCTGACCTGACCTGACCTGACCTGACCTGATCTGACCTGTGCCGCCGAGAGGTCCTCGCATGCATTCCGTACTCGACCGCGCGCTCGACTGTGTCGTCGGCGCGCTCGGGCAGACCACCGACGCGACCGGAGTCACCCTGCACCGCTCCCCGGACCAGGGACGGGCGCGGCTGGCCGACCGGGCGTTCGACTTCAACAGCGCCGTGCCGTCCGGAGTGCGGTTCGAGATGCTCACGCACGCCACCGACCTCGAGCTCGACGCCCGGCTGACCGTGCTCCAGCCCCTGGGACTGCCGTCCCCCGGCAGCGTCTTCGACCTGGTGGTCGACGGGGAACTGCGCGAGCCGGTGGTGGTGACGGAACAGAGCCCCGTCTTCTTCGACCCCGCTTCCGGCTCGCTGGAGACCGGGCCGGTCCGGCCCGCGACCGTGCGGTTCCGCCTCGGCGGGCGGGCCCGTGAACGACGCGTCGAGATCTGGCTGCCCGTCACCCCGGCCGTCACGCTGATCGACGTCCGCGTCCCGGACGGGGCGTCGGTGCGTCCGGCTCCGGCGAGCGGCCCGCTGTGGGTGCACTACGGCAGCTCGATCAGCCAGTGCTCGGACGCGGACCGCCCGACCTCCACCTGGCCGGCCGCCGTGGCCCGCGCAGCCGGCCGGTCCCTGGTCAACCTCGGCCTCGGCGGACAGTGCCAGCTCGACCCCTTCATGGCCCGGGCCGTCCGCGACCTGCCCGCGAGCGCGATCAGCCTCGAACTGGGCATCAACGTCCACAACGCCGACAGCATGCGGGAACGCGCCTTCGTCCCGGCCTTCCACGGCTTCCTCGACACGATCCGCGACGGGCACCCGCACACCCCGGTGCTGATCGTCAGCCCCATCGTCTGCCCGGCCGCCGAACGGCGCCCCGGGCCCACGCTGGTGGGCCCCGACGGCATGGTCCGCACCGTCGACCGGCCCGCCGAACTCGCGTTCGGCGCGCTCACGCTCACCCGCATCCGCGAACTGCTGGGCCGGCATGTCGAGCAGCGCCGCGAGGACGGCGACGACCGGCTCCGACTCATCGACGGGACAACGCTGTTCGGACCCGACGACGTGGCCGACCTGCCCGACGGCCTGCACCCGAACGCGGCCGGCTACGCCCGCATGGCCGAGCGCTTCCTGCCCCTTGCCTTCGGCAGCACGGGCGCGTTCGGGCCGCCGGCCGGCGGCGCGGGGGTCGACTCCCGTGCGTGACGCCGACGACCCGGCGGCGGGGCCCGGCCGGCGTTGCGGGACCGGCGTCGGCCGCCCGGCTACCGCACGCCGCTGCCCGGGCGTCTCGGGCGTGGTCGACGCGTCGGCGCGGCGCCGCGGACGACGTCGAGCACGGACCCGGCCCGGGTGCCGTCCGTGCCCCGCCACGCGATGTGCTGGTCGGGCCGGACCAGCAGCAGCGGGGCGCCGTAGCGTCCGGGCGAGGCCAGGCCGGTCAGGTCGACGGTGGTGAGGGGGACACCCCGGGCCGCGGCCTCCCGCGTGAAGGCGGCGCGGTCGGGTTCCCGGTCACCGGCCAGGAGGAGCAGCGTCAGACCGTCGCCGAGCAGGTCGTACAGGGAACGGCCGTCGGGGAGCCAGCCGTGCGGCACCCGGGCGCCCGGGAAGGACAGGTCGTGATAGCTGCGCGGCACGAGGGGCGGGACGGCGGAGCCGTCGTCGACGACCACGGGGGACGAGGCGTAGTGCTGGCCGAGGACGAGGCCCTCGCTGTGGAACTCGCCGGCCTTGGCCCGCAGGGCGACCGCGGTCCGCGCGCGGCGGCGGTCGGCCTCGGGGCCGTCCCCGAGGAGTGCGGGGTCGGCGAAGGACGGGGCGAGCAGCCTGTCCTGGGCGGCACCGCTCGCGATGATCTGCTGAGCCACCGGGCGCCGCTCGGTCTGGTAGCTGTCCAGCAGCTCCGCGCCGCCCCAGCCCTGGAGGACCGCGGCGAGCTTCCAGCCGATGTCCACCGCGTCGCCGACACACGTGTTGAAGCCGTGCCCGCCCCACGGGGGGTTCAGATGGGCGGCGTCGCCCACCAGGAAGACGCGGCCGCGCCGGTAGCGGTCGGCCAGGAGCATGCGGGCGGTCCAGGGGTCGGTGGAGAGCACCTCCACGGGCCCGGGGTGTCCGCCGCCGACGAGAGCGCGCACCAGCGCCTCGGGTTCCACCGGGCGGCCGGGGTCGGTCCGCTGGACGATGGCCCACCACCGGTCGTCCAGGTCGAGACGGCCCATGAGACCGGACGCCTCGGGGCTCACCACCCAGTACTGCACCGCCCGGTCCAGGCCGACGGCCTCGCCCAGGCCCGGTGCCCGGAAGACGACGCTGAGGTTGGGCCGTTCGCCGGACGAGCCGGCGTACCGCGCTCCGATGGCCTGCCGGCTGACTCCGGTGCTGCCGTCACAGCCCAGCAGATAGCCGGCCGTGAGCACGCGGACGGAGCCGTCGTCGGCGGCGACCGTGGCGCGCACGGCGTGTTCGTCCTGCTCGACGGCGGTGACCCGGTGGCCGGTCAGGCAGGTGACCGAGGGCAGTTCGGCCACCGCCGCGCGCAGGACCCGCTCGACGACCGGCTGCGGAACCTGCTGGCCCGGCTCCGCCCAGCGCTCGTCGCGGCCGTCGTACAACCCGAACACGTTGCGGAACCGGGTCAGTTCGGTG
This sequence comes from Streptomyces sp. NPDC002884, assembly GCF_040295245.1. Taxonomy (NCBI): domain Bacteria; kingdom Bacillati; phylum Actinomycetota; class Actinomycetes; order Kitasatosporales; family Streptomycetaceae; genus Streptomyces; species Streptomyces sp. NPDC002884. The sequence continues at coordinate 192,170 of NZ_JBEOVB010000005.1, read as the reverse complement.
CCGAGGAGCGCGGTGCAGAAGATGACGTCCTGGGACCAGGCCACGGGCAGCGGAGCGGCCGTGCGCAAGCGGTCGGCCAGGCCCCAGCGGCGGAAGTGCTCCATGGTGCGGATGCTGGTGGTCTTGGCCCGCGGCCGGTCGTCGTCGACGGTGGTGCGCGGCTCGACGAGCACGGTACGGATGCCGCGGCGGCCGAGCTCGACCGCCGCGGCGAGACCGGACGGCCCGCCGCCGGCGATCAGTACCTGGACGGTCGTCCCGGTCACGCGCCGGACCTCGCGGACGCGTCGGTGACGGGCGTACGCAGCGTGCCGAGCCGGTCGGCCTCCACCTCGACGACGTCGCCCGACCGCAGCAGCCGGGGCGGCGTACGGACGTAGCCGACGCCCTCCGGGGTGCCGGTGGCGACGAGGTCGCCCGGACGCAGGGTCAGGGTGGCGCTGATCCGGGACAGCAGCTCGGGCACCCCGAAGACCATGTCGCGGGTGTTCCCGTCCTGCATGATCTCCCCGTTGACGCGGGTGACCAGGCGCAGCCCGTCGGAGAGGCTGCCCACCTCGTCGGCGGTGACGACCGGCCCGATCGGGCCGCTGCGATCGGCGTTCTTGCCCAGCGTCCACTGGGCGGTGAGCTTCTGCGCGGTACGGGCGGTGATGTCGTTGAAGACGGCGTATCCGAGGACGGCGGCCTCGGCCTCCTCCTCGCCGGCGTCGCACAGCCGGGCGCCGACGACGGCCACGACCTCGCCCTCCCAGTCCAGGCCGGGTTCGTTCGCGGGCACCGGCACCGGTACGCCGTCCACCGACAGCGAGGCCGTCCAGCGGCCGAACAAGGTGGGGTGCTCCGGTGCCCGGAAGCCGCCCTCGGCCGCGTGCGCACGGTAGTTGAGACCCACGCACAGTACCCGCGCCGACGCCGGCACCGGCGGGGCCAGGGGCACCTCCGCGAGCGGGACCGTGCCGTGGCGGACCGCGCGGGCCCGCTCCAGCCAGTGGGGGAGGTCAGCGTAGAAGTCGTCCACCTCAGTGAGCGGCGTGACCCGGCCGTCCACGGCGACGCCGATCACGACCTGCCTGCGGCCGGACCCCCGGCCCGGATCCACCATGCCGACGAGCTTCATGCGCGCGCTCCTCCTGTTTCCGCCGCGGGCGCCGCGGCCAGACGGATGTCGAACTCGGCCTCCAGGAACGGGCCTTCCATGCCGAACCGGCGTGCCGTGTCCTCGTCGGCGGCCGGTGCGAAGGGCGCGATCAGCGCGTCCTTCACGGCGAACGCCGCGTCGGAGCCGAGGTAGGGGTCGTCGGCGGCGAACACATGGGTGGTGAGCGACCGGTGACCGGCCGCCTCCACCCGCAGGTGGATATGGGCGGGACGCATGGGGTGACGGCCGAGCGCCCGCAGCAGTTCGCCCACCGGGCCGTCGGTCGGCACCGGGTAGCTGGCGGGCTTGACCGTGCGGAACCAGTAGGAGCCGTCGGGTCCGGTGGTGAACAGGGCGCGCAGGTTGCCGTCGGGCTGCTCGTCGTCCTGACTGTCGTACAGCCCCGTGTCGTTCGCCTGCCAGACGTCCAGCACGGCGCCGGCCAGCGGCCTGCCGTCGCAGTCCGTGATCCGGCCGTGCACCACGGCCCGCTCACCGCGCCGGAGTTCGGGGCCCTCGGCGATCCAGGCGCCCATCGGGCGGGGCGGCGCCGGCGAGTGGAAGGGCCCCTCGACCGAGCTGGGCGTCATGGTGGCCGGACCCGTGTGGTTGACCTCGTCCACGGCCGAGGTGAGGCCCAGCATGTCGGAGAGCAGGATGAACTCGTCGCGGCGGTCGGTGCAGGCCCGGCCCGTGCGGACCAGGAAGTCCAGCGCGCGCAGCCACTCCTCCTCGGAGGGCCGGGTCTCCCGGACGAAGGCGTGCAGATGGGTCACGAGGCCGCGGATCAGCTCCCGCAGCCGCTCGTCGTCGCCCCGGACGGTGGAGAGGACCTGTCGCACCAGATCGTCCGGCTGACGGCCGTGGGCGGGGCCGGGGGCCGCCGTCCCTCCCGCGGGGGCGTGTCGGGCCGTTGTGGTGGGGTCGGTCATGGGGTCGCTCCCGCGGGAGTCAGGGCGGCGTCCGGTGCCGCGCAGTCGTAGGTGTGGGTGCCGGACCCGGCGTCGTACCGGGCGCCGTCGGGCAGGACGACGCGCGCGGTGGCGCCGGGCGGCACGGTGACGCGGAGGTGGAAGCGGCCGTCCTCGATGTGCCAGGACGAGCGGACCGGCCCGTACGGCGAGTGGTGTTCGGCCCGGGCCCGGGTCAGGCCCCCGCCGGGGCGGGGCGCCACGGTGAAGCGGCGGTAGCCCGGAGCGTCCTCGTCGGGCCTGATCCCGGCCGTGTGCCGGTGCAGGAAGGAGACGACCGCGCCCTTGGAGTAGTGGTTGAGGGAGTCGTGCGGGGTGCCGTCCGCGCCGACGCCGTCCCAGTGCTCCCAGACGGTCGTCGCGCCCCGGTCGATCATGTGGAGCCAGGACGGGGCGGTGTCCTGGAGCAGCAGCTCGTACGCGACGTCGAGATGCCCCGAGTCGGCGAGCACGGGCAGCAGGTCCGGGGTGGCGAGGAAGCCGGTGCCGAGGTGCGTGCCCGCGGCGCGGACGAGTTCCACCAGCCGCCGCGCGGTCCGCGCCCGCAGTCCGGCCGGGACGAGGTCGAAGGCGAGCGCCCGCACATGGTGGGCCTGGGTGTCCGGGCGCAGCGAGCCGTCGGCCGCGATGAACTCGGTCCGCCAGGCGTCGCGCACCCGCTCGCTCAGCTCCCGGTAGCGGCCGGCGTCCTCGTCGCGGCCCAGGACGCGGGCGATGCGCGCCGCCAGCCGGGTGGAGTGGGCGTAGTAGGCGGTGGCGACGTCCGCCTTGTCCAGGGCCGCGTACCCCTCCAGGTCGTCGATGTGCTCACCGGGCACGAGCCACTCGCCCCAGTGGAACCCGGTGTCCCACAGATACCGTTCATGCGGCGCCGGGCGGGGGGAGCGCCGGATCCGGTCCGGGTGACGCTCCTCGCGGGCGGCCCGTTCGACGCGGCCGAGCCAGGCGGTCATGGCCGGCCACAGCTCCTCCAGGATCCCGGGGTCGCCGTAGGCCAGGTACAGCTGCCAGGGCACGATGACCACCGCGTCGCCCCAGCCGGCGGAGCCGTTGAGATGCGCCACCGGACCCTTGGGACCCTCGGTGCGGCAGGCCGGTGAGATGTTGGCGACGGTGCCGTCCGGCCACTGGTCGGCGGCCACGTCGCGCAGCCACTTCGCCGAGAAGCCCGACACGTCGTAGAGGAAGGCGGCGGTCGGCACGAACAGCTGCCAGTCCCCGGTCCAGCCGGCGCGTTCGCGGGTGGGGCAGTCGGTGGGGATGTCGCAGACGTTGCCGCGCAGACCCCACCGGGCGGCTTCGTGCAGCCGGTCGATCCGCTCGTCGTCGCAGTCGAACCAGCCGGTCCGCCGCAGGTCGGAGTGGACGACCACGCCGCGCAGGTCGTCGGCGGTCAGCTCGCCGGGATGGCCCTCGACACGGACGTAGCGGAAGCCGTGCGTGGTGTGCCGCGGTTCGAAGGCCTCACCGGGCCGGCCGGCCGAGACGACCCGGTCGACCTGGCCGGCCGGGAGCGGCTCGGGCAGGAACGGCATGTCCACGCGGAGGTGGTCCGTCGTCACATCGCCGTCGGGACCCAGGGACTCGCCGTGCGTGAGGGTGAGGCGGGTGCCCGCCGGGCCGAGGTCGGTCAGCCGCACCCAGCCGTTGATGTTCTGCCCGAGGTCGAAGACCTGGCGGTCGGGGTGCGGCCGGGTCACGGAGACCGGGGCCAGTTCCTCGACGCGCCGCACGGGCGGGGCGGGCGAGGCGACCAGTCCGGCGTGTCCGTGGTCGGCGACCTCCACCGGCGTCCACGCCGAGTCGTCGTACCCCGGCAGGTCCCAGCCGATGGGGGTGCGGCGCAGATCGGTGCACTGGCCCGCGATCAGGTCGGCGGCCACGATCGGCCCGGGAGCCCAGCGCCAGTCGCGGTCGGTGGACACGACGGACGTGGTGCCGTCGGCGTGCTCGAGATGCAGCTGCGCCAGGAACGACACCCGTTCGCCCCACTGGTCGTGGGCCCGGGTGACACCGATCTGTCCGCGGAACCAGCCGTCGGACAGCACCGCCCCCAGGGCGTTCCCGCCCTCCCGCAGCAGCGCCGTCACGTCGTACGCCTGCACCTGGAGGTGTACGTCGTACTGCGTGAAGCCCGGCGTCAGCTCGGCGTCCCCGACCCGCTCCCCGTTGAGGAAGACCTCGTAGAGACCCTGCGCGGTCGCGTAGAGGCGGGCCCGGTGGACCGGGGAACCCGTGGTGAACGCGGTACGCAGCAGCGGGGCGCCCCGGCGCCCGGCGGACGGCACTCCGGGTCCACCGGGGACGTCGGACACACCGGACGCACCGGGCCTGCCCTGGATGCCGGGTCCGCCGGGGACGCCGGGGATGCCGGGTCCGCCGGACACACCGGGTCCGCCGGTTGCGCCGGGTACGACGGGCTCGATCCACCGTGCCTGCCAGTCGGCGGGATCCAGCAGGCCGGTCTCGAACCAGGCCTCGTGCGACCACGCGCTCTCGCCGAGGTCGGTCCAGACCTTGACCCGCCAGGTGATCCGCTCCCCGGAGCCGGGCGGCGGCCCGTCGTACGGCACATGCGTGCTGTCGGCGGACTCGACCCGGCCGGAGTCCCAGCCCGCGCTCGTTTCGACGCGGTACGCGAACTGCTCACGCGAGCCGGGCGGCAGCCACCAGGACAGCCGGGGGCGGCGGTTGCCGAGGCCCAGCGGCTGTTCCAGCTCGTCGGCGCGCAGAGAGGTGGGAGCGGCGTTCATACAGGTGACCAAACGTTCGAGGAGGAGTCAGGCCGGGTCGGGAAGCCCGAGGGGGCCGGGGCCGCACACCCGGGAGGCGAACTCCAGGGCTTCGGCGAACACGGTCTCCGGATCGGGCAGCCCGGCCCAGAGGTGGTCCGCGTCGTCCACCAGCTGCAGGCTCACCCGGCACCCGTGGGCGCGCAGGGCCGCGGCGAGCTGTTCGCTCTGCCCGCTGGGGACGAACCGGTCGGCGGTGCCGTGCGCGAGCAGGAACGGCGGGGCGGCGGCCGACACATGGCTCACCGGGCTCGCCGCGGCGGCGCGTTCCGGTGCCGCCGGTACGGGTGCGCCGAGGAGCAGCGCCTCCCGCGAGTCCACGGCGTCCGGGGCGCTCACCGCGTCGGGCCGGGACTGGCGCTGCATGGTGCGCAGGTCCGCGGGCCCGTACCAGTCGACGACCCCGGCGACGGTCACGCCCGGACCGGGCTCTGCGACCTCGCCCTCCCACTCCGGCCTGCCGTCGGTCAGCGCGAGCAGGGCCGCGAGATGACCGCCCGCCGACTCGCCCCACAGCACGACCCGTCCGGCGTCGAGCCCCAGCGCGTCGGCGTGCGCGCCCAGCCAGCGCAGCGCGGCCTTGCCGTCGTGCAGCTGGGCCGGGAAGACGGCCTCGCCGCTGAGCCGGTAGTCGAGGGAGGCGACCGCGAAGCCCGCCCGGACGAGACGGTCGAACGGCCCGACCGGCCACCCGGCGAAGGCGGGGCCGAACTGATCGCGCCGCCCTACCCGCCAGCCGCCGCCGTGCAGGAACACGATGACGGGGGCGGGCCGCTCCGGGTCGTGGGCCGGCCGGTACAGGTCGAGCAGCAGCGGCCGGAAGCCGAGCGGGGAGCCGTACTCGACCCCCCGGAGCACCCGGGAACCCGCGGCCGTGGTCTGCTCCGCCGGGAGGGCGGAGGCGTTCGCCGTCATGTCAGCCGTCCAGGGGGCGCAGGTCGAACCGGAACTCCTGCCGGTGCTCGCGGGCGACCCGGGCCAGCTGCTCGTGGGAGGGGACGTAGGGCGGGTGCGGGAGCTCCGTCGAGTCCGTACGGGTGCCGGCCTCGCCGAAGAACCGCTCGAAGCCGCCGCTGGACGCGCCCATGATCTTCGTGTCGTCGGCCTCGACCCGGAAGGTGTGCAGACAGCCGGCGGGCACGTAACCGAAGTCGCCGGGCTTCAGGAGCTTCTCGTACGTCTCGCCGTCGCCGTCCTGGATCCACACCCGGGCGCGGCCGGACAGCAGATAGAAGGTCTCGTGCACATCGGCGTGGCTGTGGGTGGGGATCGCGTCGCCCTTGGGGGCCGCGTAGGTGAAGAGACCGAACTGGCCGGCGGTCTCGTCCTTGCTGAGCAGCACGGTGATGAGGGCGTCGAACAGGTGGGACCGTTCCCCCTCTCCGGCCTCCAGGAAGTAGGGCACCGGCTTCCCCGGCAGGGGGAGGCGCTTCGCACCGCCGCTCAGGGCGAACTCCGCAGTCATGGGGTCTCCTCGGAAATCTGGTCGGCTCTGCCCGAGGCGGGCAACCCGTCGAGGTGTGCCGCAGGAACGGGCGCCGTACGGACGGGCGCCGTACGGACGGGTGCCGTAAGGATGGGGTCCGTCGCCACCGTCCCACCAGGCGGAATTCCATTGAATGGCATGCGATCGAAACCTGCGCGCAATGCGTCTCTGCTCGCGGAGTGGGTCACACTGCACGGGTGACGAACAATGCGGGCACCTCCCGTGCCGCCGCCCGGGGAAGACGGCCACCGCAGGGCGAGCCGGTGATCGACCGAGCGTTCGCGCTGCTCACGGCCTTCACCGAGGACCGCCGCGCGCTGACCCTCGCCGAACTCAGCCGCGTCACGGACACCCCGCCGAGTACGACGCTACGCCTGGCCCGGCGGCTCGTGCACTGGGGCGCCCTGGAGCGGGACGCCGACGGCCGCTACGTCGTGGGCCTGCGGCTGTGGGAGGTGGCCTCCCTGGCGCCGCGCGCGCACGGGCTGCGCAGGGTGGCGCTGCCGTACATGGAGGATCTGTACGAGGCGACCCACCAGCACGTCCTGCTGGCCGTACGGGACGGCGCGGACGCGTTGCTCGTCGAGCGGCTGTCGGCCCACGCGGCGATCGACGTGCTGTACCGGGTCGGCGGCCGGCTGCCGCTGCACTCCACCGGCGTCGGTCTGGTGCTGCTGGCCCACGCCGAACCCGACTTCCAGGACGAGATCCTCGGGCAGGCCCTGACGCACGAGCCGGAGGGCGTACCGCTGTCCTCCGCCGCGCTGCGGCGTTCCCTCGCCGAGATCCGCAGCACCGGGGTGGCCGTCGTCAACCGCGCGGAACCGGTTCCGCTGCACGCCGTGGCGGCACCCGTGCGCGGGGCCGACGGCGAGGTCGTCGCGGCGCTGTCGGTCGTCGTACCGGCCGGCCACGCGGAGCCCCGCGTGCTCGCCCCCGCGCTGCGCGCCACGGCCCGGGCCCTGTCCCGCAGCCTCGGCGCCGTCACGGCCCCGCCGGCCCAGGCGCAGAGCGGCATCCGCCGACGGCAGTGAAGCCGTGGGCGGATCCCCGCGAGCCGACGCCGTCGCCCCCCGCCCTGGGACTCGGCGGGGGGCGACGGCGTCGGTGCGGACCGGTCAGGCGGCGGCGGGGGCCGCGTCGCTCTCCGCCGGATCGCGCAGCGCCGGGATGAACAGGGACACCGCCAGCGCCGCCAGCAGGATCAGCGCTCCGGTCCAGAAGACCCAGCTGTAGCCCCCGTCCAGGTAGAAGGCCGTGCCCTGCAGCACCGTGCTGTGCGCGGCGAGGACGGCGAAGCACACGGCGGGGACGACCGTGCCGAAGAAGTTGAAGAGCATCTGCATCAGTCCGCTGCCCTGCCCCTGCTCCTCCACCGAGACCACGCCCAGGACCAGCACGGGAGCGATGGAGACGATGAGGCCGGTGCCGAGGTTGGCCAGACACGCCGTCAGCACGAGCTGGACGGCATCGGCGTGGAAGAGGCCCATCAGTCCGTAACCCGCCGCGCCCAGCCCCAGTCCGACCGCCCACAGCAGACGGGCGTCGGCCTTGCGCAGCAGGCGGCCGGCGACGAATCCGGTGCCGAGCATGACCAGGTTCCAGGTCAGACCGACCCGCGCGTTGTGCGTACTGGTCCAGCCCAGCCCGTCGGAGACCCCGGGGATCCTGGGGTAGAGGGCCAGCAGGATGCCCATGGAGGCCATCGCCAGCGCGGTGGCCTGGCCCACGGCCGCGGCGCCGACGGTCAGCGCGACCGGTCGCCGGCCGAGCACCCGCAGATCGAGGATCGGATGGGCGCTGGTGCGCTGGACGAGGACGAAGGCGACGAGCGCCAGCAGTCCGCCGGCCGTCCAGCCGAGGGTCGCACCGCTCGTCCAGCCCCAGCTCTGCCCCTGGCCGACCGCGTACACCACGGCCGTCAGGCCGCCGCCGAGCAGCATCCCGCCCAGCCAGTCGAAGCCGTTCTGGAAGTCGTGCCGCGGGGTCTCGGGCACCAGCACGGCCACCAGGACGAACGCCACCGCGGTCGCCGCGGCGATGAACCACAGCGCGGCCCGGTACCCCCCGGCGTCGATTAGCCATCCGGCGAGCAACGGCCCCACGACCCCCACCAGCCCCATGCTGCCGCCGAGGATCGCGCTGGCCTGCTTCACCATCCGGGCGGGGAACAGATCACGCACGGCGGGGAACGACAGGGCGGCGAACGGTGCGTAGCAGGCGGCGATGCCCCGGCCGACCAGCAGCAGCCAGAAGCTGCCCGCCATGGCCGCGATGATGTCGCCGACGACCCCGAGGCCGATCATGGCGAGCATGATCCGCCGCCTCCCGTACCGGTCACCCGCCTTGATGACGAACGGGATGAGCAGGGTCGAGACCATGGTGACGATCAGCGAGAACCAGGCGACCTGGGTGGTGTGGAAGCGTTGCGCGATGTCGGCCGTCGTGTTGGCCGTGACGATGCCGGCCACGGCCAGCAGCTGCGTCGGCCAGATCAGGGCCACCAGCAGGGCCACCAGCCGGGGGTTCCAGCGTTCGGAGGTCCGGGCGGACGATGCCGTGAGCGAGGGGCTTGCAGACGTCGATGTCACGCAGCCGCTCCTTTCGCGAGCCGGGCGGTAAGGGCAGAGCGCTCGGGAGCGGCAAGTCCGACACATGACGGTCGGCCCCCCGAGGCGTGCGGCAAGAATGTGCGCCCGCGTCCATGGCCACCAGGCAGATTTCCATTGAATGGCACGCGACCGAAACGTGACCGCAACACCTCGTCGATGCCCGGACGAGTCACGCGGCGAGTGGCGTGGCCCGGCGGCGGCACCCGCCGCGACGCTGGTCGGATCGCGCCGATGTGCAGCCCGATCGATCCGTGCCGGTCCATCGCCTGAGGGTCGGCTCTTCGTCAGGCATGACACGGCGGAGGGGCGGGTGGTGGAGCGATCACGATCGCTCCACCACCCGCCCCTCCCGTTCGGCTACTCCGCGCCGTTCGGCTACTCCGCGTCGTTCTCCTCCTCCGCGTCGAAGGCTGCGCTGCTCACCTCGTCCACGTACCACTCGGTGTCGCTCTCGTCCTGCTCGTCCTCGGTCTCGTCCGGGCCGAGGTAGCTGGGCTCGTCGTCACGGAAGAGGTGTCTCACCATGCCTCGGACCCGGTAGAGCGGAGTCAGCTCCCCCTCGGACAGCAGTTGCAAGCCGGCCACCGAGCCGCCGGCCCAGCTCAGCCCCCCGGACGCGGTGAGCAGATCGAGACCGCTGATGCCGGGGTCGGCACTGGCCCTCAGCTCGATGCGGTCCTTGCGGTTCTTGGACATGAGGGCCGTGGTGCGCGACGCGTGGGTGACCTCGGTCACCACCACGTAGTCGCGCGGCCATTTCTTCTGAGCGTGCAGTTCCAGCATTCTCGCCTCGACCGCCTCGATGTTCTTGATCTCCTCGGTCCGGCAGCCCGTCGCGCGGAAGAGCACCGCGTCGGCCCTGCCGAACTCCAGGACGACGGAGGCATCTGCGGCGGGAGCGACGGTGACGCCGGCTGCGGCATGGGAAAGGAGCTGCACGCTGCCGTTGGAGTCGCAGTGGTAGGACGAGTTGTTGTCCGGTGCGTCGCGCGGTATGACCTCGACGCCGAACAACGACTGCATGGTGCCCTTGCGTTCGAACTGGCCGTCGCGGAAAACTCCCACGTCACCGAGTTCCCGGTGCTCGGACGGCGGCCACGAGGGTTGCATCTTGGTGGCGGCTCGCACGGCCTTGATGTACTTCCTGGGACGGTCGTTCGGCATGGCGGTCCCCCGTCGTCCTGAGATCCTGACTTTCCATCAGACTAGAGAGTTTGACAGCTTTTCAGATGGGAAATCGTGAAACCGGATGTGAACATGGCGAAAGGGGGCAGGTATCGACATGATCCGGTCAGCCGTGCTCACCATCCGTGACCGTCGCGGTGCCGGGGCTGACGGTATACCCGAGTCGTGGGTGTGGGAGCTGTGGCGGCCCGACTCCTTCCGGGCCAAGTTCGTTCCCGTGCGGCTGAGCAGCGCCGACCGTGCCGAACTGGACCTGCTCCACACGCTTCCGCAGCGGATCGCCGCACTCAGCGGGAAGCGGGGCGGGCTCGCCCGGATCGAGGACCAGGTGCGGTCCGCGGGGCAGTGGATCGCCACCGTGGGTCTGGGGGAGATGGCGGGCCATCTCGAGGCATTGGGTCCGTCCGTGGTGCGGTTGCAACTGCCTCCGGCCCTGGCCGACTTCGAAGCCCTGCCGTGGGAGCTGGCACTCGTCGGCGGCCGACCGCTCGCGCGGCACGGCGTGACCATGGTGCGCGGTGTGCGGACACCCTCCGATGTCGTGCGCGACCGGCCTGATCTGCCGCCACGCCTGCGCATGCTCGCTCTGTTCAGCCTGCCTCGGGCCGTGGCCCCCCTGGATCTCGGAGCCCATCGCACGGTATTGCGCGGAAAGCTGCTGGCCCTCGGGGCGGGCGGCGGGTCCGACGTGACGCCGCTGGAACTGAGAACGCGGCAGTTCGGGGTCGGAAGGACGACGCTCCGCGCCATGCTGGACGAGCCGGAAGGGTGGGACATCGTCCATGTCGTCGCCCACGGACTCCCCGGAACCCTGCTCCTCGAGCATCCGGACGGCTCCGAGGACGCGGTGGCCACTCCCGATCTGATCCAGCTGCTGAGTCGGCTGCGCAACCGCGTGAAACTGGTGTTCCTGTCGGCCTGCTGGTCCGGCGGCCAGCTCCCGCACGCCCAGGATGCCGCCGGCGCGGAATCAGGACCGCGGGCTCGGACAGCACCGGAGGCGGGCGGCCCGGACGCCTCCGATACGGACGGCACCGCGTACCGCGCGCTCACCTCGTTGGCCGCGGCCATGGCGGACGACTTGGGCTGCGCTGTCGTCGCGATGCGCTTTCCGGTGGGCAACGACTTCGCGCAGGCCTTCGCCGTCCGCCTGTACACCTCCCTCCTCCGTCACCGCCACCCCCTTCCCCGGGCTCTGCACAACGCTCTGGACGAGACCGCGTCCGACTCCGGACTGGGCGAGCACCGCTACCCGTTGTTCACCGCCGCCACACCCATGGTCTACGGCGCCGCCGCCCTCGACCCGGGGCTGCTCGACCGTCCCCGGTCCCGCGGGCATCTCCCGGGCCCCCGGCGGGGCAATGCCGCGCTGTTGCCCGACCGGCCGGCCTCGTTCGTCGGCCGGCTGCGCGAGATGATCGGCGCGAATGCCGCGCTGGCTCCCGCCGGCGGAGTGCCCGGTGCGGTGGTCCACGGTGTACCCGGCATGGGAGCCACCACGTGCGCCCTACTTCTCGCGCACGATCACCGTGAGGCGTTCTCCACCATCGTCTGGTATCCCGGACCGGAATGGGCGGAAGGCTTTACGTCGTCCTGCGCCGACCCTGTAACCGATTTCATGCGCCAACTGGAAATTCGGCTCCCCGAACTCTCCGGTCTTTCGGAGGGGTTGCCCTGGACCGAGGTCGCCGCGCGTATCGCGGGCGTCCGCGGCCGCCTGCTCGTCGTCGTCGATGCCGCGGACCGCGTCCAGGATCCGCGCTGGACCGACATGCTCGGCGCCCTCGCCTCGTCCGGGGGCCCCGGCAAGCTTCTGCTCACCTCCCGCACCGACCTGCCGGATCTGGCGCCGGCCCTGCGCCGCGTGCCCCTGTCACCGCTCGAACCCGCCGAGATGCGGCACATCATCCGGGCCCTGCCCCGACTGGGGCCGATCCACCATGCCCGGGAGACCTCCCGCACGGCCGACCAGGTGCTGCGGCGGGCGGCGGGGAACCCGGGGGTCCTGCACGACGCGGAGGCCCACGCCGGGACTCCGGAAGAACTGCGCGCCTGGATACGCGGGAGGACTGCCTGAAATCGCAGACACCTTCGATTATCGAGAGTTCCTGATCTTGTGCCGGAGGATTCCGTGACCTCTTTTGTCGCTTCGGGGTGTCGTAAGTCGGCGCGAGGATACCCTGCTCTCCACTGGCATATGCGAGGGGTTCTTAGGGGGGCTGAGAACATGCCACGGGATTACGACGCCTTACTGGAGGTCCTGGATTTCACCAAGGCGGCGGGGGGTGTACCACGCTGGCGGTGGCGGCTGACGCCGTCTCGCGGGCAGCAGGTGCCGGTGGTCGCAGACGTCGACCTGACGCGGGGGGAGGGCGGCGCGACCGCCCCCGACAACTACCGCTTCCTGACCGACCCGTACGACTTCATGCAGAATCTGGCATTACATGGCGCGGCGGAGACGGTCACCCTGAGTCGGCTGGGTGAATGGCTGTGCACGTCGGTGCTCACTCCGGCCATATGGCGGCAGCTGCCCACGGGGCGTCCGTCGACCGTGCTGGTCAAACTGAACGGAGACGGCCTCGAACGGGAGATCGTCCGCTACCCGCTCGCCCTGGCGGCCGACGAGAAGGGCTCCCTCGCGGACCGCAAGCTGACCTTCGTGTACGACGTGGCAGCCGAGGACAGCCCGGCACGGGTCGATCTGAACTACCGGGCCGAGGACAACACGCCGCTCCATCTCGTCGGTGTGTTCAACCGCACCGAGGCGGGCGAGCCGGTGGACCTGCACGCCGAGCAGACACGCGTCTTCAGGACCGTGCGCAGGTTTGCCGCCCAGGGCGGGGGCAGGGACATCACCCTGAACGCACTCGCCTACCACGTGACGCACGGTCGGCTGAAGGACCGTCTGGAGAGTGCCAACCGGTCCAGCCGGCACCAGGACTCCAGGCCGTGGCAGATGATCCTGCACCTGGCCGACCGGGGCGCCCCGGGCAGCTGGTCCGCGATCGACGGAAGCCGGCAGAGGACCTCGTTGAGCGCGGACCAGCTGATCCAGATGCTTCAGCCCGGGGGGAACGACCTGCGGCTGAGGCTGGCGGTCATCACCACCCGGCCGGCCGGCAGCCCTTCGCTCGCCGACCAGCTGGAGAAATTCGGCATACACCCGCACCGGCCGGCCTCCGGCGACCCCCACGTCCAGGCGCCGGAGCCCGACGGCCAGCTGCCCTACAAACTGGCGCGCGGGCTTCAGTGCGCGGTGCTGGCCTTCCGGCACCGCATCGCGGACCGCTCCGCGATCGACATCGTCGAAACGGTGTACGAAAAGCTTCTGCGGCAGCATCTGCCGCTTCCGCAGGCCCTGTCGGAGGCCCTCGCCACACACCGCGAATCGCTCGAACCCCTGGATGTCGCCGCTCCGATCCTCTATGGTGCCGACGCCTGTGGCCTGAAGGTGAAGCCTCCACCGCACAGAACGGGCGGGTACAACGGAGGGCCGCCGCGACAGCGCGCCGCTCCGCGTCTCGTCGGCCATCACGACACCATGTGGACCGCCAGCGAGATCTTCTCCGGGCCCACCGAAGGCGACGTGAACGGCGCCGTGCTGTACGGCATGCACGGCGTGGGCAAGACCACCTGCGCCACCGAGTTGATCAGCCACTACGCGGACGACTACCGCACCGTCGTGCAGTATCCACCGGACGGCGAGACGATGAACCCCGATGCGGCCGAGGCGCTGAAGGGATTCGTCGCCGTCCTTCTGGCGGACGGCGCGATCAGACAGGCCTTCGAGACGCGCGGCGAGGCCGTGCCGGGCCCGGCCGAACTTGAGTCCTTCCTCGAGAACGAAACCGCGTTCGAGAGACTCTGCGGCGACGTCGCGGGCTGGCTGACGCGCAGCGACGACTCCTGCGCCCTGGTGTTCCTCAGTGACATCGAGAGCCTGTTGGCTCCCGGGGACACCTCCAGCCGGGCTTCCTGGCTGCATCCGTACTGGGAGCGGCTGATCGTCGCGATGACGGACCCCAAGGCGCTGGGCTTCCGCTTGCTGATCACCAGCGCGTTCCCGCTCAAGCTGGGCCCGCGCATGCCGGACGTTCTCGTGCCGTTGCTGGCGCCCGCCGAAGCGTTCCTGTATGCCCTGAGCCTGCCTCACCTGGGCAAGGTCATCGGTGCGGCACCCCGAGCCGTGCCCGGCCCGGAGAAGCGCAAGCTCGTCCACGATGTGCTCTCGCTGGCCGACGGACATCCGGGCCTGCTCCAGTACGCGGACGAGGCCGCCGAGCAGGGCGAGGCGTATCTGCGGAGCCTCGCCGACACCGGGATCGAACGCCTGGCGGAGGACGAGCCAGGCCGGCGCCCTGACGCCTGGCGGGCGATAGGGGACTGGACGCTGGACGCACTGCTGCGTCTGCCCGGCGACGATCCCCGTTACCTGCTGATGCTCGTGCTCTGCCGGCTCAGACCGGTGGACCGGATTCTGCGGCGTCGGGAGGGCGATCACTCGGTGCCCTGTCTGCTGTCCCAGATCTGGGCGGCTCTGTACAACAGCCAGGACGGCCGGCTGTCGGCGGCCGAGGAGTTGGAGGTACTGCTGGACGAGCTGCGCGGGGAGTCCCTGGTCGACCTCGTCAGGCTGCCCGACAGGGGGAACGCCCATGCGCTGATCAAGGTGCGTATCCACCCGGCGATCGCGGATGCGGCGGGCCACAGCGACGTGAAGACGGGGGACGGGGCCTCGTTGCGGGCGGAGGTCGACCGGATCGCCATAGAACACACGGCGGAACGCGCCAAGGAGGCACTCCGGCACCGGCTGTACGGCGGGTCCGCGGAGGTGCAACGGCTCATCCGCAGGGCACTGCCCTACCTGGAACGCTGTGGAGACTGGGACACGCTCCTGGTGCTCATGGCCGTTCTGATGGCCCGTTCACGGCAGGACTACGGCTTGGACGACATGATGAACCGCCTCAGACGGGTGCGGGAGCGTATATCGAACACGGGCTCTGCGCAGGCCACCATGGCAACTCGCCTCCTACAGGTCCTCGAGGCGCTGTACGACGGCGGTGACCCCGGTCTGTCGGCCCTGCTCGGAGAGGGCCCGGGCGACAGAGTGGTGGACAGTTCGCCGGTGGCCACCGCGATGGGGGCGGGAATCCTCAGAGGTCTGCGCGAAACCGGCCGCCTGGCTCGGGCCAGACACGTCGGCGACGACTATCTCCAGCATGTGGGGCGCGGGGACCCGGTCAGCCTCATAGCCAGCGCCGTCGATACGGAGTTGCTGAGGGTGAAGGTGGACCAGGGCGAACTGCACGAGGCCTTGGAGGGGACGGCAACCGTCCTGGAATCCCTCGTCGACGTGCGCTTCCGTGACATCGCGCACGAGGACTGGGCGGATGGGGAGATCCTGCGCAGGAGACTGTTCACCATCCGCCGTGACTGCCACGTCCTGCTGGCGGAGACGCACGGGCCGACGCCGGAGGAGCACGAGGCCGGCGCCGAGGACCGCGCGGCCCACCGAGAGAGGGCCCGCACCGCCCACCTCCGGCTCGGGCAGTACCTCGAACTCGCGAACCCGCCCGAGACGGATCGGTATCTGCACACCGTGGAGGGCTGCCTCACCGGACTGGACGACAGACTTACCGGAGACCGCGAGCAACTCAGGCTGCTCGACGCCGAGTTGACGGCGTCCCTGGCGAAGGTGGAGCGGTCGGGCGACATCGCCCTGCGGGCCATGGTCGACGTGGCCCGCGCCCGGATCCACCGGACCCGGGCCGGCCTGGCCGTCGGCGGAGGGCTGGAACAAGAGGCGCATGCCGCCATGAAGATCGCGCGGGACTATGAGCGCCAGGCGCTGCGCCAGCTCTACAGGGCAGGCACGCCGATGGATGTGGGAGCCTGCCACCGGCGGATCGCCGACGATCAACTGCGCTGCCAGTCAGATCAGTTGACCGCGAGCACGCCCGTCCATCAGATGTACGCCACGCTGGTCGGCGACCTCACCGGCGCCTATCTGCTGCGCCGCCGGAAGAAGGATGATGCGCTGTGGCGCGGCACGCGGACCGGTCGCGGTGTGCCTGCCACGTACCGGGAGCTGTGCGTACGTGTCCGTGACGATCTGGACGCCGTGGACGGGGATCACCTGTCCGGCACACCTGATCCCGAGCGTCTGCTCCTCAAACTCGTGGATGATGAGGCCGAGTTGACCGAGGCTTTTCGGAGAATCTTTACCGGATGATAAGGCTCCTTCAAGGGAGTCCCCAGATATTGGGGGTGGGGTGAATGGTGCACGTCGTCCACCTGAGATTCAAAGCCGCCGAAGCGGCCTGTGCGGTGGCTTATCGCGTCGAAGTGACGATCATTCGGGAGAATGGGGTCGAAGAGGGTTCAAGGGTGATCACCATGCAGCGGGGATCGGAGGACACGACACGGGGAGAGTATTTATGGCACTCCCTGGCCGAATACTTTCCCCCGGACCCCGAAGAGGTTCCGGGCGGTGATGCCGGCGCCCCGGTGCTGGTGGTTCTGCGCTTACACGTCCCCGAACTGCATGATCTCGACTGGGAGGGGCTGGCACGCGCTGCCGCGGAAGCGGGCGTGACCCGACCGGTGACCGTCCTGCGCAGCGAGGTCGGGGCAGGGAATTTTCAGCCGGGCGAGCCGCTGCCGTTCCACGATCTTCCGCTGCGGGTACTGGTCATTGGGGTGGATTCGAGCGAGGAGCAGGGGGCGGAACCCGCATGGCATGAAGATGTGGCCGTGCACACCGCGCTCTCCGCGCACGCCGAACGGTGGGAGGTCGACGTGCTCCCGGGGCCGATGAGTCACGACTCCCTTTCCGGAACGCTGAAAGACATTCAGCCCCACGTGCTGCACCTGGCAGGCTGGGCGGCACGGGATCTGCTGGTGGACGGTTCGGACGGTCTCAGCGGTCTCAACCTGTCATCCGTCCGTCTCGTCGTCTCCAGCAGTGACGCCACACCATCGGAGGCACACCGGCTGATCCGGCCGTTCGTGAAAGCGGACGCGCTGCACCCGGCGCTGGCCGCGATCTCCCTGACGCTCGCGCCCGAGCACACCTGCGACGCGTGTTCCGCGCCCGAACGCGGACGGGATCTGTGCCTGCCGGTGAGAGCGCTGTACAGGGCACTGGCCGAAGGCCGGAGCATCGCCGAGGCGGCGTCGGACGCCGTGGCCGGTCACGAAGGCTGTACGGCCGATGCCAAGGTCACGGTGAACTGCCTCCCGGACCAGGTCTTACCGGCCCCTCCCGTTCCGGCCGTGGATCCCGCCGACGCACTCGACCAGGACCAGGATCGCCAAGATCTCTACGGGCCGTTGATCGGGGCCACGGACCGGGTCGCGCAGCGCAGGACCGCACTGGACTGGCTGGAGTCGGGGACCGCCCTCAAGAAACTGCTCGTACTGTGCGGGAACGGTACGGACGGGCCCATCGGTACGACCTGCCTGATGCTCTCCCTGCTCCGGGTCTGGGAGAAGCGGCACGGGTGCCGGGCGCTCTATCTGGACTTCAGGGAGCTGCGCCGCAGCGCACCGCCCCGGCACGCGGGGGCCTCTCCGCCCCCGGCACCGAACGTGATCGTCGAGACCGTGGCGCTGCTGGCCGAAAGCATCAGACGGGACAGCAGGCGCAACGGCGGCTGGGGCGTCGACGAGGATCTCGAAGCCCTGGTCGCCGAGGTCGACGGCATGCGCCACGACCACAGCAAGGGCGGCCGCAGAGCCGCACTCGACGCCACGCGGGACAGCCTGCTCAAGCGTGCGACGGACCTGGTCGTCAAGCTGGCACCTCCCGGCTTCCACCTCGTACTCGCGCTCGACCACTTCGCCGTGGCCGAGGACGTGCGGAGCGAGGCCCGTGTCCTGGTCTCCCGCCTGTTCGACAGTGTCCTGCAAAGTCGCAGCGCGGTGAGCGTTGTGGTGACCGCGGAACATCCCCAGGGCCAAGCGGCTGAATGGATCCGTTGCTTCCAGGCCACACGCTGTTTCATCGAACTCCATCCGTGGCCACAACTACGTGCGAGCTCCCTTTTGCGTGAACTCGGGGTCCAGTTGCGGTACGACTGGCACGACAAAGAGGAGTGGCAGGCGATGGTGGTCGAGCAGGTGGGAATGATCTCCGGTGATTTCGGTCCGAAATTTCTGAACGATGTCTACTGGGCCGCCGTAACCCAGATTGGCTGAGAGGGGGCGAGGTATGGGAATCGGGTCAGGCGCTCTGAGGGTCGGGGCCGGTACGTACGAGCAGCCGTACGCGCTGTTCCGGGGGTCGCGCGAGCGCGATCCGGAGCGCTACGAGGTGCTGAAGCGGTGCAGCCTGATGACCTGCGTCAGCCGGTCCGCTTTCGCCGCCGCCACCGGGGACCTCGACTACTCCTTCGCGCAGCTGCGGCGGGTGCTCGTCCCCTACCCCGCCGAATCCGGGTGGTACCAGATCAACGAGATGACCCGGATGGGGGCCTGGGCGGCCTGGTGGTGGGAATCCGAGGGCATCGATCCGGGGACCGGCCGCCCCGTCGGCATGGCCGAGACGGCGTTACGACTGGCCGGCCATCTGGCCGACGTGAACGGCGACACCGCGATGGTGGAACGCCTGCGGCTGCTGGCCGTGGCAGGAGACCGGGCCCGGGCGGTCACCCACTTCCGCACGTGGTACCCGGCGTTCGAGCGGGTGGCCGACTTCACGGTCTGTCGACGGCTGGCGCAGGCCGTGGCACCGGACGACCTGCTGGAATTCGCCGCCGACAGGGGCTGGCGCGACCTGTGGGACTGCCGGAAACGGGCCGAGCAGCGTCTGGCGATGAGCACGGGGCTGCACGAGTACTTCGAACAGACCAGGGACTACCTCTCCCGCCCCGAACTCGAAGGCATCCTGGAATCGGCGGTCCTCGGCACCGAACCGCCTCCCCTGGGGATCATCCGGGACGACATCCCTCCCGGCCCGCCCCGGGTGATCCACATGCACGCACCCGGCGGCATGGGCAAGAGCACACAACTTGCCTGGCTCGTGGCGAGGTACGGGGCTCAGCAGGACCCTCCGGTGCTCTCCGCCGTCTGTGACGTCCAGACGCTGGTCTCCTCCCGGCTGCTGGCCCGCCCGACCCTGCTGCTGGTGAAGATCGCCGACCGCTTCCTGGCCCAGGCCCGGGCACTCGGCATGGAGCAGCGCAGCGCGAAGCTGTACGCGTTCTGCGCGCGGTACCGGGACTACCGGCTGGCACTCGACCCGAAATTCGACAATCCTGCCGACACCCCGTTCCAGTGGAATTCGGCGCCGCCTCCGGAGGGCATGAGCGACGACTTCATCGACGCCCTGAACGAGGTGGCGCGGGCACCCCTGCTGCTGTGCCTCGACACCACGGACGAACTCCTGCAAGCGAGCACGGCAGAAATCGAGGGCCTCCTTCAGCTGCTCGGCGTACTGGCAGAAAAGATCCTCTGGCTGCGTATCGTGCTCTCCGGCCGCGCCGATGTGACCCAGCGCGATGTCTTCCGGAAGGCCTTCGAGAAAGTGCCGTGGCGGGCTCTGGAGCTGGGGCCCTTCACGGCGCGCCAGGCGAACCGCTATCTCCAGGACCTTCGGGGCATCGACCCCGGGCAGGCCGAGCGGATAGTGAGTGTGTGCGAGCAGGACGTGGAGGGATCGCCCGGCTTCACTCCTCTCGTTCTCGCGCTGCTGGCCGATACCCCGTCCGAACTGCCGTCCGTCACCGGCGAGTCGCTCTACCTCTTCGTCGTGGACCGGGAACTGAACAACATCGAGGACGAGCGCACCCGTCGTGCGCTCGCCTACTGCTCGGTCGCCCGGCATCCCACCCGGGAGTACTTCGCCAAGGTCCTCGCGCCGCTGCTCGACACCGGACAGAGCACGGGCGACGGCACCGAGGAGGACGACGATCCCATGCGGCTGTGGGACACGCTGATCCAGTACGCGAAACGCTCGGCATGGATCAAGGCCGAGGACAAGCGCTTGTTCGTCCACGTGAACGTGCGGCGCGAACTTCGCCAGAGCATGCGCTCCGACAACGGCTCGGAATGGCGTCGGCTCCACCGCGACGGCACCGACCGCTGTGCCGAACTCGCCGAGCAGGCGGTCGGCAGGGGGCAGTTCGACGAGGCAGCGGGATGGGTCGCCGAACAGGTCTACCACCAGCTTCACGATGCGGCCGAACGCACGCAGGGCCACCGGGAGAGGCTGGCGTCGGCGGCGCACACCTGGCAGCGCGAAGTCGACCGCGCCTGGCGGCGTGGAGCCTTCACCGGAGTGATCGACCTGGCCGATCGGCTGCTCAGCGCGGACCTGGAGACTCCGGAGAGCGAACGTGACGGACTCGGCAGGCCCGACCCCCGGGTGATGCCGCTGCAATTCTGGTACGACATCGCCCTGGAACGTGCCTACGGGGAGCTGCATGCCGTGCTCTACGGAGGCAGGCACAGCTGGTGGGACGTCAACCGCTATCTGGGGCTGGCCGCCAAGCGGGCCGGCCTGACGGTCGACGGCGAGCCCCCGGTGACGCCCGACGAGGGTCGTGCGGAGGTGATCGCCGCCGCCCTGAAACTGCACGAGGGCACAAGCGCCGGGGTCGACCAGGTACGGGAGGCCGACGCGAAGCTTCGGCGGGTCCTCGAAACGTATGCCGGCGACACAGGGCCCCGTGACAGCCTGAAGGACCTCTGGACCGTCGACGCCCGCCTTCTGCTGGCCAGCTGCCGGGTCCGCATCGGCCGCACACAGGAGAACGGCAGCCTCAGCCACGCACAGGCCGAGGCGACATTCACCGAGGTGTTCGACGAGGCGGTCGAACGGCGGGCCCCGCAGGCGCTGTTGGTCGCCCGGTACGCGGTACAGGACTGGCAGGCGGCGGACCGCCCCGACCTGGTGCGTGCATGGCTGCGGCGATACGAGGAGCGGTACCCCGCCCAGTATCCGGAGCAGACCGGCCGAACGCCCGACTGGGTGCTGCTCGCCGGCGCCGAGGCGGACCTGGGTTCGGGAGCCCCGCTGTCGCGAGAGCTGCCCGGTGGCTCAGGGCTGGATGCCGTGGCCCTGCGTTCCGACATCCTGCGGGCCAGGTCCTCCCTGCTGGTCGGTGAACCGGAGGCCGCCGAGTCGCTGCTGCGGGAGTTGACCCTGCCGGCGGTGTCCGGTCAGGTGGAGCCGGAGCTGGCCTTCGACACACTCATGGTCCTGGCCCGGGCCAACGCGGAAATGCTGGAGCTCGAGCACGCGGAGACCTGGGCCGAGAGAGCCATGAAGCGTGCCCCGGGAAATGACGAACGCCTCTCGGTCATGGCGCTGCGCGCCGGCACCGCGCTGGCCGTCTCCGGCGACCTGGCTGTCGCCGACCGCTGGATCGCCCGGGCCCGGCCGCTGCGCGAGGAATCGCACACTGGGGCGGGAACGGCCGTCGACCGCGCGGAGTGTGTGCTGCTGCACCGCTGGGGGCGCGCGGACGAAGTGGCGGCGCTGCTGACCCGCTGGCTCGCGGAGCTGCGGGGCCGTCGACGGGGCTTGCTGGGACAGGGCACGCCGCCGACTCCCGCGGAGTGGCTCGCGTACGGGCTGCACGCGCTGGTCTGCGGGGCACCGCAGGAGGCCAGGGTTCACCTCGCGACGATCACCACCGCGCTCGAGTCCATCCCGGAGACGAGCCGCAGACTGATGCTGCTCGCCGAGGAAGTACGCCTGTACGGGCCCATCGCCGACAAGCCCCTGCTGAGCGGCAAGGAGCGCGTCGACGCGGGCCGGCGCCTGCTGGCCCGCTGCCGTGCCGAGCGCGACGAGAACCCGCGCACGACCGGGCTGACGGCCCTGTGGTCGGCGCAGTTGCACGCTCGGCTGCTGGGTGCCACCCCCCGGGCGACGGCCGACATGCGCACGGCGATGGCGAGGTTGGGCCGGGACAACGGGCAGGTGCGTTCCGCATGGCTGCAACTGCACCGGCTGCTGCCGGCGGACCTGGCGCCCGCTCCCCTTCGCCTCGCCGAGGCCCACGACGCCCAACGGCCCGCCCTGCGCGCCGCGGACATGCTGGCGCGGGCATATCACAGCGGGCGGTGGCGGGCCCGCAAACCCGCCGCCCAGGCCGCTGAGCTTCTGGGTCCCGCCACCGCCGAGCCCACGGAATGGCATCTGTGCGCCGCCGGTCACGGCGCCGACGTCGGTCTGGGCGCGACCGCGCTGGCCGAGCGGCTGCGCACCCCGCTCCTGGAGGAGTCACGTCGCCAGAACCTCCAGTTCGCCCTGCAGCGGCTCGGACGGTACGACGGGGAGCCCCTGCCCGTCGGGACGCCCGACGAGGCCTGGCGGAAGGCCTGGGCGATGCTGGACCGTGAGGCTCCGGGAACTGCTCCGGCGCACCTGCGGGAAGCCGTGCTGAGGGCCGCCACCGAGCGGCCGGTCACCCAGATCGAGGTCGATGTCCAGGGCGACACCGCCCTCGGGAGCGTCGCACCGCCTCCGTCGCCCGTGGCGGAGCCGTCCGAGTCCCCCGGGGGGCCGGTCGTCTGGCGGGTGACGGAGAACTTCCTGCTCTCCGACGCCGACCTCGATGTGGGCCACGGCACAGCGGTCGACGTCATCCTGCTGCACGGCGAGATGCGGCCCCTGGACCGGGGCGCGGCTCTGCGCCTGCCCGGCAGCGCCCGGTCCATCCGCCCCGAGGACGTGGACCAGGCGGTACGCAGACTGTGCAAGCGGCGGCGGCAGCCCCCGCCACTGCTGGTGCTGGACGCCCTGCCGCAGGACATGGCCGACGGCCGCGAATCGCAGTTGCGTGACCTGTTCGCGTATCAGCTGCACCTCCTCGGCTATGTGCCGGTGGTGCTGGCCTTCGGCCCGGTGCGGTCGGACCCGGACGGCACCTGGCGCGCGGCGGCACTCGGCTACGCCATCGGCTTCGGCCGGACCGCGGGGCAAGTGGCCGAACGGCTCCAGCAGTTCATGGCGGCACACGGTGTGGGGGACTCTGCGGCGGCCCGGGTCCGGCTGCTGTCGCACATCCCGAAGGAAGAGATGTTCGGCCTCGGTCTGCTGTGAGGTGCCCGGGTGAGGCCAGGGCTCAGGAGAGAGCCCGCCACGCCACGATCACGAGCACCGCGAGAGGGGCGTAGATGAAGAAGAACACTTTGCTGATCAACCGCAGGTCATGGGCCGGTCCCGGCTCGGGGGCCGGGTTCGCACTCCAGTGGTGGCCGCCACCGGATTCCTGCTGAGGGGGTGGACTGTCCGGCGGGTTCAGACCCAGCGCGTGCGGGATGGCCCACTCACCCAGCGTGCGGAAGAAGACCGGGTGAACGGTGATGCTCTGGCAGCCGAGTTGTTCGAACATGCGCCGGACCACCGCCATCAGAGGCTCGGGCAGCGGCGTCGGGGACTCGGCCAGGAGGAACTCGGCCCAGGCACGGGCGGGCTTCTCTCGATGGAGGGCCCCGCTGATCAGCACGTCGTAGAAGTACATGGGCTCCTCGGGGGGCATCGGCCCCCACCGGAACATTCTTCTGCGGGGATCCTGGAGTCCGAGGCGGAGGCCGATCACCGTTCGGCAGGCGGCGTCGATCTCTTGTTCACTCCAGCCACCGACCGCGTTCTCCAGCGCCAGGCGCATTCTCTGGTGGTCGGTTCTGCTCTGCGGCTCGATGAGCATCTCGATCAGGTCGTGCCTGCCGAAGGGGTCGGTCCCGGAATCCGGCACGGACAACGCCACGGGAGTTTCGACAGGGACAGAGACAGGGGCAGGAGGCTCGGCCGGGGCGGGCGGGAATTCCGGGGTCGGCGGGCGCGGCTCGGCCGGCGTATCGGGCACACGGGCAGCTTCCGGCGATACGGTGTCCGGCCGGTCCGGGGCCGTGTGCGTGGTGGACTCGCCGGACCCTGCCCCTGCCTCGGCTTCCACCAGGCTTTGGGCCGGGGCGACCGATGCGGTCCCGGTGCCCGCCGGCAGCGCCAGATGGAACGGTTCGGCCGGCTGTACCGCCAGCGTTCCGAGCAGCGACTCCACCCGTTCGACAGGCTGCATCCGCTGCCACCGCTGGGGCTGCCTGCTCAGGTGAGCCAGCCCCTCCAGACCGTGTTCCTGATAACGGGCGACCAGTTGGGAAGCTGTGGCGCGAGCCGGTCCGTCGGACGGCAGCTGGCCGAACAGGCGGAGGCGGTCGTACTCGGGGCTTCCGGCGCGGGGCCATTCCGGCATGACGATCAGACGGTAGGGGCCGGCCTCGACCGATTCCAGCGTGGAGAGGGACCACGGGCCGGGGATGAGGGGGCCGAGGATGTCCACGAGGCCGAGCAGGACGGCCCGGGGTTCGTCGCCGAGGAGCGAGGCGTCGACCGACAGGTTCTGGGCGGGTTCGCTGAGCATCCACGTCACCAGTTGGTGCAGCGGCTCGGTGAGCGCGGGGTCGCGACTGACCGAGCGCAGGCGTGCGGCGCCGTCGAGAGCGCGTCGGTGCAGTTCGGCGTAGTCCACGCGGTGCAGCGGTTCGCCCAGCCGAACCTCCGTGACGGCTTCGCCCAGCGGCCAGTCCTCCGGTGCGAGACCGAGGCCGAGTTCGGCGGGGAACCGGCCGGGGGCACCGATCAGAGCCTGACTCAGTACGTTGCCGCGGCGCAGCGCGTCACGGGCCACGATGCGCCGGACGAGCAGCTCCTGGCCCGAGGGGAGCAGCGCGCACGCAATGGAATCCAGTTCGGCGGGGGAGTCCCCGGGAGGGCGCAGCATGTGCCCGGCGACCTTGAACAGGCTGAGCGCCTCCGCCATGGCGAAGGACACGGCGACCGGCCCGAACCCCTTGTTGTCGGAAGGGTTGTCGGGATCGTAGGCGCACACCATCTGGTGGACATCGGAGCTGGGCACGGGCATGGCCTCACACCTCCCTGAGCCGGGGAACCGGTCCCGGCGAGTCCAGTAGGCCGCACATCTGGAAGACGGACAGCAGCGGGCCGAGGACCCGCCTCGGCCGGATGCCCCCCGTGAAGGCGATGGGTTGCCCCGTGGCCCCACCGTGGCCGTTCACGGCGGGCAGCACGGCCGGGGACATTCCGGTGGCCGACACGAAGTGCAGGGTGCAGCGACGGCACTCCACGAACGGCCTGAGCCACGGCGCTGCCTGATGATGGGTCAGAAACGCGAAGACGTCCTGGCTCTCACGGAACACCTCCGCGGGGTCGGGGCTCCTCTCGATGCGCCCGTCCTCGCGCAGCCAATGGTCGATGGGCGGCTCGAAGCGCAGGACGTCGCACTTGTTGAGCACGACGGCCGTCGGCACATCGCAGAGATCGCCGTTGCGCGGCAGCCGATCCAGGACGGCCGAGAAGGTGGGGTCGGCGATGCCCGCCTGCTGCTGGGGAACGCCTGCGGTCTGCCTGGCGGGGATCAGCTGTTTGAGGCGCAGCGCGCGCAGCGCGTCGACGACGAAGATCAGCGCGTCCACACCGAGCAGGAACTCTGTCACCTTCCCCGGCAGCTGGAGGGACTCGCCGGCGATGTCGAAGAAAGCCACCGGCCGGGTCCGCCCGTTGACCGTGACCAGCAGGGCATCGGTGAACTCCACGAAGTCCGTGACGCTGGTGGCCGGCAACACCCGGCCTGCCTCCAGCTCATTGACCGCCCGGGCCAGAAAGGCGTGGTGCTGGGAGGTGTTGACCGAACGGCAGCGGATTCCGAGGGAGTCCAGACCGCCGCGCCCGATCTCGGCCATCATCGCGGCCAGCAGATGTGTCTTGCCGGTGCCCGACTGCCCGACGAAGGCGATCGTGAGAGGCCGGCCGAAAGCCAGGTAGGGCACCGGGAGGAAGTGTGCCTGGGCGCTCTCGTTGGGGCACTTGAGGAAGGCCTGGTTCAGCTGGTCCTGGCGCCGGATCGCATTGGGCTCGGAGGCAGGGTCCCAGGGGGCGAGTTTGTTGGTCCGGGGATCGGGGACGAAGAGCCGTTTGTCGTCGAAGTGCAGATTCTCCAGGCAGCTCGGGCAGCGCACCGGCTGCTGCGGCCGATCGTCCGGCATCGCGTTGTCCACTATCCGCCTTCCTCTGCCCTGCGGTGGCCTGTGCCCCAGCGCCCGGCCCCGCCGGCGCGCGAACGGCGCCGTGTCCAGGCCGTGCCGGATTCCTGCTGTGCCTCCGCGTCCGAGGGCGTGTCGGCCTCGGGCGGATCCGGACGGCGGACCGCAGGGGACAGGGGCCAGGCCAGCGGCCCCTTGTCGGCCAGCAGGGCGGCGAAGCGCTGCCGGGCCGCGCGCAGCGGGTCCGGTGGGCGGCCGAGGTCGTCCCAGGGGTCCGCTGCGGCTACGCGTCGCAGCATCGTCCGGGCGTCCGGCCGCTGCTCAGCGCGTTCGGCGAAGACGTCCTTGAGCAGGTCGTCGCGGACCGGGCCGGCCAGCGGCGGCACCCGATGACCGCTCGCCTCACGGGAGTTGGCGACGAAGTACACCAATTGGCCGGCGCTCCAGATGTCGTCGCGATGGTCGTTGAGACCGATTCCTTCACGCTGCTCGGGCGAGGCCCAGGGCAGGGTGCCCAACCGCTGGCGGGGCCGACCCACCTGGTCGGCGGTGCTGAGATGGGTGAGCTGTACGCGGGTGCCGTCCCAGCGAACGGTCGCGGGGCTGATCGACCGGTGCACCAGAGCCGCCCATTGCAGCAGCCGCAAGGCCCGGAACAGGCTGCTCTCGAACTTCTTCTGCTCCGTCGACAACACAAGCCCGCGGGCGATCTCGGCCATCGGCTGCCCGCCCCGCAGCGGATCGAGCAGCAGGTAGGGAGACTCCTCCTCGATGGCGTACCCGGCCAGCCGGGTGAACTCGGGAGGGTACGCCACCTCAGAGAACGCCCGGATCAGGGCCAGCCCCGAGCGGATCTCCGCCTCCAGCGCGTCCACCCACTCCGCTCGCTGGACGAATGTGGGCAGCAGCCGACGTTGCAGCAGCGTGCGCCCGTCCTCCAGCCGCAGAGTCCGGGTGCGGAATCCCGTACCGGGCTGGTACGGATCGTCCGAGCCGATGTCGAGTACCCGTACGCGTTCGGGCATCCCGGAGGAATCGACAAAGGACAGCGTCTCGTTCATACCGCCACTCTCCGGAAACACCTCGGCGCGTCAACCCAACCCTTCCGTGCCCGCCCGGGCTACCCCGCCTCGCCCGGCGCACGGGGCGCCGACGGGAACGAAGAGGCGTCTCGTGCGGTGCCGTTGCCGTCGGTGTCCCCGGGCCACACCGAGCGCACGGCGCCCGCTGACAGCGGTACCAGGCGCAGCAGTCCGGCGAACCTTCCCGACCCCGTCCACACGATCTCCGGGAGTCGCACCGACACCGGCGCGGATGCTCCGGCCGCCGACCGGACGCCGCTGTGCACGCCCTCGTCCCTGCCGCCGCCGTCACCCCGGCCGGCGCCCGACTGGTCCTCCGCCGCTTTCCAGAACGCACCCTGTACGGCCTGCGGCACGAATCCGAAGCTGTGGGCCGCGGCCGGGGTGCGGTCGAGCAGGCGCAACTGGTCGGGAGAGCAGAGCTGGAGGGCGTCACCACGGCTGTCCGGCAGCAGTACGTCCACGATGCGGTGCAGGTCCACCCCGACCAGCGTGGCGGGATCCGGCCGGTTCGCCGGTACGCGCGCGAAGGGTGGCGGAGGCGTGGTGCCGACCCGGGACAGCTGCCGCTGGTACCCGTGGACCAGCTCGTCGGTGCGGGCCACGACCGGAAGCGAAGCCGCGCTGGACGGATCCCGCAGCACGACGTGCCAGTACGGCGAGAGCACCTCGACCACGAGATCGTTGATGTCGCCGGCCAGCGTGGTCTGGAGGGTCTGTCCGGCCTGACCGATGTACTCCACCGCGAACGTGCTGCCACCGCGTCTGCCGGACAGGCCGGTGCGTTCGTTGCCGCGCGGGGCGGCGTTCCAGGCCGGGCGGGACCTGCGGCCCAGCTGCTCGGCGAACTCGGCGAGGGTGTCGCAGACCGTCTGTACCAGATGGGCCAGCGCCTTGGCCTGATCGGACGCCCCGGCCCGCGCGTCGGCCAGCAACCAGTGGCGCAGTACGCCCTGGTCGAGCACCTCGCCGAGGCTCTCGGCCGCCGTGACGGCCTCGCCCAGGCGGGTCGCCGCACGCCAGTCCCGTATCGCGGTGGTCCACAGGGCGCGGGCCGACTGCGCCACCGCCAGCAGGCACAGCACCAGCAGTGGCGCGTCGGCCCAGGCAGGCACCCCTGCCGTGCGCAGGGCGAGACCGACGGCACCGCCGACCGCCGACGCGCCCGCCAGTGCCACGGCGACCGGCGGAGACAGCCGACGCACCGAGCCCACCGTGCGCACCGCCCCCGCCGCCAGCAGGATCAGCACCAGCACCGCCCCCCACACACCCAGCGGGCTCGCCGCGGCGAGCAGCGCGGCGGCGGCACCCCACAACGCCGGCCGGACGAGGGCGGTGCCCCCGGAGGGGGGTGGCGGTTCGACCAGGGTGTCCAGCAGCCCGTCGGGGCAGATCCGGTGCAGCCGTTCGACCTGGGCGGCGCTGCCGGTGGGCACCGCGCGCCCGGCGAACTCCCGCAGCCAGGAGACGATCTCCGGCAGGGGGCGACGGCGCTCCAGCCGCACGATCACCTGTCGGCGCAGTTCCGCGCCCACCTCGTCCGGACGGGTGCCGGGCACGTGGGGCAGCTGGATACCCATCTGCGTCAGATGGTCGCGGCCGTCCGCGTTCAGTCCGGCCCGGCCGTCGACCCACTCGAAGGTCTGCTCGATGGAGTCCCGGTAGTCTGCCAGGGCGTGCCCGGCATCGTGGAGGGCCTCGACCACCTCGGTGGCCGGATTGTCCAGCCCCAGCAGGCCGCGCCAGCTCGCCAGCCGGTTCAGGCCGTCGTCCGCCTCGCTGAGCCCCTGCACGCTGCGCCAGTGTGCCTGCCGTAACAGGCTGCTCTCCGGCAGACAGTCGGCCACCGACAGGTCCTCGGGCTCGGCGTACCCGGCCAGCACGGCGAGCGCGCCGCCCGGCGCCGGCCCGGCTCGCAGGTCGTCCGGCGGCGAGGTGCAGGAGTCCAGTGCCTGAAGCTGCGCACGCATCAGGTCCTCTTCGGGCACCTCGTGCACCAGCAGCCGCAGCGCTGGACTGGCCACGGCCGAGGGGAGCTCGCCCAGTGCGGAGACCGTCTCGTCGAACACCTCGGCCACCTGGAGCAGTTCGATCAGGGGCTCCAGACCCGCGATGTCGTCCGCGGCCAGCTCCGTGTCGGTCAGTGCCAGCGAACGGCCCTGCCCCGGACGCCAGCCGATGCCCCGGACATCCCCGATCCACAGGGTTGCCGCCATGGGGGGCCTCAGCTGCGCGGGCAGGTCCAGCACATGCGCTTCCGGATCCGGGGCCGGCCCCACGGCCAGGCAGAGCACCGTGGACACCAGGGATTTCGAGCACAGCCGTTCGTATGCGGCATGGTGGGAGAGCAGGGTCGAGGTGGTGTCGATGACCAGGACGCGGGAGACGTCCGCCGATCGCACATGTGCCTCGCGCATCGCGTCCCGGAAGCGCTCGTCCAGGGCTTGAGGATCCATCACATCGGCCAGTTCGTGGCGCAGGTCCAGGCAGATGACGAGCTTGTCGCCGTTCGGGCCGCTCACTGTTCCTCCCCCCGGGAACTCGGGGGACTCATGAACCCCTGGGGCCCCAGTGCCACATCCGGGTCACCGGTGCCGAAGCGCCGGTCGTGCGCCCCGGACGGAAACGGACCGGGGGCGGGGCGGAAGGCCTGGTCGAGCTTGCGCAGCGTCCAGCCGGACATCCGGTGGGCCCGCGGGAAGGGCAGGTCGAGGGCGCCGGGCAGGGTCTCGTTCCAGAACGCCACCAGCTCCTTGTACCCGACGGTCCACTGTCCGTCAGGCTGGTCGGCCATGCGTTCCAGCAGCGTGCTTTGCTGCGGCGCCACCTCGTGCACCAGCGTGCGGAACAGTCCGTGCGGCGGTACCGGAGCCCCTTCCAGACCGTGCGGGGTGGTCGCCATGAGCTGCGAGCAGAACGCGTTGCGGATACCCCCGCTGTCGTCGGCGAGAGTCCAGGACTCGTATGCGCGCAGCAGGCTTCCCCAGCTGGACATGCCACCGCCGGGTGACTCCAGCGGGCAGACCATGGCGGCCGAGTCACGGTCCTGAAGCCCGATGCGGATCTGCCAGGGATTGATGATGTCCCCGAATACATGGAACTGGTCGTTCCACATGGCGCAGAGCAGCCGGTGCAGAATGTGCCGCCGGTCCTGCTCCGTGCCCATCAGGAAGTCGTAGCCGTAGCCCAGCCTCTGACGCCACCTCAGGTGATCGCCGGGCTGCTCGGACGCGAGCGCCTCCGCCCACAGCGTCAGCGTCCCGCGTACCTCAGGTACCTCGGTCAGGCTCATCGCGCTGCGGAACAGCACCACCGTGATCGACTCCGTCGAAACCGGCCGGAACTCGATCTCCCGTTCGCTGTCCCGGGGCAGGCGCATTTCCCGCTCCAGGAATCGTCGAACCGTCGCGTCGGACGAAGTCGCCGGATACACGATGAGGACTTTGAGCCGGCCGCTGCCCTCCGGGGAGAAGCCCACCGGGAGCAGCGAGGCGAGCTTGTGCCGGCATTGCTCCAGGGCGTCGTCGCCGACCTGCCCGCCACCTCCCGCAGCGGCCTCCGCGAGCAGCGTGCCGAGCCTCGGCAGCAGGGGCCGCTCCTCCCTGCTGCCGGGCTCCACGAACAGCCTCTTGACGCGGTGCTGGAGATGTTCCTTGATCACTGTGACCGCGCGCCGGGGGTCGGTCCGTGCCTCGTTGAAGGCCGCCCGCCACTGCTCGGCACTCACCAACCGTCCCAGCAGCGCGTGTTCACTGTCGGTCTCCCGCAGCCCTTCGGCCAACAGCAGCCGGCGCACCACCGTGTCGTAGAACGACGTCAGAGCACTCTGTGCCGGCACCAGATACGAGACGCCGGTGCGCGGTCGGTACAGGTGCCGGGTGCGCTGGGTGAACGAGGTGTGCTCGTCGTCGGCCTGCTCCTGAAACGCGGCCACCAGGGCGTTGATCTCCGCCTTGAGCCCGGCCATCGCACGGTCCCAGCGCATCGCGTGGTCCGCCCAGTGGCGATGCCAGGTGCGCCGGGACTCCCACTGGTACCAGGCGTCCTGCTGGGCCAGGACGGCGGACACCTCGGGGTCGGTCCACTTGGCCTTCACCAGCCCGCCCATCCGGTCCCGGACGCCCTGTGGCTGAGGTGGGCCGGCCATCAGCCCCGGCGGACGCTCCGGGTCGCGGCGGCGGTTCTCCAACAGTCCGGCGAAGCCGACGCGTTCCACCCGGTCCCGAGAGGCCGGGTCGCCCAGGACGACCTGATGTGCCTCGAGCAGATCGCACCGGCCCAGCAACTGGCGTACACCCCGTACCGGGTCGAAACCGGTGGCCAGTTCGGCGACCTGCTGGCGCAGCTGGCGGTCCAGGTCGCCCAGGGCGTCCTCCATCGCGGCCTGGCGCGTGGCGAGCGCGTCCAGGATGGCGCGGGCGCCGGTGACCGGTCGCGGCTCGTTGAAGGGCAGACTGGCCCGGCCCCACAACGGGTCGATGTTGGAGGCGGTGAAGAAGTCGCGGACGAGCTCCCGTCTGGAGCCGTCGGGCGGCCGTGTGGCGGAGCTCTGGAGGCGCAGGGCCGTGGCCTGGAGCCGAGAGGCCAGCAGCTCGGCCAACTCGTCGACGGGCACCGTCATGGAGGCCACCAGACTGGTCGACACCCCGCGATGACCGATACCGGTGGGGGCGACGGCGGCCCGTTCCACGTTCGTGTTGATGAACGAGTCGGCGAACGACTGGTAGAGGTGGTCGCTGTCGCGTGTCCGCCCGTCGTCGTCGCCGAGTTCGGTGCCAAGCAGCGACATCACCAGGGACACCACGCTGCGGTGCAGATCCTCCCGCTCGATTCCGGAGGTGCGGCTGAAGAGGAACGCGGTCTGCGCGGTGGACGGCCGCAGCCTCACCGCCAGTCCGCCCGGGTACTCCAGCCGAAGCCGGCCCTGCGTCCCCACGTCGTCCAGGCTGTCGTCGGTCTCAGGAGCGTTCTGGTCGTCCACCAGACGGAAGAGGTCCACCAGCGAGCGGCCGGCGTTGAGCCGGGCCGCCCGGCCGCCGCCCCGGCCGTCGTCGAAGGCGGAGGGCATCAGGACCAGGGGGTAGATCTTGACCCGGTAGTGGGCCTCCTCGAAGGCCTGTCCGATCAGATGCAGATAGTCGTAGAAGATGCCCGAACCTGTGCCGCCCGCCACCGAGAAGGCCACGAAGACGTCGCAGCTGTCCGCCAGCGTGCCGCCCAGCGACGTGAGGTCGCCTCCGGACTTGCTGATCAGCGAGATCGCTTCCCGCAGCGGCTCCAGCGCCGGTCTCAGACCGCTGCGGAACGTCTCGAACAGAGCGGATCGCCCCACGGTGGGCAGCTGCCCCGCGCCCCGGATCAACGGCGCGATCCGGGGCTCGCCCGCGCGCGGCGGCAGCCAGTGGCACAGGGGCCCCGGCAGGTTGGTGCGCAGACTGCGGGCCACCTCCGGGTAGGAGTCGAAGCGCGGCAGCAGTCCGAACGTGGCGCGCGAGGTCCTGCTGTACGCGGCCTTGAGCGCGCCGTCCGCGCGCATGTGCGGCAGCCGGTTCAGCTCGGCCTCGTTGAGGTCGGCGTAGACGAACTGGAGGCAGTCCGGCAACTGGTAGGGCAGCAACTGTCGGCCCCGCAACGCGGGGAACAGCGCGGTACCGTCCGGCCCGCACAGCGCCTCACGCAGCCGGTTCTCCAGCTCCGCGCCGATCAGGCACCCGGTGCCGCCGAGGCCGACGAAGAGCATCGGCTGGTAGATCTTCACTGGTGTTCACCTCGCGATGGCATGCGGGACGCACTCGGTGGCCTGATGATCATGGGGCGACACGGGGCCTCGTGTCCGGCCGCGGCGGGGTCCTCCTGGCGCGCCGCCCGGGCATCGCGGGCCTCAGAAGTCGTCGTCATACGGCCGCCGCGTGATGAGGGTGGTGCTGTCGGTGGCGCTCTTGCGACTGCGTTCGCCGCCTCGGGACGGCTTCTCCTGCGGTGTGGCCCGCTGCCCGTGCCGGGTCCCGGAGACCCTGGACCGCGCCGTACCGGTCGTCCCGGCGGCCCGGGTGGCGGGACGGTGGTCGGCGAAGCCGAGCGAGACCCCGTCGGTCAACATCGCGCGCTGTCCCCGCGGGACGGCGATACGCTCGCCGCCGGGCAACCGCACCGTCAGACCGCCGTCGCCCGCCCGGCGTACCCGGTAGCGACCACCGGAATCGTCCAGCAGAAGACGCTGGGTGCCGCCCGGACCGACGCGCAGCGAGAAGCCGAACTCGGAGCCGGCCCGCGCGGGTGCTCGTAGCCTGCTCATCTCGGACTCGCCCCGATAGAGGATCAGTTGGATGTCGGAGGCGTCCCGGTTGCGGCGCCGGTCCTGCCAGCGCAGCCCCACGACCACGAGCAGGGCCAGCAGCAGCGCGGCGGCCAGGCCGATGCCCTTTCCGTACCGGTCGAGGACGTCCGGCACCGGTACCACCCGTACCGTCACGAAGGCCTGTGTGACGACCTGGCCCGATGCCTCGTCCCGCACCGTCAGGTTGCCGGGAACCGCTCCGAGATCCGCCGCGGTCCCGAACCGCAGCCGCAACGGCACTCGTACCTGCTGGCCCGCCTGAACCGTCATCCGCTGTGGCGTCACGGTGAGCGCGCTGCGGGCCGAGCCACCTGTCAGTGCCAACCGCAGGCGGTGCGCGACGGTGTCGTTGTTGCGCAACTCGATGCCGCCCTGCGCGGTGCCGCCGGGGTGCACCTGGCGGTCCTCGAACACGATGGCTCCGGTCAGCAGAGGTGTCGCGGAGGCCACCTCGGTCGTGTAGGAGCGTTGGTCGCCCGCGATGCCCTCGCCGGTCATCACCCCGGTGAAGGACA
Organism: Streptomyces sp. NPDC002884; assembly: GCF_040295245.1. Lineage (NCBI taxonomy): Bacteria > Bacillati > Actinomycetota > Actinomycetes > Kitasatosporales > Streptomycetaceae > Streptomyces > Streptomyces sp. NPDC002884. The sequence continues at coordinate 158,035 of NZ_JBEOVB010000005.1, read as the reverse complement.
ACGCGCCGGTGGCGGTGCGCGGGACCGTGACGTGTGCCGAGAACTCGCCGTCGTTCGCCGCCGAGTCGGCGCCCTTTCCGTCGTCCCTGAGACGGAGGGACCGCGCGTCGAACCCGTCGCCCGTGAGTTTCACCGACACGTTGATCCCGGTCAGTTGCCCCGGTTCGGTGAGAATCACACCCTGCCGGGTCTGAAGGGTGACATGCGCCGCGACCCGTTGCCCGGCGGTCGGCAGAGGCGGGTCCACCACGATGTACGAGCGCAGCACTCCCTGCCAGATCGCGCTCGCGGTGATCCGCTGTGCCTGTGCTCCGCCGAGCACCTCGACGTGCACCCGCCAGGTACCCGGATACGGATTGCGGATCCGCAGCGCCTCCACGGGCCCGGACTGCCCCACCAGGTCGAACTCCGAGCCGTCGGCCTTGCCGTGCAGCGGCACCTTGCGCCCGCGCGGGTCGTAGTACGTCACCGCGACGGTGTCCGGGTTCTGCTTGACCACCGCGATCGAGCCGTCCGTGGCCACCGGCGGGATCGTCACCTTCAGATCGGCGGCCGACGACACCGACGGGGCTGACTGCCCAGGAGTCGCCGTGGCGCACCGAGCACCCGCGAAGGCGGTGAGCAGCAACTGGGCGACATCGGAGGAACCCTTGGCCACATGGACGGTGGGACGGGCCGAGGACAGGTTCGCGCAGCGGCTCTGGTAGCCCCCCGAAGCGAGCTCGTCCAACTGCGCCCTGTCGATGCCGGAGCCGAAACCGAGCGGCCAGATCTGCACCCTGTCCGACCGGGCCTGCGAGATCTGCTTCCGCAGTGCCTTTTGGGCGTTGGCATTGCGCGAGGTGGCGTCATTGCCGTAGGCAGGGCTGTCGCTGACGTCCAGACGTCCGTCGGTGAGCAGGAAGACGATCTTCGGAGTGTCGGCTTCGCTGTTCTTCAGCAGAGACAAACCCTGCGCCAGAGCCGCCGGGAAGTCCGTTCCGTTGCCCTCGGCGTCGGTGCGTCTGCGTAACTTCGATACACACGCGCTCAGTTGCTCTCGGCCCCCCGTGTCCACTCTCGTCAGCGGACATACGGTGTCCACCGGCGCCTGGCCCTGCCCGGTCGAGCTGCCGAAGCCGACCACGGCCGCCCGGGACTTGTCGGACACCTCCCCGAGCACCAGTAACGAGGCCGCCGCCCGCTCCGCCGCCACGTCCTTCGCCGACAGGCTGCCCGACTCGTCGACGAGGATCACGAAGTCCACGGGCGCGACTCCCAGAGCGTCCGCCGCGTGGGCGCGGGCCGTCGGAAGCGCGGTGACCAGCATCAGCAGCAGCGCGCAGACGATCGTGACCGAGCCACCACGCCGTGCGCACCGTGGCGAACTGCCCTTGTCAGACCGGTGTTCGGAGGGGCCCGTCCGCACCGGACCACCCCCCTGGCGCCCTGAGAGAACCGTGCTAGGTGGTAGTTGTAGCATCGTGCGGTCACTCCCCGTAAGAGGTTCACACAATCACGTAAGAGTGATGTTTCGGTGTACCGAACCGGGACGGAAGCCGTGCCCGGGGCAGCGGCCGCCGGGCCTCGCCGGCCGGGCCGCGCCTCGCGCGTTGCGGACGAAAGGTGTCCGCAACCCCCGCTACGTTGCCGTACATGACGAAGACGACGTACCCCGCGGGCCCCGTGCTCGGCGCTCGTGCCCTCAACCGCGCCACCCTCGAACGGCAGTTGCTGCTGCGGCCGTCGTCGATGTCCGCCGGGGCCGCCGTGGCGCATCTGCTCGGGCTCCAGGCGCAGAACGTCAAGCCGCCGTACTACGCGCTGGCCGCCCGTCTCGACGGCTTCGTCCCCGAGGAGCTGTCGAAGCTGATGGCCGGCCGGGAGGCGGTGCGCATCGTCAGCATGCGGTCCACCATCCACACCCACACCGCCGACGACTGCCTGTCGCTGCGGCCGTTCGTCCAGCCCGCCCGCGACCGTGAGCTGACGTACTTCCGCAAGGGCCTCGCCGGAGTCGACCTGGACCGGCTCGCCGTCCTCGCCCGCGACCTCGTCGAGGCCGAGCCGCGGACGATGAAGCAGCTGCGCGAGGCGCTCTCCGTCGAGTGGCCGGACGCCGACGCCCAGTCCCTCGCCGTCGCCGCCCGCTGCCGTCTGCCCCTCGTCCAGGTCACCCCGCGCGGACTGTGGGGCCGGAGCGGGCAGGTCGCGCTCACCACCGCCGAGCACTGGCTGGGCCGGCCCGCGCAGCCCGCCCCGACGGCGGACTCCGTGGTCCTGCGCTATCTGGCCGCCTTCGGCCCGGCCTCCGTCAAGGACATGCAGACCTGGGCCGGCCTGACCCGGCTGCGGGACGCCTTCGAACGCCTGCGCCCGCAGCTCCTCACCTTCCTCGACGAGCACGGCGTCGAGCTCTTCGACCTGCCCGACGCGCCGCGCCCCGACCCGCACACCCCGGCCCCGCCCCGCTTCCTCCCCGAGTTCGACAACCTCCTCCTCTCCCACGCCGACCGCACCCGGATCGTCCCGGCGGACTACCGGGGCCGCTCCTGGCAGGGCAACCAGGCGTACTGCACCCTCCTCGTCGACGGCTTCCTGGCGGGCGTGTGGAAACTGGAGCAGGACGCCCTGGTCGTCGAGCCCTTCGGCGCCCTCACCGAGGCCCAGCGGCGGGACGTGGCCGCCGAGGGCGAGCGGATGCTGGCCACCGTGCTCCCGGGGCAGCCCCACGACATCCGGTTCGGGACCGTCCTGCGGCCGTGACCACCGCGCTGCACCGCCGGACGGGCGGCCCCCCGGCAGTCGAGAAGCCCCCACCGGCGACCGGTGAGGGCTTGGATAGGGGGCGCTGCGGGCCGCTCGTGGAGGCTCGCAGCGCCCCCCGGTCTTTCCCTGAGGGGTACTCAGGAGATCTCGGGGACTGCTACGCGGTCACCGGTCGGGAGCCGACCGGCTAGGAGTTGACCTGCGTCGTCACCAGGCTGGAGAAGGTGGTCAGCCGGGTGTACACACCCGGGTAACCGGCCTCCGCGCAGCCCTCGCCCCAAGAAGTGATCCCTGCCAGGACGCCCCCGATGAGCAGGGGACCGCCGCTGTCGCCCTGGCAGGTGTCTACGCCGCCGGATGTGTATCCGGCGCAAACCATGTCGGTCGCGACGAAGTCGGAACCGTAGGAGCTCTTGCAGCTGGTGTCGGACACGATCGGGACGGTCGCGGTCCGCAGCTGGTTGGAGGAGCTGCCGTTCTCCGAGGTGGTGCCCCAGCCGATGATGCGGGCGGTGGTGCCGGCCGCGTACACGCCGGTCTGGGACGAGGAGACGTACGAGGCCGTGGTGTACGGCATCGACGTCGACAGGGTCAGGACGGCCACGTCGTCACCGTTGGTGGCGTCCGTGTAGCTCGGGTTGATCCAGATCTTGCTGACCCGGCTGACCGTGCCGTTGGTGCCGTTGAGGTAGGTGCGCCCACCGACGACGCGCACACTGCTCGTGGTCTCGCCGACCATACAGTGGGCGGCCGTGACCACCTTGGTCGCCGAGACGAGGGTGCCGCCGCAGAACTGGTTCTGCGAGGCGTCCGTGATCTGCATCATGAACGGGTACGTCGTGGTCGTGGTCGTCGTGCCGCCGACGATCGGCTGCGGCGCTGCGACAGCGGTGGGGGCGCTGAGCAGTGCGGTCGCCGCCGCCGCGGCGGTCGCCGCGAGGACGGCGGCGGTCTTCTTGAACCGGTTGAGCCCGAACATGGATCTCCTCGGTGGGGGATTGCCGGTGGGGGGTCGCGCGGGTGTGGGGGGTTACACGGGGGTCGCGGGACCGACCCCCGTATGCCCGGGCGAGCGGCACGTCCCTTAAGCTAGAACCCGGCACCCGCTTCCCCCAATGAGGGAACCCCCTAAGGGAGTTGGGGCAGGGAAAACCCTCGGTCGGCTCAGGGAAGCCACAGTCGCCGCCGAGGGGACGCTCAGAGAACCCGCATCGCGGGGCCCGGCACCCGCCGGGGGTGGGGAGCCCCCGAGGGGCAGTTAACCCGCGGAATCCTCACTTCGCGTGATGCCCCGCCGCCAGTCGGACGATGTCCACCCGGGAACGGATCCCCAGCTTGCGGTAGACCCGGGTCAGGGTCGCCTCGACCGTCTTGACGCTGATGAACAGGCGCGCGGCGATCTCCCGGTTGGTCGCGCCCTCCATGACGAGCGCCGCGACCTGACGCTCCATCGAGGCGAGTCCCTCCAGCGCGTCGGACGGGGGAGCCGTCGGCCGGGGCACGGCGAGCGCCTCGGGGGTGGCCGCCGCGGCCGCCGCGTCCACCTGGCGCAGCCAGGGCAGCGCCCGGCACCGCCGGAACAACCGCGCCGCCTCGTCGTACGAGGTCGGACCCGGCCGCCCGGTGCGCAGCACGGCCAGCGCGAACGCCGCCCGCGCCTCCTCCAGGCCGTACCCCAGCTTGGCGAGCCGGTCCTGGACGGACGTCAGCCGGGACAGCGCCGCCTCGTGATCGCCGCGCGCCGCCCGCACCATCGCCTCCGCCCGGTCCAGCACGGCCAGCACGCTCTCCCGGCCCAGCCTCAGCGCGTGCTCGCGCGTCACGTCGATGACGTCCTGTGCCTCGCCCGGCTCGCCGACCCGGACCAGCGCCTCGGCGAGGTCGCCCTGCCAGCGGCCCCGGGCGGGGTCGGTGATGCCCAGACCCTGCTCCAGTTCCCGCACCCGGCGCAGCGAGCCGACCGCGCCCGCCGCGTCCCCGGCCACCAACTGGGCGTGCCCGAGCGCGGCCAGCGCGCGCGAGACGTACATCTGGTCGCCGTCCTCCTCGGCCTTCCCCGCCGCCTCCCGGGCCAGCGCCAGCGCCCGGTCGACGTCACCGCCGGAGGCCTCGGCGAGGGAGGCCAGCATCGCGGAGGCGCCCAGGCCGATGCCGGAGTCCCGGGCCAGCCGGAGGCTCTCGCGGGCCAGGTCGAGGGCGCGCCCGCAGTGCCCGGAGCGCAGCTCGGTCTCGGCGAGGAAGCGCTGGAAGTGCACCTCGCTCTCGACCATCCCGCGCCGGCGCACCTCGCGCAGCAGCGCGGTGATGGTCGCCCTGGCCTCGGGCAGCTGATCGCTCATCAGCAGCCAGCGGAACCGGGCCGCCCCGACGCCGTTGTGATGGCACGCCACGTAGGGGTCCTGGGGTTCCCTCAGGGCCCGCTTGATGGTGGTGGGGGCGTTCGGGTGGCCCATCAGGGTCTCCGTCGAGGCCTGGAAGGAGAGCGCCATCAGCTCGGTGCGCCGGTCGTGCCCGCGGGCCGCCAGGTCGGCCGTGTGCGCGGCCTCCTCGCGGGCCTCGGCGAAGTCGCCCTCCACGATCAGCTTGCGCCAGGCCAGCCGGTAGTGGACCAGGGCGAGCAGCCGCGGGTCGTCACCGGCGTCGGCGAGGGCCTGCGGGAAGACGGCGTCGACCTCGCCCAGGGACTGCCCGGCGGCCTCGATCACCACCTCCCAGGCCCGGATCCGCTCGGCGGGCACGGTCGCCCGGGTCAGCACCTCGCGCGCGATGTCCCGGGCGAGGTCCACCTCGCCGGCGGTGATCGCGTCCTCGGCGGCCTGGAGCCGCCGGTCGTCCGGCGCGGGGGCGCCCTCCGGCGGGGTGTGCCGGGCGGCGAGCAGCCCGAGGGAGGCGGCGACCGAGGGGGCGCCCCGGTCGCGGGCGAGCGCGGCGGCCTCGGCGAGCCGGGCGGCGACCTCCGGGTCGGTGCCGGTGGTGGCCAGGGCGAGGTTGCGGGCCCGCTCGATCGGATCGGAGGCGGCGGTGGACAGCGCGGCGTGCGCGGCCCGGCGCTCCTGGGCGGGCGCCTCCGCGTACAGCGCGGCCGAGATCAGCGGATGCGCGAACCGTACGGCCGGACCCTCGGGCTCCGTCGCCAGCAGCCCGAGGGCCGCGGCCTGCGCCGTCTCGGCCTCGGCGTTCTCACGGCCGGCCGCGTGCAGCAGGGCCAGCGTGGGGCGGGCGCCGGCGCTGGCCACGAGCAGGGTGCGGCGGGCCTCGTCGGACAGCATGTCGAGGCGGCTGAGGACCAGGGCGCGCAGGGAGGTCGGCACCGGCAGGGGCTCGCCGGGCCTGGGCGGCGTCGGGCTCTCGCCGAGGGCGCGGCCCAGTTCCAGGGCGAAGAGCGGGTTGCCGCCGCTGGTGCGGTGGATCTCCCGCATCGTCGAGCGGGGCAGGTCGGTGTAGCCGCGGTGGTCGAGCAGCGCGGAGACCTGGGCGCGGGAGAGGGGGTTGAGCCGGACGGCCAGGGTGTCGGGCGGGGACGCGCGTAGATGCCGGTCGTACTCCTGCTCCTCCGTCCGCACCGCGCACAGCAGCTGGACGGGGGTGTCGCCGAGGCGGCGGGCGGCGAAGCCGAGGAGTTCGGCGCTGGCCGAGTCCAGCCACTGCAGATCGTCGGCGACGAGCAGGACGGGACCCGCGGCGGCGAGGGCGCGCAGGGCCGACAGCACGGCCAGCCGCAGGGCGAGGCCGTCGCGTTGCAGAGTCGATTCGCCTCGGCCGGTGAGCGCCGACTCCAGGGCCGTGCGCTGGGCGACGGGCAGCTTGTCCGAGATCTCGTCCAGCACGAGGCCGAAGAGGTCGGCCAGAGCCAGGAAGGGGAGGTGCGATTCGGACTCGGTCGCCGAGCAGCGCAGGACGGTGCGGGCCGACTCGCCGTAATCCGCGGCCAATGCCCGCAGCACGGTCGACTTTCCTATTCCGGCCGGGCCGTGCAGCAGCACACTGCCGCCCCGCGTCAGCTGCTCGCGGGCGGCCGTGAACAGCTCGTCCCTGCCGATGACCAGGTCGGGGCGGCATCTGGCAGGCTCCTTGAAGTCCCGTCGCACGGTCACCGCTCCCCTCCGAGTGTCGTGTCCGGGCCAAATTCTAGGCAACGTCCCTTTGAAATTCGGAGACACGGCGTGGTGAGCCATATAACAACGTGACGCATAGGGAAATTCATGGAGACGATGAATGAATGGTCACTTGTCGTGAGGGGCCTCCCTGGCTTGATGTGATCGCTGCTCCCCGGCATCTTGCACCGCCCGCGCTACGGGCGTGTTGCGCGCCCCGCGTTCAGGGCAGCAGGCCCGCCCGCCGGGCCGCGACCACCGCCTCTCCCCGGGTGCGCGCGCCCAGCCTGCGCATCGCCGACCTCAGATAACCCTTGACCGTCTCCGGGCGCAGCCCCAGCCGCTCGGCGGCCGCCGCGTTCGTCGCCCCCGCCGCCACCCACGCCAGCACGTCCAGCTCACGCGGGGCCAGGGCGGCCGGCTGCCCCGCCGACCGCTCCGGCGGCCCCGAGGTCAGCAGCCCGCAGACCGCGAGGAGCTCGGCGCGCAGGGTCGGGTCGGCGATCCGCGGAGCCAGGGCGCGCAGGGCCGTGTGCGCCTCCCGCACCTGCTCCCGGCTCGCTCCGGCCCCGGCCCCGGGAGCCGCCCCGGGACCCGTCCCGGCGCCCGGACCGGGTCCCGTGCCCGCCCCGCCCGGCCGGGCCGCCGTCAGCAGGTCGCGCGCCTCGTCCCCGACCACCAGCGCCTGCTCCACGTCCCGCGCCGCCTGCACGGCCGCGGTCAGCGTGCGGTCGCCCAGCGGCTGGGCCGTGCGCAGGGCGCCGTACAGCACCCCGCGCACCCGGCGCCGGACGATCACCGGGATCGCCAGCACCGAGCGCAGGCCCTCCTCGGCGACGGCCGCGTCGTACTCGTGACTGATCTGCCGGGAGAGGGAGTAGTCCGTCACCGCGCACGGGCGGGCCAGTGCCACCGCCTTGCCGCCGAGGCCGTTGCCGGAGGTCACCGCCAGCCCGCGCAGCGCGAGACCGGCCGCGCCGCTGAACTCGCTGATCCGCATCCGCTGCCGCCCCGGCTCCACCAGACCGCCGAAGGCGACCGGCAGCCCCGTCGCCCGCCGCAGCCGCGCCAGCGCACCGCGAATCTCCACCGTTCCGGCCGCGTCTGCCGCCACGTTCTCGCCCTTTCCGCGCGGCGTGGTGCCGCACACCCCCGTCCGGGGGTAGTGAGACCTGCACCACGGATTACACGATGGCAGAGAGCCGCCCGGCAATGGTCCGGCACCACGGGGATGAGCCGCAGGGGCTGGGAGCGCCCCGAAGGTGCACGACCGAGCAGGCCGAGAAAGCACGGAGGACAGATGACGACGGCGACGGCGACGGCACGTTTCCGCAGAGCCCGCGACTTCCTGCTGGAACACCGCGAGGACTACACAACCGCTTACGAGCGTTTCGAGTGGCCCCGCCCGGAACGCTTCAACTGGGCCCTCGACTGGTTCGACGTCATCGCCGACGGCAACGGGCGCACCGCCCTGCACATCGTGGAAGAGGACGGTTCTGAAACCCGTCTCAGCTTCGCCGAACTGGCGGAGCGTTCCGACCGGCTCGCGAACTGGCTGCGCGGGCAGGGCGTCGCCGCCGAGGACCGGATCCTCGTCATGCTCGGCAACCAGGCCGAACTGTGGGAGACCGCGCTGGCCGCGATGAAGCTGCGCGCCGTCGTCGTCCCGGCCACTCCGCTGCTGGGCCCCGCCGACCTCACCGACCGCGTCGAACGCGGCCGCATCCGGCACGTCCTCGTGCGCACCGAGGACACCGGCAAGTTCGACGAGGTCCCCGGCGACTACCGGCGCATCGCGGTCGGCGGCGCACCCGAGGGCTGGCAGCCGTTCGAGGACGCCCGCACCGCCCCGGCCGGCTTCACGCCCGACGGCCCCACCCTCGCCGACGACCCGCTGATGCTCTACTTCACCTCCGGCACGACCGCCCGCCCCAAGCTGGTGGAACACACCCACACCTCGTATCCGATCGGACATCTGTCGACGATGTACTGGATCGGGCTCCGGCCCGGCGATGTGCACCTCAACATCTCCTCGCCCGGCTGGGCCAAGCACGCCTGGTCCAACCTCTTCGCCCCGTGGAACGCCGAAGCAACCGTTTTCATCCACAACTACACCCGCTTCGACCCGGCCCGGCTGATGAACGAGATGGACCGGGCCGGGGTGACCACGTTCTGCGCCCCGCCCACCGTCTGGCGGATGCTCATCCAGGCCGACCTCACCCAGCTGCGCACCCCGCCCCGGGAGGCGGTGGCAGCGGGCGAGCCGCTCAACCCCGAGGTCATCGAGCAGGTGCGGCGCGCCTGGGGAGTGACCGTCCGGGACGGCTTCGGGCAGACCGAGACGGCCGTGCAGATCGCCAACAGTCCCGGCCAGGAACTGAAGACCGGCTCGATGGGCCGGCCGAGCCCCGGTTACCGGGTGGAGCTCCTCGACCCGGTGAGCGGCGCCCCGGGTGCGGAGGAGGGCGAGATCGCGCTGGACCTCGCGGCCCGGCCGGTCGGCCTGATGACCGGTTACCACGGCGACGCCGACCGGACGGCGGAGGCGATGGCCGGCGGCCACTACCGCACCGGTGACATCGGCAGCCGTGACGAGAACGGTTACATCACCTACGTCGGCCGGGCCGACGACGTCTTCAAGGCCTCCGACTACAAGATCAGCCCCTTCGAGCTGGAGAGCGCGCTGCTGGAGCACGAGGCGGTCGCCGAGGCGGCCGTCGTCCCCGCCCCGGACCCACTGCGCCTCGCCGTGCCCAAGGCGTACGTCGTGCTCGCCGAGGGCTGGGAGCCGGGACCCGACACCGCGAAGGTGCTGTTCGAGCACTCCCGCGAGGTCCTCGCCCCCTACAAGCGCGTCCGCCGCCTGGAGTTCGCCCCGCTGCCCAAGACGGTGAGCGGCAAGATCCGCCGGATCGAGCTGCGGGAGGCGACCGAGGCCGGTTCGCCCGACGAGTACCGCGAGGAGGACTTCCGGTGAGCGGGGCGTCGTACGCGCACGGGACGAGCGCGACCGCGCTGCTCGGGGACACCATCGGCGCCGACCTGGACCGGACGGCGAGGCGATGGCCGGACCGCGAGGCGCTGGTCGACGTGGTGTCCGGGCGGCGCTGGACGTACCGCCGGTTCGTCGAGGACGTCGACCGGCTGGCGTGCGCGCTGCTCGCGAGCGGGGTCGCCAAGGGCGACCGGGTGGGCATCTGGGCGGTCAACTGCGCCGAGTGGGTGCTCGTCCAGTACGCCACCGCCCGCATCGGCGCGATCATGGTGAACATCAACCCGGCGTACCGCACGCACGAGGTCGAGTACGTCCTGCGACAGGCCGGGATCTCCGTGCTGTTCGCCTCGCTCAGCCACCGGACGAGCGACTACCGGGCGATGGTCGAGGAGGTACGCGGCAGATGCCCGCAACTGCGGGAGACCGTTTACTTCGGAGATCCGAGCTGGGACGCCCTGCTCCGGCGCGGAACGCCCGACCTCGACGAGGACCTCCGCACCCGCAGAAACGAGTTGTCCTGCGACGACCCGGTCAACATCCAGTACACCTCGGGCACCACGGGCTTCCCCAAGGGAGCCACCCTGTCCCACCACAACATTCTCAACAACGGTTACTTCGTGGGCGAGTCGATCGCCTACAGCGAGCAGGACCGGATCTGCATCCCGGTGCCCTTCTACCATTGTTTCGGCATGGTGATGGGAAACCTTGCGGCCACCTCGCACGGCGCCTGCATCGTCGTCCCGGCCCCGTCCTTCGACCCGAAGGCCACGCTGGAGGCGGTCCAGCAGGAGCGGTGCACCTCCCTGTACGGCGTCCCGACCATGTTCATCGCGGAGTTGAACCTGCCCGACTTCGCGACCTACGACCTCTCCTCCCTGCGCACCGGCATCATGGCGGGCTCACCGTGCCCGGTCGAGGTGATGAAACGGGTGGTCGCCGAGATGAACATGGCGGAGGTGTCGATCTGTTACGGCATGACCGAGACCTCGCCCGTCTCCACCCAGACCCGCCGCGAGGACGATCTGGAGCACCGCACCGGCACCGTGGGCAGGGTCCTGCCGCACATCGAGGTGAAGGTCGTGGACCCGGTGGACGGGGTGACCCGGCCGCGCGGAGTCGCGGGCGAGCTGTGCACCCGCGGCTACAGCGTGATGCTCGGTTACTGGAACGAGCCCGAGAAGACCGCCGAGTCGATCGACGCGGGACGCTGGATGCACACCGGGGACCTGGCGGTGATGCGTGAGGACGGTTACGTCGAGATCGTCGGCCGGATCAAGGACATGATCATCCGAGGCGGGGAGAACATCTACCCGCGCGAGATCGAGGAGTTCCTCTACGGCCACCCGAGGATCCGGGACGTCCAGGTCGTCGGCGTCCCGCACGAGAGGTACGGCGAGGAGGTCCTCGCCTGCGTGATCCCGGCCGACGCGGCGGACCCGCTGTCGCTGGAGGAGCTGCGCGCCCACTGCGAGGGCCGGCTGGCGCACTACAAGATCCCCAGCAGGCTGCGGATCATGGAGACCTTCCCGATGACCGTCTCCGGGAAGGTACGCAAGATCGAACTGCGGGAGGGGTACGCCCCTTAGCGGTGGCCGTTGCTCGTCGCCTGTCGCCTGTCGCCTGTCGCCTGTCGCCTGTCGCCCGTTGCCCGTTGCCCGTTGCCCGTCGCCCGTCGGCCGTCGCCCGTCGGCCGTCGGCCGTCGCCTGTCGTGCGTTGCCCGTTGTTCGTCGCCTCAGACGCCCCCGGCGTCCAGGGCGTCGGCCATGGCGTTGACCGGCTGCGGGGTGCCCGTGAGGTCCAGGACGAAGAGCGGGACGCGCAGTTGGTCGGCGCGGGCCCGGGCGTCCTCGGCGTACCCGGCGAGGGAGAAGTAGACGCAGTCCGCGGATTCCGTCATGGCCGTCAGCCACAGGCACTCCACGTCCCGCAGTGAGGCCGGGCGCACGCTGGGGTCCACCTGGGCCACCAGCCCGCGGGCGGCGAGGCCGATGCCGGAGGTCGGCCGCTGATCGGCCCGCCGGATGTCCCCGTGCCCGAGCCAGTTCAGATAGAGCGCGGCGGCGGTGACCGCGTCGCGGGCGGTACGGATGGCGACCGGTCGGAAGACCCGCCGTTCTGCTGCGGGTGCGGGTGCGGGTGCGGGTGCGGGTGCGGGTGCGGGTGCGGGTGGCGGTGCCGGTGGGGATGGGAGCGGCGGTGCCGACGGCGATGTCGGCGCCGCCGGCTCGGGCCCCGGCCTTGCCCCCGGCTCTTTCTCAGGTTGCGCCCCCGGCTCTGCCTCAGGTTCTGCCCCCGGCTCTGCCCCGAGCCCCGTGCCGTGGCCCGACCCGAGCCCCGTCCCCGACTCGGGCCTGGGCCCCGTCCCCGGTTCGGGCTCGGGCCCGGTTCCCTGTGCCCCGGGCCCTGTCCCAAGCTCCGATCCCGGCTTCGTGTCGGGGGTCTGATCGGGGGTCGCATCGGGGGTCGGGTCGGTGACCGGGATCCGTATCACCGCTCCGCAGGCGCAGCCCAGTTCGGGGTGCGGCCACTGGTGGCGGCGGTGGCAGGCGGGGCACCTCAGGGCGACCCACTCGTCGTCCCACGCCCGGTGGACGACGGTCGTCGGCGTCGTCCGCCGGTCGAGCACAGGCGTGACGGGGGCACCGCACGCGCACGGGTAGCACGGTGCGGTGTAGAGGCGCTCGCGCCGACAGGCCGGGCAGCGCACCGGCACGCTCTCGGACATGGCCCCATCGTCCTCCTCGGGCCTGCGCTTGTCCGTCTCTTGACGACCTTCGCGTGCCCACTTACATTACTTCCAGATAGTAGAAACTAGTTTCCGTATTGCGGAAGTTCAGAAGTACGCAAACGCTCGAACCAGATGGAAGGGCTCACCGCGGGGCGCGACGGGAGAGCGAATCCGACAGCTGAAGCAGCTGAAGCAGTCGAAGCAGGAGTAGTCCATGGCTCGTATGACCGCTGCCCGCGCGGCAGTCGAGATCCTCAAGCGTGAGGGCGTCACCAGCGCGTTCGGTGTCCCCGGCGCGGCGATCAACCCCTTCTACGCGGCGCTCGAGGCCTCCGGCGGCATCCACCACACCCTCGCCCGTCACGTCGAGGGCGCCTCGCACATGGCCGAGGGCTACACCCGTACCCGTCCGGGCAACATCGGGGTCTGTGTCGGCACCTCCGGCCCGGCCGGCACCGACATGATCACCGGGCTGTACTCCGCCATCGGCGACTCCGTCCCGATCCTGTGCATCACGGGCCAGGCCCCGACCGCCGTGATCCACAAGGAGGACTTCCAGGCCGTCGACATCGCCTCCATCGCCAAGCCGGTGACCAAGATGGCGGTCACCGTCCTGGAGGCGGCCCAGGTCCCCGGCGTCTTCCAGCAGGCCTTCCACGTCATGCGGTCCGGCAGGCCGGGCCCGGTCCTGATCGACCTGCCGGTAGACGTCCAGCAGACGGAGATCGAGTTCGACGTGGACACGTACGAACCGCTGGCCGTCTACAAGCCGGCCGCGACCCGTGCGCAGATCGCGAAGGCGCTCGCCATGCTGAACGCGTCCGAGCGGCCGCTGATCGTCGCGGGCGGCGGTGTCATCACGGCCGACGCGACGGAACTCCTTCTGGAATTCGCCGAGTTGACGGGTACTCCGGTCGTCCCCACGCTGATGGGCTGGGGTGCGATCCCGGACGACCACGAGCTGAACGCCGGAATGGTCGGGCTCCAGACCTCGCACCGCTACGGCAACGCCACGTTCCTGGAGTCCGACTTCGTCCTCGGTATCGGCAACCGCTGGGCCAACCGGCACACCGGCCGCATCGACGTCTACACGGCCGGCCGCACCTTCGTCCACGTCGACGTCGAGCCCACCCAGATCGGCAGGATCTTCGCTCCGGACTACGGGATCGCCTCGGACGCCAAGGCGGCTCTGCGGCTCTTCGTCGAGGCGGCGAGGGAGTCGAGGGAGGCGGGCACGCTTCCCGACCGTTCCGCGTGGGCGGCCGCCGCGCAGGAGAAGAAGGCGACCCTCCAGCGCCGTACGCACTTCGACGACATCCCGATCAAACCGCAGCGGGTCTACGAGGAGATGAACAAGGCCTTCGGCCCGGAGACCCGGTACGTCACCACCATCGGTCTCTCGCAGATCGCCGGCGCGCAGATGCTGCACGTCTACCGGCCGCGCCACTGGATCAACTGCGGCCAGGCGGGTCCTCTCGGCTGGACGATCCCGGCGGCGCTGGGCGTGGCGAAGGCCGACCCGGAGGCGCAGGTCGTCGCCCTCTCCGGGGACTACGACTTCCAGTTCATGATCGAGGAGCTGGCGGTCGGCGCGCAGCACAAGATCCCGTACGTCCATGTCCTGGTCAACAACTCCTACCTGGGGCTGATCCGGCAGGCGCAGCGGGCGTTCGACATCGACTTCCAGGTCAAGCTGGAGTTCGAGAACATCAACTCGCCCGAGCTGGGCGTGTACGGCGTCGATCACGTCAAGGTGGCCGAGGGCCTCGGCTGCAAGGCGATCCGGGTGACGGACCCCGCGGAGTTGGGGGCCGCCTTCGAGCAGGCCAAGAAGCTGGCCGCCGAGTTCCAGGTGCCGGTCGTCGTGGAGGCGATCCTGGAGCGCGTCACCAACATCTCGATGAGCGGCACCAACGACATCGGCAACGTGGTGGAGTTCGAGGAACTCGCCACCGAGCCGGGGCATGCGCCGACATCCATCAGGACGCTGAAGGTCTGAGGCTCAGCGGCTGACGCCGATGGCCCGATGCTGAACGTCTGACGCGGATGGCCCGATGTCGAAGGTAGACGCCGAAGGTCTGATGCCGATGGTCTGGCGAGGCTTGGTGTCGTCGTGAAGGGCGGCCCGTCCCGGGGGATGGGCCGCCCTTTTCGTACGCGTTTTCCGAAAGCGTTGCCGTGCGTAAGTCCGGTAGGCGCTTTCTGGGCCTGTTTCTGGAGGGGGAGGAGGAGGGGGAGGGTGGCTCAGTCCGAGCCGCCCCCGCCTCCGCCCCCGCCACCCCCGTCTCCACAGGAGTACATCGTGCCGCCCGTGCCGCCGCCCCGCGGCGAGCGCCGGTGGAACCCCTTGTCCGCCACCTCGGCCCGGGCGATCAGACCTGCCCGCAGGGCGAAGCGCGCCGCCACGACATTCAGGGCGGACTCGCCGTACAGGGCCACCGCCGTCAGGATGTCATCCGGCGCCAGCCCTTTCCTGTCGGCCGGCAGAGGATGCCCGTCCCGCAGGGCGCGCAGGGCACGTCGAGCCGCGCGGGTCCGGCGCGGTGGAAGGGAGCGCAGCATCCCGGCCGCCACCAGTCCGGCCCGCACCCCGGACAGCGTCTCCCGCACATCCGGCCGGGCCTCCAACTCCGCGATGCTCGCGGGCCGTTGCAGCGCCGCGTACACCGCCTCGGGCAGGCCGGACGGGACATGCGGGCCGGACGGGGCATGCAGGGCGTCCGTGGCGGGCCGACCGTCTGCCGGGTCCTCGACCGGAGTCGCCCCCGTCGCCGCCCCCGCCGCCGTCACCCCTCTCGCCCCCGTCGCGTCTCGCGCCGCCGTCGCCCGGATCCGGCCCGGCCGGCCTGCGTCGACCAGACCCCTCAGCTGAAGGGTGAGCACGGCCACCGTGACCGCCGCCCGCGGACCGCCCCGCAGCAGCGCGACCTCGTACGGATCCAGCCGGACCGACGTACCACCGCTCATGTCCTCACCCCCGGGAACGAGGCCCGCCGCCCCCGTGTCGGCGGGCCCCGCGTGACCACAATGTGCCCTTTCCCAGGGGTGGTTGAAGCCTGTTGAACAGAGTTCAGAGGTTGATTTGAGGTTGGCGCGCCCGGTCCGCTCCTCCTCCACTCCTCCTCCGTCCTTCCCTGCTCCTTCCCTGCTCCTCCCCTATTCCTCGGGCTGCTCGGGGTGGTGCCGCCCGTGCTCCTCCGACAGTCCGGGCCAGTCGTCGGGCCCGCCGCCCTGCCACTCGATGAGGTCGCTCTCCTCCACCTCGATCCGGTCCAGGTCGGCCAGGCGCAGGATCTCGACGACGTCGTCGAGATGCGAGGCGACTCCGAGCACGGCATCACCCGAGGTGACCCGCCGGGACCCGTCCAGCGCCGGAGGGTGGACCACGATGTGCGGATATTGCGGTGAATCGTTCATATTCGTATTCATATCCAGATCGACGCCCTGTCCGCAGGGCAACGCGCAGCGCTCCCTCGTCGGTCCTGCTGACGGGGGAGCGCTGCGGCACGGGTGGCCGTCCGACGGCGCGAGGCCGGGCGCGACAGGACGTTCGCGCCGCCGGACGGAGCTCTCGGGAGGAGGGCGGGGGGTGGGGCGGGGTGCGGTGGGGTGTGGTCGGAAGTGGGGGCAGGGACCGCGGCGGGTTGCGACGGAGCCGGGAGCGGGCTTCCCTCAGGTCGAGAAGCGGGCCCCGTTCCTTCACCACCGCACTGGCTCGCACGCCGCCGCGGTCCTCGCCCTGCCCGCGTCCGTACCCGGCGATCACCCTCATCCGGGTCGCACGGTACGGCGGCGGGCCGCGCGTGCGAGATCATGACCTACCGTCAGATCCCGTACGCGAGACTGGTGTTCACTTGACGCCGGGACGGTGCGTATCGGGCGTCGAGAGGTTGCCGGCAGTGGTTTCCGGGCGGCGTCGCCGCCTGGGCGCGACAGGACAGATGTCAGCGACGCCGCCGCCCGGAAGTCTCAGAGTCGCGCGCCCGACAGGCGCTCGACGGCCCGCAGCAGGGCCGAGTGGTCCAGTCCGCCGTCGCCCTGCGCGCGCAGGCTCGCGACCAGCTGGGCGACCACGGCGCCGACGGGCAGGGCCGCGCCGACGGTGCGGGCGGCGTCCGTCACGATGCCCAGGTCCTTGTGGTGCAGGTCGATCCGGAAGCCCGGCTTGAAGTCGCGGCCGAGGAAGTTGTCCTTCTTGCGGGCCAGCACGGTCGAGCCGGCGAGCCCGCCGCCCAGGACGTCGAGCGCCGCCTTGAGGTTCACGCCCGACTTCTCCAGGAAGACCACGGCCTCGGCGCACGCCTGGATGTTCACGGCGACGATCAGCTGGTTGGCGGCCTTCACGGTCTGGCCCGAGCCGTGCGGACCGCACAGCACGATGGTCCTGCCGAGCGCCTCGAAGACGGGCTCCGCCTCGTCGAAGTCGGCCTGTTCGCCGCCCACCATGATGGACAGCACGGCCTCGACGGCGCCGGCCTCACCGCCGGACACGGGGGCGTCGAGGACCCGGATGCCCTTGTCCTTCGCCGCCCGGGCCAGGTCGATGGAGGTCTGCGGGGTGATCGAGGACATGTCGATCAGAAGCGCCCCGGACCGCGCGTTCTCCAGGATGCCCTTGGGGCCGTAGGCGACGGCCTCGACCTGGGGGGAGGCGGGCACCATCGTGATCACGACGTCGGCGTCACGGACGGCCTCGGCGATGGATCCCGCGGCGCTGCCGCCGGCGGCGGTCAGCCGGTCCAGCTTGTCCTGCTCCAGGGTGAAGCCGGTGACGTCGTAACCCGCCTTGACGAGGTTCTCGGACATGGGCGAGCCCATGATGCCGAGGCCTATCCAGGCGATCTTGGGAAGTTCGCGAAGTTCGGGACGTTCGGGAAGTGCGGGACGTGCGGGAACTGCGTTGCTCATCGGGGGTGCCTCTCGGTACGGGGGATCAGCGGGGCAGCCAGTCGAAGGCCTCGGCGCTCGGACGGTCGCCCGGCTTGTACTCGAGGCCGACCCAGCCGTCGTACCCGGCCTTCCGCAGCCGGTCGAGGAGGTCCTCGAGGGGCAGCGAGCCGGTGCCCGGCGCGCCACGGCCCGGGTTGTCGGCGATCTGCACATGGCCGGTCCTCGACGCGTACCGCTCGATCACCGACGGCAGATCCTCGCCGTTCATCGACAGGTGGTACAGGTCCATCAGGAACTTCGCGTTGCCGAGTCCCGTCGCCTCGTCGACCTTGTCGACGATCCCGATCGCGGCCGACGCGCTCACCAGCGGGTAGCGGGGCGACTCGGGCCGGTTCAGCGCCTCGACCAGCAGGATCGCGCCGATCCGGTGCGCGGCCCGGGCCGCGAGGACCAGGTTCTCCAGCGCGAGCGCGTCCTGCTCGGCCGGGTCCACGCCGTCGAGGCGGTTGCCGTACAGCGCGTTGAGCGCGCCGCAGCCCAGGGACTGCGCGAAGCCTGCGGCCACGTCGATGTTGGCGCGGAACCGCTCGGACTCCTCGCCGGGCAGCGACAGGGCGCCACGGTCGGGGCCCGGGAGCTCACCGGCGTAGAAGTTGAGGCCCGTGAGCTGTACGCCCGCGTCCTCGATCGCCTTGCGCAGGGCGTCCAGCTCGGACGGGTGCGGGGTGGGGGAGTCGATCCAGGGCCACCACAGCTCGACCGCGCTGAAGCCGGCCGCGGCGGCGGCCGCGGGGCGCTCCAGGAGCGGGAGTTCCGTGAAGAGGATCGACAGGTTGACGTTGAAGCGCTGGTCCTCGAATCCCATAGGGGTTCCGCGCTCCCTTCCGTATCGAGTGTTTCCGTATTGCGGAAGTTGTTTTCTGCTTATTGGAAGATTGCCGTTCGGTCGGGCGGCTTGTCAAGAGGACGAGGGGGCGTCGAAGCCCGGCCGAGGTGGAATCCCGAGTCCCGGGTGATCGTCCGCCCGGTCCGTTAGGGTCGGGGTCCGGGCGCCGACGGTCCGGTCCCGTCGAGAGAGGTGCAGGGCGCGATGCGACTGAAAGTGGAGTTCACCACCGAGCCCTTCGACCTCGACGAGGCACCCGCGCACGCGCTGGCCGCCCGTGAGGTGATCGAGGCGGCCGATCTGGACGCGGTGGATGTCGGGCCGTTCGGCAACACCGTGGAGGGTGCCGGCGACGCCGTGCTCGCCGCCGTGGACGCCCTGCTGCGCAAGTCCCTCGGCGCGGGCGCCACCCGTATCTCGCTCCAGGTCAACGTCATCGGGGATGCGGACCGGGGCGCGGCCGCGGACGGCGACGTCTTCGGGGAGGGCGTGTGAGCACCTCCGGTGACGAGGCCTTCATCGCGGCCGTGAAGCCGCTGGTCGACGCGATGGGCGGGGAGATGATCCCGCCGGACGAGGCCGGCGTCGACGACGTCGTCCTGGCCTGGGAGGGGGCCGACGCCGTCGCCGTACGCCTGCCCCAGCTCGCCGACTCCCTCGACCACATCCTCGCCGCCATGGAGCGCAGGAAGGGCAGACCGCTCCCCGATCTGGACCGCAAGGCCAAGCAAGAGGTCGTGCGGATACTCGAGGCGCGTGGCGCCTTCTCCGTACGGCACGGTGTGGAGACCGTGGCGAGCGCCCTCGGGGTGAGTCGCTTCACGGTCTACAACTACCTAAACAGGGAGAAAGAGGCCTGAGCGGTCTCCCGCGGGAGGCTCCGGGGCGGTCGAGGGGCCGCCGGGTTTCGTTACCCGGAATTTTCAACAAAGTGTTGACGTGATGTCGCGGACAGGCGTTAGCTGACCGCAGCCCGCTCAAGCACGAAGGCCGTCTCGCGGCCACGGAGGCTCCCGTGACTTCGACTTCCCCATCCCCGGGCCTGGCCCGGTTCAACGACCTCGAGGAGTCCGTGGCCCGCGCCGCGCTCCACGAGGCGTGCGCCTCCACGGCGTGGGTCACCCGACTGCTCGCGGCCCGCCCCTACGTCACCGCCGCCGACCTGTACGCCGCCGCCGACGCCGCCATGGCCGACCTGACCGCCACGGACCTGGCGGAGGCGATGGCCGGGCATCCGCCGATCGGCCGCCCGAAGCCCGGCGACCCGACCTCGGCCCGCGAACAGCGCGGCATGGCCGGCGCCTCCGAGGAGCTCAGGGCCGAGCTGCTCGAACTGAACCTGGCCTACCAGGAGAAGTTCGGCCATGTCTTCCTGATCTGCGCCACCGGTCGCACCGGCGAGCAGATGCGCGACGCGGTCGAGGAGCGGATCGGCAACGTGCCGGAGCAGGAACGGGAGATCGTCCGCGTCGAGCTGGGCAAGATCAACCGTATCCGCCTCGCCCGACTCGTCGAAGAGGACTGACGCACCCCATGAGCACCAGCAGCACCGCATCGGTGTCCACCCACATCCTGGACACCTCCGTCGGCCGGCCCGCCGCGGGAGTCGCCGTCCACCTCTCCGCCCGCTCGGGCCGCGACGCCCGGCACGGGCAGGAGGGAGACTGGCGGGCGCTCGGGGGTTCCGCGACCGACGCGGACGGCCGCTGCAAGGACCTGCCGGCGCTGCCGGAGGGGACCACCCATGTACGGCTCGACTTCGCCGTGGAGGCGTACTTCGAGCGATCCGAGAAGAAGCAAGCCGATGCGCAGCAGGACGCCCCCGCGAATCGGGACAGCGGTGCCACCCGTGTGTTCTTCCCGGAGGTGGCGATCACCTTCGCCGTCGAGCCGGGCGAGCACTACCACGTACCGCTGCTGCTCAACCCGTTCGGCTACTCCGTTTACCGAGGGAGCTAGCTAGATGACCGCCCATTCCCACCCCGGCCGCCCTGTGTTCCTGGGACAGAACCAGTACGGCAAGGCCGAGAACCGCGTCGTGAAGATCACGCGGGACGGCGCCACCCACCACATCAAGGACCTCAACGTGTCCGTGTCGCTGAGCGGCGACATGGACGAGGTCCACTACTCCGGCTCGAACGCCAACGTCCTGCCGACCGACACCACCAAGAACACGGTGTACGCGTTCGCCAAGGAGCACGGCATCGAGTCCGCCGAGCAGTTCGGCATCCACCTCGCCCGCCACTTCGTGACCTCGCAGGAACCGATCAGGACCGCGCGGATCCGGATCGAGGAGTACTCCTGGGAGCGGATCGAGACGCCCGGCGACGACGAACACTCCTTCGTCCGCAAGGGCCAGGAGACGCGCCTCGCCCAGATCACGTACGACGGCTCCTCCTGGGAGGTCGTCTCCGGGCTCAAGGACCTGACCGTCATGAACTCGACGAACTCCGAGTTCTGGGGCTACGTCAAGGACAAGTACACGACCCTGCCCGAGGCGCACGACCGCATCCTGGCGACCGAGGTGTCCAGCCGCTGGCGCTTCGGCTGGTCCGACGACGACCAGCGCACGCCGGACTGGGAGGAGTCGTACGCCCAGGTGAAGCGGCACATGCTGCTGGCCTTCGCGGAGACGTACTCGCTCTCCCTCCAGCAGACCCTGTACGCCATGGGCGCGCGGATCATCGACCACCGCGGCGAGATCGACGAGGTCCGGTTCTCGCTCCCCAACAAGCACCACTTCCTGGTGGACCTGAAGCCGTTCGGGCTGAAGAACGACACCGCCGACGGAGCCGTCTACCTCGCCGCCGACCGCCCCTACGGCCTGATCGAGGCCACCGTTCTGCGGGACGGCTGCGAGGCGAGGATCCCGGTGGACCTCACCAACCTCTGAGCCGCCCCCTTCCGAACCGCCCCCTTCCGGGCGTCCCTTCCGAACCGCCCCCTTCCGAACCGCTCCATTTTCGGCACCCGCGGCCGGCGAGCCCGCGCCTCACCGGCCACGGCACTCAAACTCCCGGGGTCCTGCCGTGCCCTCTCCACCAGAGTCCACTGAGTGAAAAGGACGAAACCATGGCAGCAGACCGGCGCACCGTCATCGAGAACTGTTCGATCGCGACCGTCGACGCCCAGGACACCGAGTACGCGAACGGTCACGTCGTCCTCGCCGGCAACCGGATCGAGTCGCTCGGCGCGGGCAGGGCCCCGGACGGCCTGGAGAACGTCGAGCGCCGCATCGACGCGACCGGGCACCTGGTCACCCCGGGCCTGGTCAACACCCACCACCACTTCTACCAGTGGATCACCCGGGGCCTGGCGACCGACCACAACCTCTTCGACTGGCTCGTCGCCCTCTACCCCACCTGGGCGCGCATCGACGAGCAGATGGTCCGCGCGGCCGCCCAGGGCTCCCTCGCGATGATGGCCCGCGGCGGCGTCACCACCGCCATGGACCACCACTACGTCTTCCCGAAGGGCTCCGGCGACCTCTCCGGCGCGATCATCGGCGCCGCCCGTGACATGGGCGTCCGCTTCACCCTGGCCCGCGGCTCCATGGACCGCAGCGAGAAGGACGGCGGGCTGCCCCCGGACTTCGCCGTCGAGACCCTGGAGGGCGCCCTAGCCGCCACCGAGGAGACCGTCCGCCGGCACCATGACGCCTCCTTCGACGCCATGACCCAGGTCGCCGTCGCCCCTTGCTCGCCCTTCTCCGTGTCCACCGAACTGATGAGCCAGGGAGCCGAGTTGGCCCGCCGGCTCGGCGTGCGCCTGCACACCCACGGCTCGGAGACGGTCGAGGAGGAGAAGTTCTGCCACGAGCTGTTCGGCATGGGCCCGACCGACTACTTCGCGTCCACCGGCTGGCTCGGCGAGGACGTGTGGATGGCGCACTGCGTCCACATGAACGACTCCGACATCGACGCCTTCGCCCGGACGGGGACGGGCGTCGCCCACTGCCCGTCGTCCAACGCCCGGCTGGCGGCGGGCATCGCCCGGGTCCCCGACATGCTGAGGGCCGGTGTGCCGGTCGGCCTGGGCGTCGACGGCACGGCCTCCAACGAGTCCGGCGAACTCCACACCGAGCTGCGCAACGCCCTGCTCATCAACCGCCTCGGCGCCCACCGCGAGACCGCCCTGAACGCCCGTCAGGCGCTGCGCCTCGGTACGTACGGCGGCGCCCAGGTCCTGGGCCGCGCCGCACAGATCGGCTCCCTGGAGCCCGGCAAGCTGGCCGACCTGGTGCTGTGGAAGCTGGACACCCTCGCCCACGCCTCGATCGCCGACCCGGTGGCCGCCCTGGTCCTGGGCGCGGCCGCCCCCGTCACCGCCTCCTTCGTGAACGGCCGTCAGATCGTCGACCACGGACGTCTGTTGCACGCCGACGAGGACGCGATCGCCCGCTCGACGCGGGACGAGGCGCAGCGGCTGGCGCGCATCGCCGCTCAGGGCTGAACACGCCCGCCCTGTGAGGGACCCGGTCCCCGCGGGCACTGAACTCCGGTCGAGGGGGACGGCCCTCGACCGGTAGCCGTGGCCGGGGCGCGCGCGGACGCGCGTGCCCCGGAACGGTTTCCCACCGTCCCCGTCCCCGTCCCCGTCCCCGGCGCTGGCGCCAGAGGCTTCCGTCCTCGGACGCCCCCAGTCTCCAGGCACCCCCGTCTCCTGGCACCCCGTCTCCGGGCACCCCGTGTCCGGGCACCCCGTGTCGGAGCACCCCGTCTCCGGGCGCCTCCCGTTCTCAAGTGCCGCACGTTTCCCGGTACTTCCAGCACCGCCGCACCACCTCCCTGATTCCCGCGTCAGAGCCGACGTGTACCCGACCGGAGGAGAGCCGCCGTGACCCCGCATGCAGTCGACCACCCCGTCGACGAGAAACTCCCCGCCCTCAGAATGGCGACGAGCGGCCTTCAGCACGTGGCCGCCATGTACGCGGGCGTCGTCGCCCCGCCCCTGATCGTCGGCGCGGCCGCAGGTCTCACCGGCACCGAACTCACCTTCCTGACCGGCGCCTGCCTGTTCACGGCCGGCCTCGCCACCCTTCTCCAGACGCTGGGCGTCTGGAAGATCGGCGCCCGCCTTCCCTTCGTCAACGGTGTCACCTTCGCCGGGGTCGCCCCCATGACGGCGATCGTGGCCTCCGCCGACGACAAGCGGGACGCCCTGCCCGTCATCTTCGGCGCGGTGATCGTCGCCGGCCTGCTCGGTTTTCTGGCCGCGCCCGTCTTCTGCAAGGCGGTCCGCTTCTTCCCGCCGGTCGTCACCGGGACGGTCATCACCCTGATCGGCGTCTCCCTGCTCCCCGTCGCCTTCGGCTGGGCGCAGGGCCCCGACCCCGCGGCACCCGACCACGGTTCGACGACGAACCTGGGTCTCGCGGCGGCGACCCTCCTGATCGTGCTGCTCCTGCGCCGTTTCACGCGCGGCTTCGTCAAGCAGATCGCCGTCCTGCTCGGGCTGGTCGTCGGCACGCTCGTCGCGATCCCCTTCGGCGGCACGGACTTCGGGCCGGTGGCCGACGCGGACGTCATCGGCTTTCCCGCCCCGTTCCACTTCGGCGCCCCGCAGTTCCAGCTCGCGGCGATCCTGTCGATGTGCGTGGTGATGGTGGTCTCGATGACCGAATCCACCGCGGACATGCTGGCGTTGGGGGAGATCGTCGAACGCCCGGCGGACGAGCGGACCATCGCGGCGGGTCTGCGTGCCGACACCCTGGGCTCGGCGCTCAGCCCAGTCTTCAACGGCTTCATGTGCAGCGCCTTCGCCCAGAACATCGGCCTGGTCGCGATGACGAGGATCCGCAGCCGCTATGTCGTCGCCACCGGCGGCGGCTTCCTCGTCCTGATGGGCCTGTGCCCGGTGGCCGCCTCGCTCATCGCCGTCGTACCCCGTCCGGTGCTCGGCGGCGCCGGCGTCGTCCTGTTCGGCTCGGTCGCCGCCAGCGGTATCCAGACGCTGGTCCGGGCCGGCCTGGAGAGGGACGACAACGTCCTGATCGTCGCCGTCTCCCTGGCCGTCGGCATCATCCCGATCACCGCGCCGGAGTTCTACCACGCCTTCCCGGAGACGGCGAGGATCGTCCTGGACTCGGGCATCTCCACGGGCTGCCTGGCCGCCGTCCTGCTCAACCTGGTCTTCCATCACCTGGGCCGGGGGCGGAACGCGGCGGACGTGACCCACCCGATGGAGGCGGGGGAGGAACTCGGCCGGGCGAGCCGGGCCCCGGCCACGCCATGAGGTTCGCGAGCAACTCGGCCTGTTCGACGGCGTCGTCCAGCGCATGATGGGTGTGAGGGCGCCTGGACAGCAGGTGCGCCGGCATCGTCCGCTTCGCCACCGCCCGCAGCGGCAGCCCGGCCTTGGTGGCGTACAGCGTCTTCATGTCGAGGCAGCCGGAGTGCCCGAAGGGGCTCTCCCCGGTGAAGCGGATCAGGTACCAGTACAGGAACGTCCAGTCGTACGACGCCGGGTAGCCGCACATCACCGGCTGGGCGTCGGCGCTCACCTCGCGCACCCAGCGGGTGAACTGGGCCAGGGCCAGGGCGGGTTCGAGCCCCTCCTTGGCCAGACGCCCCCGGTCGAGTCCGCTCACGGCCAGCGCCTCGGGTACGAACTCGTCGCTGATCGGACGTAGTTCACGGTAGAAGGTCTGCCGGGTGGGGTCGGCCGCGGTGAACCCGTCGGCGTCCTGCCGCCCCGCGACCGCCGCGCCCAGGCTCAGCAACGAGTACGGTCCCGGGATCGGGCCGTCCGCCTCGACATCGACGGAGATGTAGAGGCTGGGTTTCACGCGTCGTACGGACATGGGACCGGAGCATCGCAGGTCCGTACGGCTGCCCGCATCCGGATTCACCCCTGCCGTAGTGCCTGACAGGGGGTGGCCCGGGGGAGCCGCCCGGTGAAGAACGCCCGTGGCGGGACACCCATCAGGGTGCGGAAGTCGGCCGTCATGTGGGACTGGTCGTAGTAGCCGGTGGCGGCGGCGAGTTCGGCCCACGAGGCGGATGCCGCGTGCGTGAGGAGGTGGCGCAGCCGGTCGATACGGGCGTAGTGCTTGGGGGAGACACCCACGCCGTCGGCGAACAGGTTGCGCAACTGGCGTTCGCTGACGGCGAGTTCCCGGGCCACTTCGCGTACGGGGGCGGGGGTGCGGTACGGGCGGGTCGACAGGGCGTCGACGGCGGCCCGCAGCAGCCGCTCGCGCGGGCCGTCCCCGACGGGCGGGAGCAGGTCCGCCAGACGTGCCGTGAGCCCGTCCCGCGCGACCCCGGTCAGCTCGCGGGCGAGACGCCGGGCCGTACCGGCGGGCAGGTCGCCGAGCGGGACCACCCGGCCGACGAGGTCCACCGCCGCCACGCCGAACAGCGGGCCCACCACTCCTGGTTCCAGGCGCAGTTGGACGCACGACACCGACCGTCTGTGCAGGTCCGTGTGGTACGAGGCGCGGGTGCGCGGGCCCACCACCAGGGTGTCGCGTCGCCCGCTCTCCTCTTCACGGACGACCACCTTCGTGTCCGTGTCCGGTACGTGCGCGAAGGCGTCGTCGAAGGGGCCGTCGACCGTGACCGCCCCGATGCCGGTGAACCAGGGGCGCAGCGCGGACGGGACGGGCAGGGCCCGCTCCGACGGGGACGGAGACGGGGACGGGGACCGAGGTGAGGAGAGGGGCGGGGACGGAGGTGAGGACGCGGACGGGGGCGGCGGGTCTGTCGGATCCACCTTGCTGTTCGTCACGTCTCCACGGTAAGCGCGGCCCGGGTTCCCCCGGGCGGCCGAAGCGTGCCGGAATTTCCTAGAGACGCGGCGTGGGCGGACGTCAGCGTGGTCCGCATGATTCTCGTGACCGGTGCCACGGGCACCATCGGCAGCGAACTCGTACGACTTCTGGCCGCGCGCGGCGAGAAGGTGCGTGCCCTGACCCGCGACCCGGCGAGGTCGAAGGCGCCTTCGGGGGTCGAGGTGGCACGTGGGGACTACCTCGACCCGTCCTCCCTGGAGGCGGCGATGTCCGGGGTGACGGCGGCCTTCCTGGTGGGTCTGCCCGGACCGTCCGTGCAGCACGACGGCGCACTGGTGGCGGCGGCGCGGGCCGCGGGCGTGGGACGGCTGGTCAAGCTGTCCGCGATCGGCACCGGGGAGGCGGAGGTGGGCCCGGCAGGGGAGTGGCATGTCGCCGGTGAGCGGGCCGTCCGGGAGAGCGGGGCGCAGTGGGCGGTGCTCCGCCCCTCCTCGTTCGCCTCGAACACGCTCGGGTGGGCGCGGTCGATCGGCGCCGACGAGCCGGTGCCGAACCTGAGCGGCGACGGGCTCCAGGGCGTCGTCGACCCGCGGGACGTGTCCGAGGCGGCGGCCGTGGTCCTCCTCGACGAGCGGGGGGCGGGGCGGACGTACACGCTGACCGGACCCGAGACCATCAGCGTGCCCGGCCAGGCCGCCGTCCTCGCGGACGTCCTCGGCCGGCCGGTGACGACACACGACCTGGCCCCGGACGAGGTGCGCGAGTACCTCCTCGGCCTGGGCCAGGCCGGGTCCGTCGCGGACGGGATCACGAGGGGATCCGCGTACGTCCGCCGAGGCGGGAACGCCGTCGTCACCGAGGACCTGCGGGAACTGCTGGGGCGTCCGGCGCGGACGTACCGCGCATGGGCGCGGGACCACCGGGAGGCCTTCGGGACGGCGTGAGGAAGCGGGGGCGGGCGGGCCGGCCGGGCTCCACACCCGTCCGCCCCGCCTTCGCCCGCCCGCCCGGCCGCCCGCCTCGCCGGCCCTTCGCTCTGCGGCTTCGCTGCGGCTTCCCTGCCGGGCCTCCCCCTCGCCGGCCCTTCGCCCTCTCGGCCCCCGCCGCTCTCGGCCCCGTCGCTCTCAGCCCCCGTCCTCCTGCGTGCGCTTCGTGCGGAGGGTCGTCGCCGCGAGTGTCAGGGCTGTCGCCGCGGTCACCGAGGCGACCTGGAACGCCAGTCGGTAGCCCTCCGCCGTGGCCGGCAGCAGCTGCGCGCCCACGCCCAGCAGGTCGTCCGTGCGGCTCGCGGCCAGGGTCGACAGGACCGCGAGGCCGAGCGAACCGCCCACCACCTGCGTGGTGTTGAAGAGCCCGGACGCCAGGCCGCCGTCCTCCTCCCGGGCTCCCGCCATGGCCAGCCCGGTCAGCGCGGGCATCGCGGCGGCGAATCCCGCGGCCAGCAGCAGCATGGGCGGCAGGAAGTCGGCGGCGTAGGAGCCGTCGGCCGGGGCGCGGCTCAGCAGTGCCATGCCGGCGGTGATCAGCACCAGGCCGGCCAGCAGGACGCGGTACGGGCCGAAGCGGCCGATGGTCCGCGCGGACAGGACCAGCATCAGCAGGCCGATCGCGACCGGCGCGGGCAGGAACGCCGTTCCGGTCGCCAACTCGCCGTAGCCGAGAACGCGTTGGAGATACAGCGCGCCGATGAACTGGAAGCCGTACATCGTCGCGATCATCAGTATCTGGACGGCGTTCGCCCCGCTGAGCAGCCGGGAGCGGAACAGTCGCAGCCGCAGCAGCGGGCGCGCGGCCCGGGCCTGGCGCAGCACGAACCCCGTGAACAGGGCCGCGGCGAGCAGGGCCAGGAGCGCGGTGGCGGCGCCGTCGCGGTCGCCGGCGCCGACGATGACGTACACCGTCAGCATCAGCGCGCTCGTGACCAGGGCCGCGCCCGGGTAGTCGGCGCCCCTGCCGAGCCCGGCGCCGTTCTCCGGCGCGAGGACGCGGACGGCCGCGAGCCAGGCCACGATGCCGATCGGGAGGTTGATGAGGAAGATCCAGTGCCAGTTGACGAGTTGGGTGAGCGCACCGCCCAGGAACGTGCCCAGCGCGCCGCCCCCCGCGCCGACCGCGCTGAACACCGCGATGGCGCGGGCCTGTTCGCGCGGCTCGGGGAAGAGCGTCACGAGCATGCCCAGGACCACCGCCGAGGTCATCGCCCCGCCGACACCCTGCAGGGCGCGTGCCGCGATGAGGACCCCCTGGCTGCCGGCGACCCCGCACAGCACGGACGCCGCGGTGAACACCGCGAGGCCCGCGGTGAACATCCGCTTGCGTCCCACCAGGTCGCCGAGCCGGCCGACCAGCAGGAGCAGACCGCCGAAGGGGATGAGGTAGGCGTTGACGACCCAGGCCAGCCCCGGGCCGCTGAACCCGAGGTCGCTCTGGATGGCGGGCATCGCCACAGTGACGATGTTGCCGTCCAGGATCGTCATCAGGGTTCCCGCGCACAGGACGGCGAGGGACGCCCAGCGGGAGCGGGTTCGTTTCGATGCCGACGGATGCTCCGGTGTCGGTGGCGGCGACGATGTGTGTGTCGATGTCTGTGTCGGGGACTCGGCTGTGGCCGTCATGGCGGCGTGGCCTCCACATTCTCCGGGGGAACCCTTGGTGCACGACTTGTAACGGGGACCATCGTGGGTAACCATGGAGAACGGCATAAGGAGGCACTTCGATGTCCCAGGGGAACACCGGTGTTACCGCGCAGGTCGTGAACGCGCACGCCTGTCCGGTGCGAGAGGTTCTTGACAGGGTCTCGGGGAAGTGGAGCGTGCAGATCCTCGTCGCGGCGGCGCACGGCCCCATCCGTTTCACGGAGCTGGAGCGCAGTATCGAGGGCATCAGCCGCCGCATGCTGACGCTCACGCTGCGCAACCTGGAGCGCGACGGGCTCGTCACCCGCACGGTGCATCCGACGGTGCCGCCCAAGGTCGAATACGAACTGACCCCGGTGGCGCAGGAGTTGCACGAGACCCTGCAGCGTCTGACGAACTGGGCCGAGCGCAACCGGGTCTATATCGCCGAGGCCCGGGCGGCCTACGACACCGAGCGGGAGACGGAACCGGTGTGAACCCCCGGCCGGACTGCAGGCCGGACTGCATGCCGAACCACCGGCCGAACCCCGGCCGGACTACAGGCCGAACAGGCCGGGATCCGTGGCCAGTTCCTTGAAGTAGACCGTCGGTTCGGCGACCATCCTGCGTTCCGTGAGGTCCAGCAGCCCGCCGACCGAGGTGAGTTCGGCGGACACCGTGCCGTCCGCCTTGGTGATGGTCTGCCGGATCCGGAACGTCTTGCCGTCGCCCCACTCGAAGACGCAGGTCACGTCGACCTCGTCGCCCGCGAGGAGCTCGCGCCGGTAGCGGATGGTCGTCTCCAGGGCGACCGGGCCCACCCCCTTGGCGCGCAGACCGGCCTGGGTGATGCCCGCGGCCTGGAGCAGTGCCCAGCGAGCGTGTTCCGCGTAGTTGATGTACACGCTCTGGTTGAGGTGCCCCTGCACGTCGGTCTCGTATCCGCGCACGGTGATCCGGACGGAGAACGGCTCGCTCACGGTGTCCCCTTCTCGCTTTCTCGATGTCGGTGCCTGACCGTCGATCTTGGCATGTCCCTCACACCCGGCGCGGGGAGGCCAGCAGATAGCGCGCTCTCGTGCGGGGATCGGTGTGCTCGCCCGTCTGCCAGCCCGCCCTCTCCAGCGTCGCCCCGCAGGCGCGCAGTGTCGCGTCGTCCGGTCCGTGCACGGACACCGCTTCCGGCTGCGGGGTCGCCCGTACCCGGTAGCCGTCGGTGCCCCGCGGACCGGCGGGAGGGTGGCCGGCCGCCTCCAGGGCCAGCGCGGCGGCCCGCACGAGGTGGGTGCGTTCCCAGCCGCACGGCCGGTCCGTGCCGCCGTCCGGGTTGGTCATCCGGCGCAGTTCGAGCAGGCCCTGCCAGGCGCTGTGCACCTCGCGGGCCCGGGCGGGAGCGGCCTGTCCGGTCTCCTCCTCGCCGCCGACGCGCGCGGCGAAGACCCCGGTGTCCGCCGGCGGCGGCCCGGGAGCGAGTCGCGAGGTGTCCTGCGGAGCGGCTTCGGACGCGGCGCCGGGCGCCGGGACCGCCTCCCGTGTCCGATGCCCCGCCGGGGTCAGGAAATGGTCGTGCGGCGGGCGCGGGTGCCGGAAGGCGAGTCCGTGCCGCACCAGCGCCGCCAGCTGGGTCGCCGTGCCCCGCAGCCGCCCGGTGACCGGGTCGGCGGCGTCGATCACACGCCGCTGGGCGGCGGTCGGCGGTCGTGTCACGGCGTGCTCCCCTCGAGTGCCGCCCCCGGCGGGGGCCTCATCGAAGGCTACGGCCCGGGTCTGACATTCCAGGCGGCGATCACCGGCCGCCCGTGCTCCGTGCCCAGCCGGCACAGCGTTCCCGTGGCCAGCTGGAACAGCGCTCCGGCCGACGCCGGCAGGCCGAGCCGACGGGCGGTCAGCACCCGCAGGAAGTGCCCGTGCGCCACCAGCACCACGTTCTCCTCGGCGCCGGCCTCGGCGTGTGCCGCGTCGATCCGGGCCAGCACCCGGTCGGCCCGCTCGCCGACCTGCTCGGGCGTCTCCCCGGGACGGTCGGGCGGGCCGGCCGCGACCCCGTCCGTGAACAGGAACCAGCCCGGTCGCGTCCGCTGGATCTCGGCCGTCGTGACGCCCTCGTAGCCGCCGTAGTCCCACTCGCGCAGGCCGGCGTCGACCTGGAACTCGTGCAGTCCGATCAGCTCCGCCGTCTCCCGCGCCCGCTGCGCCGGGCTGACGAACGCGGCCCCGATCCGGTGCGAACGGATCAGCGGTTCCAGCCGTCGTGCCTCGTCCCGGCCGCGCTCGGTGAGCGGGACGTCCGTCGATCCGGTGTGCCGGCCCGAGCGTGACCATTCGGTCTCCCCGTGCCGCACGAGAAACAGGTCGCCCACGCGCGCGTGCCCCTTCCTGCCAGGCCTGTGAGCACCGTGACACAGGACCCGGGCGGGCGCACGCCGGCGATCGACGGCCGGGGGAACAGGGTCCGACGGCCCCGCCCCGTCGGCGCCTACTGCCGGTACCCGCTGAGGAACCGCCCGATCCGGCCGATCGCCGCCTCCAGGTCGTCCGCGTGCGGCAGGGTCAGGATGCGGAAGTGGTCGGGGGTCGGCCAGTTGAAGCCGGTGCCCTGGACGACCTGGATCTTCTCCCTCAGGAGCAGGTCCAGGACGAACTTCTCGTCGTCGTGGATCTTGTGCACCTTGGGGTCGAGACGCGGGAACGCGTACAGCGAGCCCTTCGGCTTCACACACGACACCCCGGGGATCTCGTTGAGCTTCTCCCAGGCCACGGTGCGCTGTTCGTGCAGGCGCCCGCCCGGGGCGGTCAGCTCGTGGATGGACTGGCGGCCGCCGAGCGCGGCCTGGATGGCGTACTGCGCGGGGGCGTTGGCGCACAGCCGCATGGAGGCCAGCATGGTCAGGCCCTCCAGGTAGCTCTTCGCGTGCTGCTTCGGGCCGGTGACCACCAGCCAGCCCGAGCGGAAGCCGGCCACCCGGTACGTCTTCGACAGGCCGCAGAAGGTGAGGACCACGAGGTCGGGCGCGAGCGCGGCGACCGAGTGGTGGACGGCGTCGTCGTAGAGGATCCGATCGTAGATCTCGTCGGCGAAGACCATCAGGCCGTGCCGGCGGGCCAGGTCGAGGATGCCCTCGATGATCTCCTTCGGGTAGACGGCGCCGGTGGGGTTGTTCGGGTTGATGATCACGACGGCCTTCGTGCGGTCGGTGATCTTCGAGGCCATGTCGTCGAGGTCCGGGTACCAGTCGGCCTGCTCGTCGCAGAGGTAGTGCACCGCCTTGCCGCCCGCGAGCGTGGTGACCGCCGTCCACAGCGGGAAGTCGGGCGCCGGGATCAGGATCTCGTCGCCGTCCTCGACCAGTGCCTGGACCGCCATCGAGATCAGCTCGGAGATGCCGTTGCCGAGGAACACGTCGTCGACGCCCACCTCCAGCCCCAGCGTCTGGTAGCGCCCCGCCACCGCCCGGCGGGCCGAGAGGACGCCCCGCGAGTCCGTGTAGCCGTGCGCCTGGGGGAGCATCCTGATCATGTCCTGGAGGATCTCCTCGGGCGCCTCGAAGCCGAAGAGCGCGGGGTTGCCGGTGTTCAGGCGCAGGACGCTGTGGCCCGCCGCCTCCAGCGCGTCGGCGTGCTCGATCACCGGGCCGCGGATCTCGTAGCAGACCTCGCTCAGCTTGTTCGACTGCCGGAACTCCATGCGCGCTCGCCCCTCCGGTTCGTTGTGTTGCTTGGTTTTACCAAGTTCCAGCTTGGAAAGTCCAACGACATGTCTAGACTGCGTGCCATGTCACCTCGCCGAAGCTACGACCAGTACTGCTCCGCCGCCCGCGCGCTCGACGTCGTGGGCGACCGCTGGACCTTGCTGATCGTCCGGGAGCTGCTCGCCGGCCCGCGCCGCTACACGGACCTGCACGCCGATCTGCCGGGTGTGAGCACGGACGTGCTCGCCTCACGGCTGAAGGACATGGAACGGGACGGGCTGACCACCAGGCGCCGCCTGCCCCCGCCGGGGGCGGCCTACGTGTACGAACTCACCGGACGCGGACGGGAGCTGCTGCCCGTCCTCCAGGCCCTGGGGGAGTGGGGTGAGGGCGAACTCGGCGAGCGGCGGCCCACCGACGCCCTGCGTGCGCACTGGTTCGCGCTGCCCCTGCTGCGCGGGCTCGACGGCGAGGGGGCCGGGGGCGCCGGACTCGTCGAGGTCCGGCTCGACGAAGGGGTCTTCCATCTGTACGCCGGCGCGGAGGACGGGCGGGTGTACGGCGACGGACCCGCGCCCGGTGAGCCCGACGCGCGACTCGTCCTCGACACGGACACCTGCACGGCGGTCGCCCAGGGCGAGTTGGGCGTGCTCGACGCGGTACGGGCCGGGCGGATCGAGGTCGGCGGTGACGGCACCCTGGCCAAAGCCCTGCGGGAGGCATGAGGCGGGCGCGGGAGAGCGCGCGGGGACGGCGTCACGGACGGCGGGGCGGACTTCGGGGCGGACTTCGGTGCGGACGGCGAGCGGCCTTGGCGCGGGCGGCGGAGCGGGCTTCGGTGCGGGCGGCGGGGCGGCGGGGCGGGCGGCGGGGACGGCAGAAGGCCCGCCGCTGTGGAGCGGCGGGCCTTCTGGCGATCGGTCAACCGACGCTCACGCGCCCGGCGGTACGTGCCGTGGCCGTCCCGATCCGCGTGTCAGCGTGTACCCGCCGATCCCGGCGAGGGCGGCCAGCACCGCGCCGATCGCGGTCCAGACCCAGCGGTCGGACCACCAGCCGGACGCCCAGCCGTCGTCCGGCTCGATGCTGGACAGCACGGCCGTGGCCGACGAGTCGTCGGAATCGTCCTCGTCCGCCTGGGACGTGACGGCGATGCCGGGAACCAGCGGCTCCGCCAGCGAACCGTCGACGGCCGCGGCGCCCCCGATGTCCTTGGAGTCCACCCGCAGTTCCGCGCCGACCGGCAGACCCAGATCGGCCGCCTTCAGGTCGAGGGCCGTCAACCGGACGTAGTACGTGCCCGGCAGCGGGTCGTCGGCCCACGGCTCCGACCAGCCGCGGACCGTGCGCAGCACACAGGCCAGCTCCAGCGAGGCCGTGCCCTGGGCGGCGGTGCGCGTCTGGGCGCCGTACTGGCAGGCCTGGCGGCGCCGCAGACCGTCGTACACGTCGACCTGCCAGGTCTGCGTGGAGTGGGCCTGAGGCAGCTTCACCGTCGCCTTGACGGTGGGACGCTGGCCGGTGTCCGCCGGGAACGACCAGTACAGGTAGTCGCCCGCCGACCCGCTCGCCGTCGCCGTCTGCCCCTGGTCGATCTCCGTCGCCGTACGGAACGAGGTGCCCGCCTCGGTCGGCGCGGAGCTGTCGTCCGACGGGCTCGCCGACGGGGTGGAGTCGGCCGCGGCCGGTACGGCCGCCGGCCCGAGGGTCAGCCCGAGCACCGGACCGAGCGCCAGCAGGGCTCCGCTCAACACACGTGTGATTCGCATCAGTTGGTCCTCCAGACCGCGACCCGCCAGCGGGACACCCAGCCCCACAGCACACCCGCGAGGAAGCCGAACAGCACCAGGACGCCCAGCAGCCACCAGCCGCGCCCGAGGCCGAAGGAGGCCACGTCGCTCGCCTGCGACGGGCCGTCGACCACGTCCACGGTCAGCTCCAGCGGCATGCCCGGCGTGGTCTTCACCCCCGCGGCCGCCGAGTAGGAGTTGGTCACCTGCACGCACACCGTCTCGGCGGGAGCCTCGTCCTCGTCGCTCTCCGCCTTCGGGTAGCGCAGACCGGTCGAGATGACGTCGGTACGGCCGTTGCCGGCCGCCTCACCGCGCACGATCTCCCGGCCGTGCACCGTGACCGCGCGCAGCAGCACCCCGTAGTCGGGGTTCATGGTGCGGTCCGCCGACACGCTCACCGAGGCGCGCAGCTCCTGGCCCGGCTCGACGTCGACCTTGTACCAGCGCTCCTGGCCGAACTCCTCGCGGTCGGTGTACAGGCCGGACTTCAGGGCCGGCGCCGCGGAGCAGGAGGCCGCGCCCTCGGTGGCGACCGGCGTCACCACGGGGTCGGCGGCCCGGTCGACCAACTGGTTGACCCGGTCGGTGAGTTCGTCGGTGTGCTCCACCGAGGTGTAGGTGCCGCCGGTCGCCTCGGCGATGCAGCTGAGCTGCTGGCGCATCTTGACGTTCGGCACCAGGCCGAGCGTGTCGATCGTCAGGCCTATGCCCTTGGCCGCGATCTCACGGGCCACCTCGCACGGGTCGAGCGGAGCGCAGGTGTCCTCGCCGTCACTGATCAGCACGATGCGCTTGGAGCCGGTGCCGCCGTCGAGGTCGTCGGCCGCCTTCAGCAGGGCCGGGCCGATGGGTGTCCAGCCGGTGGGCGACAGGGTGGCCACCGCGGTCTTGGCCTCGGTCCGGTCCAGCGGGCCGACCGGGTAGAGCTGCGCGGTGTCCTTGCAGCCCGTTTTCTGGTCGTCGCCGGGGTAGTTGGCGCCCAGGGTGCGGATGCCCAGGAGAACGTTCTCCGGGGTCGCGTCCAGCACCTCGTTGAACGCCTGCTTGGCCGCGGCCATCCGCGTCCCGCCGTCCATGTCCTTCGTCCGCATCGAACCGCTGACGTCGAGGACCAGGTCGACCTTGGGCGCGGTGGCGGTGGTCTCGTCGGCGACCGCCCCGGCCGGGAACGCGATCCCGGCCGTGAGCGCGGCGAGCAAGGCGCAGACGCCCGCCGCCAGCCGTTGTGTTCTGATCATCGGCGGATCCTATTGATCAGAGGTGTCCCGCCACAAAACGGCGGCGGAACGGGTTTCGGCATCGGGCTCGGACTCCGGCGGCGCCGGGCGCTCGTCTTCCGGTCAACACACCTACACAGTCAGTGGATTGGGCAGCGGGGCCCACTGGTCCCCGGGCGCCCCCGTCGACAGCCGCATCAGCGTCAGCGCCTTGGCCGGAAGCGGTTCCTCGCACAACGCCACGAGGTCCGGCGAGCGCGGGAGATCCCGCACGGCCGTCTCCAGGGCCGCCCGCAGGGCCGGGCGGCTGCCCGCCGTCGCGGCCAGCGCGCCCGCGACCAGGGAGCCGAACAGCTTGCGCCGCAGCGCGGTCACGTCGTCCGTGCGGATGCGCTCGGGCAGTTCGTCCGGCAGCGGGATGCCGTGCCGGGCCAGCCGGGCCGGGCTGACCCGGATGTCGGCCAGGTCGCGGTAGACCAGCCGCAGCGGGGCGCCCGAAGCCGACAGCACGACCAGCAGGTTCTGGCCGTGCGCCTCCAGGGCCACGCCCAGCTCCAGCAGCCGCAGTCCGACAGTGAGCGCGAGCCGCGCGAACTCCGCCGACCAGGCGGGGGAGCGCGGCAGTTCGGTGCCGGCGAGGGCGGCCACCGGGACGACGTGCTCGCCCGGCGCCCCGAACACGCTCGGTGATTCGCGGAACACGGCCGCCAGATCGGGGGAGTTCGCGGTGGCCGCGCCCAGGGTGCGGGTCATGTGCAGCAGGCCGTCCGTGTGCGGGGTCAGGGTCTCCGCGAACGCCGAGAGGGCCGCGGAGGCGGCGATGGAGCCGACGGAGATGTCCCGGACGGAGGACGTCAGCCGGGTGCTCAGGGCGGTCTTGACGTGCGGACCGCCGGGAAGGGCGAGCGTGCGCAACGACATCAGCGGATGCGCGGGGACCTCCCGCTCGCAGGACCGCTTGAGCACGTGCGCCGCCTGCCACGGATGCACCGGGATCACCAGCCGCGTCCCGTCCCGCAGCTCCCGCGGCCACTCGCCGGACACCAGACACTCGGCGGCCGGCACCGGCAGCAGGCCCAGCCGCACCGAGGGCCGGTGCTCGGGCCCGTACGCCAGCTGCTCCGCCACCGAGAAGCCGGGCCGCGCACGGCAGTTGGGGTGGTAGGGGTGCCCGTCGACCACCCGCTGCTCCCACTCCCAGTCGTGCACCGGCCACTCGTCCGGATCCTTCAAGGAGGCGAAGCCGGGCTCCTGCCCGGCCCGTGACAGCGCCAACGACGCGACACTGTGACCGAGTTCACCCGCGAAGCCCGCGCCGTGCGGCACCGCCAGCTCCGTCATCAGCCGCGCGGGATCCTCGTACGCCACACCGTCCAGCCGTACGTCCGTCACATAGGCGGCGGTCGCGTACGGATCCGCGCGCGGGCCGTGCAGACGGCGGCCGTCGCGCAGCCGCAGCAGGCTCTCCCCGCCGGACCGTCCGCGGTGCGCGATCCACGGCAGGGGCTCGTGGACGAGGGCCCGCCACAGCCGGGTCAGCACGGCGGCCCGCGCCCCGGGCAGCGCGGCCGTGAACCGCGGGCCGAGCGAGGGACGGACGGCGGCCAGTTCCGCGGCCAGCTCGGCCTCGGCGGTGGGGGGACGGTGCACGGGTGGGCTCCTGAGGGTGCGGGTACGACGTCACGGAGGGGCCGTGACGACAGCGATACTGATCGTCTCCGCCCGGAAGAACCGTAGGGAACCAGGGAACCAGTGGATCGCGTGGACCTCATCCCCCCGCCCGCCGAGGCCGCGGCGTCCGCCGACGGCGTCGCCGAGCGCGCCGACGCACTCGCGGCCGCGCCGCTGCTGAACTGTCTGCTGCGGGAGGTCGCCGAACCGCTGCCCCGCCCGCCGGGCGACGACGGCCGGTTCGTGTACCGGTTGCCCGGCGACGGCTCGCCCGGCAGCGACCGGCTGCTGCGCGTGCGCGGTGCCCGGCGGCCCGCCGAGCCCGAGGTGTACACGGCCGGCGCCTGGCACCGCCTCGGTCACGCGGAACTCGTCGCGACCGTCGCCGAGGTGCTGCGCGGGCACACCGGGCTGGACAACCACGAACTGCCCGCCGAGATGACCGACAGCAGGGACGTGGTGGCCGCGATGCTCACCGCACGGGCGCACGCCACCCCGCCGCCCGGCGCCTATCTGCGCTCCGAGCAGTCGCTCCTCACCGGCCACCCCCACCATCCCGCCCCCAAGGCGCGCGGCGGCGGCCCGCCGGCCGGCTGGCTGCCGTACGCCCCGGAGGCCCACGCCCGCTTCGGGCTGGTCCTGCTGGGGCTGCGCGAGGACGCGGTCGTCGAGGAGGGAGACACCTCCGCGCTGGACGCCCTCGGCACGGCCCCGCCCGGCTACCGGCTGCTGCCCGCCCACCCCTGGCAGCTCGAACTGGCCGGACGGGAGCTCGCCCCGGCCTTCGCCGACGGCCGCCTGGTCCGGCTCGGCACGACCGGCTTCGAGGCCTGGCCGACGGCCGCCGTGCGGACGCTGTACGCACCCGAGCGGGACCTGTGCCTGAAGTTCAGCCTCGACGTCCGCATCACCAACGACATCCGCCGGCTGTGGCGGCACGACCTGCTGAAACTGCGCCGGACCGACGCGGCGGTGGTCCGGGCCTTCGCGGCGGACGACGGCGGCCCCGACGGCCGCCACCGGGCGGTCTGGCTGAGCGACCGCGGCTACCGCACCGCCGCGTTCGCCTTCGAGGAGCTCGCCGTCGTGGTCCGCGACGGACTGGAGGGCGCTCTGCCGCCCGGCACGACCCCGCTGCTGGCCGCCGGTCTCGTGGAGGGTTTCGAGGGCAGCCCGCCGGCCCCCGCGGCGGACCCGGCGGCCTGGTGGGAGGCGTATCTGGCCGTCGTCGTCCCGCCGGCGCTGACGGCCTTCGCCGACCACGGGGTGGTCCTGGAGGCCCATCTCCAGAACACGCTCATCGCCGTGGACGCGGAAGGCACCCCCGTGCGGGCCCTGTTCCGGGACGCCGAGGGCGTGAAACTGCTGCCGGACGTGGAGCGGGCGGCCGGCTGGGAGCGGCTGGTGTACTGCCTGGTCGTGAACCATCTGTGGGAGGTCGCGGCGGCGCTCGCCGAACGTCACCCCGGCCTCGACCCCTGGCCGGCCGTCCGTCGCGAACTGGCCCGGCACGACCTTCCCGAGGCCGCCGCCCTGCTGACCGCGCCGACCCTGCCCGGCAAGACGAACCTGCTGCTGCGCTGGACGGAGGCGGACGGCGCCGACGCCCGCTATCTGCCGTTGCCCAACCCCCTCATTGGGTGAGGCGGACCGGGGGACGGGAGCGCGATCACCAGGTAAGGTAAGCCTAACTTTACCGGGCGGGTTCCGGGGTACGGAGAGACGCCCGCCGCAGAGAGAGGCTCTTATGGCGGACTACGCGAGCGCCGCGCTGACGCTCGACCGGGTACGGCTCGGCGCCGGCGGCCCGCTCGCCCGGCTGCGGATCGCGGACGGCAGGATCACCCATGTCGTCGCGGACGCGGAGGCCGGGGGACGGGCGGCGCCGGCCGACGGCGGGCGCGTCGTCGATCTGGACGGGCGGGTGCTGCTGCCGGGCCTGTGGGACGCCCACGTCCACATGGCGGAGTGGGCGAGCGCCCGGCACCGGCTGGACCTCGCCGGGACCACCTCCGCGCGGGCGGTCGCCGAACTGGTGCGGGAACGCGGCGGCGCGGCGCCCGACGGCACGGTGCTCTTCGGCTACGGGTTCCGGGACGGGCTGTGGCCCGACGCCCCGCACAAGCGGCTCCTCGACGCGGTCCTGCCCGGCCGGCCGGTCGCCCTCGTCAGCGCCGATCTGCACGCCGCCTGGCTGAACTCCGCCTGTCTCGCCCTCGTCGGCCGGGGCGACCACCCCACCGGCCTGGTCAGGGAGACCGAGTGCCACGAGGTCCTGTCGGCCCTCCCCAAGGCGCCGGCCGCGGTGGTCGACGGCTGGATCGCGGACGCCTGCGAGGCCGCCGCCGCCCGCGGGGTCACCGGCGTCATCGACTTCCAGTTCGGCGACACGGTCGGGGACTGGGAGCGCCGCTCGGCCGCCTTCCGGCCGGCCGTGCGGGTGTCGGCCGCGATCTACCCGAGCCGCCTGGACGCGGCCGTGGAGCGTGGACTGCGCACGGGGGACGAGGTCGGCGCGCCCGGCGGCCTGGTGCGGGTGGGCCCGCTGAAGCTCTTCACCGACGGCTCGCTCAACACCCGCACCGCCCTGTGCCGCGACCCCTATCCGGGGCTGGAGGGCACGGAGCACTCCCACGGCATCGAGGAGACGGCGCCGCACGAGCTGGTACGGCTGATGCGGCACGCCGCCGCGCACGGTGTCGAACCCGCGGTGCACGCCATCGGCGACCACGCCAACACGCTGGCCCTGGACGCCTTCGAGGCGGTGCGCTGCCGAGGCCGGATCGAGCACGCGCAGCTGCTGAGCCCCGAGGACGTGCCGAGGTTCGCGCGGCTGGGCGTCACGGCGGGCGTACAGCCCCGGCACGCGACGGACGACCGTGACGTGGCGGACCGGCACTGGGCCGGGCGCACCGGACGCGCCTTCGCCTACGCCGATCTGCTCGCCGCCGGGGCCCGTCTGGAGTTCGGTTCCGACGCCCCGGTCTCGCCGCTCGACCCGTGGCTCGCCATCGCGTCGGCCGTCGGCCGGACCGACGACGAACGCCCCGCCTGGCATCCGGAGCAGCGCCTGTCCGTCCGGGACGCGCTGGTCGCGGCGGCCCGCGGACGCCGGCTCATCAGGGTCGGGGACCCGGCCGACCTGGTGGTCGTCGACCTGGACCCGTCGGGGGCCGGCCCGGACGCCCTGCGCGCGATGCCCGTGCACGCCACGATGACGGACGGCCGCTGGACCCATGGGCCGTACTGAGGCGGGGAGCGGCGGCCCGGCCACGCTCCCCGTGTGCCCGACGTGGTCAGACGACCGGTGAGAGGCCGATGCGCATGCCGTCACCCGACATGGTCCCGTACGTCATGCCCGGCCCGGCCACGCTGCCACCGGACCGGTCGGGCTGGGCCGTCCAGCCGCGGCGCGCCGCCCTCGTGGTCCTGAATGCCCAGAACCACTTCCTGCGCGTCCTGCGGGAGTGCTCCGCGCCGGTCGCTCAACTCGTCTCCGGGGTCGGCCTGTTGACGGAGTCGGCGCGGGCGGCGGGGATTCCCGTGCTCTACACCCTGACCACCGCCGAGCGGGGGCCGGCCGGGCGGGGGACCGCCTTCGGCCATCCGCGGCTGCCCGGAGGCGACGGCTCGCGGGCCGTCGTGGACGCGATCCGGCCGCAGGTCGGCGACAGCGTGCTGGTGGCGAAGCGGTTCAGCGCCTTCGCGGGCACCGGGCTGCGCCGCCGGCTCGAGGAGCTGGGGCGCGATCAGCCGGTGATCGTCGGGGTGTTCGCCCGGACGCAGGTGCTGCTGACCGCGGCCGACGCGTGGATGCAGGACATGGAGCCCTTCGTCGTCGCGGACGCGGTGGCCGACCGGGCGCCCGACGATCACCGGATGGCCATGGACTGGATAGCGGCCACCTGCGGGGCGGTCAGAACCGTCCGGGGCGTCGCGGACGTGATCGGCGGCCCGGAGCCGGAGCCCCGGGCACGGGGGTGAATCCGGGGCGCGGCCGGGCGCGTCGTCCCGGGTCGGGGCGCCGAGCCCACGGGGACGGCGGCGCCCGATGCCGCAGCGGACCCCGGGCCCGGAAGGGACCGTACCCTCCGGGCCCGGGGAGTCGGGGTGGGTCAGCCTGCCGGCCTCCCGGCCAGCACGGAGCGGTGGATCTCCTCCGCCCGGACGGCGACCGTCGACAGCAGGGTGCTGGTCAGCCCGTGGGTGTGCTCGGTTCCGCCCTGGAGGTAGAGGCCGGCCGTCACCTCCGGCGCGGTCTCCACCCGGTGGTCCCGGCCCACGCGGACGGCGTCCCCGTCGTCCCGGAGGCAGAGTTTGGCCGCCTCGCCGAGCAGCGTGGCCAGATCGCGCGGCCGGTAGCCGGTGGCGAGCACCAGCACGTCGGCGGCGAGCACCTGGCGCTCACCGGTGGGCAGGAACTCCACGGCGACCTCCAGGCCGCCGTCGGCGCCGGGTTCCACGGAGCGGACCCGCGAGACGTTGAGGAATCGCAGCCGCTCCCGGCCCGCCACCTTCTCCCGGTACGAGGTGGCGTACAGCGCCTCGATCAACTCCATGTCGACCACGGAGTAGTTGGTGGAGCGGTGGTAGTCGATCAGCGACTGCTTGACCTCGGAGGGCGCCGAGAAGTAGACGTCGACGGCCTCGGGGTCGAAGATGCGGTTCGCGAACGGGCTGTCGTCGGCCGGGGTGTAGCCGTACTTGGCGAAGACCGAGCACACCTCGGCCTCGGGGAAGGTGCGGTGCAGGTAGTCCACCGCCTCGGCGGCGCTCTGTCCGGCGCCGAGCACGACGGCCCGTCGTACCGGGGCGCCCGACTCGCCCAGTCGGGTGGCACGTGGAATCAACTCGCTGTTGTGCCAGACGAGTTCGGTGAGTTCGAGACCCGGCGGCACATGCGGCTCGAGACCCATGGCCACGCTGACGTTGCGGGTCCTGCGGGTCACGGTCTCGCCGGAGCCCGCGATGTCGCGGGAGGTGACGTCGAAGAAGGCCACCTCGCCGTCGTCGTCGCGCACCGGGTCGACGGAGACCACCTCGCTGCCGTACGAGACCTGGTGGGCGACCCGGGCGGCGGCCCACTCGAAGTACTCGTGGAACTCCATCCGCAGCGGGAAGAGGGTTTTCTGGTTCAGGAAGTCGATCAGTCTGCCCCGCTCGCGCAGGAAGCAGAGGAAGCTGTAGTCGCTGGTCGGGTTGCGCAGGGTGACGAGGTCCTTGAGGAAGGACACCTGCATCGTGGCGTCGTCGATGAGCATGCCCCGGTGCCAGCCGAAGCGCGGCTGGCGCTCCAGGAACAGGGCGTTGAGGCGGCGGTCTGCCGAAAGGCCTGTGTTGTGCTCCTCGACCGCTATGGACAGCGCGAGATTTGATGGACCGAATCCGATTCCGATGACGTCGTGGATGACGTCGGAACCCATGAGCGGTGACTTCACCTTGGCATCGCCTCCTCAGGCAGGCCCATGCTAGATAAGGTAAGGCTTACCTTGCAATGAGTCGTTGAAGGGAAGGACGTCATGCGGGTCGTCATGCTCGGCTACCAGACCTGGGGTCACCGCACGCTTCAGGCGCTGCTGGACTCCGACCACGAGGTGGTCCTCGTCGTCACCCATCCGAAGAGCGAACACGCCTACGAGAAGATATGGGACGACAGCGTCGCCGAACTCGCGGACAAGAACGACGTCCCCGTCCTGCTGCGCAACCGTCCCGACGACGCCGAACTCCTGGCCGCGGTGGCGGACGCCCGGCCGGACATCATCGTCGCCAACAACTGGCGCACCTGGCTGCCCCCGGAGCTGTTCGACCTGCCGCCGCACGGCACCCTCAACATCCACGACTCGCTGCTGCCGTCATACGCGGGGTTCTCGCCGATCATCTGGGCGCTCCTCAACGGCGAGGAGCGCGTCGGCGTGACCGCGCACCGCATGAACACCGAACTCGACGCCGGGGACGTCCTGGTGCAGCGGTCGGTGCCGGTGGGGCCCACCGACACGGCGACCGACCTGTTCCACCGGACCGTCGACCTCATCGCGCCCATCGTGCGCGAGTCGCTCGATCTGATCGCCTCCGGCCGGGACGCCGGCCAGTGGGTGCCGCAGGACCGCGCCCGGGCCAGCTTCTTCCACAAGCGGTCGGCGCAGGACAGCCGGATCGACTGGAGTTGGCCCGCGGAGCGGCTGGAACGGCTCGTGCGGGCCCAGTCGGACCCGTACCCGAACGCGTACGCCTACCACCGCGGTCAGCGGCTGAGGATCGTCTCGGCGGCCGTGTCGGAGGGGTACTACGGCGGCACCCCGGGCCGGATCTTCATCCGGGAGGGGGACGGCGTCGTCGTGGTGGCGGGAGCCGAGTCCTGGTCCGGCCGCTGCCGGGGTCTCCTCGTGCGGCGGGTGCGCACCGACGACGGCACCGAGTACGCGGC
Source organism: Streptomyces sp. NPDC002884 (assembly GCF_040295245.1). Lineage (NCBI taxonomy): Bacteria > Bacillati > Actinomycetota > Actinomycetes > Kitasatosporales > Streptomycetaceae > Streptomyces > Streptomyces sp. NPDC002884. Next base: position 114,549 of record NZ_JBEOVB010000005.1, on the reverse strand, counting down.
CACCGACTGGTTCCGCACCATGGGCGGGTATCTGACGTCCCGGCCCTGAATGCCTCAAGGGCCGCAAGGGCTTTGAGGCCTCAAAGCCTCAAGGCCTGAACAGGTACGGCTGAACCGGACGGCCTCCCGCCGCGCAGGGCGGGGGGCCGTCGCCGGTCAGTCGACGATCGCCGCCGGCCGCGCGTCCTGGCCCCGGACGGCTCCGTCGTGGTGGTGCCTGCCCAGCGGGATGACCAGTGGAGTCCCGCTGACCGGGTCGGGGGTGATCCGGCAGCGCAGGTCGAAGACGTCCTCGACGGTGGCCTCGGTGACCACCTCGGCGGGCGCGCCCTCGGCGACGATCCGGCCCGCCTTCATGGCGATGACGTGATCGGCGTACCGGCACGCCTGGTTGAGGTCGTGCAGCACCATCACCACCGTGCGTCCCTCACGCCGGTTGAGGTCCGTGACGAGGTCCAGTACGTCGATCTGGTGGGCGAGGTCGAGATAGGTCGTCGGCTCGTCCAGGAGCAGGACGGGGGTGCCCTGGGCGACGGCCATCGCGATCCAGGCGCGTTGCCGCTGGCCGCCGGAGAGCTCGTCGACGGGACGGTCGGCGAGGTCGGTCAGACCGGTCGCCGCCAGCGCCCCGTGCACGGCCTCCTCGTCCGCCGCGGACCACTGCCGCCACCAGGTCTGGTGCGGTGAACGGCCCCTGCCCACCAGGTCGAAGACGGTCAGCCCCTCCGGCGCCACCGGCGTCTGCGGCAGGATGCCGAGGGTGCGCGCGAGTTTGCGGGTGGGCACGGACCGCAGGGCGACGCCGTCCAGTTCGACGACGCCCTGCCGCGGCGTCAGCAGCCGGGCGAGCGCGCGCAACAGGGTCGACTTGCCGCAGGCGTTGGCCCCGACGATGGCGGTGATCCGGCCGGTCGGCACCTGAAGGTCCAGATCCTCCACCACCGACCGTCCGTCGTAGGCGAGATGCAGGTTCCTGGCCCGCAGCTCGGGGCCGCCGGACGGCGGGTGAGCGGCTTTCGCGGGGCCCCTCGCGCCGGCGTCGGCGGCCGACTCGATGCCGGACGGGCGCGGGACGCCGGCGCCGGACCTCGGCTCGGACGGCCGCGGGGTGCGCGGGGTGCGCGGGTCGGTGGTCGACATGGGATCAGCCTCCAGAGCCCGCGCGGTTGGCGCGGATGAGCAGCCACAGCAGGACCGGCGCGCCGAGGGCGCCGGTGACGATCCCGACCGGCAGTTCCGTCCCGGGGATCGCCTCGCGGGCGAGGAGATCCGAGCCGAGGACGACCAGCGCGCCGGTGAGACCGGAGACGATCGGCGGCGGCGACGCGGTGCCCGCCAGCCGCTGGGCGATCTGCGGACAGGCCAGGGCCACGAAGGCCACCGGACCGGCCGCCGCCGTGCCGAAGGCGACCAGCCCCACCCCGGCCAGCAGCAGTGCCAGCCGGACGGACTGGACGGGCGTGCCGAGCCCCGCGGCCACGTCGTCGCCGAGCTGGAGGGTGCGCATCCAGCGGCCCATGGCCAGGGTGACCGGCAGCAGCAGGGCCATGGCGAGGGCCAGCGTGTCCACCTGGTCCCAGGTACGGCCGTTGAGGTTGCCGACCAGCCAGCCGATGGCCTCCTCCGCCTGGAACCGGCTGCCGCGCGCCACGAGGAAGTCGGTGGCGCTGGTGCAGATCCAGGACACGCCGATGCCGACGAGGATGATGCGGTACCCGGTGGTGCCGCCCTTCCAGGCCAGCGCGTACACGAGCAGCGCGGTCGCCAGGGCGCCCAGCAGCCCGAGGGTCGACAGTCCGAGGCCGCCGGTCCAGCCGAGAACGACGGCCGCCACCACGGCCGTTCCGGCGCCCTCGGTCAGGCCGATCATGTCGGGGCTGGCCAGCGGGTTGCGGGTCATCGTCTGGAACACGGCCCCCGAGACGCCGAACGCGATGCCGACCAGCAGTCCGGTCAGGGCGCGCGGCAGCCGCAGGTCCTGTACGACGATGACCGTGCCGGGGTCGCCCGCGCCGCCGAGCGCCCGGACGACGTCGATGAGGGGCACGGGGTAGTCGCCGAGGGTGAGGCCCCAGCAGAACAGCAGGAACGCGCCCGCGCAGACGAGCACCCCGGTCAGGACCAGGCGCGGGCGCAGCATGCCGGACACCGGAGGAAAGGCCAGCCGGAACGGCCGGCCGCGCAGCGCGGTGTGCGCGGGGACGGCGGGGGACGCCTCGACGGCCGGTTCTGCCGGTTCGGCCGCTGTGACGGGGGACTGTGCGGGCACGCTCACACCTCCGCGAGCTTACGGCGGCGGACCAGGGCGATGAAGAACGGGCCGCCGAGGAAGGCGACGAGAACGCCCGCCTGGATCTCGGTGGGCCGGGCCAGCGTCCGGCCCAGGATGTCGGCGGACAGCAGCAGTACGGGCGCGAGCGCGGCGGACAGCGGCAGCAGCCAGCGTTGGTCGGGGCCGATCCCGGCGTACTGGGCGAGGACCCGCGCGATGTGCGGGACGACCAGGCCGAGGAAGACCACGGGACCGATGACGGCGACCGACGCGCCGGTCAGCAGCATCACCGCGGTGACCCCCTGGAGGCGGACCAGGCCGAGCCGCCGGCCCAGCGAGGCGGCCACGTCGTCGCCGAGGGCCATGCTGTTGAGGGCGGGCGCGCAGGACAGGGCGAGGACGGCGCCGACGGCGAGGAAGGGCAGGATGCGCAGCAGTTCGCCGGAGCCCTGGTCGGCCAGCGAGCCGGCCGACCAGAAGCGGTAGCGGTCCAGGGCGTCCTGGTCGGTCAGCACCACGGCGCTGGTGAGCGAGGACAGCAGCGAGGTGACGGCGACGCCGGCGAGCGCCAGTTTCACGGGGGTGGCCCCGGACCGTCCCAGCCGCCCCAGGCAGAAGACCAGGACGCTCGCGGCGAGCGCCCCGCCGAACGCGAACCACACATAGCCGTAGAGCGATCCGACCCCGAACACCGCGACCGCCAGCACGATCGCGAAGGACGCCCCGGCGCTGACCCCGAGGATGCCCGGGTCCGCGAGCGGGTTGCGGGTGAGGGCCTGCATCAGCGCGCCGGACAGGCCGAGGGCGGCGCCCGTCGTCAGTCCCAGCAGGGTGCGGGGCACCCGCACCGACCAGACGACGTTGTCGACGAGACGGCTGGGCGGACGGCCCAGGACCGCGCGCACGACCTGGTCGAGCGGGACGTTCAGCGCGCCCAGCGCGACGGACAGCAGGGACAGGACGATGAGGAGGGTGACGACGAGGGTCACCAGCACCGCGGTGCGAAGCCTTCTGCCTGAAGCCACTTGCCGGTCTCCATGTCGCGGTCCGGGGTCCAGCCGGGGGGTGCCGTCGGGTCATCGCCCCTCGCGCAGACCCCTGTTGGCGGACCACCGGACAATCCTGTCAGCAGGTTAGGTGAGCATAACCTCAGCCGGTGTGACTTGGACCCGAGGTTCGAGAAGGGGGCTATCAAGTAAGGCAATGCTTACCTTACTATTCGAGCGGTCGCGGCTCCGCTGAGCCGTTCCACACCGCACCGGGAGGCACGGGCAGCTGTGTCGGGCAACACGCGTTCTTCTGCACAGGCGACGGCGACGGACTACTGGCGGCGGCGGTTCGCCGCACCGGTACCGCAGCCCGCACTGCCGCTGGACTTTCCGCATCCACCCCGCCAGGAGGGGCCGGCGCCGCGCGCGCGGCGCGCGGTCGCGCTGGAGCTGGAGGCGGCCGTCGACGAGGCGGCCCGACTCGCCGCCCTCGTGGCCCTGCTGCACCGCTACGGCGGTGCGGCGGCCACCGGGGCGGCGGTGGCGCACGACGGGCTGCCGCTGCGCGTCGAGGTCGACGGAGACACCCCGTTCGCCGAACTGTGCGCACGGGTCTCCCAGGCACGCACGCAGGCCGCGGCCCACCGTCTGCCGACCGCCGAGCTGCTGGCCCTCCTCGCCCCCGAACCCTTCCGCGGCGGCGGGCTGTTGTGCGCCACCGGCTTCGGCAGCGCGCCCTGGGACGAGGGCGGCCCGCTGGACCTGGCCCTGACCGTGGCCGACGGGGAGGTGTCGGCGGACTACCGGACCGACCTCTTCGAACCCGCCACCGTCGACCGGATCCTCGGCCACTACCGCACGCTCCTCGCCGACGCCCTCGCCCGCCCGGCCACCCCGGTCGCCGGCCTGGAACTCCTCGACGACGAGGAACGGCACCGGATCCTGTACGACTGGAACGACACCGCCCACGACGTCCCCGCGCTCACCTGGCCGCGGATGTTCGCCGAGCAGGTCGCCGCCCGTCCGCACGAGGTGGCCCTCGTCCACGAGGACGTCCGCCTCACCTACGCCGAACTCGACGCGCGCGCGGCCCGGCTGGCACACGCCCTGGTGGCCCGGGGCGCCGGGCCGGAGACCGTGGTCGCCCTCGCCGTACCGCGCTCGGCCGACATGATCGTCGCGGAGGTCGCCGTCCTGAAGGCGGGCGCGGCCTATCTGCCCGTCGACACCGACTACCCGGCCGACCGCATCGCCTACATGCTCGCCGACGCCCGGCCGGTCTGCCTCGTCACCACCGCCGAGATCCTGCCCGACCTCCCCCCGGACATCGATCCGCTGGTCCTCGACGCCCCGGACACCGTCGCCGAGCTGGCCGCCCGCCCCGCACACGGTCCGTCGGCCGCCGACGGGCTGACGGCCGCGCACGCGGCCTACGTGATCTACACCTCCGGCTCCACCGGCCGCCCCAAGGGCACCGTGCTCTCGCACGCCGGTGTCGCGGGGCTGGTCGCGACGCAGCGGGAACGCTTCGGGATCGGCCCGCACAGCCGGGTCCTCCAGTTCGCCTCGCCCAGCTTCGACGTGGCGTTCTGGGACCTGTGCCTCGGCCTGCTGTCCGGCGGCCGGCTGGTCGTCGTGCCCGCCGACCGCCGGGTGCCGGGCGCACCGCTCGCCGACTACGCGAACGAGCACGGCATCACCTTCATGATCCTGCCGCCCGCCCTGCTCGCCGCCATGCCCGACGACGTGCAACTCCCGCCGCAGGCGACGCTGCTGGCCGGTACGGAACGGGTGTCACCCGAGCTGGTCGGCCGGTACGCGCGCGGCCGGATGATGTTCAACGCCTACGGCCCGACCGAGGCCACCACCAACTCCACGCTGGGCCTGTGCGATCCCGACACCCCGCCCGGCACCATCGTGCCGATCGGCGTGCCCGACCCCGGGACCCGCGCCTACGTCCTCGACGACCGGCTGCGGCCGGTCCCCGCCGGTGTCACGGGAGAGCTCTACCTCGGCGGCTCCGGCCTGGCCCGCGGCTACCTCGGCCGCCCCGGCCTGACCGCCGAACGCTTCGTCGCCGCCCCCGCCGACCTCGCCGCCGCGCCCGGCGACCGGCTCTACCGCACCGGCGACCTGGTGCGCTGGAAGGCCGACGGACGGCTGGAGTTCCACGGCCGCGTGGACAGCCAGGTCAAGATCCGCGGCTTCCGCATCGAGCCCGGCGAGATCGAGTCCGTCCTGCGTTCCCACCCGGCCGTCGACCAGGCCGCCGTCGTCGTCCGCGAGGACCGTCCCGGCGAACGGCGCCTCGCCGCCTACGTCGTGCCCTCGCTGGAGGCCGGCCCGGAGGCGGACGCCGATGCCGGTGTCGCCGACTGGAAGGACCTGCACGAACTGCTGTACTCCGCGGCCGGTTCGGAGGGCTTCGAGGAGAACTTCGCCGGCTGGAACAGCATGTACGACGGGCTGCCCATCCCCCTCGCCGACATGCGCGAGTGGCGTGCGGCGACCCTCGACCGGATCCGCGCCCTGCGGCCCCGGCGCGTCCTGGAGATCGGCGTCGGCTCCGGCCTGCTGCTGTCCCGGCTCGCCCCGGACTGCGAGGCGTACTGGGGCACCGACCTGTCCGAGGAGGCCGTACGGGCCCTGGACGCCCAGGTGTCGGCCGTCCCCGGCCTCGCCGACCGGGTCACCCTGCTGGCCCGGCCCGCGCACGACCTGACCGGCCTGCCCGAGGGCCACTTCGACACGATCGTCGTCAACTCCGTCGTCCAGTACTTCCCCGGCGGCGACTACCTCACCGGCGTGCTGCGCGCCGCCGCCGCGCTGCTCGCGCCCGGTGGCGCCCTCTTCGTCGGCGACGTACGCAACCTGCGGCTGCTGCGCACCCTGAGCGCGGCCGTCGAGGGCGGACGGGTGCGGGAGGGAGCGGACGGCGACAAGGAGGCGTTGCGCGCCGCCGTGGACCGGGCGCTCGCCTGGGAGGGCGAACTCCTCGTCGACCCGGACTACTTCACCACGCTCGACGGCCTCACCGCGGACATCCGGATCAAGCGCGGCACCCACCACAACGAACTCACCCGGTACCGCTACGACGTGGTCCTGCGCCCGCGCGACGACGCCTACCCGCGGGTGCCCGAGTCGCCCTGGCCCGGGCTCGGTTCGGTCCACGCCCTCGACACGCTGCTCGCCGGTGATCCGGGGCAGCTGCGGGTCACCGGCATCCCCAACGCCCGGCTCGCCGACGACCTGGCCGCGCTCGACGCGCTCCGGGACAGCAGCAGACCGGCCGGCGCGCCCCACGGAGTGGACCCCGAGTCCCTCCACGAGACCGCCGCCCGGCACGGCTACGAGGCCACGCTCACCTGGAACGGGGACGCCGAGGACGGCAGCCTGGACGCCGTGTTCGCGCCCGCGGGGGAGGACCTCGCCGTTCGGTACCGCCCCGGCGGCGGCCACCCGCTCACCAACCGTCCGGCTCCCTTCCGCAACGTCACCGCGCTGATGACGGCCCTGCGCCGGCACGCCGCCGAGTACCTGCCCGACTACATGGTCCCGGCCGCCCTCGTCCCGCTGGACCGGCTGCCGGTCACCCCCAGCGGCAAGCTCGACGCCGCCGCCCTGCCCGTGCCGGACCTCACCCGGGCCGGCGCCGGACGGGCGCCCGCCACGGAGCGCGAGCGGCTGCTGTGCGGTCTGTACGCCCGGGCGCTGAAGGTGCCCTCGGTGGGCGTCGACGACGACTTCTTCGCGCTCGGCGGCGACAGCATCGTCGCCGTCCAGCTCCTCGTCCTGGCCCGCCGGGCCGGCCTGGAGCTGACCCCGCGCGACGTCTTCCGCCACCGCACGGTCGCCGAACTGGCAGGCGCCGCCCGCACCGCGGCGGCCGGCCCGGTGGACGACACCTCGTGGCGGCCGAGCGACGACGAACTCGCCTCCCTCCAGGGAGAGTCCGCCGTCACCGTCGAGGAGGCGCTGCCCCTCGGCCCGCTCCAGGAGGGCTTCTTCTTCCACGCCCTGATGGACGGCGCCGAACACGACACGTACGTCGTGCAGCAGGTCGTCGAGCTGTCCGGCCCGGTCGACGGCGCCCTCCTGCGCCAGGCGGCCCAGCGGCTCCTCGACCGGCACGCCCCGCTGCGCGCCTGCTTCCGGCAGACGTCCGACGGCCGCCCCGTCCAGATCATCGCCACCGGCCTCCGACTGCCCTGGCGCGAGGTCGACCTGACCGCACAGGACGACCTCGCGGTCCGGCGTGCCCTCGCCGAGGCCGTCGCCGCCGACGAGCGGGCCCACCGCTTCGACCTCGCCCGGCCGCCGCTGGTCCGCTGCGCGCTGATCCGCTTCGGGGACGAGCGCAGCCGACTGGTCCTGACGTTCCATCACATCGTGGCGGACGGCTGGTCCCTGCCGATCCTGCACCGCGAACTGCTCGCCCTGTACGGCGACGACCCGGCTCCCCTGCCCGAGGTCGCCCCGTACCGGGGCTATCTCCGCCGGATCGCCGGCGCCGACCGGGAGGCCGCCCGGACGGCCTGGCGCGCCGCGCTCGCCGGGGTCGAGGAGCCCACCCGGCTGGTGGAGGCCCCGGCGCCCGCCGGACCCGTCGAACCCGCCCAGATCCGGGTGGAGCTGTCCGAGCGGGTCACCGCCCGGCTCGCCGCCCGCGCCCGGGAACACGGCGTGACCCTGGGCACCCTCGTGCAGGGCGCGTGGGGACTGCTCGTCAGCCGTATGACGGGCCGTCAGGACGTGCTGTTCGGCACCACCGTGGCCGGACGTGACGCCGCCGTCGACGGCATCGAGTCGATGATCGGTCTGTTCATCAACACGCTGCCCACCCGGCTGCGCTGGACGCGGAGCGACACCCTCGGCGGGCTCCTGGAGCGGCTCCAGGAGGAGCAGAGCGCCCTGCTCGACCACCAGCATCTCGGCCTCGCCGACATCCAGCGGGCCGCCGGGCACACCGGCGGCGGCGAACTCTTCGACACCCTGGTGGTGTTCGAGAACTACCCCGGCGGCGAGGGCGCCCCGGGCATCACCGACCCCACCGGCGCGATCGCCGTCGCCGGGCACGCCTTCCACGACGCCGTGCACTACCCCCTGGCCCTCATCGTCAAGCCCGGCCGCCGTCTCGACCTGCGGCTGAAGCACCATGTCCGACGCCTGGACGCCGACGCCGCGCAGTCCCTCGCCGACCGGCTCACCCTCGTCCTGAACGCCCTGGCCGACGACCCCGCCGTCCGGGTCGCCGACCTCGGACTGCTCACCCCGCGCGAGCTGGCCGGCGCCCACCCGACGGGGGAGTCCCGGCAGGTCCCGGCCACCACGCTCGCCGCCGCGTTCGCCGCGCAGGCCGCCCGTACCCCGGACGCCACCGCCGTCGTCTTCGACGGCACCACCCTCACCTACGCCGAACTGGACGCGCGCGCCGGGGAACTGGCCGGTCGGCTGCGGGCCCGGGGGGCCGGCCGCGAACGGTTCGTCGCGGTCGCCGTACCGCGTTCGGCCGAGCTGATGGTGGCGCTGCTGGCCGTCCTGAAGTCGGGGGCCGCGTACCTGCCCCTGGACCTGGACTACCCGGCCGAACGGCTCGCGCACATGCTGGCCGACTCGGGGGCGGCCACGGTCGTCACGACGGCACGGGACGCGGGACGGCTGCCGTCGGTCGAGGGCCTAGACGTGATCGACGTGGGCGGCGCGAGCGCCACGACCGGTACGGACACGGCGGCGGGCGACACCGCGCAGGCCGGCCCCGTGGACCCGGCCCGCCCCGACGACCCCGCCTACCTCATCTACACCTCCGGCTCCACCGGCCGTCCCAAGGGCGTCGTCGTCACCCACCGCGCCATCGTCAACCGGCTGGCCTGGATGCAGGGCGCGTACGGCCTCGACCCCGACGACCGGGTGCTCCAGAAGACGCCGTCCAGCTTCGACGTGAGCGTCTGGGAGTTCTTCTGGGCGCTGTGCGAGGGCGCCGCCGTCGTCCTCGCCGCGCCGGACGGCCACCGCGACCCCGCCTACCTGGCCCGCCTGATCCGCGCCGAAGGCGTGACGACCATGCACTTCGTGCCGTCGATGCTGGAGGCGTTCCTCGCGTCCGACGAGGTCACCGCCGACCCCGCGTGGGCGGGCGGCCTGCGCCGCGTGTTCAGCAGCGGCGAGGCCCTGGCCGGGACCGCGGCCCGCCGCTGGCACGACCTCACCGGGGTGCCGCTGCACAACCTCTACGGCCCCACCGAGGCCGCCGTCGACGTGACGCACCACGCCTACGACGGCGCGTCCGACACCACCGTGCCCATCGGGCGGCCCGTGTGGAACACCGGCCTGCGCGTGCTCGACGACTGCCTGCGCCCGGTCCCCGACGGGGTGCCCGGCGAGCTGTACCTGACCGGCGTCCAGCTGGCCCGCGGCTACCACCGGCGGCCCGCGCTCACCGCCGACCGGTTCGTGGCCGACCCGTACGCCGACGAGCCCGGCACCCGCATGTACCGCACCGGCGACCTGGTGCGCCGCCGCCCCGACGGCACGATCGACTACCTCGGCCGCACCGACCGGCAGGTCAAGCTGCGCGGCAACCGGGTCGAACCCGGCGAGATCGAGGCCGTGCTGACCCGTCACCCGGCCGTCGCCCGGGGCGCGGTCGTCGTCCGCGACCAGCGCCTCGTCGCCTACGCGGTCCCGGCGGCCGGAACCGCCGTCGACCCCGCCGAGCTGCGCGCCGCCCTCGCGGACGCGCTGCCCGCGCCCCTGGTCCCCGAGGCGTACGTCCTCCTCGCCGACCTCCCGCTCACCCCGAGCGGCAAGCTCGACCAGGCCGCGCTGCCCGCCCCCGAGGCCGAGCGCGCCGCCCGCCGGGAGCCCGCGGGCCCGCTGGAACGCCGGCTCACCGAGATCTTCGCGGCCGTCCTCGGCATCGAGGACGCCGGCCCCGACGACGACTTCTTCCGGCTCGGCGGCGACAGCATCAGCTCCATCGGCGTCGCCGGCCGGGCCCGGGCGGCCGGCCTGGACCTCAGCCCGCGCGACGTGTTCACCCACCGCACCCCCGCGGCCCTGGCGGCGGCGGCCGGTGCCGTGACGGCGGCCCCGGCCGCCGACCGGGCCCCCGCGGCCCCCTTCACCCTCACCGACGCCGAACACGCCCGCGTCCGCGCCCTGGCCGCCCCGGCGGAGGTCGCCGACGTCTGGCCGCTGGCCCCCCTCCAGGAGGGCCTGTTCTTCCACTCCGCGTACGACGAGGGCGCCCTCGACGTCTACACCGTCCACGAGACCTTCGACTTCGCGACCCGGCTCGACACCGGACGGCTGCGCGCCGCCGTGCGCACGCTCCTCGCCCGCAACCCGGGCCTGCGCGCCGGCTTCACCAGCGAGGGCCTCGACCAGCCGGTGCAGTTCATCGTCGAGGACCCGGAGGTCCCGCTCGAGGAGGTCGACCTCTCCCACCTCCCCGCCGCCGAACAGGACGTACGGCTGCGGGAGTTGACGGACGCCGAGCGCGAGAGCCGGTTCGACCTGTCGGCGCCCCCGCTGTTCCGGCTGCTCCTGCTGCGCCTCGGCGCGGAGCGCGGCGACCGGCTCGTCATCGGCCGCCATCTGATCCTCTGGGACGGCTGGTCGGCCTGGCTGTTCCTCGACGAGCTGTTCGCGCTCTACGAGACGGGCGGCGACGCGGGCGCCCTTCCCCGCCCCGGCAGCTACCGGGACTACCTGACCTGGCTGGAGCGGCAGGACGACACGGCCGCCACGGCCGCCTGGCGCACCGCCCTGGCCGGTCTCGACGAGCCCACGCTGCTGGCCCCGGCCGCAGCCGACGGCCTCGAACCGGTCATCCCCGACCAGCTCGACCTACGCCTGTCCGCCGAGCTCGGCGACCGGCTGCGGGAGGCGGGCCGCGCCCACGGGCTGACCCTGAACACGCTCCTCAACGCGGCCTGGGGGCTCACCCTCGCCTCCGCCACCGGCCGCCCCGACGTGGTGTTCGGCACCACCGTCGCCGGCCGGCCCAGCGAGGTCCCGGACGTCGGCGACATCATCGGGCTCTTCCTCAACACGGTCCCCACCCGGATCGTCCTCGACCCCGCCGAGCCGGTCCTCGGACTGCTCCGCCGCATCCAGGGCGAACGCCTCGACCTCATGCCGTACGAGCACCTCAGCCTCGGCGTGCTCCAGGCCGAGACCGGACACCGCAAGCTCTTCGACACCCTGTTCGTGCTGCGCAACAACGACACCGAGGAACGGCTGGCGGACCTGCGCACCCGGCACGGCGCCACGGCCGTCGCCAACGTCGACGCCACCCACTACCCGGCCAACCTCGTCATCACCCCGGGCCACCGGATCGCCGTCACCCTCACCCACCGGCCCGACCTCGTCCCCGCCGACCGGGCGCGCGCCCTCCTCGACCGCTTCGCGCTGCTCCTCGACCGTCTGAGCGCCGACCTCACGGTGCCCGTCGGCTCCCTCGACCCGCTGCTGCCCGCCGAACACGCGGCGCTGCGGGCCCAGTCGGCGGCGAGCCGGGTGCCCGACCCCGAGGACACCGTCGCCGACCTGCTGGCCGCGCAGGCCGGACGCACCCCGGACGAGCGGGCCCTCGTCTTCGGCGAGCGCACCCTGACGTACGCCGAACTCGACGCGGCCGTGAACCGCACGGCACGGCTGCTGATCGACCGGGGCGCGGGCCCCGAGCGGGTCGTCGCCCTCGGGCTGCCCCGCTCCCTGGACATGGTGGTCGCGCTCTTCGCGGTCCTGCGCACCGGCGCCGCCTACCTGCCGCTGGAGCTGGACCACCCGGCCGACCGGCTGTCCCTGATGCTCGCCGACGCCCGCCCGCTCCTGCTGCTCACCACCACGGCCGTCTCCGCCACGCTGGACGGCGGCATGACCCGGGTCCTGCTCGACGACCCGGACACGAAGCGGGAGCTGGCCGCCCGGTCGGACGCTCCCGTCCGGCTCCGCTTCAGCCTCGAACACCCCGCGTACGTCATCTACACCTCCGGCTCCACCGGCCGCCCCAAGGGCGTCGTCACCCCCTACCGGGGCCTGACCAACATGCAGCTCAACCACCAGAAGGAGATCTTCGCCCCGGCCATCGCCTCGGCCGGCGGCCGACGGCTGCGCATCGCGCACACCGTGTCGTTCGCCTTCGACATGTCGTGGGAGGAACTGCTCTGGCTGGTCGAGGGCCACGAAGTGCACGTGTGCGACGAGGAGTTGCGCCGGGACGCCGAGGCACTGGTCGCCTACTGCGAGCGGCACCGCGTCGACGTCGTCAACGTCACCCCCACCTACGCCCGGCTGCTGATCGAGCAGGGCCTGCTGACGGGCCATGTCCCGCCGCTGGTGCTGCTGGGCGGCGAGGCCGTCCCGGAGACGGTGTGGACGGCCCTGCGCGACACCGGGGGGACGTACGGCTACAACCTGTACGGGCCGACCGAGTACACCATCAACACCCTCGGCGGCGGCACCCTCGACAGCGACACCCCCACCGTCGGCAAGCCCATCCGGGGCACCCGCGCCCACCTCCTCGACGCCTGGCTGCGCCCGGTGCCCGAGGGCGTGCCCGGCGAGCTGTACATCGCCGGCATCGGCCTGGCCCGCGGCTACCTCGACCGGCCCGCCCTGACCGCGGAACGCTTCGTGGCCGACCCGTTCGGGGAGCCCGGCGAACGCATGTACCGCACCGGCGACCTGGTGCGCCGGGGCCCCGACGGCAACCTCGACTTCCTCGGCCGCACCGACGACCAGGTCAAGATCCGCGGCTACCGCATCGAGCCCGGCGAGATCGAGACCGCCCTCAGCCGCCACCCGCTGGTCGCCCAGGCCGCCGTCGTGGTCCGCGACGAACGCCTCGTCGGCTACGTCGTGCCCTCCGGCGCCGACTCCGCGGAGCGCTCCGCGGCCGAGGCCGCTCAGGTCGGGGAGTGGCAGGAGATCTACTCCGACGAGTACGAGGAGATCGGCACCGCCGTCTTCACCGAGCGCTACGACGGCTGGGACAGCTCCTACGACGGGCAGCCCATCCCCTTCGAGGAGATGCACGAGTGGCGCGAGGCCACCCTCGCCCGCATCGGCGCCCTGCGGCCCCGCCGCATCCTCGAGATCGGCGTCGGCTCGGGCCTGCTGCTCTCCCGGCTCGCCCCGGACGCCGAGGCGTACTGGGCGACCGACTTCGCCGCCCCCGTCATCCGCAAGATCGGTGAGGAGGTGCGGCGCGACCCGGCCCTGGCCGCCAAGGTCGAACTGCGCTGCCGCCCGGCCGAGGACCTCGGCGGCCTGCCCACCGGATACTTCGACACGATCGTCATCAACTCCGTCATCCAGTACTTCCCGAGCATCGACCACCTCGCCGCCGTGCTGCGCGGCGCCATGGACCTCCTCGCGCCCGGCGGCGCCCTGTTCGTCGGCGACGTCCGCAACCTGCGGCTGGCCCGCACCTTCCACACCGAGATCCAGCGCGCCCGCGGCACCGCCGAGGCCGACCTGGAGGCGGCGGTGGAGCGCGGGCTGCGGCTGGAGAAGGAACTCCTCGTCGACCCCGACTTCTTCACCACCCTCGGCTACGGGGCGGACCTGCGCACCAAGCGCGGCCACCACCACAACGAGCTGAGCCGGCACCGCTACGACGTCGTCCTGTACGCCGACGAGCCGGACGTACGGCTCGACGATGTGCCGGTGGTCGACTGGGCCACGGCCGACACCATCGGCGAACTCGTGCGCGGGGACTGGTCCGGCGCCGAGAGCATCGGCGCACTGCTCGGCGGCAACTGGTCCGCGACCGGCGGCGCCGGCCGGCACCCGCGCGGCGAACGGCCCGCGGGCCTGCGCCTGACCGGCGTGCCCGACGGCCGGATCGCCGAGACGGGCGTCGACCCCGAGCACCTGCACGAACTCGGCGCGGCCGCCGGATACCGGGTGCTGACCACCTGGTCGGCGCGGCCCGGTACGTTCGACGCGGTGTTCCTGGCCGACGCCGACGCCGACGCCCATGCCGACGCACCGCGTCTGGTCGGCGGCCTGTTCCGCGCCGGCGGCGGCACCCGCCCCTACGCCAACGACCCCACCGCCGCCCGCGAGGCGAGCGCCCTGGTGCGCCGGCTGCGCGAGGACCTGGGCCGCGAACTGCCCGACTACATGGTCCCGGCCGCCTTCGTCACCGTCGACGGCCTGCCGATGAACGCCAACGGCAAGCTCGATGTGCGGGCCCTGCCCGACGCCGAGCCCGCCGTCGCCCTCGGCGGCGGACGCGGCCCGCGCACCCCGCGGGAGGAGGTGCTGTGCCGCCTGTTCGCGGAGGTGCTGGGGCTGCCCGAGGTCGGTGCCGAGGACAACTTCTTCGACCTGGGCGGCCACTCGCTGCTCGCCACCCGGCTGGTCAGCCGCGCCCGCACCGAACTGGGCGCCGAACTCGCCATCCGCGACCTCTTCGAGGCGCCCACCCCGGCGCTGCTCGCGGGCCGCGCGGACCAGGCGAGCCCGGCCCGGCCGGCCGTCGCCCCCGTCACCGACCGGCCCGCCCGCATCCCGGTGTCGGCCGCTCAGCGCCGGCTCCTGCTGGTCGAGCAGATCACCGGAAGCGGCGTGGCCTACAACTTCCCGCTGGTCTTCCGGCTGCGCGGCGCCCTCGACACCGAGGCGCTGGGCACCGCCCTGCGGGACGTCGCCGGGCGCCACGAGGCGCTGCGCACCGTGTTCCCCGTGCACCAGGGCGAGCCGTACCAGCGGATCGTCCCGGCCGCCGAGGCGTTCCCCGACTGCACGGTGACCGACTGCGCCGAGGAGGCGCTGCCCGCGCTGATCGAGGCCGCCCAACGCCGCCCCTTCGACCTGTCCGCCGAACTGCCGCTGCGCTGCGAGGTGTTCCGGCTGGGCCCGGACGACCACGTGGTGGCCGTCGTCCTGCACCACATCACCACCGACGAGTGGTCCGACCGGCCCTTCCTCGCCGACCTCAGCGCCGCCTACGCGGCCCGCCGTGAGGGACGGCCGCCCGCCTGGGCGCCCCTGCCGGTGCAGTACGCCGACCACACCCTCTGGCAGGACGACCTGCTCGCCCGGACCGGCGAGAGCCAGCTCGCCCACTGGGCGGACGCCTTGCGCGGCCTGCCCGACGAGCTCGCCCTGCCCGCCGACCGGCCGCGTCCGGTCGAGCCGACCGGGCGCGGCGGCAAGGTCCGCCTGGAGCTGCCCACTGCCACCGGCCACGCCCTGCGTGACCTCTCCGGAGCCACCGGGACCAGCATGTTCATGCTGTTCCAGGCCGCCACCGCGGCGCTGCTGCACCGGCTCGGCGCGGGGGACGACATCCCGCTCGGCGCGCCCATCGCGGGCCGCACCGACGAGGCGCTCGGCGACCTGGTCGGCTTCTTCGTGAACACCCTGGTCCTGCGCACCGACCTGTCCGGCGAGGACCTCACGTTCCGGCGGCTGCTGGGCCGGGTGCGGGAGTCGTCCCTGAAGGCCTTCGAGTACCAGGACCTGCCCTTCGACCGGGTCGTTGAGGCCCTCAACCCGCCCCGGGTGGCCGGCCGCAATCCCCTCTTCCAGGTCATGCTGGGCTACCACCACCGCCCCGACGGCGACCCGGACGTGCTCGGCCTGCGGACCGAATGGTTCGACATGGACACCGGCATGGCCAAGTTCGACCTCCACTTCACCTTTGTCGACGAGACCGGCCGCGACCGTGTCGTGCTGCTCCTGGAGTACGCGGCCGACCTCTTCGACCACGGGACGGCCGAGCTGCTCGCCCGCCGTGCGGCGCGGCTGCTGGAACACGTCGCGGCCGAACCGGACCGCCCGGTGCGCGACCTCCCGCTCCTGGCGGAGGCCGAACGGGCGCAGGTGCTTCAGGAGTGGAACGCCACCGCGCACCCCGTCCCGTCCGCCACCCTGCCCGGCCTCTTCTCCGCCCAGGCGGCGCGCACCCCGCAGGCCACGGCGCTCGTCTTCGAGGGCGAGCGGCTGACGTACGCGGAGCTGGACGCCCGGGTGGAGCGGACCGCACGGGTGCTGGCCGGGCTGGGCGCGGGCCCCGAGCGGATCGTGGCCGTCGCGCTCCCGCGCTCGCCCGAACTGGTCGTCGCCCTGCTCGCCGTCCACCGCGCCGGAGCCGCCTATCTTCCCCTCGACCCGGACTACCCGGAGGAACGCCTCGCGCTGATGGTCGAGGACGCCCGTCCGGTGTGCGTGATCCGCGACGGCCTGCCGACCGGCCCGGAGGAGGACCTGCCCGCGGCCCACGATCCGGCGCACCCCGCGTACGTGATCTACACCTCCGGCTCCACCGGCCGCCCCAAGGGAGTCGTCGTCCCGCACGAGGGCATCGTCAACCGGCTGCTGTGGATGCAGCACGCCTACGGCCTGACGTCCGCCGACCGGGTCCTGCAGAAGACGCCCTCCAGCTTCGACGTGTCGGTGTGGGAGTTCTTCTGGCCCCTGATCACCGGCGCCGCCCTCGTGCTCGCCCGGCCCGAGGGCCATCGCGACCCGGCCTACCTGGCCCGGCTGATCCGCGAACAGGACGTCACCACCGTCCACTTCGTGCCCTCCATGCTCCAGCTGTTCCTGGAGGAGCCCACCGCCGCGCAGTGCGTCGGCCTGCGCCGGGTGATGTGCAGCGGCGAGGCCCTGCCCGTCGGCCTGGCCCACCGCTTCCACGAGGTCCTGACCGCCGAGCTGCACAACCTCTACGGGCCGACCGAGGCGTCGGTCGACGTGACGGCCGTCGAGATCGGGCCGGACGCGCCGAGCGTGCCGATCGGCCGCCCGGTGTGGAACACCCGGGTGTACGTCCTCGACGCCGGGCTGCGCCCGGTGCCCCCCGGCGTCCCCGGCGAGCTGTACCTCGCGGGCGTCCAGCTGGCCCGCGGCTACCTCGACCGGGCCGCGCTGACCGCCGAGCGGTTCGTCGCCGACCCGTACGGGGCGCCGGGTACCCGCATGTACCGCACGGGCGACCTGGCCCGGTGGACGGCCGACGGGACGGTCGCGTACCTGGGCCGCACCGACGACCAGGTGAAGGTGCGCGGATTCCGCGTCGAACCCGGCGAGATCGAGGGAGCCCTGACCCGGCACCCAGCCGTCGCCCACGCCGTCGTCGTGGTCCGTGACCAGCGGCTGGTGGCCTACGTGGTGCCGGACCGGGACGCCGGACCGGTGGACGCCACGGCGTTGCGCGCCCATACGGGCGCCGCGCTCCCCGCGCACATGGTGCCCGCGGCCTTCGTCCCGCTCGGCGCGCTGCCCCTCACCCCCAACGGCAAGCTCGACCGGCGGGCCCTGCCCGCACCCGACTTCACGTCCGCGGGCGCGCAGGGCGCCCCGCCGCGCGGCCCGCGCGAGGAGATCCTCGGCGGACTCTTCGCCGATGTCCTCGGCCTCGACCGGGTCGGCGCCGACGACGACTTCTTCACCCTCGGCGGGCACTCCCTGCTCGCCATGCGCCTGGTCAGTCGCGTCCGTACGGTCCTCGGAGCGGACCTCACCGTCCGCACCGTCTTCGAGGCACCCACCCCCGCGCTGCTCGCCGCGCGGCTCGACGACCGGGCCGGCGGCCTGCCCGCCCTGGTCCCCGCGGACCGGCCCGAGGAACTCCCGCTGTCCTTCGCCCAGCAGCGGCTCTGGCTGCTGCACCGCATCGAGGGGCCGGGCGCCACCTACAACATCCCGGCGGCCTGGCGGCTGACCGGCGCCCTCGACCCGGACGCGCTGGCCGCCGCGCTGAACGACGTCGCGGTACGCCACGAGAGCCTGCGCACGGTCTTCCCCGAGGACGACGGCCGGGCCCGCCAGGTCGTGCTCGACCCGTCCCGTGTCACGGTCCCCGTCCGGCACAGCCGGGTCACCGAGAGCGAACTGCCCGGCCGGCTCGCCGAGGCCGCCGCGCGGGGCTTCGAGCTCGACCGCGACCTTCCGCTGCGCGCCCACCTGTTCGCCCTGGACCCGGACGAACACGTCCTGCTGCTGGTGCTGCACCACATCGCCGGCGACCAGTGGTCCGACGGCCCCCTCTGGCGGGACCTGGCCCTCGCCTACGAGGCCCGCCGCGCGGGACGGCCGCCCGCCTGGGCGCCCCTGCCCGTGCAGTACGCCGACTACGCCCTCTGGCACCGCGAGGCACTCGGCGACGCCGACGCGCCGGACAGCCGCCAGTCCCGCCAGCTCGCCTACTGGCAGGGCGCACTCGCGGGCCTGCCGGAGGAACTTGCGCTGCCCGCCGACCGGCCCCGGCCGCTGGAGAGCAGCCACCGCGGTGGCGCCGTCGGGCTGACCGTCGACGCCGGACGGACCCGGGACCTGCGTCTGCTGGCCCGCCGTCACGGCGTCAGCATGTTCATGGTCGCCCAGGCGGCCGTCGCCGCGCTGCTGCACCGGCTCGGCGCCGGAGCGGACATCCCGCTGGGCGCACCGGTCTCGGGGCGCTCCGACGAACACCTCGAAGACCTGGTCGGCTTCTTCGTGAACACCCTCGTCCTGCGCACCGACCTGTCCGGCGACCCCACCTTCGCCGAGTTGCTCGCCCGCGTCCGGGAGACCGACCTCGCCGCCTACGAGCACCAGGACCTGCCCTTCGAACGCCTGGTGGAGGCCGTCAACCCGGTCCGCTCACTGGCCCGGCACCCGCTGTTCCAGGTGATGGTCGTGCACCTGGAGAACTCCGGCGCCACGCCCGCCCTGCCCGGTCTGACCGCGCACCGCGAACCGCTCGGCCAGCAGGGCGCCAAGTTCGACCTCAGCTTCGACTTCGTCGAGCAGGGTGAGGAAGGGCTGCGGTGCTGGATCGAGTACAGCGCCGACCTCTTCGACGAGTCCACCGTCGTACTCCTCGCCCGGCGGCTCGAATCGCTCCTGGAACAGGTCGCCACCGACCCCGGCCGCCGAGTCGGCACCCTCGACGTGCTGCGCGAGGACGAGCGCGCCCTGGTCCTCACCGAGTGGAACGACACCGCGCGGCCCGTCCCCGGCCTCACCCTGCCGGAGCTGTTCCGCGCCCAGGTCGCCCGTACCCCCGAGGCCACCGCGGTCGTCTTCGAGGACACCGCCCTCACCTACGCCGAACTCGACCTGCGGGTGGAGCGTCTCGCCCACACCCTCGCCGCGCACGGGGCGCGGGCCGAGGCCACCGTGGCCGTCGCCCTGCCGCGCTCCCTCGCCCTCGTGGTGGCGCTGCTGGCGGTCCACCGCTCGGGCGCCGCCTACCTGCCCCTCGACACCGGCTACCCGGCCGAGCGGCTCGCGTACACGCTCACCGACGCCCGCCCGGTCTGCCTGGTCACCGCCGACGGGGTCACCCTCCCGGACACCGGCGTGCCCACCCTCACGGTGGACGCCGACGGCGCCCCCGACCACCCGGCGCACGCCCCCCTGCCCACCGCCCACGACCCCCGCCACCCCGCCTACGTCATCTACACCTCCGGCTCCACCGGCCGCCCCAAGGGCGTGACGGTGCCCCACGAGGGCATCGCCAACCGGCTCCTGTGGATGCAGGACACCTACCGTCTCGGCGCCGCCGACCGGGTCCTGCAGAAGACCCCGGCCGGGTTCGACGTGTCGGTCTGGGAGTTCTTCTGGCCGCTCGTGGCCGGCGCCGCGCTGGTCGTGGCCCGCCCCGAGGGCCACCAGGACCCGGTCTACCTGGCCGGCCTGATACAGCGGCAGCGCATCACCACGGCGCACTTCGTGCCGTCGATGCTGCGTGCCTTCCTCGACGAACCGGCCGCGGCCGGGTGCACCGGGCTGCGCCAGGTGATGTGCAGCGGCGAGGCGCTGCCCGCTTCGCTGGCCGCCCGCTTCCACCGGACCCTGCCGGGCAGCCGGCTGCACAACCTGTACGGCCCGACGGAGGCGTCCGTGGACGTCACCGCCCACGAGGTGCCCGCCGACCCGGCCGCCGTGCCGATCGGCCGCCCGGTGTGGAACACCCGCACCTACGTCCTCGACGCCGGGCTGCGCCCGGTCCCGCCCGGCGTGGCCGGCGAGCTGTACCTGGCGGGCGTCCAGCTGGCCCGCGGCTACCTGGGCCGCCCCGGCCTGACCGCCGAGCGGTTCGTCGCCGACCCGTACAGCGGCGAGCCCGGCGCCCGGATGTACCGCACCGGAGACCTGGCCCGCTGGACCCGGGACGGCGCCCTGGAGTACCTCGGCCGCGCCGACGACCAGATCAAGCTGCGCGGCTTCCGGATCGAGCTCGGCGAGATCGAGACCGTCCTCGCGGCCCACCCGTCCGTCGGCCACGTCAGCGTCGTCCCGCGCGACGCGCACCTGATCGCGTACGTGGTCCCGGCCGGGGACGGCGCGCCGGTCAGTGCGGCGGCGCTGCGCGCCCACGCCGCCGCCGTGCTGCCCGACCACATGGTCCCGGCCGCCGTCGTCACCCTCGACGCCCTCCCGCTCACCCCCAACGGCAAGCTGGACCGCCGGGCGCTGCCCGCCCCCGACTTCGCCGCCGGGGTGACCGGCACCCGGCCGCGCACACCGCTGGAGGAGACCCTCGGCGCGCTCGTCGCGGACGTCCTCGGCCTCGAACGGGTCGGTGTCGAGGACGACTTCTTCTCCCTCGGCGGCGACAGCATCGTCGCCATGCAGCTGGTCGCCCGCGCCCGCGCCGCCGGACTCGCGTTCAGCCCGCGTGACGTGTTCCGGCACAAGTCCGTCGCGGGACTGGCCACCGTGGCCGCCGACACCGGCACCGGCACCAACACCGGCACCAACACCGCGGACCCGGACGACAAGCCGCTGCTCGACCTCACCGACGACGAGCGCGCCGAGCTCGCCGCCCTGCCCGCCGGGACCGAGGTCCTGCCCGTCTCCCCGCTCCAGGCCGGCCTGCTCTTCCACGCCGCCCTCGACTCCGGCGAGGAGGGCCCCGACGTGTACACCGTCCAGGTCTCCTACGACCTGGAAGGACCGCTGGACGCCGACCGGCTGCGGGCCGCCGGACAGGCGGTGCTCGACGCGCACGAGAACCTGCGCAGCGGCTTTCGGCACCTGTCCTCCGGGCGGCCCGTCGCCGTCGTACCGCGTACCGCCGTGCTGCCCTGGCGGCAGCTCGACCTCACCGGCCCGGACACCGGCACCGGCACCGGCGGGGCCGACGACCCGGACGCCTGGACGCGGCTGCTCGGTCAGGAGCGGCGCCGCTTCGACCCCGAACGCCCGCCGCTGCTGAGGCTGTTGCTGGCTCGGCTCGGCCCGGACCGGCACCGGCTCGTGCTCTCGCACCAGCACCTCCTGCTGGACGGCTGGTCGCTGCCGCTGCTCACCGCCGAGCTGTGGACGCGCTACGAGGGCCGCACCCCGGCCGCGCCGGCCCCGTACCGCGAGCATCTGCGGCTGCTGGCCGCCCAGGACCCGGCCGCCTCGGCCGCCGCGTGGGCCGAGGCCCTCGGCGGTCTAGCCGAGCCCACCCGGCTCGCGCCCGCCGACGCCGACCGTGCCGCCGCCGTGCCGCACACCCACACCGTCGAACTGGACGCCGTCCGCACCGCGGAGCTGGAGGCGTTCGCCCGGGGCCGGGGCGTCACCCTCAACACCCTCGTCCAGGCCGCCTGGGGCGTCCTCCTCGGCCGGCTCACCGGACGGGAGGACGTGGTGTTCGGCGCGACCGTCGCCGGCCGCTCGCCCGCACTGGCCGGGGCCGAGTCGATGATCGGCCTGTTCATCAACACCGTCCCCGTCCGCGTGCGGGTCCGCCCGCGGGAGAGCACCGCCGGCCTGCTGGCCCGGCTCCAGGACGAGCAGTCCCGGCTCATCGACCGTCAGCACCTCGGCCTCGCCGACATCCAGCGGGCCGCCGGACTCGGCGAACTCTTCGACACCCTGGTGGTGTTCGAGTCGTACCCGGTGGCCGAGGCGGACGAGGAGGGCGACGGGCCGCGCGTCACGGTCCGCGACCACGAGGACTCCACCCACTATCCGTTCGCGTGGGCCGTCGAGCCCGCCGAACGGCTGCGGCTGACCGCCGAGTTCCGTCCCGAGCTGTTCACGCCGGCCACCGTACGGCGGATCACGGACGCCCTGACCGCCCTGCTCACCGGCATGGCGGCCGACCCCGACCGCCCGGTCGGGCGCCTCGACCTGCTCGGCCCCGCGGACCGGCACACCGTCCTCGAGACCTGGAACGACACCGCGCTGCCCGTACCGGTGGCCGGGCGGCCGGCCACCGTGCCCGCCCTGTTCGCCGCCCAGGCCGCCGCCGCACCGGACGAGACAGCCGTCACCGACGCCTCGGTGACCTGGACGTTCCGCGAACTCGACGCCCGCACCGACCGGTTGGCCCGGATCCTCGCCGGGCACGGCGCGGGCCCCGAGCGGATCGTGGCGCTCGCCCTGCCCCGCACCGCCGACCACATCGCCGCGATCCTCGCCGTGATGAAGGCGGGCGCCGCCTATCTGCCCCTCGACCCCGACCTGCCCGGGTCCCGGCTCACCGGCATGCTCGACGACGCCCGCCCGGTCCTGGTCCTGGCCACCGAGGAGACCGCCCGCGCGCTGCCCGCCACCGAGGTCCCGGTGCTGCTCCTCGACGCCCTGGCCGGCGCCCTCACCGACGCGTCGGGCGCCGCCCCGGCCGACGGCCCGCCGGAGGCGGAACCCACCGCCCCCGCCCCCGACCACCCCGCCTACGTCATCTACACCTCCGGCTCGACGGGCCGCCCCAAGGGCGTCGTCGTCACCCAGCGCGGTGTCGCCAACCTCTTCCACAGCCACCGCCACGACCTGCACGAAGCGGCCCGGCGCCGCACCGGACGCCGGCATCTGCGCGTCGGGCACGCCTGGTCCTTCTCCTTCGACGCCTCCTGGCAGCCGCAGCTGTGGCTGCTGGACGGGCACGCCCTGCACATCGCGGACGACGAGACCCGCCGCGACCCCGAACTCCTCACCGCCTTCATCCGCGACCGGGGCATCGACTTCATCGAGGTCACCCCCTCGCTGCTCGCCCGGATGGCGGACAGCGGGCTGATCGGCCCCGGGGGCGACTGCCCGCTCTCCGTGGTCGGCTTCGGCGGCGAGG
This sequence comes from Streptomyces sp. NPDC002884, assembly GCF_040295245.1. NCBI lineage: Bacteria > Bacillati > Actinomycetota > Actinomycetes > Kitasatosporales > Streptomycetaceae > Streptomyces > Streptomyces sp. NPDC002884. Next base: position 91,277 of record NZ_JBEOVB010000005.1, on the reverse strand, counting down.
CCGTGCCCCCGTCGCTGTGGGCGCGGCTGGCCGCGCTGCCGGACACCGAGGCGTTCAACCTGTACGGCCCCACCGAGGCCACCGTCGACGCGCTCGTCGGCCGGGTCCGCGACAGCGCGAGCCCGGTCGTGGGACGCCCCGTCCACCACTCCCGCGCCTATGTGCTGGACACCGCGCTGCGCCCGGTCCCGCCCGGCGTCACCGGCGAGCTGTACCTGTCGGGGCCGGGCCTGGCCCGCGGCTACCTCGGCCGGCCCGACCTGACCGCCGAGCGCTTCGTGGCCGACCCGTTCGGGGCGCCCGGCGCGCGCATGTACCGCACCGGCGACCTGGCCCGCTGGACCGAGGACGGCCTGCTGGAGTTCGCCGGCCGCACCGACGACCAGGTCAAGATCCGCGGCTACCGGGTCGAACTCGCCGAGATCGAGGCCGCGCTGGACACCCACCCGGCCGTCGCGCAGACCGTCGTCGTGGCCCGCGAACCCCGGCCCGGCGTACGGCAGCTCATCGCGTACGCCGTCGTCCCGGACGGTACGCGGGACCCGGCCGGGCTGCGCGCCCATGCCGCCGCCGCGCTGCCCGACTACATGGTCCCGGCCGCCGTGGTCGCCCTGGACCGGCTGCCGCTGCTGTCCAACGGCAAGGTCGACCGGGCGGCCCTGCCCGCCCCGGACTTCACCGCCGCGGGCGGCGGCCGGGCCCCTGAGAGCGACGCCGAGCGCACCCTGCGCGACCTGTTCGCGGACGCCCTCGGGCTGCCCGCCGAGGCGGTCGGCACGGACGACGACTTCTTCGCCTTCGGCGGCGACAGCATCATCGCCATGCAGCTCGTCGCGCGTGCCAGGGCCGGCGGCCTGCGGGTCACCCCCCGACAGGTCTTCCAGCACCGCACCGTCGCCGCGCTGGCCGCCGTCGCGGTCCGGCTCGGCGCCGACGAGCGGCACGCGGCCCACGACGACGGCACCGGCACCGTCCCGCTCACCCCGATCATGCGCGCCCTGCTGGAACGCGGCGGCCCCGTCGCCGCCTACCACCAGGCGGCCCTGGTCCGCACCCCGGCCGACCTGACCGAACCGGGACTGCTGGCCGTGCTCACGGCGCTCGCCGCCCGGCACGACATGCTCAGGGCCCGGCTGGTCCGCGACCCGGAGCGGACCCTGCGGGTGCTCCCGGCCGAGGATCTCGACGTCGGCTCCTGGCTCACCCGGGCCGACGTGCGCGGCGCGGACGAGGCCGCACTGCGCGCCGCGATCTCCGCGCACGCCGGGACGGCCCGGGCCGGGCTCGACCCGGACGCCGGGGCGATGGTGCGGGCGGTCTGGTTCGACGCCGGACCGGGACACCCCGGCCGGCTGCTGATCCTCGTCCACCACCTGGTGATCGACGGCGTCTCCTGGCGGGTCCTGCTGCCCGACCTCGCCACCGCCTGGGCCGCAGTCCGTGCCGGTCGCACCCCCGAACTGGCGCCCGTGGAGCTGTCGTTCGCCCGCTGGTCACGGCTGCTGGGGACCCGCGCCGGCGATCCGGCGGCCGAGGACGAGCTGGAGTGGTGGACCTCCGCCCTCGCCGAGGGCGCCGGCCTCCCCCTGGCCCGCCCCCTGGACTCCGTCCGGGACACGGTCGCCACCACCCGCTATCTCTCCCTGACCCTGCCCGCCGACCTCACCGGCCCCCTGCTGAGCCGGGTCCCGGCCGCCTTCGGCGCCACGGTCAACGACGTCCTGCTCACCGCGTTCGCCCTCGCGGTCGGCGACTGGCGGGCCCGGACCCCGGGCGCCCGGGGTCCGGGCGGACCGGTCCTGGTCGATCTGGAGGGCCACGGCCGTGAGGAGGAACTCGCGGGCGACGCCGACCTGTCCCGTACGGTCGGCTGGTTCACCAGCGTCGTCCCGGTACGGCTCGACCCGGGCGCCGCCGACCCGGCGGACGCCTTCGCGGGCGGCCCCGCGCTGGACGAGGCCCTGGCCCGGATCCGCGCCCACCTCTCGGCACTGCCCGTGTCCGGCATCGGCCACGGCCTGCTGCGGCACCTCAACCCCCGGACCGGCCCCGGGCTCGCCCGGCTCGGCGAACCGCAGATCGAGTTCAACTACATGGGCCGCTTCGAGCACCCGGAGGCCGCCGACTGGTCCTACGCCCCCGAGGCCGACGCCGCCGACCTCGACGCGGACCCGGGCATGCCGATGTCCCACGCCCTCACCCTCAACGCCCTCACCGAGGACCGTCCCGAGGGGCCGGAACTGAGCGCCCACTGGGCGTACGCGGCCGAACTCCTCACCGAGGACGCCGTACGGGACCTGGCCCACACCTGGTTCCGGGCGCTGGAGGCGGTCGTACGGCGGGCGGCCGCCCTCGACAAGCCCTGACCGAAGCGCACTTGCCCATGAGTACAGACCGGATCGGACAGATCCAGAGAGACAAGGACCCCGGCATGAGCAACCCGTTCGAGAACCCCGACGGCGTCTACCGCGTCCTCGTCAACGACGAGGGCCAGTACAGCCTGTGGCCCGACTTCGTGGACGTCCCGGCCGGCTGGACCGTCGCGCACGGCCCGGCCGCCCGCCAGGAGTGCCTGGACCACATCGAGGCCAACTGGACGGACCTGCGGCCCAAGAGCCTCGTCGACGGGGGCTGAGCCCGGCGGGACCTGAGCCCGGCGGGACCTGAGCCCGGCGGGACACGAAGGAGGGGGCGGGCCCGTGCGGGCCCGCCCCCTCCGTCATGCCGTGGGACCGGTCAGGAGGCCGGCTGCTCCACCTTCGTGGCGGTCTTGCCGTCCACCGCCGCCGCGAGCTGCGGCACCAGGCGGTCGAGGACGTAGGGCAGGCTCAGCACGGTCGACAGCGACACCGCGTTGCCGTAGTCGCCGGTCTCCTGGACGAAGACCTCACGGCCCTGCTTCACCACGTTCAGGTCGGAGTAGATCTTGTCGCCGTGCAGCTTGGTGACCGCCGTGGTGAGGTCCGGCACGATCCACACGTCGACGTCCTGGTCGAGCAGGTCGAAGCGCTCCTTGCTGATGTTGGCGCCGAACGTGTCCCCGATCACCTTGTCGAGATCCTTCGGCAGCGAGAAGCCGAGACCGGACAGGATCCGGGAGCGGGTGTCCTGGCTGCCGTAGACGAACGTGCCCTCGTACGGGGTCGCCATGACGGCCGTGGCCCCCGCGAAGGCGGGGTTGGCCTTCTTGGCGGCCGCGAACTTGTCCTCGACGCCCGACACGAGCGTCTTGGCCTCGGTCTCCTTGCCGAGCGCCTTGCCGATCTCCTCGGTCTGCTGCTGCCACGGCACGCCGTAGTCGTTGTACGCCTTCGGCTGGGCGACCACCGGCGCGAACTTCGACAGGCTCTCGTACTGGGCCTTGGTCAGCCCCGAGTACACGGCGAGGATGAGATCGGGCTTCAGGGCGGCGATCTTCTCCACCTGCGGCCCGGTACCGGTGTCGGTGAGGACGGTCGGCGCCGCCGCGCCGCCCAGCTTGTCCTCGGCCCACGGACCGACGGCGCCCTTGTAGCCGCCGACCCACTCGGTCGTGCCGACCGGCACCTTGCCCAGCGCGAGGACGGCGTCCTGGTCGGTGAGACCGACGGTGACGATCCGCCGGGGCTCGGACTTGATCGTCGTACTGCCGTACTTGTGGTCGAGTGTCACCGGGAAGGCGCCGGCGGCGGACGACGAGTCCGACCCCTTCGCGCCGGAGGTCGAGGAACCGGAACCGGAGTCGGAATCGCCGCAGCCGACGGCCGCGACGGCGAGCAGGACTACGGAGGCGAGCAGGCCGGACAGCCGTGAGGCTCTGGTGGCGCGGGGCATCGGATGATCCTTCTGTTCGTCGCGGTGCTTTCGGCGGGGGGTGGCTGGATCCGGGGCGGGGGGATGGCGGACAGGGTTCTCGTCAGGGGCCGTCCGGGGCGGTGGAGCGGCTGCCGGACCAGGCGTGCCACAAGGTGGCGTACGCGCCGTCGGCGGTGAGCAGTTCCTGGTGGGTGCCGCTCTCCACGACCCGGCCGTCGCTGAGGACGACGACCCGGTCGGCGGTGGCGGCCTGGCTGAGCCGGTGCGCCACGACGAGCGCCGTACGGCCCCGCAGGGCCTGCTCGGCGGCCTCGTCCAGCTGGCGGGCGCCCGAGCTGCCCGCCTCCGCGGTCGCCTCGTCGAGGACCACGACCGGGGGGTCGGCCAACAGGAGGCGGGCCAGCGCGAGTTGCTGGGCCCGGTCGGCGGTCAGCCGGTGTCCGCCGTCGCCGACGACCGTCTCCAGGCCCTCCGGCAGCGCCTCGGCCCAGCCGAGGGCGCCCACCGTGGCCAGCGCCTCGCGCAGCTCCTCGTCGTCCGCCTGCGGACGGGCCAGCCGCAGGTCGTCGGCGAGCGGTCCGGCGAAGACGTGCACCTCCTGGGTGACGAGCCCCACCAGGCGGCCGGACTCGTCCGGTTCGACGCCGCCGATGTCGATCCGGCCGCCCTGCGGCCGGTGCAGCCCCGCCACCAGCTTCGCGAGCGTCGTCTTGCCCGCCCCGGTCGTGCCGACCAGAGCGACCCGTTCCTTGGGCCGGATCTCCAGGTCGACGCCGTGCAGCACCGGGCGGCCGGGCACATACGCGTGGGAGACGGCGGTCAGCGTCACGGACGGGGCGCCGGCCGCGGTCGAACGGTCGTCCGCGCGCTCGGCGGACTCGGGCGCCGGTTCGTCCACCACCCCGACCAGCCGGGCCAGTCCCGCCGTCGCCGACTGGGCGTCGTCGAGCAGCACGAGCGCGGTGTTCACCGGTCCGAAGAGGCTGTGGAAGTACAGCGCGGCGGCCGTGGCCGTGCCGACCGAGGCGGAGCCGGAGCGCACCAGCAGGAACCCGGTGACCAGGACGGCGCTGAGGCCCGCGTACTCGGCGATGTGCAGACGGCTGTAGAAGCGCAGCACCAGCTGCACCCCGCGCATCGTCAGCTCCACCGACGCCCGCGAGCGGTCGGTGACCCGCCGGGCGTGCCCGGTCTGGAGCCGGTACGCCCGCACGGTCCGGGCCCCGCCGATGGTGTCCAGCAACTGCTGCTGCTGGGCCCCGGTGGCGATGCGCTCCTTGGCGTACAGGGGCACGGCGTTGCGCATGTACCACCGCGCGGTGTGCGCCTGTACGGGCAGGGCGACGAGCGCGGCCAGCAGGAACCGCCAGTCCAGCAGGGCGAGGGCGCCCAGGGTCAGCACGATCGAGAGCGCGGAGCGCGCCAGCTCGGGCAGGGCGCCGCGCACCGCGTCGGCGACCCGGGAGACGTCCCGGGTGACGCGGGCGTTGAGGTCGCCGGAGCCCGCCTTCTCCAGCCGCTCCAGCGGCAGGGAGAGCGCACGCTCCACGAACAGCTCGCGCAGCCGGGCGAGCACGGTCTCGCCGAGCCGGGACACCAGCGACATGCCGAGCGCGGTCGTGATGCCCTGCACCACGGCGACCCCGGCCAGTGCGACGACGGGCACGGTGAGCGCGTCGGGGGAGCGCCGCTCGGTGACCACGTCCACGATGTGGCCGAGCAGCGGCTGGGTGAGCAGCCCGACAGAGGTGGCGAGCACCATCAGCCCGAACCCGCCCCAGGCCAGCCCCCGGTGCGGCCGCAACAACTCGCGCACCGCGGCCCGGGTACGAGCGGGACTCGCCGTCGGCAGCAGCGCCCGCTCGGCTTCGACCGGCCCGGCCTGCGCCGTCGCGGTCTCTGTCTGTTCGGTGGTCACGCCAGCACCGCCGTCCGGTAGGTCGCCTCGGCCCGTACGAGTTCGGCGTGCGTGCCCTGGGCGCCGACCCGGCCGCCGTCGAGGAGGATCACCCGGTCGGCGACGGCCAGCAGCGCCGGGCTGTTGGTCACCACGACCGTGGTGCGGCCGCGCCGGATCTCGCGCAGCCCCTCGGCGATGCGCGCCTCGGTCACCGCGTCCACGGCCGTCGTCGGATCGTGCACGACCAGGACGGGCGGCCCGGCGCGCAGGGCGCGTGCCAGCAGGACGCGCTGACGCTGACCGCCGGACAGCGACCGGCCGCCCTCGCCGACGCCGGTCGCGGCGCCGCGCGGCAGGGAGCGGGCCACCTCGTCCGCGTGGGCGGCGGCCATGGCGCGCTCCGTCCGGAGATCCGCCGCCCCGTCCGCCGCTCCGTCCTTCGCCCCGGCCTCCACCCCGTCCTCCGCCGGGCCGCTCCGTGACTCCGTTTCCGGAGTCACGTTCGCGGCCAGCGAGCCGTCGAACAGCACGGCGTCATGGGCGGCCACCAGCACCGCGGCCCGCAGCGCCGCCGGATCGAGCCGGGTCAACGGCACTCCGTCGAGTTCGACCGAACCCGACTCCGGGTCGGTCTCCCGGCCCAGACAGCGCAACAGGGCCTCGGCGGAGGCCGGATCGGTCACGGCGATCCCGGTCAGCCGTCCGGCCGGGACCTCGAGGTCGACGCCGTCCGGCCCGCCGAGCCGCACCCCGCGCAGCCGCAGCTCCCCGCGCACCGGTTCCGCCACCGGGGCGTCCCCGCCCACCACGGCGGGCGCGGCGGCGAGGACCTCCGCCACCCGGGCGGCCGAGGCCCGGCCCTGCGCCAGTTCGGCGTTGACCCAGGCGAACGTCTCCAACGGCCCCAGCAGGAACAGCGCGAGACCCACCGCGGACACCAACTGCCCCAACGTGAGCGAGCCGTCGAGCGCCAGCCGTCCGCCGACCAGCGCTATCAGCGCGATGAACCCGCCGGTCAGGGCCAGGACGAGCCCGGTCTGCCAGGACTCGGCACGGGCCGCGCGCAGGGTGGCCGCGAGGGAGGCGCGGCTGGTACGGCGGTACCGCTCGACGGCCGCCTGCTGGGCGCCCAGCCCCTTCAGCACCCGGAGTCCGGCCACCAGGTCGGCGGCCACCCCCGAGGCATGGGCGGCCCGGTCCTGTTCGGCCTCGCTGCGGCGCTCCAGCGGCTTGCTCAGCAGATGCCCCAGCCACAGCAGCACCGGCGTGCCCAGCAGCACGATCAGCCCCAGCGGCACGGACGTCAGCAGCAGCCACACGGCGCTGACGGTGATGCCGGCGATCGCCCATATCCCGCTCATCAGCGCCATGTTGACCGCGCCGACGCGTTTGGCGTCCTCGGTGGCGACGTTGGCCAGCTCGCCGGGCAGCCGTCCGTCCTCGGCGCCGCCGCGGGCGTCGAGCACCCGGCGCACGATCGCCAGGCGAAGGGTGTGCGCGGCCTCTTCGGCACCGCGCTCACCGGCCCGCGCGCCCAGCCGGAAACTCCACGACAGCGCCACGTACATCACGGCCAGGACGGCCAGCCAGAGGGCGAGCCGCCCGGCGTCCTGTCCGGCCACGGCCTGGTCGATGACGACACCGATGAGCACCGGGACCAGGGCTTCCCCCAGTTGGTGCACACACCCGAGCGCCGCCCCGAGGCCGACGCGCCGCGCCTGCCCCCTGACCGAGCGCGTCAGGACGTCCCGCCCCGACTGTTCCCCTGATCCCACCAGCCACCCTCCGGAAACCGGTCAACTTAGGCAAGGCTACTCTAAGTCAATCCGGGTGAGTCAATGCCCTGGCGGCCCGTCGGCCGCGCCCGACGCTCCCACCTGCGACGGGGGTTCGCCGGGCCGGGACCAGTGTGCTTCAGTGAAGCGCCGCGACCGCCCCGGGCCGCGCCGCTCGGACCGCGTATCGCGGAAGGGAACCGGACTTTCGTGCACGTACTGATCCTGGGCGGGACCACCGAGGCCCGGCGCCTCGCCGAACTCCTGGCGGCCGACCCCCTGTCCGGGTTCCGCGTGACGACCTCCCTGGCCGGACGGGTGGCCACGCCCCGGCTGCCGCCCGGTGAGGTACGCGTGGGCGGCTTCGGCGGGGCCGGGGGGCTGGCCGCGTGGCTGGGCGGGCACGCGGTCGACGCGCTCGTCGACGCCACCCACCCCTTCGCCGGCACCATCAGCCGCAACGCGGCGATGGCCGCGGCCGGCACCGGTGTTCCGCTGCTCGCGCTGCGCCGCCCGGGCTGGGTCCCGGTGGCGGGCGACGTCTGGCACGAGGCCGCCTCCCTCGCGGAGGCCGCCGAACTGCTGCCCCCGCTCGGCCGGCGGGTGTTCCTCACCACCGGACGCCTGGGCCTGGCCGCCTTCGCCGCCCTGGACGACCTGTGGTTCCTCGTACGGTCCGTCGAAGCGCCCGAGGCGCCGGTCCCGTCCCGCATGGAACTGCTGCTCGACCGCGGGCCCTTCACCCTCGACGGCGAGCGCGCACTGCTGCGCCGGCACCGGATCGACGTCGTCGTGACCAAGGACAGCGGGGGAGCGGCCACCGCCCCGAAGCTGGCCGCCGCCCGCGCGGCGGGGCTGCCCGTGGTCGTGGTGCGCAGGCCGCCGGCGCCCGCGGGCGTCCGGGTCGTGGCGGGGCCGGAGCAGGCCCTGGAGCGGCTCAGGGGTATCGCGACGGGAGCGGAGTAGCGGGCGGCGGACACCGCGTCAGAGGGCCGGTACGGCGCCCAGGAAGCGTATGTGGGGGCGGTCGCCCGGGCCGTCGGCGGTGACGGTGGCCCGGACACCGTAGACGTCGGCCACGAGCGCCTCGGTGAGGACGTCGTGCGGGCCGCCGCAGGCCACCACACGCCCCTCCTTGAGGACGACGAGCCGGTCGCAGTACATCGCGGCCAGGTTGAGGTCGTGCAACGCGACGACGCTGGTGACCCGGAGTTCGGTGATCAGGGTCAGCAGGGCGAGCTGGTGCTGGATGTCGAGGTGGTTGGTGGGTTCGTCCAGGAGGAGTTCGCGGGGTTCCTGGGCGAGGGCCCGGGCGATCTGGACGCGCTGGCGCTCGCCGCCGGAGAGGGAGTGCCAGGGCCGGTGGGCCTTGTCGGCGAGGCCGGTGCGGGCCAGCGCGGAGCGGACCGCCTCCTCGTCGGCGGCGGAGGCGGAGGCCCAGCCGCGGCGGTGCGGGACGCGGCCGAGGCGTACGACGTCGAGGACGCTCAACGCGAGCTGGGTGTCGGCCTGTTGCTCGACGACGGCGACGCGCCGGGCTACGGCGCGGCGGCCCACCCGGGCCAGCGGGCGGTCGTCGAGGGTGACGACGCCGGAGTCCGGCGCGAGCACGCCCGCGAGCAGGCGCAGCAGGGTGGACTTGCCCGAGCCGTTCGGGCCGAGCAGGCCGGTGACGGCGCCGGGGCGGGGCGTCAGGCTGACCCCGTCGAGGATCAGGGTGCCGCCGGCCGTCCGGGTGACCCGGTCGGCGCGCAGCCCCTCGGAGCCGGCGGCCGCCGAACGGCTCGCCGCCGGGCCGCTCGCCGCCGGGCCGGTCGCCTCGGAGCCGGTCATCGGGTGCCCTTCGCGCGGTACAGGACGGCGACGAACGCGGGGACGCCGATGAGGGAGGTCACCACGCCCACCGGCACCTCCTGCGGGTCGAGCACGGTGCGGGCGAGGGTGTCGACCCAGACCAGGAACACCGCGCCGGTCAGGGCCGTGGCGGGCAGCAGCCGGGTGTGGCCGGGGCCGGTGAGGGCGCGTGCCGCGTGCGGGAGCACCAGCCCGACGAAGCCGATCGCCCCGGCCGAACTCACCAGCGCGGCGGTGAGCAGCGCGGTGGTGCACAGCAGCACCAGCCGGGTGCGGGCCACGGAGACGCCGAGGGAGAGGGCCGCGTCCTGCCCGAAGGCGAACGCGTCCAGCGCCTTGGCGTGCCCGAGGCAGACCGCCAGCGCCACGACCAGCGCGGCCGCGCCGACGGTCACGTCCGTCCAGTCGGCGCCGCTGAGCGAGCCGAGCAGCCAGAACAGGATTCCGCGGGTGGTCTCCGCGTCGGCGGCCGTCATCACGACGAAGGAGGTGAGCGCGGAGAACAGCTGCATGGCGGCGACCCCGGCGAGGACCACCCGGTCGGTGGTGCCGCCGAGGGTGTGGCTGAGCAGCAGCACCAGAGCGAAGGAGACCAGCGCGCCGAGGAACGCGCCACCGGAGACCGACAGGAGGCCGCCGCCCGCGCCGAGCACGACGACCAGCACCGCGCCGGTCGAGGCGCCGGAGGAGACCCCGAGGACGAAGGGATCGGCGAGCGGGTTGCGCAGCAGGGACTGCATCACGGCCCCGCACACCGCTAGGCCGGCGCCGCACACCGCGGCGAGCAGGGTGCGCGGCAGCCGCAGGTTCCACACGATGCCGTCCCGCAGCGGCGTCAACTCCGCCTGGCCCCAGCCGAGATGGGACGCGACCGCGGACCACACGTCACCGACGGCGATGTCCGCGGGGCCGATGGTGATGGCCACGGCGACCGAGGCGCACAGCAGCGCGAGACCGGACGCCCACAGCAGCGCGCGGCGCAGTCCGCCCGCCGCCGCGGCCCTGGCCACCGCCGTGGGCGCGGCCGGCGCGCCGGTCATTTCGCGAGGCCGTGGCTGCGCAGCGCCGCCGCGACCTTCTCGATGCCCTCGACGGTCCTGACGGTCGGGTTCATGGCCTGTCCGGACAGCAGCACGTACCGCTTCTTCTTCACCGCGGTCATGTTCCTGGTGACCGGGTTCGACTCCAGGAACTCGATCTTCTTGGCGGCGGTCTCGGCCGTCTGCTGCCTGCGGGTCAGGTCGCCGATGACGAGGAGGTCGGGATCGCGGTCGGCGACGGTCTCCCAGTTGACCTGGGGCCACTCCTCCTGGGTGTCGTCGAAGGCGTTCTTCGCGCCGAGCGCGTTCGTGACGATGCCCGGAGCGCCGCAGCAGCCCGCGAGGTACGGGGACTGCGAGTTGGCGAACCAGTACATGAGGGTCACGCCTCGGGCGTCGAGTCCGGCGGTGGCCTCGGTCACCCGGCCCTTCAGCCCGGCCACGAGCCGCTCGCCGCGCTCCCGGACGCCGAAGACCCGCGCCAGGTCGCGTACTTCGCCGTAGACCGCTTCCATGGTCAGCGGCTCGGTGCGGACGCCGTCGCCGTCGCCGCTGTTGTCCTTGCCGACGCAGTCGGAGGGGGAGAGGTAGGTGGGCACGCCGAGCTTCTCGAACTGCTCGCGCGGGGCGACCCCGCCCTTGCCGAGGGTGGAGGCGAAGGAGGCGGCGACGAAGTCGGGTTCGGTGTCCAGGACCTTCTCGAAGGAGGGGGCGTTGTCGGCGAGGCGCCGCACCTTCGCGTTCGCCTTCGCCAGGCCCTCGGCCACCGGGTCGGTCCAGGTGGCGGTGCCCACCATGCGGTCGGCCAGCCCGAGGGAGAGCATGATCTCGGTCGTGCCCTGGTTGAGGGAGACGGCCCGCCGCGGAGGGCCGTCGACACCGATCTGCCGCCCGCAGTTGTCGAGCCGGACCGGATAGCCGGCGGCCCCGCCCTTCCCCGCCGGGCCCGAGGGATCCGCCGGGCCGGAGGAGCCGCAGCCGGCCAGCAACAGGGCGCCGGCCAGGAACAGAACGGCAGGACGGGCAGGACGGACGGCACGTGCGAACGGCACAGGGCTTCCTTCGGCGTCGAGGGCTCAAGCGCGAAGCCCGGTCGTACGGTGCTCCCCCGGCCGTCCGACGGCAGTGGGGTCGCCAGCAGGTCTTCGGACTCGGGGTCACCCGGACGAGGCGCCTTCCCGGACCGCGTACGCGCTCCAGTGGCCGTTGCCCCGCCCGTCGCCCTCACCGCTGCGCGTCAGCTCCGGATTCGCACCGGATTCCCTGACCCGTACACACACGCGTGCGCACATGGGTTCGACTGGCCTTGGCAAGCTACCACACGCCGCCGAGGCCGCCCGCGGGCCGTTTCGGACGGTGGATCAGACCCTCTCGCCGGCTGTCACGCCTGGTTACTATGCTTCTCCAGGCCAGAGGGAGAGAGTCATGTTGACCGAGGTCACAGCGACCCGCTACCTCGCCCCTCTGCGGGCGGGCGGTTCCGTGCCGGCCGTCGTCGAGGCGGACGACCTGGGCACCTACGTCGTGAAGTTCACGGGCTCCGCGCAGGGCCGCAAGGCGCTCGTCGCCGAGGTGATCGTCGGCGAGCTGGCGCGCGCCCTCGGGCTGCGCTTCCCCGAGCTGGTCCTGGTGCACTTCGACCCGGCGATCGCGGAGCACGAACCGCACCAGGAGGTACGGGACCTGCACGCCGCGAGCGCGGGGCTCAACCTCGGGATGGACTTCCTGCCGGGTGCGGAGGACTTCACCCCGGAGGTCGCGGAGGCCTTCCCGGTGGAGCCGCTGGAGGCCGGGAGGATCGTCTGGCTGGACGCCCTGACCGTGAACGTCGACCGTACGGTCCACAGCTCCAACCTGATGGTCTGGCCGACGTTCGGCACCGTCCCGCCCCGGCTGTGGCTCATCGACCACGGCGCCGCACTCGTCTTCCACCACCGCTGGGACGGCGCCGACCCCGAGAAGCGCTACGACTTCCGCCACCACGCCCTCGGCCGCTGCGCCCCGGACACCCGGGCCGCCGACGCCGAGCTGGCGCCCAGGGTGACGGAGGAGCTGCTGCGCCGGATCGTGGCGGAGGTGCCGGACGCCTGGCTGGCCGACGAGGAGGGGTTCACGACCCCGGACGCCGTCCGGGAGGCGTACGTGCGGTACCTCCACGCGCGCGCGGCAGCCTCCGCGGCCTGGCTGCCCACCGACTTCCCCGGCCCGAAGGAGCTCGCCGCCGACGAGGCCCGGCGTGCGGCGAGGACGCAGCAAGGACGGCCCGACTGGCTGAAGCGGGTCCCCGACCTGCACGGCAGGCCGGCCGCGGAACAGGATTGGTCGGTGCACCTCGGATGAGCGAAACGAGTGACGCGAGCGGGCGGGTCGAGATCGAGTACTGCACCCAGTGCCGTTGGCTGCCGCGCGCGGCCTGGCTGGCGCAGGAGCTGCTCACGACCTTCGAGGCCGAGCTGACGGAGCTCGCCCTCAGGCCCGGCACGGGCGGGGTCTTCGTCGTCCGGGTGAACGACGAGGTGGTCTGGGACCGGCGCGAACAGGGCTTCCCCGAGCCGACCGCGGTGAAGAAGCTCGTACGCGACCGAGTGGCCCCGGGGAAGTCCCTGGGCCACTCGGAGAGGTGAGCGTTCCGGTCGGTGCCGGTGCTCAGCCCCTGAGCCGCTCGTACGCCGGCAGGGTGAGGAAGTCCGCGTAGTCCTCGTCGAGGGAGACCGTCAGCAGCAGGTCGTGCGCCTGCTGCCAGTGGCCGGCCGCGAAGGCCTCCTCGCCGATCTCCGCGCGGATCGCGGCCAGTTCCCCGGCGGCGATCTCGCGGGCCAGCTCGGGCGTGGCCTTCACCGTGGTCCCGTCGCGCTCGAACTCCACCCCCGCGTTGATCCACTGCCAGATCTGCGAACGGGAGATCTCGGCGGTGGCCGCGTCCTCCATCAGGTTGAAGATGGCGACCGCGCCCAGGCCGCGCAGCCAGGCCTCGATGTAACGGATGCCGACCTGCACGGCGTTGACCAGGCCCGGATACGTCGGCCTGGCCTCCAGGGAGTCGACGGCGATCAGGTCGGCCGCCTTGACGTCGACGTCCTCGCGCAGCCGGTCCTTCTGGTTCGGCCGGTCGCCGAGCACGGCGTCGAAGGAGGCCAGGGCGATCGGCACCAGGTCCGGGTGGGCCACCCACGATCCGTCGAAACCGTCGTTCGCCTCACGGTCCTTGTCCGCCTTGACCTTCTCGAAGGCGACCTTGTTGACCTCCTCGTCGCGGCGGGACGGGATGAAGGCCGCCATGCCGCCGATGGCGTGCGCGCCGCGCTTGTGGCAGGTGCGGACGAGGAGTTCGGTGTACGCCCGCATGAACGGGGCGGTCATCGTGACCGCGTTGCGGTCCGGGAGGACGAACCTGGCGCCGCCGTCACGGAAGTTCTTGATGATGGAGAACAGGTAGTCCCAGCGGCCGGCGTTCAACCCGGAGGCGTGGTCGCGCAGTTCGTACAGGATCTCGTCCATCTCGTACGCGGCCGTGATCGTCTCGATGAGCACGGTGGCGCGGACGGTGCCCTGCGGGATGCCGACGTGGTCCTGCGCGAAGACGAACACCTCGTTCCAGAGCCGGGCCTCCAGGTGCGACTCCGTCTTCGGGAGGTAGAAGTAGGGGCCCTTGCCGAGGTCGAGGAGACGCTGGGCGTTGTGGAAGAAGTAGAGGCCGAAGTCGACGAGGGCGCCGGGGACCTGGCGGCCGTCCGCGTCCACGAGATGACGCTCGTTCAGATGCCAGCCGCGCGGCCGCATGACGACCGTGGCGAGCTCGCCGGCGTCCTTGAGCGCGTACGACTTGCCCGACGCCGGATCCGTGAAGTCGATGCTCCGGGTGTAGGCGTCGGCCAGGTTGATCTGACCGAGGACGACGTTCTCCCAGGTGGGCGCCGAGGCGTCCTCGAAGTCCGCGAGCCAGACCCGGGCGCCCGAGTTGAGGGCGTTGACGGTCATCTTGCGGTCGGTCGGGCCGGTGATCTCGACCCGGCGGTCGTCCAGGGCCGCGGGGGAGGGGGCCACCCGCCAGGAGTCGTCGGCGCGGATCGCGGCGGTCTCCGGGAGGAAGTCCAGGGTGGACGTGCGGGCGATCTCGGCGCGGCGCTCCGCGCGCCGGGCGAGGAGCTCGTCACGGCGCGGGGTGAACCGCCGGTGCAGTTCGGCCACGAAGGCGAGCGCCGCCTCGGTGAGGACCTCCTCCTGCCGCGGCAGGGGCTCGGCGTCGACGATGGCCAGCGGGGACGGCGCTGGTGCGGACATGAGCGGTCACTTCCTTCAGCGGTGGCACCGGGTGCCGGTCGAACCGGGTGCGTCGGGCGGGGGCCCCGGGCGGGCCGGGTCCTTCTGAACAGTGGATACTAGTTTCCTCATCGTGGAACTTCAATGATTTGTTGATGTCGAGATTCTCTGCGTCGAGGCACGGTGGCGCTCAGTGCCAGGCCCCTCACTCGAGGTGGGCGAGATCCTGCGGGGTGTCGATGTCGAAGGGGCGGGCCACGTCCGCGCACTCGACGAGCGTGATCGCCTCCTCGTGCTCCTTCAGATAGGCGCGTGCCCCCCGGTCGCCGGTGGCGGTCGCCGCGGCGGCCGCCCAGTGGCCGGCCCCGAACAGCACGGGATGGCCGCGTACCCCGTCGTAGGCGGCGCAGACGAGCGAGGACTCGTCCTCGTAGCCGGCCAGCACCCGGGCCACGGCCCGCGGCCCGATGCCGGGCTGATCGACGAGGAGGACCAGCGCGGCCCGCGCCCCCGTCCCGGCGAGCGAGCCGAGTCCGGCCCGCAGCGACGAGCCCATGCCCTGCTCCCACTGCGGGTTCGGCACGATCACGCACCCCTCCAGCCGCGCCCGCTCCCGTACGGCGTCGGCGGCGGCCCCGAGTACCACGTGCACCCGCGCGCAGCCCGCCGTGCGCAGTACCCCCACCGCGTGTTCGACGAGCGGCCGTCCCCGGTGTTCGAGCAGCGCCTTGGGGCGCCCGCCGAGCCGGCGGCCCCCGCCCGCCGCGAGGAGCAGGCCGGTCACCTGGTCCGCGGCCCGGTCTTCCCTTTGCGTCATGCGTCCTGCATACCTGACATGGCGTCGACCGCGCGGTTCCGTGGGGCTGAATTTCGGTCCGCGCAGTGGCGCGCGCCGCGTCGGGTGGCGTTTACTGACCCGCGCGTCCTGCGGTGTCCGGGCGGTACCGCGGGGCTGCGGGGCGGGTGAGCGCGTACGCGCGCTCGGCGGAGCGCGCGGGGGGAGAGCTGTGTTGCGAAGCTTGAGGCAGAGGGCAGTGACCGGCAGCTACGAGGATCCGAGGGTGGCGGGACTGCGGACCGCGGTGTCCCGGCTGCGCCGCGAACTCGCCACGTATCCGGCCGAGTTCCCGGACCGGGCGATCGCCGAGGACGAACTCGCCGCGCTCGCCGCGATGGTGACCCACGGCATCCCCGAAGTCCCCCGGTTACGGCGTTCCTTGCTGCTGATCGCGGGTGCCATCGGCTCGGTGAGCGCACTGGCCCGGGGCCTGTCGGAGGTACGTCACGCCGTGGAGCTGTTCGGGCAGGCGCCACGCCGCTGAGCGGTCGTCGACACGGCCGCGCGCGGCACGGCGGGAGTCCGCCCGGGAACCGCCCTAGACCGCGGGACCGGAGGTCGTCAGCGCCTGCGACAGTTCCACCGCCACCTGTCGCAGCACCGGCACGATCTTCTCCGTGGCGGACTCCGTGACACGGCCCGCCGGGCCGGAGATGGAGATGGCCGCCGGGGTGGGGGAGTCCGGCACCGGCACCGCCAGGCAGCGCACGCCGATCTCCTGCTCGTTGTCGTCGACCGCGTAACCGGCCTGCCGCACGTCCGCGAGGGCCGCGAGGAAGCCGTCCGGGGTGGTGATCGTCTTGTCCGTGGCGGCGGGCATGCCGGTGCGGGCGAGCAGGGCGCGCACCTCGTCGTCCGGGAAGCCCGCGAGCAGCGCCTTGCCGACGCCCGTGGAGTGCGGCAGCACACGGCGGCCCACCTCGGTGAACATCCGCATCGAGTGCTTGGACGGCACCTGCGCCACGTACACGATCTCGTCGCCGTCGAGCAGTGCCATGTTGGCCGTCTCGCCGGTCTCCTCGACCAGGCGGGCCAGGTAGGGGCGGGCCCAGGTGCCCAGCAGCCGGGCGGCGGACTCGCCGAGCCGGATCAGCCGAGGGCCCAGCGCGTAGCGCCGGTTGGGCTGCTGCCGGACGTAGCCGCAGACCACCAGGGTGCGCATCAGGCGGTGAATGGTCGGCAGTGGCAGCCCGCTGCTCGCGGACAGCTCGCTCAGGCCGACCTCGCCGCCCGCGTCCGCCATCCGCTCGAGGAGATCGAAGGCGCGCTCGAGGGACTGGACCCCGCCGCTGGCTGACTTGGCGGAGTCGGTGGTGCTGGCGCTGGACGTCGGCACGGCGCGTTCCTTTCGAAACTGGCGGAAGGGCTGCAGCCTACCCGGCGGTCGGTTGACTCCCCGCTTGCGCGTCGTTAGATTCTGCTGACCGGAATAGTAATTCCATTATGCGGAAACGTCCAGAGTGCCGGGGGTGGGTGCACCCTGGGGGAGTGTGCTCTTGACGGCGTGCGGGCGGAAGGGAAGACTCCTTCAACAGAACGTTGAATTCCGTTACGTGGAAGTTTCTTCGGTGTGACCGGAGGAGAGCGGAAGAGAGGGGTCCGGGTGTCCGACGCCGAACTGGTGCTGCGCTCGACGCGCGTCATCACTCCCGAAGGGTCACGGCCCGCCGCGGTCGCGGTCGCCGCCGGCCGGATCACGGCGGTACTGCCGCACGACGCCCCCGTCCCCGAGGGGGCCCGGCTGGAGGACTTCGGCGACGACGTCCTGCTGCCCGGCCTGGTCGACACTCATGTGCACGTCAACGATCCCGGCCGCACCCACTGGGAGGGCTTCTGGACCGCCACGCGCGCGGCGGCGGCCGGCGGCATCACCACCCTCGTCGACATGCCCCTCAACTCCCTCCCGCCGACCACGACGGTCGACCACCTCCGGGTCAAGCGCGAGGTCGCCGCCGACAAGGCGCACATCGACGTCGGCTTCTGGGGCGGCGCCCTGCCCGACAACGTCAAGGACCTGCGCCCGCTGCACGAGTCCGGCGTCTTCGGCTTCAAGGCGTTCCTCTCCCCGTCGGGCGTCGACGAGTTCCCGCACCTCGACCAGGACCGGCTCGCCCGCTCCCTCGCCGAGATCGCCGGGTTCGACGGCCTGCTGATCGTGCACGCCGAGGACCCGCACCACCTCGACGCCGCCCCGCAGCAGGGCGGCCCCCGGTACGCCGACTTCCTGGCCAGCCGCCCCCGCGACGCCGAGGACACCGCCGTCGCGAACCTCGTCGCGCAGGCGAAGCGCCTCCACGCGCGCGTGCACGTGCTGCACCTGTCCTCCAGCGACGCGCTGCCGCTGATCGCCGCCGCCAAGGCGGAGGGCGTCCGCATCACGGCCGAGACCTGCCCGCACTATCTAACCCTGACCGCCGAGGAAGTCCCCGACGGCGCCAGCGAGTTCAAGTGCTGCCCGCCCATCCGCGAGTCCGCCAACCAGGACCTGCTCTGGCAGGCCCTCGCCGACGGCACCATCGACTGTGTGGTCACCGACCACTCCCCGTCCACGGCCGACCTCAAGACCGACGACTTCGCGACGGCCTGGGGCGGCATCTCGGGCCTCCAGCTGAGCCTGTCGGCCGTGTGGACCGAGGCCCGCCGACGGGGCCACGGCCTGGAGGACGTCGTCCGCTGGATGTCCGCCCGCACGGCCGCCCTCGCGGGCCTCTCCCACAAGGGCGCGATCGAGGCGGGCCGCGACGCCGACTTCGCCGTCCTCGCCCCCGACGAGACCTTCACCGTCGACCCGGCGGCACTCCAGCACCGCAACCGCGTCACGGCGTACGCCGGCAAGACCCTGCACGGCGTCGTGAGATCCACCTGGCTGCGCGGCGAACGCATCGTCTCGGACGGCGAGTTCACCGAACCGAAGGGCCGGCTCCTCACCCGCACCCCCTGAGCCGGAGGGGCGCCCGACCCGCACTCCGGCGCCACCCGCACCCGCACCGGCCGACTCCCGAAAGGCAGACCTGATCACCGTGACGGCGATAGAGAGCTTCACCGGCGACGCGAACCCCTACGGCGGCGGCGACCCGTACGCGGACTACCGCACCGCCGACTTCCTTTTCACCCGGTACGCCGACCTCGCCGGCCGGCAGCTCGGAGCCGGAGTCGTCGCCGCCAACGACGAGTTCTTCGCCCAGCGCGAGAACCTGCTGCTGCCCGGACCCGCCGCGTTCGACCCGGAGCACTTCGGGCACAAGGGCAAGGTCATGGACGGCTGGGAGAGCCGCCGCCGCCGCGGCGCCAGTGCCGACCACCCCTGGCCGACCGCCGAGGACCACGACTGGGCGCTCGTCCGTCTCGGCGCGCCCGGGGTGATCCGGGGCATCGTCGTCGACACGGCGCACTTCCGCGGCAACTACCCGCAGGCGGTGTCGGTCGAGGGCGCCTCGGTGCCGGGCTCGCCGTCCCCCGAGGAGCTCCTCGGCGACCATGTGAAGTGGACGACGCTGGTCCCGCGCACGCCCGTGGGCGGCCACGCGGCGAACGGTTTCCCCGTGTCGGTGGAGCAGCGTTTCACCCATGTGCGGGTCAACCAGCACCCCGACGGCGGCATCGCCCGTCTGCGCGTGCACGGAGAGGTCGTGCCCGATCCCGAGTGGCTGACGGTGCTCGGCACCTTCGACGTCGTCGCCCTGGAGAACGGCGGCCTCGCCGAGGACGCCTCCGACCTCTTCTACTCGCCGGCGAGCAACACCATCCAGCCGGGCCGCTCCCGCAAGATGGACGACGGCTGGGAGACCCGCCGCCGCCGCGACCGGGGCAACGACTGGATCCGCTACCGCCTCGCGGCCCAGGCGCGGATCCGCGCCCTGGAGATCGACACGGCCTATCTGAAGGGCAACAGCGCCGGCTGGGCCTCGGTGTCGGTCAAGGACGGCGAGAGCGGCGAGTGGACGGAGATCCTCCCGCGCACCCGTCTCCAGCCCGACACCGACCACCGCTTCGTCCTGCCGGCCCCGGCGGTCGGCACGCACGCGCGCGTGGACATCTATCCCGACGGCGGCATCTCCCGTCTGCGCCTGTTCGGCTCCCTCACCGAAGCGGGCGCGGCGGCGCTGACCGCCCGCCACCAGGAACTCGGCGGCTGAACCGGCCGCCCCGCCCCGTGAACACCCCGGACGGCAGGGGGCGTTCACGGGGCGGCGAAGCGGCGGAGGCCACCCCGCCCTCCACGACAGCCTCGCCCGCTCCCGCGGCCGATCTCTATGCCGCGTGTCCGCCGTCCACGGCGAACTCGGCGCCCGTGACGTACGAGGCCCCCGCCAGGTGCGCGACCGTCGCGGCGACCTCCTGTGCCGTGCCGAAGCGGCCCAGCGCGGTCAACGTCGCCTGACCGGCCGCGTACGGGCCGTCCGCCGGGTTCATGTCCGTGTCGATCGGGCCGGGGTGGACGAGGTTCGCGGTGATCCCGCGCGGGCCCAGTTCCCGGGCGAGGGCCTTGGTCAGACCGACCAGGGCCGACTTGCTCATCGCGTACAGGGTCCCGCCGGGGCCGGGCACCCGCTGGGTCATACAGGTGCCGATCGTGATGATCCGGCCGCCGTCCGTCATCCGCCCGGCGGCGGCCTGCGAGGCCAGGAACACCCCGCGGACGTTCACGGCGAGCACCCGGTCGACGTCCGCGAGGCCGAGCCCCTCCAGCGGCCCGAGGACGCCGACACCCGCGTTGTTCACCAGCACGTCGAGGCCGCCCAGCGCCCGGGCCGTACGGTCCACCGCCCCGGCCGCCTCCTCGGGGTCCGCCGCGTCCGCGCGCAGCGCCACCGCCCGTCGCCCCAGTGCCTCCACGGCCGCCACGACGTCGTCGGCCGCCTCCTTGTCGTGCACGTAGGTCACCGCCACGTCCGCGCCCTCGCCTGCGAGCCGCAGGGCCGTGGCCGCTCCGATACCGCGGCCGCCGCCGGTCACGAGGGCCACCTTGCCGTCCAGCGTCTTCTCGGTCGTTGTCATGGGTCCATCCCAGCGGCCGGCGCCCCCTGCCGCTGGCGGCGAACGGACGTCGAGGTCCGGCCCGCACCCGGTACGCCGTCCGAGGAGAGCGGAACTCTTTCCTCCGGTTCCCGCGTTCTCCTTCTGTGACCCTTCGGCAAGAGATCGTCGGCAACGCCATGCAGATGGCGGTCGTCAGCCTGCAGCCCGGCGGGACCGTGTACTGCGAGGCGGGAAAGTTCCTCTTCAAGACGACGAACGTGACCATGGAGACCCGGCTGGGCGGCCCCTCCGGCGGCCGGGGCGGGCAACCGCAGGGCGGTCCGTCCGGCGGCGGCATGGGCGGCATGCTGCGCCAGGCCATGGGCACGGCCGTGCAGGCCGGCCAGCGCGCGCTCGCGGGCGAGTCGCCGGCGTTCCAGTACTTCTCCGCCCAGGGCGGCGAAGGCACGGTCGCCTTCGCGGGGGTGCTCCCCGGCGAGATGCGCGCCCTGGAGCTGGACGGCACGCGCGCGTGGTTCGCCGAGAAGGACGCGTTCGTGGCGGCCGAGTCCACCGTGGAGTTCGGCATCGCCTTCCGGGGCGGCCGCACCGGCATGAAGGGCGGCGAGGGCTTCGTCCTGGAGAAGTTCACCGGTCGCGGCACGGTGATCATCGCGGGGGCCGGCAACTTCATCGACCTCGACCCGGCCGACTTCGGGGGCCGCGTCGAGGTCGACACCGGCTGCGTGGTCGCCTTCGAGGAGGGCATCCGGTACGGCGTCCAGCGCGTCGGCGGTCTCGACCGCCAGGGGGTCATGAACGCCGTGTTCGGCGGCGAGGGCCTGTCCCTGGCCACCCTGGAGGGCAGCGGCCGCGTCATCCTCCAGTCCCTCACCATCGAGGGTCTCGCCAACGCGCTGAGGAAGGCCCGGGGCGGCGACAAACAGGGGCCGACCGGCGGACTGTTCTCGACGGACGCGGGCTGAGCCGACGAGCCGCGGGTGCCGGACGTGCCTCGCCCCGCGGCCTGGAGACGTGGGGGGTCCGCGGGGCGAGGGTCTGTGGATCGGACGAGCGGGCGGTGTCGGTCAGCAGCCGTAGTTGATCAGGTTGAAGGTGACGTAGTGGTCCGCGGTGTAGTAGTCCTCGGCGGACTTCTTCCCGGTCACGATGCGGCGCGCGCCGCGCGTCGAGGAGCCCGGGGTCTTCACCGTGTACTCGTGGTAATAACCGGTGGTCTGGCTGGGCAGGACGCCTTCCCGGTTCTGGAAGACGGCGCCGTCCTGCGAGTACGGGAACGGCCCGCCCGCGTCGATCAGGTCGAGCGTGTCGTACGCCTGGGAGGGCAGCTTCGTGTAGCAGACGCTGCCGACGGCGGCGTGGGCCGTGGTGGCGGAGACGGCGCCGCCGACGAGGAGGGCGGACAGGACGGCCGCCGAGGTGACGGTACGAGTGATCCGTGGGGGGAATCTCATGACCTCATGATGACGCGCGTAGACAGTGTCATGTCAATGACAAGA
The DNA here is from genome assembly GCF_040295245.1 of Streptomyces sp. NPDC002884. Classification (NCBI taxonomy): domain Bacteria; kingdom Bacillati; phylum Actinomycetota; class Actinomycetes; order Kitasatosporales; family Streptomycetaceae; genus Streptomyces; species Streptomyces sp. NPDC002884. The sequence goes on along the minus strand of NZ_JBEOVB010000005.1, from coordinate 69,336 downwards.
CGCGGGATTTTGCCTTCGGGCCCGAGAAGTTTTCACGGTGTTAACCGGCGTCCGGACTCCCGCGTTCAGCCCGGCTTCCGGCTCTCCGCGGCGGCGAACAGGGCGAACGCCAGCACGATCAGCGCGGCGCTCGCGTACACCTCGTGGCCGTCGAGGAGGCCGAGGCGCTGCACGAGGCCCACGTGCCAGCGGGTGAACTCGTGCAGCAGGCCCAGGACGCCCTGCACCAGGGCGATGAAACCGAGTACTCCCAGCAGTTCCCTCATGCCCAGGACTCTCGCCCCGCGGAACCCCGGAAGGACATCGGCCGCCGGGCGGGACCTGCGCGACGGAAGACTGCGGATCGTCGGCCCGCCGCGCCGAAAGTGGACGCCGCCGCGACGTCGGTCGGCGCTTCCCGGCCTTCGGTAGGGGATGCGCGGCCACGGAGGGGTGGGCCGGCCCCGCGCCGCATAGATTTGTCGGCCATGAGGGCAGACGACAGCGCGGCACCGGCGGCACCCGGCTTCACGGGACGCCGATGGCTGCTGCCGTCGGCCGTGGCCGCGGAACTCGCCCCCGACGCGGGGCGCCCCGGCCGGCCGCACCGGCGCACCGCGCGCGACTGGATCGTCGACTTCCTCTGCTTCCTCGTGGCCGTGGCCGTCGGTCTGACGGTCGCGGACTCCTTCCCCGGCGAACGGGACCTGCCTGAGATCGTCGCCGCGGCCGACCAGCTCCTGGGCGCCCTGGCCTGCGCGGCGGTCTGGCTGCGCCGCCGCTGGCCCCTGGGCCTGGCGGTCGCGATGGTCCCCCTCGGCTTCCTGTCGACCACCTCGGCCGGCGCCTGCACGGTCGCCCTCTTCACCCTCGCCGTGCACCGGCCGTTCCGGTACGTGGCCTGGGTGGGCGGCGCCCAGGTGGCCCTGTTCCCGCTGCTGGCCTGGGCCCGCCCGGATCCCACCCTGGCGTACGGGCCCTCGGTGGCGTGGAGCGTGCTGTTCACCGTCACGGTCATCGGCTGGGGCATGTTCGTCCGGTCCAATCGGCAGCTGATGCTGAGCCTGCGCGACCGTGCCCGGCGCGCCGAGACGGAGGCCCGGCTGCGTGCCGAACAGGCGCAGCGGCTGGCCCGGGAGGCCATCGCCCGGGAGATGCACGATGTGCTGGCGCACCGGCTGACCCTGCTCAGCGTGCACGCGGGCGGGCTGGAGTTCCGGCCGGACGCGTCCCGCGAGGAGATCGCGCGGGCGGCCGGTGTCATCCGCGAGAGCGCCCACGAGGCCCTCCAGGACCTACGGGAGATCATCGGCGTCCTGCGCGCGGGCGAACCCGACGACGGGGGCCGCCCCCAGCCGACGCTGGCCGCGCTCGACACCCTGGTCGCCGAGTCCCGCGAGGCCAGCATGAAGGTCACCCTGGACCAGCGCGTCGCCGACGCCGGCGCGGTCCCCGCCTCCGTCGGCCGCACCGCCTACCGCATCGCCCAGGAGTGCCTCACCAACGCCCGTAAGCACGCCCCGGGCGCGGAGGTCGCGGTCACCGTCACGGGCGGCCCCGGCGAGGGCCTAGACGTGACCGTGCGCAACCCGGCCCCCGAGGGCGCCGTACCGCCCGTTCCCGGCTCCGGCCAGGGCCTGATCGGCCTGACCGAACGGGCCACCCTGACCGGGGGCCGGCTGGCGCACGGGACGTGGGGGGACGGGGGATTCGAGGTACGGGCGTGGCTGCCGTGGCCGGCGACGCCCTAGCGGGGGCCGGGCGGGGCCGGCCCCCGGGGGACCGTTCGTCGCGAACCGGGGACCCGCCCGCCCACAACCGTGATTACGTGAGGTCCATGACTGCGATCAGGCTCCTCCTCGTCGACGACGATCCCCTGGTGCGGGCCGGTCTGGCCTTCATGATGGGGGGCGCCGAGGACATCGAGATCGTCGGTGAGGCCGCCGACGGGAGCGAGGTCGAGGGGCTCGTGGAGCGCACCCGCCCCGACGTGGTCCTGATGGACATCCGGATGCCGGCCGTGGACGGACTCACCGCCACGGAACGGCTGCGCGGGCGCGAGGACGCCCCGCAGGTCGTGGTGCTCACCACCTTCCACGCCGACGAGCAGGTGCTGCGCGCGCTGCGCGCGGGCGCCGCCGGGTTCGTCCTCAAGGACACCCCGCCCGCCGAGATCCTCGACGCCGTGCGCCGGGTGGCGGCCGGTGACCCCGTCCTGTCGCCCACGGTCACCCGGCAGCTGATGGACCACGCGGCCGGCACCGCGGCCGACGCCCGGCGCCCGCACGCGCGCGTGCGGCTCGCGGCCCTGGGCGAACGCGAACGCGAGGTGGCCGTCGCGGTCGGCCGGGGGCTGTCCAACGCGGACATCGCCGCCGAACTGTTCATGAGCGTCGCCACCGTCAAGGCCCATGTCTCCCGGGTCCTGGCCAAGCTCGGCCTCAACAACCGGGTGCAGATCGCCCTGCTGGCCTACGACGCGGGGCTTCTGGAGGAGGGGGCGGACGGGCCCGGGTGACGGGCCGCGAAGACGGGCGGCGCGGTGGGCACCGGACGGGCGTCCCGCTCGTTGTGGGCGTGACGGGAGGGGGCAGGACATGGCCGAGGTGATCGACCTGGGGGAGTTCGGCGACGGCTTCCGGAGCGCTACGGTCCCTGCTCGAGCGCACCCCCGCCCCGGCGCTCGACGGCCCACCCGGTGACTGGCTCCCCGGCCCCCTGATGCGCGGGATGCGCAGCCTCCCGGTGCGCTGGTAGAACGGCGGCCGGCCCGTTCCGGGTGCCGGCCGGGCCCCGGCGTCTCCGGGGCCGGTGCTGCCTCACCCCGTCCCGGACGTCACCGGGATCTCCGCGAGCCACACCGCCCTGCGGTCTCGCCGGGACACCTCGCAGGCCTCGGCGATCCGCAGGGCCTCGAGCGCCTCGCGGCCGCCGCAGGGGTTGGCCCGCTCGCCCCGCACCACGTCCACGAAGGCGTTGAGCTCGGCCGTGTAGGCGGGCTCGAACCGCTCCAGGAACCCGGTCCACGGTTTGTCCGCGGCCGGGGGACCGGTGGGTTCGGTGGACGCGATCGGGGTGCGGTCGTCCAGGCCGACGACGATCTGGTCGAGCTCCCCTGCCAGCTCCATGCGGACGTCGTAGCCCGCCCCGTTCAGCCGCGTCGCCGTCGCCGTGGCGAGGGTGCCGTCGTCGAGCGTGAGGACGGCCGCCGCCGTGTCCACGTCCCCCGCCTCGCGGAACATCGCGGGCCCGGCGTCGGAGCCGGCGGCGTACACCTCCGTCACCTCGCGGCCGGTCACCCAGCGCAGACAGTCGAAGTCGTGCAGGAGCGCGTCCCGGTAGATCCCGCCGGACACCGGCAGCCACGCGGCCGGCGGCGCCGACTGGTCGGAGGTCAGTGCCCGTACGGTGTGCAGCCGTCCGAGCCGCCCCGAACGCACCGCCTCCCGGGCCCCGGTGTACCCCGCGTCGAAGCGGCGCTGGAAGCCCATGTGAAGGATCGTTCCGGCGGTCTCGACCTCGGCGATCGCCTGTAAGGTCCCGGCCAGATCGAGGGCGATCGGCTTCTCGCAGAAGACCGGGAGCCCGGAGCGTGCTGCCCGACCGATCAGTTCGGCGTGGGCCGACGTGGCCGTCGTGATCACCACGGCGTCCACGCCCCAGCGGAAGATCTCGTCCACCCCTGGGGCGGCCGTCTCGCCCAGCCGATGCGCGAGCTCCTGGGCCCGCGCGTGGTCCGCGTCCGTCAGGATCAGGGATCCGACCTCGCGGTGACGGCTGAGTGTGTTCGCATGAATGGTGCCTATGCGGCCCGTCCCGATGACCCCGATGCGCATGAGACAAAGGTGCGTTCCAGGCCGGGCGCTGTCAATGCGTATGTCCGGACAACCGAACTACACAACTTCCCGTCAACCGGTCGCGGAGCTACGCTCGGGCCGTGCCGAAACCAGAAGTGGACCCGACCGTGCAGCTAGAACTACGTGTGGACCGAAGTTCTCCGGTGCCGTTGTACTTCCAGCTCGCCCAGCAGCTGGAGGCCGCTATCGAGCACGGCTCGCTCACCCCCGGCAGCCTGCTGGGCAACGAGATCGAGCTCGCCGCGCGGCTCGGCCTGTCCCGGCCGACCGTCCGCCAGGCGATCCAGTCGCTCGTCGACAAGGGCCTCCTGGTCCGCCGCAGGGGGGTCGGCACGCAGGTCGTGCACAGCCAGGTCAAGCGCCCGCTGGAGCTCAGCAGCCTCTACGACGACCTGGAGGCCGCCGGCCAGCGCCCGGCCACGACGGTGCTGGTCAACACCATGGTCCCGGCGTCCGCCGAAGTCGCCGCCGCGCTCGCGGTGGCCGAGGGCAGTGACGTGCACCGGGTGGAGCGGCTGCGCCTGGCGCACGGGGAGCCGATGGCGTACCTGTGCAACCACCTGCCGTCCGGCCTGCTCGACCTGGACACCGGGCAGCTCCAGGCCACCGGCCTGTACCGGCTGATGCGGGCCGCCGGGATCACCCTGCACAGCGCCCGCCAGTCCATCGGCGCCCGCGCCGCCACCACCGCCGAGGCCGAGCGGCTGGCCGAGGAGGAAGGCGCCCCGCTGCTGACGATGCAGCGCACGACCTTCGACGACACCGGCCGGGCGGTGGAGTTCGGCGACCACATCTACCGGCCGACCCGCTACTCCTTCGAGTTCCAGCTCCTCGTACGCCCCTGACTCCCACCGGCGCGATCGGCCCGCCCTGGTCGCATTGTCCGGACAATGCGACCGGATATCCGTACAAGGTGAGTGATGGGCGGTCCCGGCCCGAGTGCGCGTAATTCTGCGTAATTTCATGTCCGGTCATGGGCCGTTCGGGGCCCGGGGAGCGCGGACCCGCACCGAAGCGCGGCCGCACCGGGCGTGACCGGCCGCGACGCGCCCGCGCCCGGCACAGGCCGCCCGCCCCGCCGCCGCCCCGCTCGGCACCCGGCGGGAGGGTGAGGCAGAATCGGCGGCGATGAGCACCTACGGCAACTTCACCGCCCCCATCGGCTCCCGCCGCGCCCCCGCACTCCGCACCGTGGGCACGAGGGAGCGCCGATCGCACCTCACCGCACCCCGAGTGCCGACGGTCGGCATCGACATCGGTGGCACCAAGGTGATGGCGGGGGTCGTCGACGCCGACGGCAACATCCTGGAGAAGGTCCGCACGGAGACTCCGGACAAGTCCAAGAGCCCGAAGGTCGTCGAGGACACGATCGTCGAGCTGGTCCTGGACCTGTCCGACCGCCACGACGTGCACGCGGTCGGCGTCGGCGCGGCGGGGTGGGTCGACGCGGACCGCAACCGCGTCCTGTTCGCCCCCCACCTGTCGTGGCGCAACGAGCCGCTGCGCGACCGCCTCTCCGGCCGTCTCGCGGTCCCCGTCCTGGTGGACAACGACGCCAACACCGCCGCCTGGGCCGAGTGGCGTTTCGGCGCGGGCCGCGGCGAGGACCACCTGGTCATGATCACCCTCGGTACCGGGATCGGCGGCGCGATCCTGGAGGACGGGCAGGTCAAGCGCGGCAAGTACGGCGTCGCCGGTGAGTTCGGCCATATGCAGGTCGTGCCCGGCGGCCACCGCTGCCCGTGCGGCAACCGCGGCTGCTGGGAGCAGTACAGCTCGGGCAACGCGCTGGTCAGGGAGGCCCGCGAGCTGGCCGCCGCCGACTCCCCGGTGGCGTACGGGATCATCGAGCACGTCAAGGGCAACATCGGCGACATCACCGGCCCGATGATCACCGAGCTGGCCCGCGACGGCGACGCCATGTGCATCGAGCTGCTCCAGGACATCGGCCAGTGGCTCGGCGTCGGCATCGCCAACCTGGCGGCCGCCCTCGACCCGTCCTGCTTCGTGATCGGCGGCGGTGTCTCGGCCGCGGACGATCTCCTGATCAGCCCCGCCCGGGACGCGTTCAAGCGTCAGCTCACCGGCCGCGGCTACCGCCCCGAGGCCCGGATCGTCCGCGCCCAGCTGGGCCCCGAGGCCGGTATGGTCGGCGCGGCCGACCTGGCCCGCCTGGTCGCCCGCCGCTTCCGGCGCGCCAAGCGCCGCCGCGTGGAGCGCTACGAGCGCTTCGAACGGTTCACCGAGGCGGCCCGCCGCACCCAGGACACGGCGTGACCGCCGTACCGCCCCGCCCCCAGGACACCGCATGACCGCCGCACGACCCCGCACGACCCGGGACACCGCATGACAGCATCGCTGCCCCGCCAGGCCGCGCCCCCCGACGAGCCGCACCGCCCGCCGGAGGACCGCCGGCACGTGATCCGCCGCAGGGCGCTCACCCTGCTGATCATCGTGCTGCTCATCGGTGTCCCGGCCGGCTACCTGGTGATCTCCGCCAACCAGAGCCGCGACAGCGGCAAGGACAAGGAGGCCAAGTACTCGGCGACCGGCCTGACCGAGGGCTGGCCGTCGAAGGTCCAGCGCCGCCTGTACCAGGTGCCGATCCCGCACCCCTCGAACCAGGTCGCCTACTACGAGACGAACAACTGGAAGACCAGCCGCCTGTACGCGCAGTTCCAGACGACGCAGGCCGGACTCGACCAGTTCCTCGCCGAGATCGGCGTCAGCAGGGCCGATCTGAAGAAGGGCGAGATCACCATCAGCGCCCGCGACCAGGAGGTCACGGGCTGGAAGTTCGACGGCCCCGGCTCGCGCCCCGGCGACGACTTCGGCATCGTCCACCAGCAGAAGAAGCCCATGCCGACGCTGGACGTCGTGGTGAACACCGGCAACGCGATCTACCCCTTCGTCTACGTGGTCTCCCGCACGGTCCCCTGACCGGCCCCGACGAGGTCCCGCCCGGACCGGGACGCGGTGCCCGGGCCGGCCGCCGGGGCCGATTGTCAGACCCCGCCCGTAGAGTCGAAGACGACTGATCCGACACGCGGGCGGGAGGTGGACACCCGGCATGAGCGTCATGACCGACGGCACGGCCGCGGCGGAGCTTGGCTCCGTCTCCGTGCGGCTCGCCGCCGTCTTCCTGCCCGCGCCCCTTCCGCGCGAGGGCCGCGTCGCCTTCTGGGACCCGGCGGACGGCCCGTTGCCCACCACGGCGGACGCCGAGCACACGGAGCTCACCGTCGTCCGGCGCCACGGCTCGGCGATCCGCCGCAAGCAGGCCCCCGCCCTGTCCCTGCCGCTCGACAAGGCGCTCCCGCTGCTCGTGCGGGCCCGCCGCGACCCCGCCGCCCACCCGGCGACCGCCTGCTGGGGCGCGGCCGCGCTGCACGCGCTGCGGCTCACCGCCCGCGGCCGTCTGCTGCCCGGCCTGACACCCGCAGGCCACGACGCCTGGCGGGCGGGCCCGCTGGACCCGGAGGACATCGCACATCTGCGCGCGGTCGCCGCCGCGCTCCCGCACGAGGGCCACGCGGTGCCGCTGCCCGGCCCCGGGCCGCTCCGGCTGCCCCGCCCCGAGGCCCTGATGCGGTCGTTCCTCGACGCCGTGGCGGACACCCTGCCCCGCACCCCGGCCGCGCCGCACGCGTGCGGAAAGCCCTTCGCCGACCGCCGGCCCCAGCGGCTGCCCGGCGCGCACGACTGGGCCGCGGAGGTCGCCGCGGGCATGGACGCGGGCGTGCGGATCTCGCTCCGCCTCGACCTGTCCGCGTACGACATGTTCGACCGGCTCGACGACGGCGAGCGGGCCCGCCGCGCGGGCGCCGCGATCGTCCAGGTGCACAGCCTCGCCGACCCCACCCTGATGACCGACGCGGCGGCCCTGTGGGCGGGCGAGGCCGACGCCGCCTTCGGGGCGCGCGCCCGCGTGGACGCGGCCCTCGCCGTACGGCGCGCCGCCCGCGTCTGGCCGCCGCTCGCCCGGCTCGCCGAACAGGACGCACCCGACGTCCTGGCCCTGTCCGAGGACGAGCTCGGCGATCTCCTCGGGGTGGCGGCCACCCGGCTCGCGGCGACCGGGGTCGCCGTGCACTGGCCGAGGGACCTGGCGCAGGACCTCAGCGCCGCCGCCGTGGTCCGGTCCGCACCCGGCTCGGCGACCGACGGCACCGGCTTCTTCGAGAGCGAGGAACTGCTCCAGTTCCGCTGGCAGCTGGCGCTCGGCGGCGACCCGCTCAGCGAGGCCGAGATGGACACCCTGGCGGAGGCCCACCGCCCGGTGGTCCGGCTCCGCGACCAGTGGGTCCTGGTCGACCCGGCGCTCGTGCGCAAGGCCCGCAAGCGGGAACTGGGCCTGCTGGACCCGGTCGACGCCCTGTCCGTCGCGCTCAGCGGCACCGCGGAGGTCGACGGCGAGAGCGTCGAGGCGGTCCCCGTCGGCGCCCTGGCCGCCCTGCGCGACCGCCTCACCACCGGTGTGCACCCCGCCGATCCGCCCGCCGGCCTGCACGCCACCCTGCGCGACTACCAGCTGCGCGGCCTGGCCTGGCTGGACCTCATGACCTCCCTCGGCCTCGGCGGCTGCCTCGCCGACGACATGGGCCTCGGCAAGACGATCACCGTCATCGCCCTGCACCTGAAGCGGGACCGCGCCGAACCGACCCTGGTGGTCTGCCCGGCCTCCCTCCTGGGCAACTGGCAGCGCGAGATCAACCGCTTCGCGCCCGGCGTCCCGGTCCGCCGCTTCCACGGCGCCGACCGCAGCCTTGCGGACCTCGGCGGCGGCTTCGTCCTGACCACCTACGGCACGATGCGCTCGGCGGCGCTCACGCTGGCCGGGCAGCCCTGGGGCATGGTCGTGGCGGACGAGGCCCAGCACGTGAAGAACCCCTACTCGGCGACGGCGAAGGCGCTGCGCACGATCCCGACCTCCGCGCGCGTGGCCCTGACCGGCACCCCCGTCGAGAACAACCTCTCCGAGCTCTGGGCCCTGCTCGACTGGACGACACCGGGGCTCCTCGGCCCCCTGAAGTCCTTCCGCGCCCGGCACGCGCGCGCGGTCGAGAACGGCGAGGACGACCAGGCGGTGGAGCGCCTCGCCCGGCTGGTCCGCCCGTTCCTCCTGCGCCGCAAGAAGTCCGACCCCGGCATCGTGCCCGAGCTGCCGCCCAAGACCGAGACCGACCACCCGGTCCCGCTCACCCGCGAACAGGCCGCGCTGTACGAGGCCGTGGTGCGGGAGTCCCTGCTGGCCATCGAGACGGCGGACGGCATCGCCCGGCGCGGCCTGGTGCTGAAGCTGCTGGGCGCGCTCAAGCAGATCTGCGACCACCCGGCCCTGTACCTCAAGGAGGAGACCGCCTCCGTCGGCGACGCCCTCGCCGCCCGCTCCGGCAAGCTCGCCCTGCTGGACGAGCTGCTGGACACCCTGCTCGCCGAGGACGGCTCGGCCCTCGTCTTCACGCAGTACGTCGGGATGGCCCGCCTGATCACCGCTCATCTCACCGCCCGCGCGGTCCCGGTCGACCTGCTGCACGGGGGCACCCCGATCCCCGAGCGGGAGCGGATGGTGGACCGCTTCCAGGCCGGTGCGACGCCGGTCCTCGTGCTCTCCCTGAAGGCCGCCGGCACCGGCCTCAACCTCACCCGCGCGGGCCATGTCGTCCACTTCGACCGCTGGTGGAACCCCGCGGTGGAGGAACAGGCCACCGACCGTGCCTACCGCATCGGCCAGACCCAGCCGGTCCAGGTGCACCGGCTCATCACCGAGGGCACGGTCGAGGACCGTATCGCCGAGATGCTCCAGGCGAAGCGCGCCCTGGCCGACGCGATCCTCGGCTCCGGCGAGTCGGCCCTCACCGAACTCACGGACCGTGAACTGTCCGACCTGGTCAGGCTGCGGAGGGAGGCGTGATGGGGGAGATGGAGAAGGCCGAGACCGCGGCCGAGACCGCCGCCGAGACCGCGGCCGACACCGCCGCCGAGAGCGCGGCCGAGACCGCCACCGCCGTCACGGCCGGGGAGCAACGGGAGAAGGCCGCCGGCCCGGCCGACGAGGCACGCCGTGCGCTGCGGGCGGCTCGGGAGCGCTCGCAGGAACAGGAGCCGGCGCAGGGACCGCCGCACGGGCCGTCACCGGGGCCGACGCGAGGACCGTCGCACGAGCCCTCGACGCGGCCCGCGGGCCCCGCCCTCAGGCCCGGCGACGCGGCCCGCGCGGCCCTGCGGCGCACGGCGGAATCCGCGCCGACAGCGGAGGCCGTGTCCGTGGCGGACCCGGCCCCCGCGAAAGCCGCCCGGGCCGACGACGCCGACCCCACCGCGGCCCCCACTCCACCGGCGAACCCCGCGTCGGCGAACCCCGCGTGGGCGAACCCCGAGCGGGCGCTCTCCGCGCAGGCGAACCCCGCGCAGGCGAACCCCGCACCGGCGAAAGCCGCCTCGCCGACCGACCTCTCGCCGACCAATGCCTCGCCGACGGGCCCCTCGCCGACCGACCTCTCGCCGACGGACCCCGCGCACGCGACCCCCTCGTCGGCCGAGGCCCCGTCGGCGGACGCCGGGCCGCGCGCCCCGCAGGCCGGTACCGGTCAGCGCCCCGGGGACATCGCGCGTGAGGCCCTGCGCGCCGCCCGCGCGGAGGCCCGGCAGGCCCCGGCCGAGACCCGGAAGCGGGCAGGCCGCGGTACCTCGCGCGCCGACGGCGGCCGCCGCCCCCGTACCGACGCACGTCCCACCGACGCCCGGCGGCCCGTCAGCGCACAGGACCGCGTCGCCGACGAACGAGCGCGTGTTGTAAGGGAGTTGCTCGCGGGCGCCTTCCAGATGCCGTCGGAAGGGACGGCCGAGCACGAGCCCAAGCACGAGCCCGAGTTCGAGGCCGCGCACGAGATCGAGGCCGCGCACGAGATCGAGGCCGCGCACGACTTCGAGCCCGAGCCCGAGCCCGAGCCCGAGTTCGAGGCCGACGGCCGGGCCGAGGGGGAGGCCGGTGCCGGCAACGCGTCGGCGGATGACCGAAGTTCACGCGATGACTCGCCCTCGGCGACTCTCCTCGGAAGCGCGCCTTTTCTGCCTCTCGAACCGTCCCGGGCCCCCCGCTCCATGGCAGCCCCCGCACGGGACGGCGACCACCGTCGCACCTTCCCCGCCTTCCCCCCTCGCACCGGCGGATCCTTCGCCGGGACCTGGTGGGGCAACGCCTGGGTCACCGCGCTGGAAGAGGGCGCCCTCGACCCCGGCCGCCTGGTCCGCGGGCGGGGTTACGCGGAGCAGGGACACGTGGACGCGATCACCGTGACCCCCGGGCTCGTCCTGGCGTACGTGCAGGGCAGCCGCCCCCGCCCCTACCGCGTGCAGGTGCGGCTGCGCACGCTCGGCGGGGAGGACTGGGAGCGCTTCCTGGAGGCGGCCGTCGAGCGCCCCGGGCACATCGCCGCGCTGCTCGACAAGGAGATGCCCGAGTCCCTCGCCGAGTGCGGGGTGCCGCTGCTGCCCGGCCCGGGCGACCTCGAGCCGCAGTGCAGCTGCCCCGACCGCGGTCACCCCTGCAAGCATGCCGCCGCCCTCTGCTACCAGACCGCGCGGCTGCTCGACGCCGACCCGTTCGTGCTGCTCCTGCTGCGCGGCAGGGGCGAACGCGAGGTGCTCGACGCCCTGTCGCGCCGCAACGCCACCCGGGCGGCCCGCGCCGCCCAGGAGCAGGAACCGGAACCTCTGCCGGGCGTACGGGCCGCCGAGGCCCTCGCCGAGCGCCGGCTCCCGCCGCTGCCCGCCCCGCTGCCCGTGCCCCCGCACCCCGGGCAGCCCCCGGCCTACCCGTCCGCGCCGAACGGCCCCGACTCCTTCGCGCTGGACCACCTCGCGACCGACGCCGCCGCCCGCGCCCACGCCCTGCTGGTCACCGGCCGGGACGAGATCGGCGAACTGACCCTCTGGCGGGACGCCGTACGGCTCGCCGCGTCCCGCCCCGGTTCCGGGCTCACGGTCACCACCCGCGCCCTCTACGCCGCGCTCGCCTCCGCCGCCGGCCGTACCCCGGTCGAGCTGGCCCGCGCGGTGGCCGCCTGGCGGCAGGGCGGCCCGGACGGGCTCACCGTCCTGGAGGAGACCTGGGACCCGCCGGCCGGCCGCTTCGACCGGGCCCGGCCGCTCCTCCTCGCCGCCGACCTGCCGGCCTTCCGGCCGCGCCGCAACCATCTCACCCACCCCCGTGGCCACGTCCAACTCCGCTTCGGCCGGGACGGGTTGTGGTACGCGTACGAGTCCGAGCCGGGCCACGACGACTGGTGGCCACGGGGCACCCCCGACCTGGACCCGGTGGGCGCGCTGACCGGCCTGGGCGGGTCGGACGAGTTCTGACGCGTCCCCGACCGCAGCAGCGCGCAGCGCGGCCCGGCCGGTGACCGCCGCCCGGGACCGCCCCGACTCCCCGGGACCGCCCCGACTCCCCGAGACCGCCCCAACTCCGCGGGACCGCCCCAACTCCCCGAATCCGCTCCCCACTTCGCCGCCGCCTCGTACGATGGCGCCCGTGACTCTCGACGACCACCGCCCCGCCCCGCGGTACCGCGCGCTGCTCTCGCGCGGCTGTTGTTGATCCTCACCTTCCTCCTCTCCCCCTTCTCCGCCCTCCTGCCGTGGACGCGCCGCGCCTTCTGACGCCCCGACCGCGTCCCGGTCCAGGCACCCCCGCCTCCGGAAAGGCAGGCCCATGCCCACGTCTCCCACGCCCGAATCCGCCTACGACCGCCGCAGACTGCACCAGTGGCTGGCCGGCGAGGCCCGCGCCGACGGTGTCTCCCGGCGTGATCTCCTCCGTCTCGCCGCCGCCGCCGGAATCGCGACCGCCGTGACTCCCGCGTTCTCCGCGCCGGCCGCGGCGGCGACGTCGCCCGGTATCGTCAAGGCGCTCCCCGACGACCGGTTCACCGTCCGGGGCACCAACGCCGAGACGAAGTTCGCCTCTCTCGCCGGGACCGGCTACCACACCCCCGTCGACCACTTCTTCGTCCGCAACCACACCTCCACCCCCGTCCTCGACGCCGCCGACTGGACCCTCACCGTCCACGGCGACGGCCTCACCCACGCCCACCCCGTCGAGTTCACCCTCGACGACCTGAAGAAGTTCCCCGCGGTCACCCGCACGGCGTTCGTGGAGTGCGCGGGCAACGGCCGCAGCTTCTTCACCTCCCAGCAGGGCCAGAGCGTCACCGGCACGGCGTGGACGCTGGGCGCGATCGGCACCGCGCGCTGGCGCGGGGTCCGCCTCGCCGACGTCCTGCGGCGGGCGGGGCTCGCCCGTGACGCCGTCGACGTCCTGCCCCGCGGCCTCGACGCCGACTACGTCACCGCCGACGGCACGAACCTCGGCCGGGTCCGCCGCCCCCTGCCGGCGTCCAAGGCGCTCGACGACGTCCTCCTCGCCTACGAGATGAACGGCGAGCCGCTGCCGTACGACCACGGTTTCCCCGTACGGGTCCTGGTGCCGAACTGGATCGGCATCGCCTCGGTCAAGTGGGTCGGTGACATCGAGGTGTCCGCGCAGCCCCTCTACTCGCCCTGGAACACCGACTTCTACCGGCTGTTCGGCAGCGCCCACCCCGAGGGCGGCAGCGCCCCGCTGACCCGGCAGACCGTCAAGAGCGCCTGGGAGCTGCCCTGGGACGCGAGCCTCGGCGCGGGCGCCGTGCACCGTCTGACCGGACGCTCCTGGTCCGGCGCGGGCGCGGTCGTGCGCGTCGACGTCAGCACCGACGGGGGCAACCGCTGGCGGCGCGCCCGGCTGCACGACGCCCCGCGCCGGGCCGGCTGGGTCCGCTGGTCCACCGACTGGCGCCCGTCGGCCCCCGGCGGGTACACCCTGCTGGCCCGGGCCACCGACAGCACCGGCCGCACCCAGCCCGACACGACCGTCCCGAACACCCAGGGCTATCTGTTCGACGCCGTGGTCCGCCACCCCGTACGGGCGGTGTGAGGGGAACGGGTGTACGGCGCAAAGACGTCGGCCGCGGCTCCGGCACGGGTTTCGCGGGGTCCCTCTGTACGATGCACGCGCGTCGGGTCTCACCTGCCGCCCGGCGGGGTGGGTGAAGTCCGGTGCAGAGGATCTTCGCGGGGCTGCCACAACCTGGGACGGCTTGCACGGGGTTCCGACCCAAGCGCGTGAGAAATTGTGAGATGTGGGAGCGTGAGCCGGGTGAGCGAGAGTACGACCAACACCCTGCAATACCGCTTCGACGGGCCGGAGGACGCCCCTGTCCTGATCCTGGGCCCCTCACTGGGTACGACATGGCACATGTGGGACCGTCAGGTTCCCGAGCTGGCCCAGCAGTGGCGGATCTTCCGCTACGACCTGCCCGGCCACGGCGGCGCCCCGGCCCACCCGGTCGGCTCGGTGTCCGACCTGGCCGGGCGGCTGCTCGCCACCCTCGACGCGCTCGGAGTGCAGCGCTTCGGCTACGCGGGCTGCGCGTTCGGCGGCGCGGTCGGCGTGGAGCTGGCGCTGCGGCACCCGGAGCGGGTCGCCTCGCTCGCGCTGATCGCGGCCTCCCCGCGGTTCGGCACGGCCGACGAGTTCCGGCAGCGGGGCGTGATAGTCCGCACCAACGGCCTGGACCCGATCGCCCGCAGCTCGCCCGACCGCTGGTTCACCAGCGGCTTCGCGGCCGCACAGCCCGCGATCACCGAGTGGGCCGTGCAGATGGTGCGCACCACCGACCCCGGCTGCTACATAGCGGCCTGCGAGGCCCTCGCCGCCTTCGACGTGCGGGCCGAGATCGGCCTCGTCGGGGTGCCGACGCTGGTCCTCGTCGGCTCGGACGACCAGGTCACCGGCCCCGCCGAGGCGCGCACCCTGGTGGCCGGAATCCCGGACGCCCGGCTGGCCGTCGTACCGGGCGCCTCGCACCTGGTCCCGGTGGAGCAGCCCGCGGCCGTGACCGACCTGCTGGTCCGCCACTTCTCCACCGCCTGGCAGCCCGCCTACGACTCCGCCACCGGGCAGACGGCCGTCCCGGGGATCCCCGTCAGGGTGGTCCCGACCGTGCCCCAGCAGCCCTTGCAGCCGGTGGCCATCGCGGAGATCGCGCCCGCCCCCGTCCTCGAACCGTTGCAGGTCATGGGCCGCCCCGATCCGTACGACGCCGGTCTCAAGGTGCGCCGGGAGGTCCTCGGCGACGCCCATGTCGACCGGGCGCTGTCCCAGGCCGACGACTTCTCGGGGGACTTCCAGGAGTTCGTCACCCGCTACGCCTGGGGCGAGATCTGGGACCGGCCCGGTCTCGACCGCCGCTCCCGCTCCTGCGTCACGCTCACCGCGCTGGTCGCGGGCGGCCACCTGGAGGAGCTCGCCTTCCACATCCGCGCCGCGCTGCGCAACGGCCTCACCCCCGACGAGATCAAGGAGGTGCTGCTGCAGGCGGCCGTCTACTGCGGCGTACCGGCGGCGAACAGCGCGTTCAAGGTGGCGCAGCAGGTCATCCGGGAGGAGACCACCCCCACCGAGTGAGCCCCGCGCGCGCCGCGGGGGCAGGATGGATCTCATGACGGCTCTGAGACTCACCAAGAAGTCGCACGCGTGTGTGCGCCTGGAGAAGGACGGGCGCACACTCGTCCTCGACCCCGGGGGGTTCAGCGAGGCGGACGCCGCTGTCGGCGCGGACGCCATCCTGGTCACGCACGAGCATCCCGACCACTTCGACGAGCAGCGGCTGCGGGCGGCCCTGGAGGCCGACCCGGCCGTCGGGATCTGGACCCTGAGGTCCGTCGCGGAAAAGCTCTCCACCGCGTTCCCCGGCCGGGTGCACACGGTCGGCCACGGCGACACGTTCACCGCCGCGGGTTTCGACGTCCAGGTCCACGGCGAGCTGCACGCCGTCATCCACCCCGACCTGCCGCGCGTGACCAACGTCGGCTTCCTCGTCGACGGCGGCCGCGTCTTCCACCCGGGAGACGCGCTCACCGTCCCCGAGCACCCGGTGGAGACGCTGCTGGCCCCGGTCCAGGCCCCCTGGAACAAGATCTCCGAGGTCATCGAGTACGTCCGCGAGATCCGGCCGCAGCGCGTCTACGACATCCACGACGCCCTCCTCACCGACCTCGCCCGCCCGATCTACGACACCCACCTGGGCAACCTGGGCGGCGCCGACCACGTGCGGCTTGCTCCGGGGGCGTCCGCGGAGGTCTGAGGGCGGGCGTTGTCGGACCCGCCGGGTAGGTTGTGAGGCATGCGTATCGCGACCTGGAACGTGAACTCGATCACCGCCCGCCTGCCGAGGCTGCTGGCCTGGCTGGAGAGCAGTGGCACCGACGTGCTGTGCCTCCAGGAGGCCAAGGTCGCCGAGGCGCAGTTCCCGCTCGACCAGCTGCGCGAGCTGGGCTACGAGGCGGCGGTGCACGCCACGGGCCGGTGGAACGGCGTGGCGGTGATCTCCCGCGTCGGTCTGGCGGACGTCGTCAAGGGCCTGCCCGGCGACCCCGGCTACGACGGGGCGCAGGAGCCGCGCGCCGTTGCGGCGACCTGTGGTCCGGTCCGCGTCTGGTCGGTGTACGTGCCGAACGGCCGCGAGGTCGACCACCCGCACTACGCCTACAAGCTCCAGTGGTTCGAGGCGCTCAGGGCGGCCGTCGCGGGCGACGCGGCGGGCGGCCGCCCCTTCGCGGTACTGGGCGACTACAACGTGGCGCCGACCGACGACGACGTGTACGACGTGGCCGCCTTCGAAGGCCTCACCCATGTCACCCCGGCCGAGCGCGCCGCCCTGGCGTCGCTGCGCGAGGCCGGCCTGTCGGACGTCGTCCCGCGCCCCCTGAAGTACGACCACCCGTTCACGTACTGGGACTACCGCCAGCTGGCGTTCCCCAAGAACCGCGGTATGCGCATCGACCTGGTGTACGGCAACGAGCCGTTCGCCGCGGCCGTCAAGGACTCCTACGTCGACCGCGAGGAGCGCAAGGGCAAGGGTGCCTCTGATCACGCGCCGGTCGTGGTCGACCTCGACGTGTAGCGGGAGCCGGGGGCTCGGCCGGCGGCGTGTGACGTCTCTGAGGCCCGCCGGGCCGGGCTTTCGGCCGTCGGCGTATGCCAGCGCGCCTGTGGTGCGCACGCCGGTACGAATGTCACGCTGGGCTTATGAACATCCCTTTCCTGGGCAACAGGAGCAAGAAGTACCGTGCGACGGTGCTGGCCGAGGACCCCGAGGGGATCGCCGAACTCCTCTCCGAATGCGAGCTGTTGCGTTCGCACGCGGCCCGGCAGGGGATCGGACTCGACGACACGGCCGTCTCGTTGGAGGCGCTGGACCAGCTTCCGCCGCGCTGGCGCGAGGACGAGGAGACCCTGCCCTGGTTCGGTCACGACGCGGGGCTCTACCTGGGCACGGTCGTGGTGCGTACGGTGCCCGGCGCCGTCTGGGCGATCTGGCCCGGCGGGGAACCGGTCGTCCGGCTGGCGTCCGGCCGCGAGGTCGACGTGGTCACCGCGGGGCGCGAGTGGGCCGCGACCGGGACCCCCGAACTGTCCCAGCTGTACGCCGAGGTGGCCGAGAACTGAGGCGCGAGCACGTAAATACGGCTAATGGCGGAAGGGTGCGTGTCGTGCCTCGACTCCGATCCTGGCTGGATAGTTTGCGGCAACCACGACACAGCTGAGAGTGAGTAGGGCTGCGCATGGCCGTCGATCCGTTGATCGAACTGCGTGACGTCAACAAGTACTTCGGGGATCTGCATGTCCTGCAGGACGTCAACCTCACCGTCGGCAGGGGGGAGGTGGTCGTGGTGATCGGCCCTTCGGGGTCGGGGAAGTCGACACTGTGCCGCGCGATCAACCGGCTGGAGCCCATCCACTCCGGTTCGATCACGCTCGACGGACAGCCGCTGCCCGAGGAGGGCAAGGCGCTGGCGGGACTGCGGTCCGAGGTCGGCATGGTCTTCCAGTCCTTCAACCTGTTCGCCCACAAGACCGTTCTCCAGAACATCTCGCTGGGCCAGGTGAAGGTGCGCAGGCGCAAGAAGGACGAGGCCGACCGGCGCTCCCGTGAACTGCTCGACCGGGTGGGCCTCGCCGACCAGGCCGACAAGTTCCCCGCCCAGCTCTCCGGAGGCCAGCAGCAGCGCGTGGCCATCGCCCGCGCCCTCGCCATGGATCCCAAGGCGCTCCTGTTCGACGAGCCCACCTCCGCCCTCGACCCCGAGATGATCAACGAGGTTCTCGAGGTCATGCAGCAGCTCGCCCAGGAGGGCATGACCATGGTCGTGGTCACCCACGAGATGGGCTTCGCGCGCTCGGCCGCCAATCGCGTGGTCTTCATGGCCGACGGCCGCATCGTCGAGGACCGCACCCCCGAGGAGTTCTTCACCGCGCCGCGCAGCGACCGCGCCAAGGACTTCCTCTCCAAGATCCTCAAGCACTGAGCGACGGCGCCGGCCGCGGGGCCCACCCGCCCCGGCGGCGGCCGGGGATCACTGCTCGCGCAGCGGGACCGACACGTACGACGGGTCGTCCGCCGGCGAGGAGAAGGTCAGCCGCGCGCCGGACGGGTTGTGCTCGATGTAGAGCGGGTCGACGGTGTCGACGACCAGGGCGAGCTTGTGCCCCGCCGGCACGTCGTAGGCCGTGGAGAACAGGTCCAGGTCGAGGCCGAACGGCTTGCCGGGCGTGTTCCCGTGGAAGGTGTACGGCGCGTTGGTGACCAGCTTGCCGAGGCCGAGCGGCCCCACGTCGTAGAGGTAGGCGACGAGGGTGCCGCTCTCCTCGGTCGGGGTGACGGTGGTGTGCAGCTTCGCGGTGCCACGCACCCGCTGGGCGGTGGCGTACTTCCCGGACTGCCATACGGCGGCCCAGCGGCGCGGGAGCAGGGGGATCGCGGCCACCGGGGGCAGCTTCGTCACCTGGTCGAGGATGCTGGACAGGAACACGATGCCGCCGTCGGCTCCCGAGTCCACATTGGTGTGGATCGTGGTGGAGCCCGCGAGGGCGATCTTCCGCCGGGTCGCGTTCACCGACTTCCAGTCCGGATATCCCTCGTAGCCGCCGGTGGAACGGGACTTGAGCCGGACGGGCTGCTCGCGGTCGATGCCGTTGTCCTCGCCCTTGAGGTAGTGGCCGAACCAGCGCTCGGTGTCGGTCCACACGTCGTTGGGCACTCCGAACAGACCGGGGAGCTCGGCGGTCGCGTGGTCGCCGGGGCGGAACTCCAGCCGCTTGGGGCCGGTCAGCCGCTCGTAGAAGGCGGCGGACTGGTTGGGCGGGAAGATCGTGTCGCCCCAGCCGCCGGCGAGCATGATCGCCGTGCCGTTCTTGTTGAGCCGGTCCAGGTAGGCGGCGGGGGAACGTTTCTGCCCCCAGGCGACGATGTCCTTCTCCTTCGACAGGTCGGAGGCGTAGAAGGCCGAGAAGACCTCCTGGGACTCGGCGCTCCGGCGACCGGTGACCGCGCCCACGGTGTCGAGCACGGCGGCGGCCTGGACGTGCTGGGTGCGGCCGGAGTAGATCGAGTCGATCAGGTCGCCCCAGCCGCTGAGCGAGGCGACGGCCTTGACCCGCGGGTCGTGGGCGGCGGCCAGCAGGCTGATCCCGGCGCCGTACGAGACGCCCGCCATGCCGACGTTCTCCGGGTCGCTGGGGGTGTTGGCGAGTGCCCAGTCGACGACCGCGGCGGCGTCGGCGACATCGTGCGGCCCGGCCACGTCGATCTCGCCGCCGGACTGCCAGAAGCCCCGCACGTTGTAACTGAGCACGACATACCCGGAGTCGGCGAGCCGCCGTGCCTGGGCGAGGTACTCCACCTGGGGGAAGCCCCAGCTCGTCGGCAGCACGATCAGCGGGTGACGGCTGGTGCCGTCGGCGGGGGTGACCACGTTGGCCTTGAGGACCGTGCCGCCTTCCCCGGCGATGTCGACGTACCGGACCGCGCCGGTGGCGGCCCGGGCCTCGGGCGTCAGGCCCAGTACCCCGCCGGCGACCAGGGTCGCGGAGACGGCGCCCATGGCGGTCGTACGAAGGGCCATGCGGTGCGGTCGTCCCACGGGTCACTCCTCTTGCCTGCGCCATCGCAAAGTGACCCGACGGTAACCGCTCCGCCCCACCTGAGGTAACCGTCGGTAAGTTACGTGGGAGTAACAATTGTCGTGTCCGGCAGGGGAGCCTGCGCGGCCCGGGTCACGTCCTCGACCAGTTCGACCACATCGGGGCCGTACGCCTGGGAGTTGATGACCTTCAGGAGCAGTACGAAGGAGCCGTTCCCGTGTTTGCGGGCCAGCCGCTCGTGGTTGCGGACCAGGTAGCGCGTGGCGGCCTGGTTGTTGATCGCGCGCTGGCCGCAGAACAGGAACACCGGCCGCGCCTCGCGCCGCCGGCCGGCGGTGAGCCGGGCCAGCAGGACGTACTCGGTGACGCCCGGTTCCATACGGTGGTGCTCGCCGCCTATCTGGAACGCGAGCCGGTCCGGGCCCGGTTCGCGGTCGGTGTTGACGCGCACCCCGGGCAGCATGGCCTGGATGTGCGCCGCCATCCGCCGGTTCGATCCCGGGCCGCCGACGCAGAACTCCGTCCGCTCTCCGAAACCCTGCCGGGCCACGTCCTGGGTGACCACCTCGGCGCCCGCACCGCAGTCCTTGATGAGCGCGGCGAGTTCCAGGAGCGCGAACACGTCGTGGCGGTGCACCGCGAGGTCGGGGCTGCCCGCGTCGCGGTTGACGACGAGCAGGCACTCCGAGTTCTCGGGCAGCCCGAAGAAGGCCTGCTTGCGCCGGAGTCTGCGCTTCCACAGGTAGGTGCGGGTCAACCAGCCGAGCGCGGCACTGATGCCGGCCGCGACCACGCCCAGGACGATATTGCGCACGTCGTCGTTCATGGGCGCGCATGCTAGCGGGCGAGCACGGCCGGGGCGTACCCGTGTTCGAGGTGTGGCAGTCGTATGACAGTGCCCGGAAGGAGGCTGTCGGGGCCCCGGGAATCTGGTTACGCTGCGCGGACGTTCCTGGACTGGAGGTACGGATGCGTCGCCCTGTCGCGCGGAAACTGTCGGTCCTGGCGGTCTCGGCCGCCGTGGTCACGGTGGGGGCCGCGGCGCCACCCGCCGCGGAGAGAGCCACTGTTGCGAAGGTCCCGGTCGCCGTCGGCTACGGCGGTGCCGTCGCGAGCGTCGACGCGGACGCCTCCGCGGCCGGCATCGAGGTACTGCGCAAGGGGGGTAACGCCGTCGACGCGGCCGTGGCCACCGCCGCCGCCCTCGGCGTCACCGAGCCCTACTCCTCGGGCATCGGCGGAGGCGGCTACTTCGTCTACTACGACGCCAGGTCCCGTACGGTGCACACAATCGACGGCCGGGAGACCGCCCCGCTGAGCGCGGACTCCGGTCTCTTCCTGGAGAACGGCAAGCCGCTCGCCTTCGCCGACGCCGTCAGCAGCGGTCTGGGCGTCGGCACGCCGGGGACTCCCGCCACCTGGGCGACCGCGCTGAAGGAGTGGGGCAGCGAGAAGCTCGGCACGGTCCTGAAGCCCGCCCAGCGCATCGCCCGTGACGGCTTCACCGTCGACGACACCTTCCGCACCCAGACCGCGGCCAACGAGACCCGCTTCCGCTACTTCCCGGACACGGCGAAGCTGTTCCTGCCCGGCGGTCAACTCCCCGTGGTGGGCTCGACGTTCAAGAACCCCGACCTCGCCCGCACCTACGAGGAGCTGGCCCGCGGGGGCGTCGGCGCGATCTACCGCGGCGACCTCGGCAAGGACATCGTCTCCACGGTGAACAAGCCGCCCGTGGACCCGGGTTCGGGCTGGAACGCCCGGCCGGGCGAGCTGTCCGCCAAGGACCTAGCGGCCTACCGCGCCAAGCTCCAGGCGCCCACGAAGACCTCGTACCGCGGCCTGGGCGTCTACTCCATCGCGCCCTCGTCCTCGGGCGGCACGACGGTCGGCGAGGCCCTCAACATCCTGGAGGGGACGGACCTTTCGAAGGCGAGCGAGGTCCAGTACCTGCACCGCTACCTCGAAGCCAGCCGGATCTCCTTCGCCGACCGCGGGCGCTGGGTCGGCGACCCCGCCTTCGAGGACGTACCCACCGAGCAGCTGCTGTCGCAGAAGTACGCCGACTCACGCGCCTGCCTCATCAAGGACGACGCGGTCCTCACCAGCCCGGTGGCGCCCGGCGACCCGCGTGACCCGGCCGCCTGCCAGCCGGGCGGCACGGCCGCGCCGACGACGTACGAGGGCGAGAACACCACGCACCTCACCGTCGCCGACAAGTGGGGCAACGTGGTCTCCTACACGCTCACCATCGAGCAGACCGGCGGCAGCGGCATCACCGTGCCCGGCCGTGGCTTCCTGCTCAACAACGAGCTGACGGACTTCTCCTTCGCCCCCGCCAGTCCGGCCGTCCACGACCCGAACCTGCCCGGCCCGGGCAAGCGGCCGCGCTCGTCGATCTCGCCGACGATCGTGCTCGACCGCACCGGCAAGCCCGTGGTGGCGCTGGGTTCGCCCGGCGGCGCGACCATCATCACCACCGTGCTGCAGACCCTGACCGAGTTCGTCGACCGAGGGCTGCCGCTCGTCGACGCCATCGCCGCTCCGCGCGCCAGCCAACGCAACGCCGCCCAGACGGAGTTGGAGCCCGCGCTGTACAACGACACCAGCCCCGACGGGCTGCGGGCCCGGCTGGAGGCCATCGGGCACTCCTTCAGGCTCAACCCCGAGATCGGCGCGGCGACCGCCGTGCAGCGGCTGCCCGGCGGCAAGTGGCTGGCCGCCGCCGAAACCGTGCGACGCGGCGGCGGTTCGGCACAGGTGGTGCGTCCGGCGCCCTAGGGCGGACACGGTCCGGAGCGTCCGCTCGCTTCGGGGCGCTCAGCGTTCGGGGCGCTCAGCGTTCGGGGGCGGGCGGTTCGCCGGTGTTCGTACGGAACACGAGCCGCCCGTCCTTCACCTCCACCGTGACCCGGTCGCCCTCCTCGACCCGCCCGTCGAGCAGCAGCCGGGACAGCTGGTTGTCGACCTCGCGCTGGATCGTGCGGCGCAGCGGGCGGGCGCCGTACTCGGGCTGGTAGCCGCGTTCGGCGAGCCAGTCGACGGCCGCGTCGGTGAACTCGGCCGTGACGCCCCGCGCCTGCACCAGCCGCCGCGTCCGCTCCAGCAACAGATCGGTGATCCGCCGCAGTTGCTCGCCCGTGAGCTGCCGGAACACGACGATCTCGTCGATCCGGTTGAGGAACTCCGGCCGGAAGTGCTCGCGCAGCGGACGCAGGATCTGCTCGCGTCGCGCCTCCTCGTCGGCGTCCGCGCCACCCGAGCCGAAGCCGATGCCGGCGCCGCGCCGGGTGATCGCCTCCGAACCCAGGTTGCTGGTCATCACGATCACCGTGTTGGTGAAGTCGACCGTACGGCCCTGGGAGTCGGTGAGCCTGCCGTCGTCGAGGACCTGGAGCAGGATGTTGAAGACATCCGGGTGCGCCTTCTCCACCTCGTCGAGCAGGAGCAGGGAGTAGGGGTGCCGGCGGACGGTCTCCGTCAGCTGCCCGGCCTCCTCGTGGCCGACGTAGCCGGGCGGGGCACCGATCAGACGGCTCACCGTGTGCCGCTCCTGGTACTCGCTCATGTCGAGCCGGACCATGCGCTCCTCGCTGCCGAACAGCGACTCGGCGAGCGCGCGTGCCAGTTCGGTCTTGCCGACACCGGTCGGGCCGAGGAAGAGGAAGCTGCCGATCGGCCGGTCCGGGCTGGCGAGCCCGGCACGCGAGCGCAGCACCGCGTCCGCGACGACCCGTACGGCCTCCTCCTGGCCGACGACCCGCTCGTGCAGGTGCTCCTCCAGGGCGAGCAGACGGTCCTTCTCCTCCTGGGTGAGACTGGCGACCGGGATGCCGGTCTGCCGGGACACCACCTCGGCGATCGCCTCCGCGGTGACCTCCAGATGCCGGCCCTCGTCGGAGGTGGCCTCGCCGCTCGCGTCGGCGATGCGCTGCTTCAACTCGACGATGCGGTCCCGCAGCCGGGTGGCCTGCTCGTACTGTTCGTCCGCGACCGCCTGGTCCTTGTCGCGGGCCAGTTCCTCGGCCTCGCGCTCCATGGCCCGTACGTCCGTGCCCTTGGTGCGGGCGCCGAGCCGCACCCGGGCGCCGGCCTGGTCGATCAGGTCGATCGCCTTGTCGGGCAGACGGCGGTCGGTGAGGTAGCGGTCGGACAGCTCCACGGCCGCGACGAGCGCCTCGTCGGTGTAGCGGACCTGGTGGTGGGCCTCGTAGCGGTCGCGCAGCCCGCGCAGGATCTCCAGCGCGTCGGCGACGGACGGCTCCGGGACGAGGATCGGCTGGAAGCGGCGGGCGAGCGCCGCGTCCTTCTCGATCCGCCGGTACTCCTCCAGCGTCGTCGCGCCCACGATGTGCAGCTCGCCGCGGGCCAGGGCCGGCTTGAGGATGTTGCCGGCGTCCATCGACCCCCCGCCCTCGCCGCCGCCGCCCGCGCCGACGACCGTGTGCAGCTCGTCGATGAAGACGATCAGCTCGTCGGAGTGGGCGCGGATCTCGTCGACGATGTTGGTCAGCCGCTCCTCGAAGTCGCCGCGGTAGCGGGTGCCCGCGACCACGCCCGTCAGGTCCAGGGCGACCACGCGCCGCGCGACGAGGACGTCCGGCACGTCCCCGTCCGTGATCCGCTGGGCCAGTCCCTCCACGATGGCGGTCTTGCCGACGCCCGCGTCACCGATCAGCACCGGGTTGTTCTTGCCGCGCCGGGAGAGCACCTCGATGGTCTGCTCGATCTCGTCGTCCCGGCCGATCACCGGGTCGATCCGGCCCTGGCGGGCCAGCTCCGTGAGATCCGTGCCGTACTTGTCCAGGGTGGGCGTGCCGGTGGGCCGCTGCCGGTCGCCGGGGCGGGGCGCCTGCGCGGTGTCCGGGGGGTCGCTCGGCAGGCCCGTGGCGGCGAAGCGGGCCGCGTTGAGGATGTGCCCGGCCGCGGAGTCCGGGTTCGAGGCGAGGGCGCTGAGCACGTGTTCCGGGCCGATGTAGCCGGCGCCGCGCGAGCGGGCCAGGTCGTGCGCGTCCAGCAGGGCGCGCTTGGCGGCCGGGGTCAGCGACAGCGACGTGGGCGGCGGTACCTCGCCCGGCGGGTGCAGGACCGGGCCCGAGCGCTCGTCGATCTCCGACGCGAGGGACTCGGGGTCGGCGCCGGCCCGGCTGAGCAGTGTGCGCGTCGGCTCCGCGCCGAGGGCCGCGCGCAGGAGGTGCTCGGTGTCCAGGTCGCGGCTGCCGTGCTCGGCGGCGTACTGGGCCGCGCCGCGCACGAGCTCCCTCGCGGGCCGGCTGAGGAGCTGGCCGATGTTGATCTGCCGGGGGCCGGGGCGGGGTCCGCCGAAGAAGCGGGCCAGGAACTCGCCGAAGGGGTCGCCGTACCCCTCCGGGCTGGAGAAGTCGCTGGTCATGGCGTTCCGTTCGATCGTCTTGCGCTGCCGGCGCGGACGGGTGACCTCATCCGTGCCGGGCTACACCACGATGGCACGATCCGCAGGGCGCGGCATGTCCTGGGACCCGCCGCCGCACGGCGTCCGCGGATCGTGCGCGGCCGGTCCCGCCCACGCCCCGGAGCCGCTGACCGGCGCGGCCCCGCGCCCCTCGGCGGAACGGTTCTACCGGCGCTCGGTGAGGATCCTCGGTCCGCTGTCCGTGATCGCCACCGTGTGCTCCGCGTGGGCCGCCCGCGAACCGTCGTTCGTGCACAGGGTCCAGCCGTCCTCGGCCTCGTGATAGCCGTCCTTGCCGCTCGCGATCAGCATCGGTTCGATCGCGATGGCCATACCGTGGCGCAGCGGGTAGCCGCGGCCCGGGCGGCCCTCGTTGGGGACCGAGGGGTCCTCGTGCATGTGGCGGCCGATTCCGTGCCCTCCGAAGCCCTCCGGGATGCCGTAGCCCGCCGACCGGCACACCGTGCCGATCGCGTGCGCGATGTCGCCGATGCGGTTGCCGACGACCGCCGCCTCGATGCCGGCCGCGAGGGCGCGCTCGGCGGTCTCGATCAGCCGGACGTCCGCCGGGCGCGGCGTGCCCACGACGAAGCTGATCGCGGAGTCGCCGGCCCAGCCGTCGAGGGTGGCGCCGAAGTCGGCCGAGAGGAGGTCGCCGTCGCGCAGCCGGTAGCCGGTGGGGATGCCGTGCACGATCGCGTCGTTCACGGACGCGCAGAGCACCGCCGGGAAGGGGGTCATGGCGAAGGACGGGCGGTAGCCGAGGAAGGGGGACGTCGCCCCCGCCTCCCGGAGCACGTCTTGTGCCAGTTCGTTCAGCTCCAGCAGGGATACGCCCACGTCGGCGGCGTCCCGTACGGCTGTCAGTGCCCGCGCGACGACCTGTCCCGCCGCGTACATGGCCTCGATCGATGTGTCTGTCTTGAGCTCCACCATGCCAATTACTATACCGGTATTAGAATGGCGTCATGGTGCGCACCCCCCTCACCCCGGAAGAACGCGAACGCGGCGAGCGGCTCGGTCTGCTGCTGCGCGAGGCCCGCGGCGGACGGAGCATGGCCGACGTCGCGGCGTGCGCCGGCCTCTCCGCCGAGACCCTCCGCAAGATCGAGACCGGCCGCGCCCCCACCCCGGCGTTCTTCACCGTCGCCGCGCTCGCCCGCGTGCTCGGTCTGTCGATGGACGAGCTGGCGGGGCTGTGCGTGCCCGCCCCCGCGTGACACCCTGGGGTCGCTGTCCGCGCCCGGTGGGGATCGCACGCGCATGTCGTCGCGTCGGTTTCGAAAACCGGCCGTAGCCGCGCTGTAACACGGTTGGTGTTTTCTACGAACCGGAGTGTTCCGGTCGGGGCGGGAGTCGAGCGATGGCTGTGGATCAACTCCCGGGCCGGGTACGGGAGTTCGCGAGCTACCTGAACGGGCTGCTGTCGCGCCTCGATCAGGGCGCCGGCTGGTGCGCGGTGTTCTGGCAACGCGATCCCGACGGCATGCAGGCCTGCCTCGACGGGCGGGAGGTGCCGCCCTGGGACGTGGTGGAGGCGGTGCTCCAGGACCTCGCCGCCGAGTACGGGACCGAGGTCGCCGAGCAGCAGGCGGAACGGGTCCGGCCCCTGCACGCCGCCGCTCTCGCCGCCCACGACGCCCGGCCCGGTGGCCGCGACGCCCTCGGCGACCGGCTCGACGTCATGCTCCGCGAACAGCGCTACGCGGCCGAACGGCTGGCCGAACTGGGGCGCAGGCTCCCGTCCGCGGCCACCCGGGAACAGGCCGACGCCGTCCGTCTCGACCTCGCCTGGGCCCATGACGACCATGAACGGGCCACCGCGCGGTGCGCCGAACTCCGCTACCGGATAGCGGAGTCGGACCGGCTCCCGGCGACCGGCGCGCGCCCCGGGCCCGCCCCGCGCACCGCCGCCGACCCCGCCTACGAGACGCCTGCCGCCCATGGAGCCCCCACCGGGTACGACGCCCCCACCGGGTACGACGTCCCGGTCGGCCGGGACGCCGCCGAGCACCTGGCCGGACCGACGGCCGGCGCGTACGAGGCCGAGGCCCCGGCGGCCGACGCCCCCGCCTCCCGGTCCGCTCCCGCCGAGGACACCCCCGCCCCCGCCGCGGCCCCCGTCCCCAAACAGCGCAAGCGCCGCCGCGGCAGCGCCCGTTTCGCCGGCCTGGCCGAGGAGGAGGACGCCACCTCCGTCGACGTACCGCCCGACACCGAACCGGTGACGCCCGCGCCCGCCCCGACCGGGCGCCGCACCCCGCGCGGCGCCCGCTTCGCCGGGGCCGCCGAGCAGACCGGGCAGCGGTCCGAGCCGCGCCGTGAGCCGCTGGACACGGTGGCCCGACGGGAGACCGTCGAGACGGTCGAGCGGCTGGTGCGCCTGCGCGGGGAGGGCCGCAGCGGCGAGGCGCACGCCCTGCTCGTCGAGCTCGCCTACTGGCCGGCCGCCCGCATCCCGCTGCTCGCCGCCGAACTCCAGCGCGCCGGGCTCACCGCCGACTGGACCACCCTGCTCTGGGAGGCCGCCTCCCTCCCCGCCGACCGGCTCGTCGCCGCGGCCGACGCGCTGGTCGCGGTGGGGCGCACGGCCGACGGCGAGCAGATCCTGCGCCAGGGCGTCGCCCGGCCCGCCGCCGAGATCGGACAGGCCGTCCTCGGCCTGGTCGAGGAGGGCCGGCGGCGCGAGGTCCGCGCGCTGCTCGACGCCTACGTCCGGGTCCGCACCCCCGAGGAGGCCGCCCGCAGCGTCGCCCCGGCCCCGCAGACCCTCGTCCCCCTCGTGCTGGAGGCCGCCCGGTCCGTGTCGGAGGAACGCCACTGGGACCTGGTGCACGCCCTCCGGGTCGCCGGCTTCACCGCCTGACCCGGTCACCCCTTACGCCGTACGCCCCGCGACTCACCCACCGGAGTGTGAAACGCGATCGACTCGGCGGGTTAACGACGATGGTCTTGGCAAGCCCGTCCCGGAGGCTTACGTTCGTCCCTCTACGACCTTCGTCTACGGGCGTAGAGGCTCTGACGTCCCGTCGAAGGAGCAGCTCATGGCCAACGTCGTACGTGCCGCACTCGTCCAGGCCACCTGGACCGGCGACACCGAGTCCATGGTGGCGAAACACGAGGAGCACGCCCGCGAGGCGGCCCGCCGGGGCGCGAAGATCATCGGGTTCCAGGAGGTGTTCAACGCTCCCTACTTCTGTCAGGTCCAGGAGCCGGAGCACTACCGCTGGGCCGAGCCGGTCCCCGACGGGCCGACCGTGCGTCGTATGCAGGAGCTCGCGCGCGAGACGGGCATGGTCGTCGTCGTGCCGGTCTTCGAGGTCGAGCAGTCCGGTTTCTACTACAACACCGCCGCCGTGATCGACGCCGACGGTTCGTATCTCGGCAAGTACCGGAAACACCACATCCCGCAGGTAAAGGGTTTCTGGGAGAAGTACTACTTCAAGCCCGGCAACATCGGCTGGCCCGTCTTCGACACGGCCGTCGGCAAGGTGGGCGTGTACATCTGCTACGACCGGCACTTCCCGGAGGGCTGGCGCCAACTCGGTCTCAACGGCGCCCAGCTGGTCTACAACCCGTCCGCCACCCACCGCGGCCTCTCCGCCCACCTCTGGCAGCTGGAACAGCCCGCGGCAGCGGTCGCCAACGAGTACTTCGTCGCCGCGATCAACCGGGTCGGCGTCGAGGAGTACGGGGACAACGACTTCTACGGGACCTCGTACTTCGTCGACCCGCGCGGCCGGTTCGTCGGCGAGGTCGCCAGCGACAAGGACGAGGAACTCGTGGTCCGCGACCTCGACTTCGACCTGGTCGAGGAGGTCCGGCAGCAGTGGGCCTTCTACCGCGACCGCCGTCCCGACGCCTACGACGGGCTGGTGCAGCCGTGAGCGACCTCCACGCCCGCCACCGCAAGGTCCTGCCGGACTGGCTCGCCCTCTACTACGAGAACCCGCTGGAGATCACCCACGGCGAGGGCCGGCACGTCTGGGACGCCGAGGGCAACAAGTACCTCGACTTCTTCGGCGGCATCCTCACCACCATGACCGCGCACGCGCTGCCCGAGGTCACCAAGGCGGTGAGCGAGCAGGCCGGGCGGATCATCCACTCCTCCACGCTCTATCTCAACCGGCCCATGGTCGACCTCGCCGAGCGCATCGCCCACCTCAGCGGCATCCCCGACGCCCGCGTCTTCTTCACCACCTCGGGCACCGAGGCCAACGACACGGCGCTCCTGCTCGCCACCACCCACCGGCGCAGCAACACCGTCCTGGCGATGCGCAACAGTTACCACGGCCGTTCCTTCAGCGCGGTCGGCATCACCGGCAACCGCGGCTGGTCGCCGACCTCGCTGTCCCCGCTCCAGACGCTCTACGTGCACGGCGGGGTACGCGGACGCGGTCCGTTCGCCGCTCTCTCCGACGCCGAGTTCATCGAGGCCTGCGTCGCGGACCTGAGGGACCTGCTCGGTCACACCCGCCCGCCGGCGGCCCTGATCGCCGAGCCCATCCAGGGGGTCGGCGGGTTCACCTCGCCGCCGGACGGCCTGTACGCGGCATTCCGCGACGTGCTGAACGAGTACGGGATCCTGTGGATCGCCGACGAGGTGCAGACCGGCTGGGGCCGCACCGGCGAGCACTTCTGGGGCTGGCAGGCGCACGGTCGCAGCGGGCCGCCGGACATCGTCACCTTCGCCAAGGGCATCGGCAACGGCACGTCCATCGGCGGTGTCATCGCCCGCTCCGAGATCATGAACTGCCTGGACGCCAACAGCATCTCCACGTTCGGCGGCACCCAGGTCACCATGGCGGCCGGCCTCGCCAACCTCTCCTACCTGCTGGAACACGACCTCCAGGGCAACGCCCGGCGGGTCGGCGGCCTGCTCATCGAGCGGCTGCGGGCCGTCGCCGCCCAGGATCCGGGGGTACGGGAGGTGCGCGGGCGCGGCCTGATGATCGGCGTCGAGCTCACGAAACCCGGCACCGACCGGGCGGACCCGGACCGCGCGGCCGCCGTGCTGGAGGCGGCCCGCGCCGACGGGCTGCTGATCGGCAAGGGCGGCGGCCACGACACCAGCGCCCTGCGCGTCGCCCCGCCGCTGTCCCTGACGGTGGCGGAGGCCGAGGAGGGCGCCGCGATCCTCGAAGGCGCGCTGAGGAGCACGCAGTAGCGCAGGCCTGAGCCAAGGGAACACAACGCAATGACCATCACCCTGGAGCCCTGGGGGCCCGTAGAGCCCCTGGAACCCGCCCTGTCGGTCCGTCAGGTCCTGGCCCTGGAAAGGGTGCTGGCCGGGGAGCCCGAGGTGGTGGCCGGCGCGGGCCAGCTCGACCGGCCGGTGCGCTGGGTGCACGTCGCCGAGGCCGCGGACGTCGGCGTGATGCTCAGCGGCGGCGAGATGGTCCTCACCACCGGAGTGCTGCTCGCCGGTGACGAGAACGCGCAGACCGAGTACATCCAGTCCCTGCACCGCGCGGAGGCCGCGGCCGTGGTGCTGGGGCTGGGACGGGCGTTCCCGGCCCCGCCGGCCGTGATGCGGCGCGCCGCCGAGCGGTGCGGACTGCCGATGGTCGTACTCCACCGCCCCTTCCCCTTCGCCGAGTTGACGGAAGAGGTCCAGTCCCGGCTGGTCCGGCGGAAGTTCGCCGCCGTCAGCCTGTCCGAGGCCGTACGGACCGCCCTCACCGGACTGATCACCGCGGGCGCCCCGTTGCAACTGCTGCTCGACGTGATCGCCCAGCACGCCGCCTGTCCCGTCGTCGTCACCAACCTCGCCCACCGGGTGCTCGCGACGGCGGGGGAGCGGTCGGCGGTCGACGACGTGCTGCGGGACTGGGAACGCATCGCCCGCCAGGCCGGCGGCAGCGAGGGCGACGGCTGGATCCGCGCCGAGCTGGGCGGACGCGGCGAGCGCTGGGGGCAGATCATGCTCTGCGGCCACCGCGGCGACACCGCCGGCGGACGGCTCCTGGCCGACCGGGCCGCCGAGGCCCTCGTCCTGCACCGCATGCTCGGCGGCACCTCCGCCCACACCTGGGAGGAGCAGTCCGCGCAGAGCCTGCTCACCGACCTGATCTCCGGGGTCGTGCCGGCCCGGCAACTGCTGCCCCGGGCCCGGGCGGCCGGGCTCCCCGTCAACCGGCGGACCTTCGTCCCGCTGGTCGTCCGTGACGGCGATCCCGCCCAACTCGAGCGCATGCTCCGCCTGCTGGGGTTGCCCGGGCTGGTCGCCGAGCTCGCCGACGGGGCCACCGCCGTACTGCTCAGTCTCGCCCGCGACCAGGACGCCGGGGCACTCGCCGCGCACTTCGCCGCCCGGCTGCGGACCGAGTCGGGGGAGAGCCGTACGGTCGTCGCGGCGGCCGACCCGCGCACCGTCTGGGACGACGTGCCCGCCGGGCTGCGCGAGGCCCAGCATGTCGCGGACGCCGTGACCGACTCCTCGGCCGCCCTCGACCTCCCGGCCGTCGTCCGCCTCAAGGACGTCCATCTGCGCGGCCTGGTCCGGCTGCTGCGGGACGACCCGCATGTGCAGTCCTTCGCCGAGCGGGAGCTGGACGGGCTGCTGTGCGCGGCCGGGGACGACCTGCTCGCCGTGCTGCGGACCTATCTGGCCACCGGCCGCAACAAGTCCCGCACCGCCCAGCTCCACCATGTCTCCCGGCCCGCGCTGTACCGACGGCTGGAGGCGATAGAGGGGCGGCTGGGCGTGGACCTCGACGACTTCGAACAGGCCGCCTCGGTGCACATCGCGCTTCTCGCGCACGACGCGCAACAGGGCTGACCGCGCACCGCGGGCAACAGCTCCGAAACATGGAACGACCAGGGAAAACGGTGGTGAAACATGGGTCCGGCAAGACGTGACACGGTGGCACGCCGGACGCCCGCAGGCGTGACACCGTGCAACTCAAAGCGGGCTCCCCGGCTTCCTAGGCTCCTCGTACACCGAGCGACCGGAGGTCCCGATGAGCAGAGTGATCCGTGCCGCCGTCTTCCAGACGGCCTGGACCGGCGACAAGGAATCGATGATCCAGGTGCACGAGCAGGCGGTCCGCGACGCGGCCGCGCAGGGTGCTCAGGTCCTGTGTTTCCAGGAGCTGTTCTACGGACCGTACTTCTGCCAGGTCCAGGACCCGCAGTTCTACGAGTACGCCGAGCAGATCCCGGACGGCCCGATCGTCAAGCGTTTCCAGGCGCTCGCCAAGGAGCACGGCATCGTCCTGGTGCTGCCGATGTACGAGGAGGAGCAGCCGGGCGTCCTCTACAACACCGCCGCCGTGATCGACGCCGACGGCTCGTACCTCGGCAAGTACCGCAAGCACCACATCCCGCAGGTAAAGGGTTTCTGGGAGAAGTTCTACTTCCGGCCCGGGAACGTGGGCTGGCCGGTCTTCGAGACGGCCGTCGGCAAGGTGGGCGTCTACATCTGCTACGACCGCCACTTCCCCGAGGGCTGGCGCGCGCTGGGGCTGGAGGGCGCCGAGATCGTCTTCAACCCGTCGGCGACCTCGCGTGGTCTGTCCGCGTACCTGTGGCAGCTGGAGCAGCCGGCGGCGGCCGTCGCCAACGAGTACTTCGTCGGCGCGATCAACCGGGTCGGCGTCGAGGAACTCGGCGACAACGACTTCTACGGGACCTCGTACTTCGTGGACCCGGAGGCCCAGTTCGTCGGCGAGGTGGCGAGCGACAAGGAGAGCGAACTCGTCGTCCGCGACCTCGACATGGCCAAGCTGCGCGAGGTCCGCGACCGCTGGCAGTTCTACCGGGACCGTCGCCCGGAGGCCTACGGCCCGCTGACCGCACCGTAAGACCCGAGGCCCCCGCGTCCCCGTCCGGGACGCGGGGCAGCGCCCGTGGGCGGCTCCGCCGCGGGGCGCGACCGGCCTCGAACGACCCGCATGCCACGACCACAACCCAGCGGAGCGTCCACGTATGAGCACCCGTACCGTCATCCGCGGCGGCCTCGTCGTCACCGCGTCCGACGAGATCCACGCCGACGTCCTGATCGAGGACGGCCGTATCGCCGCCCTCGCCGCCTCCGGTACCACGGCCGCCGGGGCCTGGACCGCCGAGAGGGTCATCGACGCCACCGGGAAGTACGTGATCCCGGGCGGAGTCGACGTCCACACCCACATGGAGCTGCCGTTCGGCGGCACCTTCGCCTCCGACACCTTCGAGACCGGCACCCGGGCGGCCGCCTGGGGCGGCACGACGACCATCGTCGACTTCGCCGTGCAGAGCGTCGGACGCAGCCTGCGCGAGGGGCTGGACGCCTGGCACGCGAAGGCCGAGGGCAACTGCGCCGTCGACTACGGCTTCCACATGATCGTCTCCGACGTGAACCAGGACACGCTGAAGGAGATGGACCTGCTGGTGGAGGAGGGCGTCACCTCCTTCAAGCAGTTCATGGCCTACCCCGGCGTCTTCTACAGCGACGACGGTCAGATCCTGCGCGCCATGCAGCGCTCCGCCGAGAACGGCGGACTGATCATGATGCACGCGGAGAACGGGATCGCCATCGACGTCCTGGTCGAGCAGGCGCTGGCCCGCGGCGAGACGGACCCGAGGTACCACGGCGAGGTCCGCAAGGCCCTCCTCGAGGCCGAGGCCACCCACCGCGCCATCAAACTCGCGCAGGTCGCGGGTGCTCCGCTGTACGTGGTGCACGTATCGGCGATGGAAGCGGTTGCGGAACTGGCCCGGGCGCGCGACGAGGGGCTCAACGTCTTCGGCGAGACCTGTCCGCAGTACCTGTTCCTGTCGACGGACAACCTCGCGGAACCCGATTTCGAGGGCTCGAAGTACGTGTGCTCGACCCCGCTGCGGCCCAAGGAGCACCAGGCCAAGCTGTGGCAGGGCCTGCGGACCAACGACCTCCAGGTCGTCTCCACCGACCACTGCCCCTTCTGCTTCGTGGGCCAGAAGGAGCTCGGCCGGGGCGACTTCTCGAAGATCCCCAACGGTCTGCCGGGGGTCGAGAACCGGATGGACCTGCTGCACCAGGCCGTCGTCGACGGGCACATCAGCCGCCGCCGCTGGATCGAGATCGCCTGCGCCACCCCGGCCCGCATGTTCGGCATGTACCCGAAGAAGGGCACCATCGCGCCGGGCGCCGACGCCGACGTCGTGATCTACGACCCGCACGCCGAGCAGATCATCTCCGCGGACACGCACCACATGAACGTCGACTACTCGGCGTACGAGGGCAAGCGGCTCACCGGCCGCGTCGAGACGGTCCTGTCGCGGGGCGAACTCGTCATCACCGAGCGGGAGTACACCGGACACGCCGGTCACGGCGCCTACACCCCGCGCTCCACCTGTCAGTACCTCAACTAGGAGCAGCGCACATGGACTTCGGACTCGTCCTGCAGACCGACCCGCCGGCCTCGAAGGTCGTCGAGCTGATGAAGCGCGCCGAGGGCAACGGCTTCACGTACGGCTGGACCTTCGACTCCGCCGTGCTCTGGCAGGAACCGTTTGTGATCTACAGCCAGATCCTGGCGAACACCAGCAGGCTGACGGTGGGCCCGATGGTGACCAACCCGGGCACCCGCACCTGGGAGGTCACCGCCTCCACCTTCGCCACCCTCAACGACATGTTCGGCAACCGCACGGTGTGCGGCATCGGCCGCGGCGACTCCGCGATGCGGGTCGCCGGCCGTGCCCCGAACACGCTCGCCCGGATCAGCGAGGCCATGAAGGTCATCAGGGCGCTCGGCTCGGGCCAGGAGGCGGACCTCGGCGGCACGGTCGTCAGGTTCCCGTGGATCAAGGAGGACGCGCAACTTCCCGTCTGGATGGCCGCGTACGGCCCCAAGGCGCTGAAGATGACCGGCGAGGAGGCCGACGGCTTCATCCTCCAGCTCGCCGACCTCTATCTCACCGAGTACATGGTGAAGGCCGTCAAGGACGCCGCCGTCGCCGCCGGCCGTGACCCCGACGAGGTGAAGATCTGCGTCGCCGCACCGGCGTACGTCACCGAGGACGACTCGCCCGAGGCGCTCGCCCACGCGCGTGAGCAGTGCCGCTGGTTCGGCGGGATGGTCGGCAACCATGTCGCCGACCTGGTGTCCAAGTACGGCGAGCACTCCGCCGCCGTACCGGACGAACTCACCGACTACATCAAGTCCCGTGAGGGGTACGACTACTCGCACCACGGGCGGGCCGACAACCCCGACACGGCGTTCGTGCCCGACGAGATCGTCGACCGGTTCTGCGTCATCGGCCCGGTCGAGAAGCACATCGAGAAGCTCGAGGCGCTGCGTGCGCTCGGCGTGGACCAGTTCGCCGTCTACGACATGCACGACGCCCAGGAGGCCACCATCGACGCCTACGGGGCGCGGGTGATCCCGGCCGTCAACGGCTGACCCGCGCGCACGGACCGCCCTACGGCGTCACGGCCGCCCTACGGCGTCACGGCCGCCCTACGGCGTCACGGACCGCCGTAGGGCGTCGGAAAACCATGGAAACCGCTCGACTCCCCATCCCCCCACTCCAGTTCTCCCCTCCTCCGACGTCCCGGAGGAGGGGGCCGGAGCCCGCACGGCCTTTCCGGATCCGCCCCTCGTTTGATTGGCCTGCCCATGACCGACACCGCTCCCACGGCCATACCGCCGACTTCACAAGTCACCCTCGCCGACGGCCGGGTGGAGATCGCCCCTGGTTCGCCGCAGCCCAGCGGCCCCTACGCCAACGAGGACCTGCTTCCGGTCCCCGTGGAGAAGCGCACCTGGACCACGTACAACTTCTCCGCGCTGTGGGTCGGCATGGCCCACAACACGGCGTCGTGGACGCTCGCCTCCGGTCTGATAGCCGTCGGCATGGACTGGAAGCAGGCGGTGCTCACCATCGCCCTGGCCAACGTCATCGTGCTGGTCCCGATGCTGCTCACCGGGCACGCGGGGCCGAAGTACGGGATCCCCTTCCCGGTCTTCGCCCGCGCCTCCTTCGGGGTCCGCGGCGCCAACCTGCCCGCCGTCGTACGGGCGTTGGTGGCCTGCGGCTGGTTCGGCATCCAGACCTGGATCGGCGGCGAGGCGATCTACTTCCTCGCCGGGAAACTGATCGGAAACGGCTGGAGCGACGCCGGTGAGATCGGCGGCTACGCCTGGACGATGTGGCTGTCGTTCGCGATCTTCTGGGCGATCCAGGTCGCGATCATCTACCGGGGCATGGAGACGATCCGCCGCTTCGAGAACTGGGCGGCGCCGTTCGTCCTGGTCGGCGCGCTGGTCATGCTGATCTGGATGAGCAACAAGGCAGGCGGTTTCGGCCCGTTGCTCGACCAGCCGTCCAAGCTCGGCTGGGGCGGCGACTTCTGGAAGCTGTTCTGGCCTTCCCTGATGGGCATGATCGGTTTCTGGTCGACGCTGTCGCTGAACATCCCGGACTTCACGCGGTACGGAAAGTCGCAGAAAGCGCAGACCTGGGGACAGGCGCTCGGTCTGCCGACCACCATGACGCTGTTCGCGCTGCTGTCGGTGATGGTCACCTCCGGTTCGCAGGCCGTGTACGGCGAGACGATCTGGGATCCGGTACAGCTCGCCGCCAAGACGGACAACGTCTTCGGTCTGCTGTTCGCGCTGGTGACCGTGC
Organism: Streptomyces sp. NPDC002884; assembly: GCF_040295245.1. Classification (NCBI taxonomy): domain Bacteria; kingdom Bacillati; phylum Actinomycetota; class Actinomycetes; order Kitasatosporales; family Streptomycetaceae; genus Streptomyces; species Streptomyces sp. NPDC002884. Next base: position 32,450 of record NZ_JBEOVB010000005.1, on the reverse strand, counting down.
TGGTGGCGACCCTGTCCGTGAACGTCGCGGCCAACCTGGTCTCGCCGGCCTTCGACTTCTCCAACATCGCGCCCCGGAAGATCAGTTTCCGTACCGGCGCCCTCGCCACCTGTGTACTCGGCGTGCTGATCTTCCCGTGGAAGCTGTACTCCGACCCGCAGGGATACATCTTCACCTGGCTCGGTCTGGTCGGCGGTCTGCTGGGCACGGTCGCCGGCATCCTCATCGCCGACTACTGGATCCTGCGCCGCGGCAAGCTCGACCTGACCGATCTGTACCGCACGGGCGGCCGCTACTGGTACGACGGCGGTTGGAACTGGCGGGCCGTGGTGGCCTTCGTGACCGGCGGAGTGCTCGCCGTCGGCGGCGCCAGCTTCAAGCCGCTGGTCGACGGACGGCCGATCCCGGCGCTGGAATCCCTCGCCGACTACGGCTGGGCGGTCGGGCTCGGCACCTCGATGGTGCTGTATCTGGCCCTGATGCTGCTGCTGCCCCCACGGCAGGAACAGGAACAGGACGCCGTCTGACGGACGGTGCGCGAACGGCCGGAGGAGCGACCGCGCTCCTCCGGCCGTTCGCCCGTCTCGGTCCGTGCGTCGTGCTTTGTGCGGCCAGGTCTGCGCGGCTCGGCCCGTGCGGCTCGGTCTGCGCGAGGTGCGACGGGAGCGCTCAGCTCTTCTTGCCGTTCAGCAGGGCGGCCACCACTTCCTTCGCGGCCTTGATCGCGCCCTTGTTGATCTCGTCGGTGCTGGGCGCCTTCTTCGTCTCGAAGTCGCTGCCGTTGTAGTTGACGACCACCAGCGCGTTGGACACCCGGGCGAAGACGATGCCCTCACGGGTCTGCTGCTTGTCCTCGGTCGTGAGGTTCACCACCGAGTACGCCTCGTCACCGAGCCCCGGGACCGCGCCGCCGCCGCTCTTCTCGCCGGTCCGCTCCTTGTACGAGGTCTGTGCCGCGTCGTCCGACTCCGTGATCTCGAAGGAGATGTCGAGCCACCGGTAGTCGTATCCCTTGAGCGCGTTCCAGGAGCAGGTGCGGCGCAGATCGGTGTCCGTGGACGGGATCTCCTTGCCCGCCGTCTTGGCGGCCGGCACGAGTGCGGTGACCGTCTTCGCGGCGACGCTGGTGCACGGTGCGGGCGCGGCGGCGTACGTCTTGGACACGGCCGTGGAGGAGGGTCCGGACGTCTTCTCGGACTGGGTCTTCTGCGTGTCCTTGGCCGCCGTGTCCTGCTCTTCGGTGAGGGGCCCGGACGACATCGCCCAGCCCGCGCAGGCGAGCACGACCACGGGGGTCAGGCGCGCGGTGAGGGCGAGCGGCAGTGGGAGTGAGCGCACGGCGCACTTTCGTGGGGGACGGTGCGGACGGGGTCCGCAGTGCGGACAGGAGACGCCAGTGTCACACGACTCCCTGTGGGGCGGAAGCGTGAACTCGCTCCGTGGCTGCGCGGTGACGAAGGGGCCCGAACCAACCGGGACATCGCGGTTGTTCATGGGGCACGGGCCAGGGAACGGCGCGGGCGCGCGGCGCCTGGTGCGTACGATCCCGGGAGAGCGGTCGCAGCGCAGTGAGGAGCCCCCCGTGTTCACCACCCGCCCCACCCTCCAGGGAACCTTCGGCATGGTGTCCTCCACCCACTGGCTGGCCTCGCAGTCGGCCATGGCCGTCCTGGAGGGCGGCGGCAACGCCTACGACGCGGCCGTCGCCGGCGCCTTCGTGCTGCACGTCGTCGAACCGCATCTCAACGGGCCCGCGGGGGAGGTCCCCATCCTGCTCGCCCCGGCCGGCGGCGAGGTGCGCGTGCTGTGCGGGCAGGGAGTGGCGCCGGCGGGCGCGACGGTCGCCCACTACCGGGCACTCGGCCTGGACCTCGTCCCCGGCACCGGACCGCTGGCCGCGGCCGTGCCCGGCGCGTTCGACGCCTGGATGCTCCTGCTGCGCGACCACGGCACCAAGTCCCTCGACGACGTACTGAAGTACGCCGTCGGATACGCCGAACACGGGCACGCGCCCGTGGAGAACGTCGGCGCGACCGTCGAGACCGTACGGGGGCTGTTCGAGACGGAGTGGACCTCGTCGGCGGAGGTGTACCTGCCGGACGGGAGGCCGCCGCGCCCCGGCGCGCTGCTGCGCAACCCCGCCCTCGCCGCCACCTGGAGGAGACTGCTCGCCGAGACCGCCGGGGCGGGCGACCGGGAGGCGCGGATCGAGGCCGCGCGAGCGGTGTGGCGGACCGGGTTCGTCGCCGAGGCCCTCGTCCGGCAGGCCGCGCGGCCCACCATGGACACCAGCGGGGAGCGCCACGCCGGCACGCTCACGGCCGCCGATCTCGCGGCCTGGTCCGCGTCCTACGAGGCACCGGCGACGTACGACCGGAACGGCTGGACGGTGTGCAAGGCCGGCCCCTGGAGCCAGGGCCCGGTCCTGCTCCAGCAGCTCGCCCTGCTCCCGCCCGAGCTGCCCGCGTACGGCTCCGCCGACTACGTCCACCTCCTGATCGAGGGCTGCAAGCTCGCCATGGCCGACCGTGAGGCCTGGTACGGCGACGCGGCCGAGGTCCCGCTGGGCGAGCTGCTCGACGCCGGTTACAACGCGGACCGGCGCCGGCTGATCGGCGACAAGGCGTCGTACGAGCTGCGGCCCGGCAGCCCCGGCGGGCGTGTCCCGCGGCTGAGCAGGCACGCGTACGTGGTCACCGGCGACGACCCCGCCTTCGGCTCCCTGGGCGCCGGCGAGCCGACGGTCGCCAAGAACACGACGTACCCCGTCCCGGGCGAACCGGAGGTCGGCGCGGACGGGGTCACCCGGGGGGACACCTGCCACCTCGACGTCGTCGACCGCTGGGGCAACATGGTCGCCGCCACGCCCAGCGGAGGCTGGCTGCAGTCCAACCCGGTCGTGCCCGAGCTGGGCTTCCCGCTCGGCACCCGGCTCCAGATGACCTGGCTGGAGGAGGGCCTGCCGAACTCGCTGACGCCCGGCCGCCGCCCCCGCACCACCCTCACCCCCTCGATCGCGCTGCGCGACGGGGTGCCGGTGCTGGCGTTCGGCACCCCCGGCGGGGACCAGCAGGACCAGTGGCAGCTGCACTTCCTGCTGGCCGTCGCGCTCCGCCCGCGGGTGCGCGGCGGTCTCGACCTCCAGGGCGCGATCGACGCTCCGAACTGGCACAACGACGCCTTCCCCGGTTCCTTCTATCCGCGCGGCATGCGGCCGGGCAGCGTCACCGTGGAGTCCCGGATGCCGTCCGGGGTGGTGGAGGAGCTGCGCCGACGCGGCCATGACGTGACCCTCGGCGACCCGTGGTCCGAGGGCCGGCTGTGCGCGGTCGCCCGCGACCCGGAGACCGGGATCCTGCTCGCCGCCGCGAACCCGCGCGGGATGCAGGGATACGCGGTGGGCCGCTGACGCGGATGCGGCACGGGTCGGCGGCGCGGGTCTCCGGCCCGGGTCTCCGGCGCGCGTGCGGGGCGGATCGCCGAGACGCGCGTGCGGGGGCGGGTCGGCGGCACGGGTGCGCGGAGCGCGGCTTACGCGGCTGAGCGGAGGGCGGCGGATGCGGGTGCGCGGAGCGCGGCTTACGCGGGTGAGCGGAGGGACGCGTTCCCGTTCTTCATCCCGATTCCACCCGGGATGCACCGGGCAGGTGGGGATTGTCAGTGGGGCGTGCTCTCATGGAGGCATGATCGTAGACACGGAAACCATCGACGAGTTTCTCGCCCGCCACTCGGCCGACGTGGAGGAGGCGGTCCGCAAGGCCGCCGCGGCCGAGATCATGCCCCGCTTCCGGCAGCTCGGCGCGCACGAGGTCGACCAGAAGAGCGGACCCCACGACCTGGTGACGGACGCCGACCGCAATGCCGAGCTGTACCTCACACGGGCCCTGGGCGCTCTCCTGCCCGGCTCCGTCGTCGTCGGCGAGGAGGCCGTGCACGCCAACCCGGCCACGTACGGGGCGATACAGGGCGACGCGCCGGTCTGGATCGTCGACCCGGTCGACGGGACACGGCAGTTCGTGCACGGCGACGACGGCTTCTGCACCCTGGTCGCGCTCGTCCGGCACGGCGTCCTGCTCGCCTCCTGGACCTACGCTCCCGCCCGCGACCAGCTGGCCACGGCCGTCCGCGGCGGCGGCGCCTTCCTGGACGGGGAGCGACTGTTCGCCGGTCCGCCCGAGCCGGGCCGCGACCTCGAGGTGGCCACGTCCCACCCCGATTACACGACCGACGAGCAGAAGCGTGCCCTGCTGGGTGTGTGGACGGACGGCGTCGCACCGCGCGCGTGCGGATCGGCCGGGCTGGAGTATCTCGCCATAGCCCGGGGCGAGTTGGACGCCACGGCGTTCTCCTGGGAGGCGGCCTGGGACCATGCGGCCGGCCTGCTGCTGGTCGAGGAGGCGGGCGGTGCCCATCTCACTCTCGACGGCGGGCCGTTCCGCGTCACGGGCGGCAACTCCCTGCCGTTCACGGCGGCCCGGGACGCGGCGACGGCCCGCCGCGTGGCGGGACTGCTGTCGGGCGTCGGGCCGGACCCGAGGTGAGGCGGGCCGGGGAGATTCCGGCGCGGCGATCTCGACGGGACTGACGCCGCTCCGGCCGGGCGCGAGCCGGACCCTGCCGCGTCGGGAGACCCTGGGCCGCGTCCGGGACCTGTACGCAGAGCCCTGCGGACGCCCTCCCGGGACGGTTCGATCGTGGCATTCGGGGATGTTTCGAGGGCCCCGTGCCGCAGGTGTTGTCGTACCCCCGGCATATCCTGCTTGTGGGGGCCACCGGTCTACGGAGGTCACCGGCTGACGAAGGGGTCGAAGTGCCGTCGATGCTCGATGCGGTCGTGGTGGGAGCGGGGCCCAACGGGCTGACCGCGGCGGTGGAGCTGGCCAGGCGTGGCTTCTCCGTGGCGATCTTCGAAGCGCGGGACACCGTGGGCGGGGGAGCACGCACCGAGGAACTCACGCTGCCGGGATTCCACCACGACCCGTGCTCCGCCGCGCACCCCCTCGGCATCAACTCACCCGCGTTCCGCGCGCTGCCCCTGGAGCGCTACGGCCTGGAGTGGCTGCACGCCGAGCTCCCCATGGCCCACCCCTTCCCCGACGGCAGTGCCGCGGTGCTGTCGAGGTCGGTCGCCGAGACGGCCGCCTCCTTCGGGCCGCGTGACGCGGGCACGTACCGCCGGCTGGTCGAGCCCTTCCTGCCCAAGTGGGACACCCTGGCCCGCGACTTCATGTCACTGCCGCTGACCGCGCTCCCGCGCGACCCGGTCACCCTGGCCCGGTTCGGCCTCGTCGGCCTGCCCCCGTCCAGCTGGCTGATCCGCCGCTTCCGCGACGAACGGGCCAGGACGTTCTTCGCCGGACTCGTCGGGCATGTCATGGCCCCGCTGAGCGGCTTCGCCACCGGCGCCATCGGCCTGGTCTTCGCCCTCGCCGCGCACGCCCGCGGCTGGCCGGTGGCCCGCGGCGGCTCCCAGTCCATCTCGGACGCCCTCGCCGCCTACCTCAAGGATCTCGGCGGCAGTATCCACACCGACTACGAGGTCAAGCGCCTCGACGACCTGCCCCCGGCCCGCGCCTACATCTTCGACACCTCGCCCACCGCGCTCGGCCGCATCGCCGGCTTCGGCAACTACTACGAGGGATACCGGTACGGACCCGGCGTCTTCAAGATCGATTACGCGCTCGACGGTCCGGTCCCGTGGACCGCGAAGGAGGCCCGCGCCGCCGGCACCGTACAGATCGGCGCGGACAGCGCGGAGATCGGCGCCGCCCTCAGAGCGGTCTCCCGGGAGGACCGGGCGCCCGACCGGCCCTTCATGATCACGGTGCAGCCCGGTGTCGTCGACCCCGGCCGGGCCCCGGCCGGCCGGCACGTCTTCTGGGCCTACGGCCATGTGCCCAGCGGCTGGACCGGCGATCTCACCGACGCCATGGAACGCCAACTGGAGCGCTTCGCACCGGGGTTCCGCGACCGGGTCCTCGCCCGTGCCACCGCGGGCCCCGCCGAACTCGCCGCCCGCAACGCCAACTACGTGGGCGGGGACATCGCCTCCGGAGCGGTCTCCGGACTCCAGATCCTGCTGCGTCCCAAGCTGACGCCGTTCCCGTACGCCACTCCGCACCCGGCCGTCTTCATCTGCTCCTCGGCCACCCCACCCGGACCCGGCGTGCACGGGATGTCGGGCCACAACGCGGCGAAGGCCGTATGGCGCAGGCTGCGGCAACAAAGCTGAGCGGACGGCCGGTTCCCGTTGGTATACACACCGTCATGACCACGATCACCATCGTCCAGGGCGACATCACCCGGCAGTCCGTGGACGCCATCGTCAACGCGGCCAACTCCTCGCTGCTCGGCGGCGGTGGCGTCGACGGTGCCATCCACCGCCGGGGCGGCCCCGAGATCCTCGCCGACTGCCGTCGGCTGCGCGCCTCCCACTACGGCAAGGGCCTGGCCACCGGCCGGGCGGTCGCCACGACCGCGGGGGAACTGGACGCGCGCTGGGTGATCCACACCGTGGGCCCCGTGTACCAGGCCTCCGGCAGCGACCCCTCCCTGCTGGCCTCCTGCTACCGCGCGTCGCTGGAGGTCGCGGACGAGCTGGGCGCGCGTACCGTCGCGTTCCCGGCCGTCTCGACCGGGGTGTACGGCTGGCCGATGGCGGATGCCGCCCGTATCGCGGTCGAGGCGGTGCGCACGGCGCGGACGGCGGTCGAAGAGGTGCGGTTCGTGCTCTTCGACGACAAGGCGTACCAGGTGTTCGCCGAGCTGATCCACTGACCGGACCGCGAGGGGCGACGACCGGCACCGGCTCCGGGGGTGACGCCGTCCGGCGTCACCCCCGGAGCCGGTGGGCGTTGGGCGTTGGGCGTTGGGCGTTGGGCGTTGGGCGTTGGGCGTTGGGCGATCGACGGTGGCCCGAGCCGGGTCAGCCCTCGATGCGGTGGGTGGTCCAGAACGACGTCAGGTCCGTGGTCGTGGCGGCCTGGGCGGCCGCCTTGAACTCGGCCGTGGTGGAGACGCCGTACCAGTGCGAAGTGGCGTAGTCCTTCAGCAGCTTGGCCATCGCGGTGTCGCCGATGAGCCGCCGCAGGTCGTGCAGGGCGCACTTGCCGTAGCCGTAGACGACGGTGGAGTACCGGGAGGAGTGCGTGTCCCAGTAGGCCATCGAGTTGGTGATCTTCTCCGCCGACGAGGCCCATGAGACGCTGCTCCAGCAGCTGGTGCCCGTCTTGCCCAGCGCCAGGTCGGTGGCGTAGTCGGTGAACGACTCGTCCAGCCAGGGGCTGTTGTACTCGTCGTCGCCGACGATCCCGTACCACCACTGGTGGCCGATCTCATGGGTCAGCGCCGTGGTGCTGACCAGGTCGAGGACGAAGCCGGGGTACTCCATGCCGCCGAACCAGAAGTTGTTGTCGATGACGGCGTCCAACTCGCCGTACGGGTAGGCGCCGAAGCGGGAGGCGTGCGCGTCCACGGCGGTCTTGGCGGTGGTGAGCATCGACTGCGCGTTGGCCGAACTGATGCCGGTGACGGAGTAGACGTTGATCGGTGTCCCGGCGGTCGAGGCGCCGGAGATCTTGCTGAACGGGCCGGCCGCCCAAGCGAAGTCGCGGACCTTGGTGGCGGTGGCCGTGGTGACGGTGCGGCCGCTGCTGCCGGCAACGTCGACCGAGGCGCCGGTGGCCGGCACCAGGAGCGTGGTCGGGTGGTCGAGGGTCACCCTGAAGTCCGCGGCCAGCGAGTAGAACGACTCGCCGTTGTTCGTGTACGGGTCCAGGTGCCAGCCCGTCCCGTCCTTCACCGCCAGCAGGGGCAGCGCGTTGCCGATGAAGCTGAACGCCCCGTCGTAGCCGAACCGGTCGGCGCCGCTGGGCACGGTGATACCCAGATCGAAGCCGATCGTGGCGCTCTGCCCCTGGGCCAGGGGACTGGCGAGCGTGATCTGGAGGGCCGTGCAGCCCACGGAGAGGGCGCCCGCCGTGCCGCCGGTGACGTTGCTGACCGCGATCGGCATCGAGGTGCAGGTGCCGTGGTAGTTGTCCCAGAGCCGCAGGTACACCTCACTGAGCGCGGTCGAGGAGGCGTTGGTGAAGGTCGCGCTCTCGTGCCCGGTCCAGACCGTGCCGGCCGTGTTGCTGGTCAGGCTGACGGTGTACGACGGCGCCGCCGGGGTGCGCGTGGAGTCGGCGGGCGGAGCGGTGTCGCCGGAGGTGTTGAGCGCGAGGTCGTCGAGGACGAAGCTCGACTGGAGGCTGGAGTCCTCGGTGCCGGTGAAGGCGAGGCTCACGGTCTGGCCCGCGAACGCCGACACGTCGAACGACTTCTGCACGTAGCCGGTGTTCTTGTCGAGGTTCGAGTACGTGGCCAGCGTCGTCGTGCCGATCTTGGCCGTCAGCTTGTCGTACGCGGTGGACGAGGTCGTCTCGGCCGTGTCGATGTGCAGCCAGAACGTGAGGGTGGCGGCGGCGCACCCGGACGGGATCGTGACGCTCTGCGAAAGGGTGTCGGTGTGGGTGCTGCCCACGCCGTCCAGCCAGGCGAAGGCGGTGCCGCCGTGCGCGCTCTGCCCGGTGCGGCTGGTGATCACGCTGGTCGAGGACTGGGTCCACGGCGAGACGCCGCTCTCGAAGCCACCGTTGGTGACCACCTGGGCCGGTGTGCAGGCGTCGGCCGCGGCAGCCGCCTTTGCGGGCGCGACAGCCGCGCTGCCGGGCGCTGCGACGCTCGTGGAGGCGATTCCGTCCGCTGCGACGGCTGTCGCGGGGGCGGCGGTCCCGGGCGCCGTCGCGACCGGGGCGGCCCGCTCCGGCGCGGCTGCCGCGGGTGTGGCGGGGAGCGAGACGGCGGCCAGCGCGGCGAGGGTGAGCGCGCTCGTGGCGAAGGCCTTGCGGGGGGTGGGTCTCACACGTGGCTCCTTTGCGGCGGCCGGGTTTCCGGCCTGCTCGGTGGCTGTCCCCGACGGCGTGGGTGTGCCGGAGGGCGGTGCGCGACGGCTGCCGGAAGCCTGACAGATTTGACGCGGCCATGCCATCAGGCTTTGGCAAAGGGTCCCGCCGCAACCGGACGCAACGCCCCCGCTCACGGCCCTGGAGTCCCGCACTCACAGCCCTGAAGCCTCCGACCCGCGACCCTGGAGTCCCGGCTCTCGCAGCCCTGAAGTCTCCGGCTCGCGACCCTGGAGTCCCGGCTCTCGCGATCCTGGAGTCCCGGGCTCTCGCGATCCTGGAGTCCCGGGCTCTCGCGATCCTGGAGTCCCGTACTCGCAGTCGGGACGGCGACGGCGCAGGCGGCGTTCGAGGTGCAGGGCAGGCACTCGGCGGAGCGGCGCTCCACGGTCGTTCCTCACCGCACCGAGCCCGAAAAGCCGGAGAGGCAGGAGGGTCCGGCGGACGCGAACTGTCGGGCGGCGGTACCGCAGTTGCAGTGCGCAGGACGGTGCGGCGGTGGAGTTCCGGAGCCAGAGCGGTTGCAGGCGGGTCGGGTGTGCGGTGGCAGAAGGCCGGCACGGGAGCGGGGCCGGCGGATGGTGTAGTAGTTCTTTCGGGCCTTGGCGCCGTACGGTGCCAAGGCTCCTCTCCGCGTTCCATGAAGAGGTGCAGGTGACAGCAGGCGATTGTTTCGGCCGTCTCGACGACGACGGCTGTTCCGCTGACCCGATGGGCTGCCGGGCCGCGGAGATGCTCGGTGCCACGCAGGGCTTCCCGCGTGCCATCGGCACGGCCCGCCGCACTAGCTTGCCGCGGTCCGGGGGCGGACAGCGCCCCTACCCCTACCCCTACCCCTACCCCTACTGCTCCCGCTACCGGCCGCGGATCGCCGCCCGCGCCCGCGAACTCGTCGGCCACAACACGCCCGTCGAGGCCGCCTGCCGCATCGTCATCCTCGAGGACCGGCTCGAAGAAGCCCGGCGCGTCGACGCCGAACACCGCCGCGCCCCCTCCCGGCACACAGTCGACACCTGAACCACAGGTTCCAACGACGCGCCGGGCCGCCCCCACCGCCGACTTCAGAATAAGAGCGCATGATCGCCGAAGACGCCCAACCGCCGGTACCCGGACGGGATCCCCAGCCCGCCCCCGACGCCACACTCGACGCCCTGCGCCCCCCGGCGACCGACGCACCCCCCGGCCCGACCGGTCGGCGGACCGCCGGGCGGACTGTCGCCGGCCTGGAAAGCGGGGTGGAGCGCGCGGCGGCTGTGCTGAAGCCGAAGATGCGTGGCTGGCTGCACGCCGGCGTGTTCCCCCTGGCGCTGGCCGGCGGCATCGTCCTGATCGTCGTCTCGCGCTCGGCAGCCGCGGTGGCGGCCTGCACGGTGTACGCGCTGTCGGCCAGCCTGCTGTTCGGCACCAGCGCGGTCTACCACCGCGGAACGTGGGGCCCGCGCGGGGAGGCGGTCCTGCGGCGGCTGGACCACGCGAACATCTTCCTGATCATCGCGGGCACCTACACCCCGTTGGCGGTGTTGCTGCTGCCCGAGAGCCGGCAGCGAGTGCTGCTGGCCGTGGTGTGGGCGGGCGCGCTGGCCGGCATCGCCTTCCGCATCCTGTGGATCGGGGCTCCGAGGTGGCTGTACACGCCGTGCTACATCGCCCTGGGCTGGGTGGCCGTCTTCAACCTGCCCGACTTCGCACGCGCCGGCGGCACCGCGGTCGTCGTACTCGTCATCGTCGGCGGTCTGCTCTACACGGCGGGTGCGGTCGTCTACGGACTCAAACGCCCCGACCCCTCACCTGCCTGGTTCGGCTTCCACGAGGTCTTCCACGCCCTGACCATCGCCGCCTTCACCGCGCAGTACACGGCCATCCTCCTGGCAGTCGCCTGACGACACCGACGGCCGGCCACCCTGCACCACGCCCGCTGGAGTTCACGTACATGAACCCCGGACTGTGCGGGACACCGGGGCCGGGTCTCCCGCCGTGCGGAGGGTGTTCCTGTCGTGCAGGGGATGCTTCCGTCGTGCAGGGGCGGATGTCTGACCAGTCGATCAGCGTTCACATACTTGTCAGCCGGTAGTGGCCGCCCTATCCTCACGGGGAGAAAGCGCTTTCCCGGCACCTGCTGACCGTGCCGGAGAAAGCGGCCCGCGGTATCGGCCGTGGGTCAGCCCGCGTGCCGCAACCGATCCGGCGCAAGGCTGACCAGGGCTGACCGCACCGAGAATGTCGACGCGCCAGGATTCCGGGATGCGCTCCGGGGGCGCGGACGCATCGCGCTCGTCGCCGTGGCCGCGGTGGCGGGCACCCGTATCAGGGGTCGGCCGGGACCTGTACGGCCCCGTTCCCCCGGCCGTCCCGCCCTCAGTGGTGCCTTCGTCCGCATCGCCTGGCAGGCATGCGCCTCGACGGCCTGGCGCCGACCGCGTCACCCGCACGCGCGGCGGTCGCACCGCTGGCACCCCTGGCACCAACAGCACCACAGATGCCAAAGGCGCCACTGACACCAAAGGCACCACGGACACCACCGGCACCACGGACACCACCGGCACCGCTGACACCACAGGCGTCACGGGCGCCACGGCACAACAGGTACCGCGGCGGTGCTGCCGTCGCCACATCAACGGCACCGTCCCTTCCGGCCCGCGACGAGAACGGCATGCGGATCGGACGGGCAGGGGCCTGCTTCGGCACATATATGGCATGGACATGGCATGGGTGCGCGCCCTCGACGGCCCTCGGCCCTCGAATCCCGCACGGACGTGCGCGGCACCCCCGGTACGCGATGACGAAAGACGAGGCGAGGATGAGAAAGCCAGTCGCTCTGCGACTCTCCGCGGCACTCGGCACGCTGGCCCTGGCGGCGGCGACAGGCGTGGTCCTGGGTATGCCCACGGCGTCGGCGGCCGCCGCCGGCGCGACCGGGTTCGCCACTCAGAACGGCGGCACCACCGGCGGCGCCGGCGGGACGACGGTCAAGGCCACCACGGGCACCCAGATCCACGAGGCCCTGTGCGGCCGGGCCAGTACCAGCACCCCGATCACCATCCAGGTCGAGGGGACGGTCACCGTCGGCAACACCGCGAAGGTGTCGGGCGCCGGCTGCAACACCGCCGCCGGCGTGATCGAGCTGAAGGGCATCAGCAACGTCACCCTCGTCGGCGTCGGCGGCGGAGCCGTTTTCGACCAGATCGGCATCCATATCCGCCAGTCCAGCAACGTCATCGTCCAGAACGTGACCGTCCAGAACGTGAAGAAGTCGGGCTCGCCCACCTCCAACGGCGGTGACGCCATCGGCATGGAGTCCGACGTCCACAACGTCTGGGTCGACCACGCCACGCTGATCGCCTCGGGCGGTGAGTCGGAGGGCTTCGACGGCCTGTTCGACATGAAGGACAGCACCCAGTACGTGACCCTGTCCTACAGCATCCTGCGCAACTCCGGCCGTGGCGGTCTCGTCGGCTCCAGCGACAGCGACCTCGCCAACGGGCCGGTCACCTTCCACCACAACCGTTACGAGAACATCGACTCCCGTACGCCCCTGCTGCGCGGCGCCACCGCCCACGTCTACAACAACTACTACGTCAGCCTGAACGAATCGGGCATCAACCCCCGGGCCGGCGGCAAGGCCAAGGTCGACAACAACTACTTCAAGGACTCCAAGGACGTCCTCGGCACCTTCTACACCGACCTGCCCGGATACTGGCAGGTCAGCGGAAACATCTTCGACAACGTGACCTGGTCGGAGCCGGGTGAGGACAACAACCCCGCCGGGCCGAACCCGACGTCGAACACGACCGTCAGCATTCCCTACGCCTACACCCTCGACGCCGCCTCCTGCGTGCCGTCGATCGTGACCGCGACGGCGGGCGCCAACAACGGCCTGAAGGTGTCGGACGGCAACTGCGCGGCGACGACGCCCACCGCGACGGCCACGTCGACCTCCACCGCCACGCCGACCGCCACCGCCTCGCCGACGGCCACCGCGACGTCGACGCCCTCCGGGACCAACCTGAGCATCGGCGCCGACTCCGACGGTTCCAGCAAGGCGTCCGGCACCAGCTACGGCAACGTCCGCGACGGCGACACGAGCACCTACTGGTCGCCGAGCGGCTCGACTGGTTCCATCTCGATCAAGTGGGGCTCGGCGACCACCGTCTCCAAGATCAACATCAGGGAGGCCTCCGGCGCCACCGGCAACATCGGTTCCTGGCGGCTGCTCAACGCCGACACCGGGGCGGTGCTGACCTCGGGCAGCGGAGCGGGAACCATCTCCTTCACGTCCACCTCCCTGAAGAAGGTCACCTTCGAGATCACGGGCTCGACCGCCACCCCGAGGGTGGCCGAGTTCGAGACCTACGCCTAGGAGCTGCCGAGGAGCCGCCCGGTCCGTCATGGGCCTTCGCTCGACCGGCTCGTTCTCTCGGGCACGGCACGGGAGAGCACGGTGATCCGCCGGACGCGGAGCGGGAACGGCCGGGACCGTTCCCGCCCGTGGGCAACGGCCTGTGCGGGCGGTGGCGCGAGCCCCGCCCGCATAGGCCGTCGCGGCAGGACCTGACCGCCGGCGCGGCGCGGCGGGGGAGATCGCCCCCGCACTGAACCCCGGCCGGAACCAGCCCCCCTCATGGGCCGACCCCCTCATGCGCCGACCCCCTCATGGGCCGCCCCCCTAGCGGGCCGCCCCCCTCATGGGCCGGCCCTCCACGGGCCGCGCCCCTATGGACGCTGACGCGCTCCCCGCATGGACGCGGCCCCCGCCTCGCGTGGATGCGGCCCCCGCCTCGCGCGGACGCGGCCCCCTCCCTGCTAGGACGCGGCCCGCCCACGGACGAGGCCCCCACGGACGAGGCCCCCCGCGGACGCCGAACGTGTCCGTTCGCGGCTCCGGGTAGCCTGCCCACCTGCGGCGGCAGCGGCTCGCTCACATCCGCCCGCCCCCCGGTGTGCGCCGGGCTTAACTCCCGGCGGCCGGTCCGGGAGACACCTGTGTAATGCACGGTTCGTACCGTCGCAGAGGCTTGCAAAGGCTCTCACCAGGCTGATCGTCAGAAGGAAAGGGGCGCCCGTGGCCGCGTTGGACCCGCGGACCGACAGCGCGACCACGACCCAGGTGCGCACGGTCTGCTCGTACTGCGGTGTGGGCTGCGGCATGCTCCTCGACATCGGCCGCGGACCGGACGGGCGCCGTACGGTCCTGAAGGCGTCCGGCGACAAGCAGCACCCGGCGAACTTCGGCCGGCTGTGCACCAAGGGCGCGACCACCGCCGACATGCTCGCCGCGCCCGGCCGGCTGACCGGCGCGCTCGTCCGCTCGGACCGCGGCGCGGAACCGGAGCCCGCCCCCGTGGACGCGGCGATCGCCGAGACGGCACGGCGGCTGCGGGCGATCGTCGACGAACACGGCCCCGACGCGGTCGCCCTCTACGTGTCCGGCCAGATGAGCCTCGAAGCGCAGTACCTGGCCAACAAGCTGGCCAAGGGCTATCTCCGTACCAACCAGATCGAGTCGAACTCCCGCCTGTGCATGGCAAGCGCGGGAACCGGTTACAAGCTCTCGCTCGGCGCCGACGGCCCGCCCGGTTCGTACGAGGACCTCGACAAGGCGGACGTCTTCCTCGTCATCGGTTCCAACATGGCCGACTGCCACCCGATCCTGTTCCTCCGGATGATGGACCGGGTGAAGGCGGGCGCCAAACTGATCGTCGTCGACCCGCGCCGCACCGCCACCGCCGCGAAGGCCGACCTGTTCCTCCAGGTCGCGCCGGGCACCGACCTCGCCCTCCTCAACGGTCTGCTCCGTCTCCTGCACGAGAACGGCCACACCGACCCCGACTTCGTCGCCGCGTACACCGAGGGCTGGGAGGCCATGCCGGCGTTCCTCGCCGACTACGCGCCCGCGACGGTCGCGGAGATCACCGGCATACCGGAGGACGACCTCCGTGCGGCGGCCCGGCTGATCGGCGAGGCGGGGGAGTGGACCAGCTGCTGGACCATGGGCCTCAACCAGTCCACGCACGGCACCTGGAACACCAACGCGCTCATCAACCTCCACCTCGCCACCGGCAGGATCTGCCGCCCGGGCAGCGGCCCCTTCTCCCTCACCGGCCAGCCCAATGCCATGGGCGGCCGGGAAATGGGTTACATGGGCCCGGGGCTGCCCGGTCAGCGCTCCGTCCTCGTCGAGGGCGACCGTGCCTTCGTCGAGGACCTGTGGGGGCTCGCGCCGGGCACGATCAGGGCCGACGGCGTCGGCAAGGGCACGATCGAGATGTTCCGGAAGATGGCCGAGGGCGACATCAAGGCCTGCTGGATCATCTGCACCAACCCGGTCGCCTCCGTCGCCAACCGCAGGACGGTCATCGAGGGGCTGGAAGCCGCCGAGTTCGTCGTCGCGCAGGACGTCTTCGCCGAAACGGAGACAAACGCTTACGCCGACATCGTCCTGCCGGGCGCGCTGTGGACCGAGACCGAGGGCGTCCTCATCAACAGCGAGCGCAACCTCACCCTCGCCCGCCCCGCCGCCGACCCGCCCGGCGAGGCCATGGCGGACTGGCAGCTCATCGCGGCCGTCGCCCGCGCCATGGGTTACGAAAGCGGTTTCACCTACGACACCGCCGAGCAGGTCTTCGAGGAGATCAAGCGCGCCCACAACGCGCAGACCGGCTACGACCTGCGCGGAGTGACCTACGACCGGCTGCGCGCCACCCCGGTGCAGTGGCCGGCGGCCACCGCCGACGGGCCCGACCGCAACCCGATCCGCTATGTGAACGAGGACGGCTCGCTCACCTTTCCCACGGCTTCCGGCCGCGCGGTCTTCCACCCGCGTCCGCATGTCCCGCCCGCCGAGATGCCGGACGACGACTACCCGTTCTTCCTGAACACCGGCCGCCTCCAGCACCAGTGGCACACCCTGACGAAGACCGCGAGGGTGGCCAAGCTCAACAAGCTGAACCCCGGCCCCTTCGTGGAGGTGCACCCCGAGGACGCCGCCGCGCTCGGCGTGGCCGACGGCGACTCCGTCGAGGTCGCCTCGCGGCGCGGCCGGGCCGTCCTGCCGGCCGTCGTCACCGACCGCGTCCTGCCCGGTTCCTGCTTCGCGCCGTTCCACTGGAACGACCTGTTCGGCGAGTACCTCAGCGTCAACGCCGTCACCAGCGACGCCGTCGACCCGCTGTCCTTCCAGCCCGAGCTGAAGGTGTGCGCGGTCTCCCTGACGAAGGTGTCGACACCGGTTACCGTGCAGCCGCCGGCCACGGAGACCCCGGCGCCGCGGAACCTCCTCGGCAACGCGCCGGGCGACCGGGCCCCGCTGCCGGAAGGACCCGGCGCCGTCCTCGTGCCGACCGCCGTCCTGCCGTCCGCGGCCGAGGTCTTCGGTCTGCGCCCCGCCCCGCCGCCGGTCCTGACCGAGCGCGAACGGCAGTACCTGGTCGGTTTCCTCGCCGGGATCCCGGCCGGCGCCCCCGGCGTACCGGTGCTGCCGGCGGACGCGCCCTTCGCTCCCGAGCACGCGCTGTGGGTCAACGGCACCCTCGCCGGCATGTACTCCCGTACCGCCACCGCACCCTCAGGTCCGACGACCCCGGCGCGCCGGGTGGTGATCCTGTGGGCCTCGCAGACCGGCAACGCCGAGGACTTCGCGACCACCACCGCCGAGCGGCTCACGGCGGGCGGTCACCCGGCGTCCCTCGTCGCCATGGACGAGGCCGACCCGGCCGCGCTGCCCTCCGACGCCGACCTGCTGCTGATCACCAGCACCTTCGGCGACGGCGACGCCCCCGACAACGGCGCCGGCTTCTGGGACGGCCTCGCCGCGCTGGACACCGGTCGGCTGGAAGGCCACCGCTACGCCGTCCTCGCCTTCGGGGACTCCTCGTACGACGACTTCTGCGGGCACGGGCGGCGGCTGGACCGGCGGTTGGACGAACTCGGCGCGGTCCGGCTGGCCCCCCGCACCGACTGCGAGCCGGACTTCGAGACGGAGGCGGAGGCCTGGCTCGACCAGGTGGCCACCGCCCTGAAGGAGGCCACGGAGCTGGTGCCCGCGGCTCCGGCCCAGATCCCGGCGACCGCGGGTCCCGCCGCCGCTCGCGCGTCGGCAATCGTTGCGGAAACCGGTTCCGGCACCGTTTCGAAGGCCCCCGCCGCTGCCCGCCCCAGGCGCCCCGCTCCCGTCGTCGCCCGGCTGACCGGCAACCGGCTGCTGAGTCTGCCGGGCTCCGGCAAGGAGGTCCGCCGCTTCACCTTCGACACCCGCGACAGTGAGACCCCGCTCGTCTACGAGGCGGGCGACGCCCTGGGCGTACGCCCCCTCAACTCGCCGGACATGGTCGCGGAGTGGCTGGGCGTCACCGGACTCGACGCGCAGGCACGCGTGCAGGTGAACGGCGTCGGGGAGGTCGAGCTCGGCGAGGCCTTCCTGCGCCACCTGGACATCACCCGGATCACCCCGGCCCTGCTGCGCTTCACCGCCGACCGCACCCGCGACCCGCGGGAACTGCGCAAGCTGCTGCGCCCCGACAACAAGGACGAGCTGGCGAAGTGGTCCTGGGGCCGCCAGGCCGTCGACGTGGCCGCCGAGTTCGGTGTCCGGGCCGGCGCGCAGGAGTGGGCCGAGCTGCTGGGACGGCTGCAGCCGCGGCTGTACTCCATCTCGTCCAGTCCGCTGACCGACCGTCATCTCGTCTCGCTCACCGTCTCCGTCGTGCGGTACGAGAACCTGGCCGGCCGCCCCCGGCAGGGCGTCTGCTCGCCCTTCCTGGCCGACGCCGAGCCCGGCACCGAGGTGGCCGTCCATGTGCAGCGCTCCCCGCACTTCCGCCCGCCGGCGGACCCGGCGACCCCGATGGTGATGGTCGGCCCCGGCACCGGCGTGGCGCCTTTCGTCGGCTTCCTCGAGGAGCGCCGGGCACGGGGGCACCGGGCTCCCAACTGGCTGTTCTTCGGCGAGCAGCACCGGGCGACGGACTTCTACTACGAGGAGGAGCTGGCCGCTCTCCGGGGCGACGGCATCCTCGCCCGGCTGGACACCGCCTTCTCCCGCGACCAGCGCGCCAAGGTCTACGTCCAGGACCGGATCCGCGAGCACGGCTCCCATCTGTGGTCCTGGCTCCAGGACGGCGCCCACTTCTACGTCTGCGGCGACGCCTCCCGGATGGCCAAGGACGTCGACGTGGCCCTGCGTGACGTGGCGGTCCTGCACGGCGGCCTGAGCGAGGCGGAGGCGGCGGCCTATGTGAAGCAGCTCGCCTCCGACAAGCGGTACGTGCGGGACGTCTACTGACGGGAGTCACCAAAAAAGCCCGTGGGGAGCGCGGGTACCAAGTGGCGTTGCGCCGAAGAGAGTTGATATTCGGACATCGCGGCGCGTCTATGTTCGTTTTTTCAACAGGAGTGGACAAGATCTGACGCACCCTCCGTCCGTGCGAAGCCGCACGGGTCGCCCCGAGGAAGGTCGTGGTCATGTCGCACCCGCATGTGTCGTCCATGGACCGGCCGGACCGCCCCCAGTGGGTGGAACCGGACCACCCCCGGCGGACGGTCGTCAGCCGTCGTCGTCTGCTCGAAGGGTCGGCCGCCGTCCTCGGCGCGCTCGCCCTGTCCGCGCCGTCCACCGCCCGCCGGGCCGTCGCCGCGGACGGCACCCCGGAGTGGAACGGCGCCATCGACGTCTTCCGGCTCGGCACCGAAGCACCGCACACCACGCTCATGCCGTACGCGGACCTCGCCCAGGCGCTCGCCGCCGACCGGACCCGCTCGCCCTACCGGCTGAGCCTCGACGGCACCTGGAAGTTCGCCCACGCCGACCGTCCCGACGACCGGGACCCCGACTTCCACCGCACCGACGTCGACGACAGCGGCTGGGACACCATCCCGGTGCCCGCCGCCTGGCAGTTGCACGGTCACGACCGCCCGATCTACATCAACATCACCTATCCGTGGTGGGGCGCCAACGGGCTGGGGGAGGAGGCGCAGCCACCGGCCGCCCCCACCCGCTACAACCCCGTGGGCCAGTACCGTCGCACCTTCACGGTCCCGGGCGGCTGGGCGGGACGGCGCACGTTCCTTCACTTCGAGGGGGTCAAGTCCGCCCACTACGTGTGGATCAACGGTGAGTTGGTCGGTTACCACGAGGATTCCTACGACCCCGCCGAGTACGACATCACTCCGCACCTCAAGCCGGGCACCAACCAGATCGCGGTGGAGGTCTACCGCTACTCGGACGGCGACTGGCTGGAGGACCAGGACATGATCCGGCTGAGCGGCATCTTCCGCTCGGTCTACCTGTACTCCACACCGGCCGTGCACCTGCGTGACTTCAGGCTGGACACCCCGCTGGGCGACGACTACAGGACGGCCGAACTGTCGGTCACCGCGAGCGTGCGGGACTACGGCGGACAGGGCGCCGGCACGTACTCCGTCGAGACCCAGCTGTACGACGGGAGCGGGCACCCGGTGTGGCCCCGGCCCCTGCAGCAGGCCGTCGCGCTCGGCTCCGGGGAGGAGACGGCCGTACGGGCCGCGAAGGCCGTGCCCGCGCCACGCCTGTGGTCGGCCGAGCATCCGTACCTCTACACCGCCGTGCTCCGCCTGCGCGACCCGTCGGGAAAGGTGATCGAAACCCTTTCCCACCGCGTGGGCCTGCGCGAGTTCGCGCTCAAGGACGGCCTGATGCGCATCAACGGCAAGCCGGTCTCCTTCCGGGGCACCAACCGGCACGAGATGCACCCGACCCGTGGCTCGGCCCTCACCCGCGCCGACCTCGTCGAGGACATCGGGATCATCAAGCGGCTGAACATCAACACCGTCCGCACCTCGCACTACCCCAACAACCCGCTGTGGCTGGAGCTCGCCGACGAGTACGGCCTGTACCTCGTGGACGAGACCAACCTCGAGACCCACGGCATCCGGGGCGAGTACCCGGGCAACCACGCGGAGTGGACGAGGGCCTGCGTGGCCCGTGCCCAGAACATGGTCCACCGCGACAAGAACCACGCCTCGGTCGTCATCTGGTCGCTCGGCAACGAGGCCGGCGGCGGCACCACGTTCAACGCCATGCACGACTGGATCCGCTCCTACGACACCACCCGCGTCATCCAGTACGAGGGCGACGACCGCCAGGGGATCAGCGACATCCGCTCCGAGATGTACGACACCCCCGCCCGCGTCGCGGCGCGGGCCGCGGACACGAGCGACACCCGGCCGTACGTGATGATCGAGTACTCCCACGCGATGGGGAACTCCAGCGGGAACTTCAAGAAGTACTGGGACCTGATCCGCCGTCATGAAGTGCTCCAGGGCGGCTGGATCTGGGACTTCGCCGACCAGGCCCTCGACTGGCCCACCCCCGTCCGCAAGCTGTTCACCGAGGCCGGGCCCGCCGCTCTCCGGGGCGAGCTCATCGCCTCCGGAGGCGCCTTCACCCGCGACGCGGGCATCTCCGGTGCAACCGTTTTCGCCCGTGACGCATCGCTGGACCTCACCGGCTCCCTCACGCTGGAAGCGTGGGTCACCCCGCACGTAACCGGTTACCACCAGCCGATCCTCGCCAAGGGCGACACCCAGTACGCCCTGAAGCAGACGAACCGGACCCTCGAGTTCTTCATCTACGGCAGCGGCCAGTGGATCACCGCGAGCTGGGCACTGCCGGACGACTGGACCGGCTCCGAGCACCATGTCGCCGGCGTCTTCGACGCGGCGGCCGGCACGCTGACCCTGTACGTCGACGGCGCGGTCCGCGCCACCCGCACCACCACGGTGCGCCCCGGCAACAACACCGCGCCCCTGTCCCTGGCCACCGATGTCGACAACCCGACCCGGGAGTTCAGCGGCACCGTCCGGCGGGCACGCGTGTACGCCCGGGCGCTGAGCGCGGCCGAACTGGCCGTCGCCGGGCGTGGTCCCGGCGACGACGGCGTACGGTTCTGGTTCGACGCCGCCACCGTCGGCCTCACCGAGAAACGCCCTCGCGAGAAGTCGTTCCGTGCCTACGGCGGCGACTGGGGCGACAACCCCAACGACGGGGCCTTCTCCGGCGACGGCATCGTCACCGCCGACCGCGGGGCCACCGGCAAGTCCGCCGAGGTCAAGCGGATCTACCAGGCCGTCCACGCCGCACCTGCCGCCGGCGGCGACCTGCTCACCCCGGGCGCGGCGGTCACCCTCACCAACGAGTACCTGTTCACCAACCTCCGGGAATTCGACGGACGTTGGGAACTCGTGCGGGACGGCGAAGTGGTCCGGCGCGGAAAGCTGGGCCGTGACCTGCTCGACGTGCCCGCGCTGTCGAGCAAGGACGTCACCGTCCCCTTCGAGCTGCCGGACCACCCGGCGCCGGGCGCCGAGTACTTCCTCCACCTGTCGTTCACCACCAGGGAGAAGACGAAGTGGGCGAAGTCCGGCTTCGAGGTGGCGAGGCAGCAACTCGCCGTCGACGCCGGGAGCCCCGCCGTCACGCCCGTGCCACTGGCCGGCGTCCCGGCGCTCAGTCATCGGGACAGTGCCGGATCGGTCACCGTCAAGGGCCGGAACTTCTCGGTCACCGTCGACAAGGAGACCGGCGTCATCACCTCCTACGAGGCCGACGGCACCCCATTGATCTCCTCGGGACCGGCCCCCAACTTCTGGCGCGCCCCGACCGACAACGACCGGGGAAACGGACAGCACACCCGCAACCAGACCTGGCGCGACGCCAGCGCGCGTCGCAGGGTGACCGATGTGAGCGTGCGGGCGCTGCGCGACCGGGCCGTCGAGATCAAGGTCGCCGGGACGCTGCCCACCACGACGGAGTCGACGTACACCACCACCTACACCGTTTTCGGAAACGGTGAGATCAAGGTCGACAACACCCTGCACCCGGGCGCCGCCTCCCTGCCGTACATCCCGGAGATCGGCACGCTGCTGTTCCTGCCCGCCCGCCTGGAGAAGCTGCACTACTACGGCCGCGGTCCCGAGGAGAACCACTGGGACCGCAACGACGCCACCGACGTGGGCCGCTACTCCGGCACCGTCACCGGGCAGTGGACCTCCTATCTGCGGCCCCAGGAGAACGGCAACAGGACCGACGTCCGCTGGGTCGCCCTCACCGGCGGCGACGGCACCGGCCTGCTGGTCAGCGGCGAGCCGCTGCTGGAGTTCAACGCCTCGCACCTCACTCCGGAGGACCTGTCCGTCGGAGCCCGCCACGACTACCAGCTCACCCCTCGCAAGGAGGTCGTACTGCGCCTGAACCACCGGCAGATGGGCGTCGGCGGCGACAACAGCTGGGGCGCGCACACCCACGACGAGTACAAGCTGTTCGCCGACCGCGACTACGCGTACACCTATCGGCTCCGGCCGTTGACCGACGTCGGCAGGGCGACGGCCGCGTCGCGGCGGCCGACGGCGACCTCCGAGTAACCGGTTCCACCAGTTTCACCGCCGCCGGCGGTACGGACACGGGTTCGGCCATGGATGCCGGACCTGGCCGTACCGCCGGCGCTCTCGGAGCGCTTCAGCCGGCACGCGGTGGGTCCTCGCCGGCCGACGCCGGGCCGGTGTGGCCTTCCCGCAGCCACCGGTCGTCCTCGAACTCCGGCGGCACAGCGTCCTCCCAGGGGTCGATCCCGCGTGCCTCGAGTGCCTGCGACCACCGGTCGCGCAGCGACTCCGGCAGCCGCGCGCCGCACCACGGGCAGAAGCCGATCTCCCGGGAGGCCGACCCCCCGTCGTGGACGATCAGCCCGTACTCCCGGAACCTCGGTTCGAACCGCACCAGCGCGTCCGGGCAGTCGAAGACATCGGCGTGGGCCCGGCAACGCCAGTCGGCCTGGCGGGTCATCTCCGCACAGCAGTGATCGATCACTCACACATTCTCCCCGGCGGCGCGCGAGAATCGGAACGGCAGCACGTATCACCCGTATCGCACTCCACGGAAAAGGAAACGAATCCATGACCGAGCAGGACGAACGCTTCGACGTCGTGGTCCTCGGCGCCGGTCCGGGCGGCTACGTCGCCGCGGTCCGCGCCGCCCAGCTGGGCAAGCGCGTCGCCGTCGTCGAGGAGAAGTACTGGGGCGGCGTCTGCCTCAATGTGGGCTGCATCCCCACCAAGGCCCTCCTGCGCAACGCCGAACTCGCCCACATCTTCACCCGTGAGGCGAAGACCTTCGGCATCAAGGTCGACGGACAGGTCTCCTTCGACTACGGAGAGGCGTACCGCCGCAGCCGCAAGGTCGCCGACGGCCGGGTCAAGGGCGTCCACTACCTGATGAAGAAGAACAAGATCACCGAGTTCGACGGCCGCGGCGCCTTCGTCGACGACCGAACCCTGCGGGTAACCGGTTACGACGGGGAGACCCGCACCATCGGTTTCGACCACTGCATCATCGCCACCGGCGCCACCCCCAAGCTGCTCCCCGGCACCAAGCGCAGCGCGCGCGTGGTGACGTACGAGGAGCAGATCCTCGCCGACGACCTTCCGCAGTCGATCGTCATCGCGGGCGCCGGCGCCATCGGCATCGAGTTCGCGTACGTCCTGCACAACTACGGTGTGAAGGTCACGATCGTCGAGTTCCTGGACCGGGTCGCCCCCCTGGAGGACGCCGAGGTCTCCGCCGAACTGGCCAAGCAGTACCGGAAGCTGGGCATCGACGTACTCACCTCCACCCGGGTGGAGTCCATCGACGAGTCCGGTCCGCGGGTCCGTGTCACCGTCACCGGCAAGGACGGCGCCCAGCAGGTCCTGGAGTCCGACAAGGTGCTCCAGGCGATCGGCTTCGCCCCGAACGTCACCGGCTACGGCCTGGAGAACACGGGCGTGGCGGTCACCGAGCGCGGCGCGATCGACGTCGACGGCCGCTGTCGCACCTCCGTCCCGCACATCTACGCCATCGGCGACGTCACCGCGAAACTGATGCTCGCGCACGCGGCCGAGGCCATGGGCGTCATCGCCGCCGAGACCCTCGCCGACGCGGAGACCATGGAGCTGGACTACGCCATGATCCCGCGCGCCACCTACTGCCAGCCCCAGGTCGCCAGCTTCGGCTACACCGAGGCCCAGGCGCGGGAAAAGGGTTACGACGTCAAGGTGGCCAAGTTCCCGTTCACCGCGAACGGGAAGTCGCACGGCCTCGGCGACACCACCGGTTTCGTGAAACTGATCAGCGACGCCCGGTACGGCGAGCTGATCGGCGGTCATCTGATCGGTCCCGACGTCACCGAACTGCTTCCCGAGCTGACGCTCGCCCAGCAGTGGGACCTCACCGTCCACGAGGTCGCCCGCAACGTGCACGCCCACCCGACGCTGGGCGAGGCCGTCAAGGAGGCCGTCCACGGACTGGCCGGGCACATGATCAACATGTAGCGGCCCCCGTACGGGCGGGGTCGTTCACCCGAACGGCCCCGCTTCGCTCGCCGCCGCCGCACGGCCGGGATGTGCTGGCATCCACCGGACCGACCCCGGGCCGGACCCGACCGACGGCGAGGGAGTCCGCCATGCCGGAAAGCGGTGTCCCCGCCGACGCGGAGCTGGACGCGCTCAGAGCCCGTATCGCGGCACTGGAGGAGGAGCGCACCCGTCGTCCCACCCACCACCGGGTCCGCTCGATCGTCGCGGTCGTCCTCATCGTCCTCGGCTGTGTCCTGGCCCCGCTGGGCGTGGTGGCGGCCTGGACCTCGAGCATCGTGGGCGACACCGGACGCTATGTCGACACCGTCCGCCCGCTGGCCTCCGACAAGGACATCCAGAACGCGGCCGCCACCCGCGTCACGAACGCGCTGATGGAACGCCTGGACCTCACCGCCCTCCTCCAGGACGCGGCCCCGGCCCAGCGTCCGCTGCTGGAGAAGGCCCTCGGCAGGCTGGGGCCCTCGCTCGAGAGCGCCGTCGGCAGCTTCGTGCACGACAAGGCGCAGGCGGTCATGGCCTCCGACGCCTTCGAGAGGATCTGGGTCGACGCCAACCGCCGCATCCACAGTTCCGTCGAGAAGGCCCTCACGGGCAGCGGCGGCGGCGCGGTGAAGATCGAGAACGACACGGTGACGATCGACCTCGCCCCGGTCGTCGAGCAGGTCAAGCAACGGCTCGTCGACTCCGGGATGACGGTCGCGGGGAAGATCCCCGAGATCCACACGAACTTCACCGTCGTGGAGTCCGAGGACATCGGCAAGGTCAAGACCTACTTCCGGCTGCTCCAGCTGGCCGGTGTCTGGCTTCCCGTGATCGCGGTCCTGCTGGTGGCGGCGGGCGTGCTGCTCTCGGCGCACCGCCGCCGCGTCCTGATCGTCGCCGCGCTCTGCTTCGCCTTCGCCACCCTCCTGCTGGGCGTCGCGCTGACCGTCTTCCGGGTCGTCTACCTGGACGCGCTCCCGGCCGGCGTCTCCCAGCCGGCCGCCGGGTCGGTGTACGACACGCTCACCCGGTTCCTGCGCACCTCCGTGCGGTCGGTGGTCGCCCTCGGCGTGGTGATCGCCCTCGCGGCCTGGCTGACCGGGCCCGGCCGTCACGCCGCTCTGGTGCGGCGGCTCTGGCACTCGGGCATCGGCGCCGTGCGCGGGACCGCCGATCACGCCGGACTGAGCACCGGTCCCGTCGGCCCGTTCGTCGACCGCTACCGCACCTGGATCACCTGGATCCTGACCGCGGGAGCCGTCCTGGCCTTTGTCCTGTGGCCGTACCCGACCGGCTGGGTCGTGGTCGGCCTGGCTCTCGCCCTGCTCTTCGCGCTGGGCATCGTCGACTTCCTCGCGACCCGGCCCCACCGAAAGGACAGCCCCGCATGAGCTCGCACTCCCCGACCGGAGAGCCGCACGGTGAGATAGGCGGCGCCTGGTCCACGCCGCGCGGCGGCCCGTCCGGGTCCGGCACGCACGGCAGCCGGGCCGACAGCGGCGTCGTCTTCGCCGGCGTGCTGCTGCTGTGCAGCGGCGTGCTCGCCGTCCTCCAGGGCATCGCGGCCATCGCCGAGGACGACATCTACGCCCGCGTCGGCTCGTACGCCTACGAGCTCGATCTCACCGGCTGGGGCTGGATCCACCTCGTCCTCGGCGTGGTCGCGGCGGCGACCGGCGCGGCCCTGCTCAAGGGCATGACCTGGGCGCGTTTCACGGGCATCTTCCTCGCCGCGCTGAGCCTGGTCACCCAGTTCCTGTTCCTGCCCTACCAGCCGCTCTGGTCGATCGTCGTCATGGCGATCGACGTGTTCGTGATCTGGTCGCTGGCGACCTGGCAGGAGAGGGCGGGCTGAGGGCCGGCGGGAGGGCCTCCGGCCCCCTTCGCAGGAGCCGGCGGGCGGTGCCGGGCCGTGCGAGGCCGATGTCGGATTCTCGCCAGCGCCCGATCGGCGGCCGGTGGATGCTGGACGTATGCAGAACGGGATGTACACCGATCGCGAGCACTGTGTGCGCGCCGTGCGGTCCAAGGACGCGCGGTTCGACGGCTGGTTCTTCACCGCGGTCCTGACCACCGGCATCTACTGCCGGCCCAGCTGCCCCGTCGTGCCGCCCAAGCCGCAGAACATGGTCTTCCACCCGAGCGCCGCCGCCTGTCAGCAGGCCGGCTTCCGCGCCTGCAAGCGCTGCCGGCCCGACACCACGCCCGGCTCCCCGGAGTGGAACCAGCGCGCCGATCTGGTCGCCCGCGCCATGCGCCTGATCGCCGACGGCGTCGTCGACCGTGAAGGCGTACCCGGACTGGCGGCCCGCCTCGGCTACAGCACCCGCCAGGTCGAGCGCCAACTCCTCGCCGAACTCGGCGCGGGCCCACTCGCGTTGGCCCGCGCGCAGCGCGCCCAGACCGCTCGCCTGCTCATCGAGACGACCGAACTCCCCATGGCTGAGGCGGCGTTCGCGTCCGGCTTCGCCTCCATCCGTACCTTCAACGACACCGTGCGCGAGGTCTTCGCGCTCTCCCCGAGCGAACTGCGCGCCCGTGTCCCGCGCAAGAACCCCTCGGCCCGTCCGGCCACGCCCGGCACGCTCGCCCTGCGCCTCCCCTTCCGGGCCCCGCTCAACCCCGACAACCTCTTCGGGCACCTCGCCGCCACCGGCGTCCCGGGTGTCGAGGAGTGGCGGGACGGCGCGTTCCGGCGCACGCTCCGGCTGCCGTACGGGCACGGCATCGTGGCGCTCACCCCGAACCCCGACCACATCGGCTGCCGCCTCACCCTCAGCGACCTGCGCGACCTCACGGTCGCGATCAGCCGCTGCCGGCGCATGCTCGACCTGGACGCCGACCCGGTCGCCGTCGACGACCAGCTGCGCACGGATCCGCTGCTCGCACCCCTGGTGGACAAGGCCCCCGGCCGCCGGGTGCCCCGTACGGTCGACGAGGCGGAGTTCGCCGTCCGCGCCGTGCTGGGGCAGCAGGTCTCCACGGCGGCCGCCCGGACCCACGCGGCCCGCCTGGTCACCGCGCACGGCGAACCGGTCGACGACCCGGAGGGCGGCCTCACCCACCTGTTCCCGACCGCCGAGGCGCTCGCCGCCGTCGACCCCGAGACGCTGGCGATGCCCCGTACGCGCCGCACCACCTTCACCACCCTCGTCGGACACCTCGCCGACGGCTCACTGCACCTGGGTGTGGAGAGCGACTGGCCGAAGGCGCGCGCCGCGCTGCTCGCGCTGCCCGGCTTCGGACCCTGGACGGTCGACGTCATCGCGATGCGGGCCCTCGGCGACCCCGACGCCTTCCTCCCCACCGACCTCGGAGTCCGGCGCGCCGCACAGCAGTTGGGCCTGCCCTCCACCCCGGCGGCGCTCACCGCCCGCGCGGCGGGCTGGCGCCCCTGGCGGGCGTACGCCGTCCAGTACCTCTGGGCGACCGACAGTCATCCGATCAACTTCCTGCCCGTGTAAGGAACTTCAGTGAAACAGCACACGATCGTCGACAGCCCGTACGGCCCTCTCACGCTCGTCGCCGACGACGGCGTCCTGTGCGGCCTCTACATGACCGAACAGCGACACCGCCCACCGGAGGAGGATTTCGGCCCCCGCGACGACACCCTCTTCCGTGCGGCGGAGGAACAGCTGGAGGCCTATTTCGCGGGCGAGTCGAAGGACTTCGCTCTCGAACTCCGCCTGCACGGAACCCCGTTCCAGCGGTCCGTATGGGCCGAACTCCGGAAGATCCCGTACGGCGAGACCCGCACCTACGGCGAACTCGCCGAAGCCCTCGGCAATCCGGCCGCCTCCCGCGCGGTGGGCCTCGCCAACGGCCGGAATCCCATCGGCATCATCGTGCCCTGCCACCGCGTGATCGGCGCAGGCGGCGGCCTCACCGGCTACGGCGGCGGTCTGGAGCGCAAGCGGCGCCTGCTGGACTTCGAGGGCGGGGCTACCCCCGGCGACACGGCCCTCTTCCGGCTCGAGGCGTAGGGACCGCGCATCCGGACCGGGCCCCACCGGCCAGTCCGGGTGGGCGCCCGGTCCCCACGACGGCGACCGGGCGGGTGGCCCGGGGCTCCTGCTGTCCATGACCTGTGCATGACCTGTGCCGGGGACGACCTTTGCCCGGTGGGGCCCACCGTTCGTCTGGCCTTCACCCAGGCCCGGTCCGGGGCTCCTAGGGTTGCGGCGCTGCCCCCCGCACGTCCGTCACTACTGTCCGGAGGACAGTCATGGCCGCCGTCAAGGCATCCCCGCGCAACCGACGCCCCCTCGCCGCACTCGCCGGGGCCCTCGCCCTCACCGCCACGTCGATCGGCGTGTGGACCGCCACGGCCTCCACCGCTCAGGCGGCCGCTCTCCCGACCCCCGACCACGTGGTGGTCGTGGTGATGGAGAACCACGC
Source organism: Streptomyces sp. NPDC002884 (assembly GCF_040295245.1). Taxonomy (NCBI): domain Bacteria; kingdom Bacillati; phylum Actinomycetota; class Actinomycetes; order Kitasatosporales; family Streptomycetaceae; genus Streptomyces; species Streptomyces sp. NPDC002884. The sequence continues at coordinate 3,744 of NZ_JBEOVB010000005.1, read as the reverse complement.
CTACTCACAGGTGATCGGGAGCTCCGGCGCCCCCTACCTCAACAACACCCTCAAGGCGGGCGGCGCCGACCTGACCCGGTCCTACGGTCTCACCCACCCCAGCGAGCCGAACTACTACATGCTGTTCTCGGGCTCCGGCCAGGGCCGCACCGACGACAGCTGCGTGCCGGTCGGGTCCCTCTCCCAGCCGAACCTCGCCTCGGAACTGATCGCCGCGGGCAAGACCTGGGCCAGCTACAACGAGTCGCTGCCCAGCCAGGGCTCCACGACGTGCAGCAGCGGCAACTACGCCCAGAAGCACAACCCGTGGTTCGGGTTCTCCAATGTGCCCACGAGCACCGCCAGGACGATGACGCAGTTCCCGACCGACTGGACCACCCTCCCGAAGGTCTCGTTCGTCGTCCCGAACCTGTGCAGTGACATGCACGACTGCTCGGTCTCCACGGGCGACACCTGGATCAAGAACAACCTGGGCGCCTACGCCACCTGGGCCAGGACCCACAACAGCATCCTCGCCGTCACCTTCGACGAGGACAACAAGCTGTCCGGCAACCGCATCCCCACCGTTTTCTACGGGCAGCACGTCACTCCCGGCAGCTCCAGCTCCACCACCTACAACCACTACAACGTCCTGCGGACCGTGGAGGACCTGGCCGGTCTGACCACACACGCGGGCAACGCCTCCTCGGCGTCCGACATCACCGGCATCTGGAACTGACGCCCGTGTATCTCGCGGACTCCCGCAGCCCCGAGCCCGCCGCCGCCCCGGACCTCCGTCCGGGGCGGCGGCGGGCCGCCGTGCCCTCCACCGTGCTGGCCCTCGGCGCGGTCAGCCTGATCACGGACGTCTCCTCGGAGATGGTCACCGCCGTCCTGCCGCTCTACGTCGTGGCCGGCCTCGGTCTCTCGCCGCTCGGGTTCGGGCTCCTCGACGGCATCAACAACGGTGTCGGGGCCCTGGTCCGGCTGGCCGGGGGCCATCTCGCCGACCGGGGAGGCCGTCGGCACAAGGTCGTGGCCGGCCTCGGCTACGGCCTGTCGGCGTTGTGCAAGCCGTTGCTGCTGCTCGCCCACACCGTTCCCGTGATCGGCGCCGTGCTCGCCGCCGACCGCACCGGCAAGGGGCTGCGGACCGCCCCCCGGGACGCGATGATCTCGTTGGCCACCGAACCGCGGTACCGGGGACGGGCGTTCGGGGTGCACCGCGCCATGGACACCACCGGCGCGCTGCTCGGCCCGCTGGTCGCCTTCGCCGTGCTGCGGGCCACCGTAGACGGCTACGACGCCGTCTTCGCCGTCAGCGGCTGCGTCGCCGTGCTCGGAGTCCTGGTGCTGGTGCTCTTCGTGCCGCGCCACCTCGTCCCCGCCGGGGCGGCGCAACCACCCGAACCGGCCCGGCCCGTGCTCCGGGACGCGCCGGGGCTGCTGCGCCGCCCCGAACTGCGCAGGCTCACCGTGTGCGCGACCCTGCTCGGCCTGACCACCGTCAGCGACTCCTTCCTCTATCTGCTGCTCCAGCGCGAAGGGGCCCTGTCCGCCGCTCTCTTCCCGTTGCTGCCGCTCGGCACCGCCGCCGTCTTCCTGGTGCTCGCACTCCCGCTCGGCGTCCTCGCCGACCGCGTCGGCAGCCGCCGGCTCTTCCTGGCCGGCCACGGCGTCCTGCTGCTCGGCTACGGCCTGGTGCTCTCTCCCTGGCAGGGCGCCCCCGCCGTGGTGGCCGTCCTCGTCCTGCACGGCACCTTCTACGCCGCCACCGACGGGGTCCTCGCGGCCGCCACCGCAGGCGCCGTGCCGGACCGCCGACAGGGCGCCGGTCAGGCACTGGTCGGCACCGGCCAGGCCCTGGCCCGCTTCACCTGCTCGCTCGCCTTCGGCGCGGCCTGGAGCCTGTGGGGCGGGCGCACCGCCCTCGCGGTCACCGCCGCCGCGCTGGCCGTCAGCGCCGTCGTGGCCTCGTTCGTCCTCCGAACCACCGATGAGGTGCCCGCATGAGCCGGACGATCCGCCTGACGGTCCTGCTGGTCGCCGTGGTGCTGCTCGGCACGGTCGGCACCGGGTCGGTGCTGTACGCAGCCCACCGGTCGGGCCTGCGCGACGAGCAGCGGGCCGACGGTCCGACCGTGCGGGCCGGTACGGTCTCGCTCCGGCCGACGTCCGGCCGCCGGCTGCTGGTGCGCAACCTGGCCTGGGGCCCGCACCGCGACGAGATCGCCACCGTGCCCGCCGACGATCCGCAGGGGCCGCGCACCGCGTCCGGCGTCAAGTGCCTGCGCTTCCACGCGGCCGCGGGAACCGGCGTCTGCCTCCAGGCCGTACACGGCGCGCTGCGGGACACCTACCGGGCGGTGGTGCTCGACGCGCACCTGCACGAGCTGCACCGCTTCCCGGCGCCGGGCATCCCCACCCGGGCCCGGGTCTCACCCTCCGGTCATCTGGTGGCCTGGACGGTATTCGTCAGCGGGGACTCCTACGCCGGCACCGCCTTCTCCACCCGCACCGCCATCGCCGACACCCGGACCTGGGCCGTCGACGACAACCTGGAGACCTTCCGCATCATCAGGGACGGCCGGACCTACCGCGCGGCGGACATCAACATCTGGGGCGTCACCTTCGCGGACGACACCCGCTTCTACGCCACGCTGGCGTCCGGCGGCCGGACCTACCTGGTCCGCGGCGACGTCGGCGCACGCACCCTCACCACCTTGCACGGCAACGTCGAATGCCCCTCGCTCTCGCCCGACGGCACCCGGATCGCCTACAAGAAACGCGTCCCGGGAGCCTCGCCCGACGCCCCCTGGCGGCTGTACGTCCTCGACCTGCGCACCCTGAAGGAGACCGCCACCGCCGAGCGCCGCAACATCGACGACCAGGCCCTGTGGGCCGACGACTCCACCCTCGTCTACGCCCTCCCCGGCGACTACGGCTCGGACCTGTGGACCGTCCCCGCCGACGGAGGCGGCGCGGCCCGCACCCTCATGAGGTCCGCCGTCGCCCCCGCCTACCTGGGGTGACGGCGGACGTCCCGTCAGAACTCCGTCAGAACTCAGGCCCGGTCAGTTCCCGCAACAGCTTCGGCAGCGCCGTCCCGATCGGCTCCCGCACGACCTCGTCGGCGATCTCGTCGTACGGCGTCGGCTCGGCGTTGACGACGAGCCGGGCCCCGTGGTCGGCGGCGACGCCGGCCGGCCCGGCGGCGGGCTGGACCTGGAGGCCGGTGCCGACGGCGACGAAGACGTGGCAGGCCTTGGTGACGGCGGCGGCCTCGCCCGGCACCACCGGGTCGAGCCGCTCGCCGAACATCACCGTGGCCGACTTCAGGATCCCGCCGCACGTGCGGCACGCCGGATCCGCGTCACCGGCCTCGACCCGCGCCGGCGCGGCCTCTCAGAGGGGCGGTCGTGCATGGCCTTCAGCTGATCGCAGGCGATGGCCAAACGATTGACCTGCGCAACCCGGTTCTGAACGAGACGGCGGTGCGGGCGGGGGGTCAGCAGATCCTGCCCGCCGTGGAGACAAAAGTGCTTGGCGATCGTCATCCCCGCGACGACATTTGTACAAGACGGACAGTCGGTGGCCCCGGCATCGTCCTGTACATGGGTAACTACGACGTCAAGCACGCGCACGGGATACACGTGGTCCATGACGGCCTGCGGCAGGCGCCGCCGCTGGTGCTCATCCACGGATCGGGGTCCGCGGGCGGCTCCTGGAGCCCAGTGGTGCCGGCCCTCGCCGGGCGGCACCACG